>NZ_CALDXB010000021.1 GCF_937923675.1 uncultured Sutterella sp. | reverse complement strand
TCTGGTTGACGGCATCCATCGTGAGCGTCTGAACGCCGGTGGTGGCGCCGAGGGAGGCCACTTCATTACCGATCTTCGTCACCTGAAGGTCCGTGAGGCCATTGAGAGCCTCATCCTGCAGGAGGTAGCTCATGAAGGCTGCGGACGAAGAAGCCGGATTAGCCGTACCCTGCGTCACCGTCGCCTTTGCAAGCCCCATGGTCTTGAGACCTGCGAGGCCCTGCATATCTTCGTCAGCCTTGAGCGCAACTTCGTAAGTGTTGGCGAGGGTCTCAGAAGCACCCAGCGTCAGGATGCGGCCGTAGTCCATCACGAGGTCTGCAGTTTCAGCGCCGGTAACAGAAGTTTCAGACGCATAGAACTTGTCGCCGACCTTAGTATTGGCAACGTAAACCACGCTGCCGGAGGCAAGCGTCAAGGCCTCATCAAAGATCGCCGTCTTGCCCGTCACGTCGACATTCTTCGCGTCAACGAGGAGCATGGAACCAGCTGCGACGGAAACACCTGCCGTCAGAGACGCAGTCTGCGTCGCCGCACCAGTAGCCGCCAACGTACCCGTCAGTGTCTCGTATCCAGTTTCCGTCTTGTTGGAAACATAAAGAACCGACTTGACGACGTTCTTGTCCTGATTGCTTTCCGCAGTCGTATCGCCAAGGCTGTAGCCCGTACGATCGAAGAGCGTGGAAGCAGCCGTATTATCCGTGGTACCCACAGAAACGATCGAACCACGACCAGCTTCAACCGTAGCGCCGGAAGCAACCTTGCCGACGGCAACCGTCGAGGCTTCAGAAGTCAGGAGCTGACCATCCTTCCAGGCCGGATCCGCGAAAATCGAACCGGAAACAAGTTCACCAGCAACAAGGCTGCCGGCGGTCTCATTATTACCAACGGTCACAGCGCCAACGAGCTTGCCAACCGTAGCCGAGCCAAGGACTTCAGCGCCCGATGCATTAAGCGTACCAGCGACGGAAAGGTTGCCAGTAACATAGAGATCTGCCACGGTGAGGTCGTAAGCCGTACCGCTGGCAGTCTTGCCCATCGTCATGGTGCCGTCGACATCCAGGGACCCAAGCACCGAAGTTCCCTGAACATCCAGAGACGCAGCTTCAGCGACAACCATGTCGCCAGCGCCCTGTGAACCGCTTGCAAGCGCACCAATTTCAGCGCCAGTGCCGGTCACAATCAGCATCGTGCCGCTGTCGAGCGTTGCACCGGCAAGAGCGCCGCTAGCCGTCTGAACCAGCTTGCCGGTACCGTTGAGCTTAAGGGTATTCGAAACGGTCAGGGACGTTGCTGTGCCGGAAAGCTTAGCGGCAGCATACGAACCAGCAAGAGCACCGCTAACGCCGGTGACTGTCAGATCCTGCAGCTGATCAAGCTCGACACCGCCAAGGTCCTTGATCGAGTCGTAAGCGATTTCCGAGCCGGAAACCATGGTCGAAAGACCAGAGACACCGACGTTGGCAAGCGAAACAAGACCCGTACCGGAAGTCCCGTTGAACTTCTGAGCAAGTTCCGCAATCTTAGTAACATTCAGCTCCCCAGCTTCAATGCCGGTGACGTTGACGATACCTTGGTTATTGGTCAGACCAGTAAACCCAGAGGCAAGCGTTACACTGCCAGAAACGATTTTGAGACCAACAGCTTCGGCAGAAACATTAAGCTCGCCATCACCAACGCTAAAGCTGCTACCCGAAGCGTTGGCGAGAGCCTTGCTGATCGTAAGCGTACCGCCGCTGACATTCATGTTCGCGCCAGAGGCCAGTTTCAGGCTATCGATTCCAACAACGGCGTTGTCATCGATTGTAGCGGTAGATCCGGAAGCCATATCGAGGCCTGCAAGGGTCAGCTTGGCATCACCGTTAACATTAACCGTGTGACCGCTAGCGCCCTGCTGAGCCTGAACAGTGATCGTCCCGAAGGTGTAGTCGCCAGCCGTGAAGGCAATCTTCACAGCTCCCGACTGACCGCCAACACTCGCGTTCCCGGTGTAGTCCTTACCAGCGACCTGGAATTTGCCGCCTGCGAACGTAACATCACCATCAGCAAAGGCGATGCTGCCGGAGTTGACGACGCTTTCGTTCGTGATGTTGAAGACGCCGGTCTTATTGATGGTCAGCGTGTCAAACTTGAGGTGACCTTCAAGGGCATTGGAATTATTCAGCACGAGAATTTGCGTATTCAGCGTACCTTCGACAGTAATCGAAGCGGCTTTAGCTACGCCTGTGTTGCTGAACGTTGCACCTTCCTTGACTGTAAGAGTTTCAGTATTAAATACCGAGCTCTTACCCTCAGACCACTGGCCACCGGAAGTCGTGAATTCACCCGCCTTCAGCGTGAGCGAAGCCACATCAATCTTGCCGGTATTGGAGGAAGCCTTGACGCCTTCAACGGTCAGATTACCGCCCGACACCGTACCCGCATTGACAAGAGCGCCGACCGTCGTGCTGCCGCTCGAAACCGTATAGGTGCCGCTTGCCGCAACATTGAGCGTACCGTCAACATCAAGCATGCCGGCTTCAGACTTCGTGAGGGTTGAACCCTTGCCGATCGTCACATCGCCGAGCACCGTCATCTTGGCGCCGGAGGCAACTGAAAATTCACCGTTGCCAGTCGTCGTGAGAGCGCCGGAAGCAGCAGCTCCGCTGGCTTCTACGTAACGATCTGTGTAATCCTTGGTGGTAAGCGTAACGCTCTGAAGCGTCACGGTAGCGCCCGTCTGAGCAACAACCTTCGTGCCCGCAGCAGAGCTGGCAGCAGAGCGATTGATGACGAGATCACCAACGTTGGCGGTGGCTCCGGAGGCAACGGTCAGAACAGTCGCTTCCGCACCGGCGGTAGCAGAAGACGCAGCCGCGCCACTGGCAAGCTTATTGACAGCAGCCTGCGTCGTCACATCGACAGAACCGATGCCCGTTGCAAAATTGACGGTACCGGCATTAACGTTGATGGCGCCGACGAAGGATTCTGTCGAGCCATTCACATTGACGGTGCCTTCACCATTGAATTCAAGTTTATTGTTGCCTTTGCCCGCGGCGATGGAGTCCAGTCCCGCTTCAGCAGCACCGGTTTCGCCGATATTAACGACGCGGCGGTCGGCAGCATTGATCACAAGGGTGGAGTAGCCTTGAAGATAAGCAAAGCCGCCCATATCTTCATAACGATCGCCGAGAGCAGTTGCTCCGGAAACCAGAGTCGTTCCCTGTCCAGCTTTGTTGCCGGCATAGGTGACATCTTCTGTTGCATCAAGCGTCAGGGATGCACTACCGCTGGTGTTATCGGACCAGAGACGAATCGCACCGCCGAACCCATCCGCCACATTATTGGTAAAGGAAGCGTTCTTGAGCGTAATCGTCGAATTATCAAGAGCGACCGCGCCGCCCTTGCCGGCAGACTTATTGCCATTGAAAGTCAGGTTCTCGATAGCTGCGCTGCCGGAAACTTTGCTGATGTAGAGAGCACCGAAATCTTTTCCGCTTTCTGAAACGTAGCCGGAGAAGTCCTTGCCATTCCAAACCTTGGACCCCGAGACTTCATTGGTTGAGATCTCTTTAGGGGGCTTCCATAAATTCGGAAAGCCAGTTTTTCCACTTCGCCGACAGTAC
>NZ_CALDXB010000020.1 GCF_937923675.1 uncultured Sutterella sp. | reverse complement strand
GGTAGGGGTAGCGCGCTCAGGTGCATTCATACGTACGCCGACAGAACAATTTAGATTACAGGCGGGGGCTTCCTTTTTGCGGTTTATTCCGCCGGAGCCGTCTTTTCCCGCATGAAGGAGCTTGACTGCGAATAGGCGCAGCACACTCAGCCCGGGTGAAAAGAAAGGATCGTGCACCCGGGTGTCATCAAAAACCCGGACGCGGAAAGCGGGCGAAATCTTTATCATGAGCGCATTCGACAAAGCCGAGGGCGCTCGCTCTAAGACGCCCGCATATGGCGGTGATCCCCGAAGCATCATTTTCGAGCTTCTGGCTTCCTGTCATTTCAGCCCAAAAAATTTTTATGTACGATCCCAAATCACGCCGCGCGGATGAATTCATCTGCCGGGAAGAAATTGAAGACACCCTCAGGTGGGCGGAGGAGCATAAGTCCGACCGTCCGCTTCTTGAATCCCTCCTTGAAAAGGCGAAGACCGCAAAGGGCCTCACCCATCGCGAGGCGGCCGCCCTCCTTTTCTGCGACCAGCAGGATCTGAACGACGAAATCTTCCGCATCGCCCGCGATGTGAAGGAAAAAATTTACGGCGCGCGCATCGTGCTCTTCGCGCCCCTCTATCTTTCCAACTACTGCGTCAACACCTGCACCTACTGCCCGTATCACGCGAAGAACAAGAACATTGTCCGCAAGAAGCTCACGCAGGAAGAAATCAGAAATGAGGTGATTGCGCTGCAGGACCTCGGCCACAAGCGCCTGCTTCTCGAAGCGGGCGAGCACCCGAAGTACAACCCGATCGAATACATTCTCGAATCCATCAAGACGATCTATTCGATCCAGCACAAGAACGGCAAGATCCGCCGCCTCAACGTCAATATTGCGGCGACGACCGTTGAAAACTACCGCAAGCTCCACGAGGCCGAAATCGGCACGTACCAGCTTTTCCAGGAAACGTACCATCCGGACGAGTACAAGAAGCTTCACCCGAAGGGACCGAAGGCCGACTACGCCTGGCACACCGAAGCGCATGACCGCGCCATGGAGGGCGGCATCGACGACGTGGGCCTCGGCGTTCTTTTCGGCCTCACGCTCTACAAGTACGACTTCGTCGGTCTTCTCATGCATGCCGAGCATCTCGAAGCCGTCTGGGGCGTCGGCCCGCACACGATTTCCGTGCCGCGCATCTGCCCGGCCGACGACATCGATCCGCACTCGTTCTCGAATGCCGTTCCCGACGACATCTTCCTCAAGATCGTCGCGCTCATTCGTCTCGCCGTTCCCTACACCGGCATGATCATGTCGACGCGCGAAAGCGCCCGCACCCGCGAAGCTGCGCTCAAGCTCGGCATCTCCCAGATTTCCGGGGGCTCGCGCACCTCGGTCGGCGGCTACACGATCCGCGACATCCGCGACATTGAGAATTCCGCGCAGTTCGAAACCAACGACCGCCGTTCGCTCGACGAAGTGGTGCGCTGGCTTCTCGAGAACCACTACCTCCCGAGCTTCTGCACGGCCTGCTACCGCGCCGGCCGCACGGGCGACCGCTTCATGGAATTTGCAAAGAACGGCGCCATCGCAGACTACTGTCAGGCAAATGCCATCCTCACGATGAAGGAGTATCTCTGCGACTACGCGACGGAAAAGACCCGCACCGAGGGCGAAGCCGTCATCCGCCTCGAGCTCCCGAAGGTGAAGAACGAAAAGTTCCGCAACGCGAGCGTGAAGCGCCTCGAGCGCATTGCCGAAGGCGAACGCGACTTCCGCTTCTGATGCCTGCTATCTGAACTTTTCCCGGGCCGGCTGTCGAATGCCCGGGTCGAGTCAGAAATCAGATTCACGCATTAAAAGACACCGCCGGTTTCTGAAATCCAGAGCCGGCGGCGTTTTTTCTCCTGCAGAGTGCCTCCCGGCCGCCAGACATTTGTGAAGCTCTGCGCTGTGATCCTTACGGAGAGCGCGGCCTGCGCTTTTGATTCCCTTCCCGGTCTCTCCGGACCGGCTGCTGAATGCACGGGATCGACACGGAATCGACTCTGCGCATTAAAAGACACCGCCGCTTTCGAAAACCCGGGAACTGATGGAAGCTTTCCATAAAGCCCCTCTCCCGTCTGCCTGACCTTCGTGAGACACTCAACGGCGCCCGGAAGCTCTCGGCCAGGCCTCCCGGGCGAACGCTGCTTTCTCTTCGGATTTTCTTTCCAGGCACCCCGGCCTGATGCCCGAATGCCCTGAATAAGTCAGGAATCAGGTCCACGCATTAAAAGACACCGCCGGTTTCGGAAGCCCGGAACCGGCGGCGTTTTTTATCCTGCAGAGCGCCTCCCGGCTACTTTGCCTTCGTGATGGCCTGAGCGGCGCCGCGGGATGTGTCCACGATCTTCATGGCGGACGCGATCAGCGTGCTCATGTCGGACATGTTCCCCGGCACGATGAGCGTGTTGTTCGTGCGGGCCAGTTCGCTGAAGGCTGCAACGTACTTTTCAGCCACCTGAAGGTTGACTGCCGTGAGTCCGCCCTCCTTCTGGGTCGCGGCGGCAATGCGCTCGAGCGCCTCGGCCGTGGCGTTGGCGAGCGCAATCGTGGCGGCAGCCTGGCCTTCGGCCTTGTTGATCTCGGCCTGCTTTTCGCCCTCGGACTGCGCAATGGCCGCTTCTCTTGCGCCCGTTGCCAGATTGATCTGCTCGAGCTTGCGGCCTTCGGAAGCCGCCACCACGGCGCGCTTTTCGCGCTCAGCCGTGATCTGCTGCTGCATGGCCTGAAGAATCACCGCGGGCGGCGTCAGATCCTTGATTTCATAACGAAGCACCTTGACGCCCCAGTTGAGGGCCGCCTCATCGATTGAGGAGACAACGGACTTGTTGATGAGGTCTCGCTCCTCAAAGGTCTTGTCGAGCTCCATCTTGCCGATCACGCTGCGCAGCGTCGTCTGCGCGAGCTGCGTGATGGCGATGATGTAGTTGGAGGTGCCGTAGCTCGCGCGCTGGGGATCCGTCACCTGAAAGAAGAGCACGCCGTCGACCGTGAGCTGAGTGTTGTCGCGCGTAATGCAGACCTGACTCGGCGTATCGAGCGGAATTTCCTTGAGGGAGTGGCGGTACGCGACCCGATCGACGAACGGGATGATGAAGTTGAGGCCGGGCGAGAGCACGGCGTGGAATTTGCCGAGACGCTCGACCACCCAGGCAGTCTGCTGAGGCACAACCTTGATGCCCTGGCTGGCAAAGAGAATGGCAAGAATGACGAGGACCAGCGTAAAGATGAAGAAGCCGCTCACAGGGAAGTCGATCAGCATGGTGGCGTACGTAGAAGTAAGGAAGCTTGGAAGAAAAATAGTTTTTGTGCGGGAGAACCGCCGGACATCCGTCAGCTGCCGCGCCGCTCTCCGAGAACGAGCTGCGTGCCGTCGACGCTCTCGATCGTCCAGACGCCGGGCGTCAGATTGGAAGCCGATCCGGGGCGGGCAATCCAGGTGGCGCCCCGATAGGTAACAACTGCGAGCCCGTCGGAGCCGACGGCGTCGACACGAACGAGCCGGCCCTCATCGAGGTTCTGCAGCCGCATGGAATCATCCTTTCTGCCGGAGAATTTCTTTTTGTATATGAGAACAGCCACGCAGCCGAGCGCTACGGCTGCGGCGCAGGAGAGAATCTGTCCGGAAAAGCCGAAACCTGCCCACGCGGCCATCGCGCCTGCGGCAAGTCCAAAGCTCACGGCGAGCAGATACGCCGTCGTGAGAAAGAGCTCAAGAGCGAGCACCAGCGCTGCCGCGATGAACCAGGCAATCGTTGGAGAAATCGTAATCAATGAGGACTCCTTGATTCCGCTTCGGGAAGAAGAAAAAGATCTCCCGGAAACCTTTCATTTGATTCAGTCTATCACGCGCTTCCGCGCTCCTCCCGCTAGGACGATGCCGAAGCGCCGGGTTAAGTTGCAAGCAAATTTAAGAGGGTCCGCGCTCACGCGGAGCGAAAAAAACCTCCCCGGACAAAGCGCCCGAAGAGGTTTTTCAGAGTGCCGCAGCACCGGGACTTCTTCTCAAAGGGAGAAGCCCCGGGAAGCTTCATCAGCAGCGGCCGGAAGCGAGACGGCGCCAGGTTTCGACGACCGTATCGGGGTTGAGCGAAATCGACTCAATGCCCTCATCCATCAGCCACTTGGCGAGGTCGGCGTGGTCGGAAGGACCCTGACCGCAGATGCCGACGTACTTGCCCTTGGCGCGGCAGGCGCGGATCGCCATCGAGAGGAGCGCCTTCACGGCGTCGTTGCGTTCATCGAACGTGGCGGCAACGAGACCGGAGTCGCGGTCGAGGCCGAGCGCGAGCTGCGTCATGTCGTTCGAACCGATCGAGAAGCCGTCGAAATATTCGAGGAACTGGTCGGCAAGAAGCGCATTGCTCGGGATTTCGCACATCATGTTGAGGCGAAGGCCGTTCACGCCGCGCTTGAGGCCGTGGCTTTCCATGATTTCCGTCACGCGGCGGGCTTCATCAACCGTACGCACGAAAGGAATCATGAGTTCGACGTTCGTGAGGCCCATTTCGTCGCGAACGAACTTCATCGCACGGCATTCCATCGCGAAGCATTCGGCGAACTGGTTGGCGATGTAGCGCGAGGCGCCGCGGAAGCCGAGCATCGGATTTTCTTCCACGGGCTCGTAGTTGACGCCGCCGATGAGCTTTCTGTACTCGTTGCTCTTGAAGTCGGAGAGACGAACGATGACCTTCTTCGGATAGAAGGCAGCGGCAATGGTCGCCACGCCTTCGGCGATCTTCCTTTCGTAGAAGGCCTTGGCGGAGGGATAGCCCGCGGAGAGGCGTTCAACGGCGTCGCGGAGTTCGCCCGGAACGTTCGGGTACTCGAGCACGACCTTCGGATGGATGCCGATGTTGTTGTTGATGATGAACTCAAGACGGGCAAGACCCACGCCCTTGTTCGGGATCGACTGGAAGTCGAAGGCGAGCTGCGGGTTGCCGACATTCATCATGATCTTGACGGGGATCTCGGGGAGCGCGCCGCGGGTGACTTCCTCGGTATTGATCTGAAGAAGCCCCTCGTAGATGTTGCCCGTGTCGCCTTCAGCGCAGGAGACCGTGACCTTGTCGCCTTCCATGATGCGTTCGGTCGCGTCGCCGCAGCCGACAACAGCCGGAATGCCGAGTTCGCGCGCAATGATGGCGGCGTGGCAGGTGCGGCCGCCGCGGTTCGTGACGATGGCGCTCGCACGCTTCATCACCGGCTCCCAGTTGGGGTCGGTCATGTCGGTGACAAGCACGTCGCCCGGCTGCACGCGGTCCATTTCAGCAGCGCTCTGAACGACGCGGACTTCGCCCTGGCCGATCTTCTGGCCGATGGCGCGGCCCTGCGCGAGGAGGCGGCCCTTGGAGCCGAGCGAATACTTGACCTGGACCTCAACGCTCTTCTGCTGCGACTTCACCGTTTCAGGACGGGCCTGAAGGATGTAGATCTTGCCGTCGGTGCCGTCCTTGCCCCATTCGATGTCCATCGGGCGGCCGTAGTGCTTCTCGATGATGCGGGCGAACTTCGCGAGTTCGATCACGTCGTCGTCGGTGATCGCGAACTTGCGGCGGTCTTCCGGCGAAACATCGACCGTACGGACCGTGCGGCCCGTCGAGGCGTCGGTTTCGAATTCCATTCGAATGAGCTTCGAGCCGAGCGACTTGCGGATGATCGGGAACTTGCCTTCGTCGAGCGTGGGCTTGAAGACGTAGAACTCGTCCGGGTTCACCGCACCCTGCACGACCGTCTCGCCGAGGCCGTAGGAAGCGGTGATGAAGACCACCTTGTCGAAGCCCGATTCCGTATCGAGCGTGAACATCACGCCGGCAGCGCCCTTGTCGGAGCGGCACATGCGCTGAACGCCCGCGGAAAGCGCGACCTCAGCGTGCGTGAAGCCCTTGTGGACGCGGTACGAAATGGCACGGTCGTTGTAGAGGGAAGCAAAGACTTCCTTCATGTGGCTGAGAACGGCGTCGATGCCGTTCACGTTGAGCACGGTTTCCTGCTGGCCGGCAAAGGAAGCATCCGGCAGGTCCTCGGCGGTGGCCGACGAACGCACGGCGACGGAAATGTCGCGGCCGTCGCGAAGCCATTCGTAGAACTCGCGGATTTCCTTTTCGAGCTCAGCCGGGAAAGGCGCCTTTTCGATCCAGCCGCGGATTTCCGCACCGGCAGCGGCAAGCGCCTTCACATCATCAACATTGAGCGTCTTGAGGCGTTCATGAATGCGGTCCTCAAGTCCGCCTTCGCGCAGGAAGAGGCGGAAGGCCTCAGCTGTCGTGGCGAAGCCGTCGGGAACACGGATGCCGGCGCTCGTAAGCTGGCTGAGCAGCTCGCCGAGCGAGGCGTTCTTGCCGCCGACGCGATCAACGTCCGTCATGCGAAGCTGGCTGAAGGGGAAAACGTAGCGACCCTGTACCATTTTTATCCTCTGGATGGTCCCGCCCATGGGCTTCAGGGCGGGGTCGAGTTTGGAAAAACACGCGCATTCTAACCGCTTTAAGTGCTTTTCCATACCCGGAATTCCCTATAGACGTACAGAGAGGCGCGTAAAGGCAGATTTTCTGACGCCTCAGGGCTGACGCACATTAATTTCTAATTTCAGCTGGAATCTTTTGATTTTCAG
>NZ_CALDXB010000019.1 GCF_937923675.1 uncultured Sutterella sp. | reverse complement strand
CTGAAAATCAAAAGATTCCAGCTGAAATTAGAAATTAATGTGCGTCAGCCCTGCAAGACTGAGCCATTGCAGCTGAAAATGGCGGCGCCATTGTGGCATGCGACAATATGCGATCGCTGGCTAACGTTGCCGTCTGCATTTGCAGAAGCTTTAGAAATCAGAATTATCTGGAACTATTCCATTGAGGAGAGCGCATGCTGCGCATTCTTACCTTTAACGCCAACGGAATTCGATCTGCGGCCAAGAAAGGATTTTTTGAGTGGTTCATGCAGCAGAATGCGGACATTCTCTGCATTCAGGAACTGAAGGCTCAGGAAGCTGATCTCTCCGATGAACTCAAGTCTCTTCCGGGCTATCACGGCTTTTTCCATTGCGCCCGGAAAAAGGGGTATTCCGGGTGCGGTCTCTGGTCGCGAAGAGTTCCGGACTCTGTCCGCATTGGTTTCGGAGATGATGAATTCGATGCCGAAGGACGCTGCGTCGAGGCGGATTTCGGGCGCCTTACTGTCATTTCCGCATATTTCCCGTCAGGAAGTTCGTCTGACGAGCGGCAGCTTGCGAAATTCCGGTTTCTTGAGCGCTTTGAACCGCATCTGAAGGCATTAAAGGATGCTGGCCGGGAAGTGGTTCTATGCGGCGACGTCAACATTGCGCATAAGGAAATCGACATTAAGAACTGGAAGGGCAATCTCGACCATTCCGGTTTTCTGCCTGAAGAGCGGGCCTGGCTAGATCATCTCTTTGATGAAATGGGCTGGGTTGATGTGTTCCGAAGACTTGATCCGCGTCCGGAGCGCTACACGTGGTGGAGCCAGCGCGGGCAGGCGCGTGCAAAGAATGTCGGCTGGCGCATTGATTACGAGCTCGCTACCCCAGGCATTGCAGCGCTTGCACGGGCAACGGATATCTACGCCGCGGAAAAATTTTCCGATCACGCTCCGCTCTGGGTGGACTATGCGGTTGATGACGGAGAATTGAAATGATGACGCTTGCCGATATTCTGTTTACGCAAGGGTTCGGGACTCGCTATGACTGCCGGCAGATCGTGCTGGCGGGAGCCGTTTCCGTCAATGGAAAAGTGGCGGACGATCCGGACGAGAATTTTGAACCGAAGGGACTTGTGCTTACATGGCGCGGCGAAGAGTGGCCTGTATGCGAAAAGGCGCTGATTGCAATGAATAAGCCTGAAGGGTATGAGTGTTCTCTCAAACCTTCAGCTCACCCTTCAGTCATGGGGCTTCTCCCGGGGCCTCTTCGCAAGCGCGCTGTTCAGCCGGTGGGACGGCTCGACTGGGATACGACCGGACTGCTTCTTTTTACGGATGACGGCAAGCTTCTCCATCGGCTTACGCATCCAAAAAAGCATGTCGATAAAGTGTATCTGGTGGAGCTCTGCCACCCCATGAAGCCGGATACCTGTGAAAAGCTCCTCTCCGGTGTTGTATTGGATGATGATCCAAAGCCCGTTGCGGCCAAGGCGGCAAGGATGCTCGCTCCTGAGAAGCTTGAGCTCACGATTTCCCAGGGGAAATATCATCAGGTAAAGAGAATGGTTGCTGCCTGCGGCAACCGGGTGGCAAAGCTTCATCGGATTCGGGTGGGGGCATACGCGCTGCCGGAAAATCTTGAGCCGGGCAAATGGGTTTGGCTCAGCGGCCCGGAAGCTGTTCTCGGGGGAGAGAGCCGCTGATGGCTTGCGACAACTCGAGTTCCGGAAAGAAGAGCGGCTGGCAGGTCTATCTGGAACCCGGAGCGATGCGCATGGCTGTTTTCGGCTTCAGCTCCGGTCTTCCGCTACTTCTGGTCATCGGCACGCTTGGGTTTTGGCTTCGTGAGGCCGGCGTCGATCTAGCCACCATCGGTTTTTTTTCCTGGGTGGGGCTGATCTATGGCTTTAAATGGATCTGGGCGCCGCTTGTAGACCGCATGCCAATTCCCGTTCTTTCAAGAACGCTCGGCAGGCGCCGGGCGTGGCTGCTCGCTGCGCAGCTGATGCTTGCCTGTGCACTTTTTGGTCTTGCGATCACGGATCCTCAGAAGGACTTGTTTGCGTTTGCAGGATTGGCCATGCTGGCAGCTTTCGCATCTGCCACGCAGGACATTGCGCTCGATGCTTACCGTATTGAGTCGGCCGGCGAGCGCAGGCAGGCGGCTTATGCGGCTATGTATCAGACCGGGTATCGACTCGGCATGATTTGGGCGGGAGCCGGAGCGCTTGCTATAGCGGCCTGGGCCGGGCACGGTGCTTCCGGATACATGCATTACGCCTGGACTGTGAGCTATGGGGTCATGGCCGCAAGCGTTCTGGTCGGAGTGGCGGCAACATTGCTTTCTCCGGAACCCTCGCATGATGATTCGCGAGAGGAAATTTCCACTGCCAATACGCATATTCCTTTAAGGGAACGACTCAGCGCAGCCCTTATTGGCCCCTTCTCAGATTTTTTCAGGCGCTTTGGCTGGGCGGCGCTTCTTGTTCTTGCGCTGATAGCGACCTATCGAATTTCCGATGTCGTTATGGGCGTTATGGCAAATCCCTTCTATCAGGATCTCGGATTCACGAAAGAAGAGGTTGCTGCGGTGAGCAAGGTATTCGGCGTCATGATGACGCTTCTGGGTGCTTTTGTCGGCGGCGCAGCAGCCATGCGTTACGGTGTCCTTCCGGTACTTCTCGCCGGAGCAGTGCTCTCGAGCCTCACCAATCTGCTTTTTTCTGTTCTTGCAGGGATTGGTGCGAATCTCACTTTTCTTGTCGTTACGGTATCTGCGGACAATCTCGCGGCAGGTCTGGCAAGTGCGGCTTTCGTAGCCTATCTGTCAGGCTTGACTAGCTCCAGGTATTCAGCGACTCAATATGCGCTTTTCAGCTCCATCATGCTGCTGCTTCCCAAATTTCTGGCGGGATTTTCCGGCATGGCGGTGGAAGCATTCGGATATGAGCACTTTTTCATCGGAACGGCGCTCATGGGGCTGCCGGTGTTTGTTCTTGTCTGGCTTGTCATGCGTTGCGCTCCGAAGAGCGCAACAGGGAAAAATTAGCGTCGGCGCCGGTTATTTTTATGATTTTGTTCGGTTCGGGGCGTGAATCCGCGGGTGACGGAGGCAATTTCAGCAACGCTTTCCGCAAGATCTTCCGTTGCCTGCTTCAGGTTTTCCAGCGGGCTCTCAAATTCGAGCTCTTCCTTCACTTCCTGCATATCGCCGACAAGCTCATCGGGGAGATGACGAAGAATGCCGAGCAGAGCGCTGTCGACAAGTTCGCTGCCGGTTTCGCGCAGGCCCGGCCAGCGGTTCATAGCTTCAAGAAAGCCCGCAGCAAAAGGCTCCAGTGCGGCAATAGCCTCCCATCCGCCTACCGGACGTCCGGATTCATCCTCCACGTCGTATACGATGGGATCGAGCGCCCGGCACTGGGACAGATCGTTTTCGATCGTCCGATAGCGGCGGTAGACAAGATCCTCAAGTCGATGCTGATCGGCTTCATCCGGAAGCATGGCGTCGGGACGACCTTCTTCATCGAAAATGAAGGGCATCCAGGAGCTCGGAGATACGGGTTCAGGGAGAAGCACGACAGCGGTGAGGAACCCGTCCATCCGATCGGGCTCCATTGACTCCCAGGGTTCCGGGATGGAAGCCAAAAGCTCGCCGATTTCTACGAATTCTTCGTCAGTGAGCGGCTTGTCGTATTCGTTGGCCATAGTGTCTGATCCTTTGCATAAGGCGAGTTATCCGGCGGATGCCGCGGATTGCAGGGCATCGGGCTTAAGGGCTTCATTAAAGTCGGCGAGCGCTTCGCGCACGCTTTCTGCGGATCGGCGGCGCAGTATGCCGCGGGCGAAGATTTCGCAATCTTCGGCGCTGAGAGCGCGGATGCGTTCCTTGATGGTCGGGATATGTGCCGGATCCATGGAGAGTGCCGAGCAGCCGAGACCGATGAAAAATGGCGTCATCTCGGGACGGCCGGCCATTTCGCCGCAGACGGAGATTTCTTTTCCGGCAGCGGTGACGCGTCGAATGGATTCAGCAATAAAGCGCATCACAGCCGGATGGCAGTCATCGCAGTAACGCGAGACATAGGCATTGGTGCGGTCGGCGGCAAGCGTGTATTGCACGAGGTCGTTTGTTCCGAGGGAGAAGAAATCGAGAAGCGGCAGCAGATCGGAGAGGCCTGCGACGGCGGCCGGGAGCTCAATCATGCCGCCGAGCGGGATGTTCTTGCGGTAGCGAACGCCTTCAGCCTCAAGCTGGGCAGCGGCCTCTTCAATGCACGCACGCACCTCGTGAACATCTGAGGAGCTTGAAACCATCGGGAGCAGGAGCCTGACGCTCCCTGCGGTGGCGGCTCTCATGAGCGCCCGGAGCTGTGTAATGAAGAGAGGACGGAATGCGAAGCAGAAGCGCAGCGCGCGAAGGCCAAGCGCAGGGTTGGCTTCCTCAAAGTCGCTGTCCGCCAGAAGCGCCAGAGATTCGCGCGAAAGCATCTTGTCGCCGCCGATATCGGCGGTGCGGATCGTGGTAATTCGACCGCGCATGCCGCGGATTACTTTCTGGTAGGCCTCCACCTGTTCTTCTTCGCTCGGCAGGTCTTCTCGATTGAGAAACAGAAATTCCGTTCGGAAAAGGCCGACGCCGGCAGCCCCGGCTTTGCGGGCTTCAGGGAGGTCATCGGGAAGCGCAATATTGGCAAGAAGCTCTACTGCTTCGCCATCACGTGTAACGGCATCTTCACCGCGCAGTTTGACAAGCTGACGATTGCGCTGCCTGCGGGCGCGCATGGCGCGGGCCGCGCTCTTCTTTGCTTCATCAGAAGGGGCGAGATTGACGAGGCCTGCATCGGCATCCACAAGGATTTCGTGTCCTGTTCCGATGCGCTCGATCGCATTTTCGACGCCTACGAGCGTAGGAATGCCAAGGCTTGCTGCCAGAATTGCGGAATGGCTTGTGGCGCTGCCGGTTTCCATTACGATGCCGACGATGTCAAGGTCGTCGCGCTCTCGCAGCTGAAGCATGTCTGCCGGTCCGAGCTGGTCGGCTACCAGGATGACGGAATCCTCAATTTCCTCGGCTTCAAGAAGGCTTGTGGCGGAGCGGCGGCCGGCGAGGATGCGCTGGATGCGTTGAAACACATCGGTGATGTCTTCAACGCGGTTGCGCAGGTATTCGTCGTTGATTTGTTCAAAATCGCGTCGAATCTGTTCCAGGCGAAGGGAAAGCGCCCATTCCGCATTAACAAGCTTTTCACGGATGACTGCAGCGGTTTCCGTGATCAGTGTCGGATCCTGCAGGATGGTTCGGTACACATCCAGAAAGGCAGCCGCTTCCGCCGGAGTATCTTCGTCGAGGTCTTCTCCGAGTCTCTCAAGCTGCTTTACAGCAGAGGCCGCCGCCATTCGAAGACGCTGGATTTCGCCGCGAACGTCTGTCTGATCAATCGGAAACTGCGGAATTTCCAGGTCGCCCGCCATGAGCTGAATTCCGCTGCCCCAGGCAACCCCCGGACAAACGGTAAGTCCTCGGAGAACGCTTTCTTTTGTTTTCTGAGGAACCTCTTCAGTGCCGGACTCATTTTTTGCGTCCGGGTAAGCCGGGACTTTAATTTCTTCTTCGGAGCTCATTCGTCTTTTCTCCAAAGAAATTATTCGTCTTCACCGAAACGGTCTCGAAAGAGTTCGGCAATGGTCTGCACGGCATCTTTTTCATCCGGCCCGTCCGCCGAAATCGTCACCACGCTTCCGCATGGAAGCGCCATGGTCATCAGTCCAAGAATGGACTTGGCGTCAACCGTATGCTTTTCATGGGTGATTGTGATGGTGCTGCGAAAGAGACTGGCTGTCTTTGCGAGGCGCGCTGAAGGGCGTGCGTGAAGACCAAGCTTGTTCTGAAGCGTGAGCGTTTCCTCGAACAAGTTCTGCTCCTATGTGTAAGGCGGGATTCAAAATTCAGTTGTCGGAGAGGGCTCCGAGACTGGCTCGGGCTGCCGCTTCGGCAAGCGTGGCTACCTGCACCACTGAGGCATCGGAAGGGGCGTTGAGCGCTGCAATGAGTGCGGGAAGGTTGGTGCCGCTCACCACGCGAACGCGGGGGTCTTCAAGGAGCTTGCGGGCAATGTTTCCAGGAGTTGCGCCGGTCAGGTCGGTAAACACGACGACGCCCTCTGCATGCTTGAAAAGCGTTTTGAGGAGTTCCTGTGCGTGAGCAAGCCCCCGGGCGGCGTCAACTTCTGCCGGCACATCGTAAGCAATGATCTGATCCGCGGAAATATCCCCTGTCATGCTGTAGATATGCTGAGCGCAGGTTTTTAGCGCCGAGGCCAAGGGCGCATGGGCAATGATGCAGAGACCAGTTGTTACCACGGCATCTGACTCCCCAACGATAAAATGAAATTGAGTTTGTCCGGGAGTTTAGCATTCAGAGAACTGCCGGCATCTCAGGACGCGTGTTTCGCATTCCTGATGCGGCGCGGATTCTCAGACGATACGGACATCAATTCAAAAATGGCGTTGGTTCAGTTCAGTTGCGTGGCTACCGGTCCCTTTATTGCCTTTAAAGAAACGGTTGAACGCATCTTCAAGGCAATAAATGAGCCTTTCCACGAAAAGGGCGGCTTCATGGCGGAGGATCTGCCTGATGTGCTCAGAAGGCTTGACGAAGCTGCGGCAGCGGATAAAGCAAAAGCCGCGAAGCTCGAGGAAGAGCGGGAAAAGCGTCTGCGGGAAGGCTCCTATGAGAATGAAATCCGCATGCTTGAAGCAGAGCGCGAGGAAGAGGAGAAAAAGAAGAACCGTGAGGATTCGATCCGCCTCTATCAGCGAATGGTTCCGCTTCAGGATATGATCCGCCGCGCCATCAAGCATAAAAAGCCCATTATGTGGACGACGCTTGGGCGTTGATTCTCATGAAGTATCTGACTGCTGAGCCGATCAGGTTCGCCAGAATGCCCGGGTAAAGAGCACGAAAACGGTGAAAATCTCCAGTCGGCCGGTCATCATCAGAAAGGTGAGGATGTCGAGCTGGAGTGCTGTGAGGCCCTGGTAGTTTCCAACCGGGCCGACAGTGCCGAGTCCGGGACCGAGATTCGTAATGCAGGCAACCGCTGCCGACCAGGACTCAAGAGATCCCAGGCCGGTAGCCAGCAGGGCAAAGGCTCCCGCAAGGACGGAAAAGGTCCAGAGCAGCGTGTATCCGAGAACGGCGAAGACAATGTGATTCGGGATGGCTGCGTCGCCGACTGTTATGGGGGAGACCGCGTTCGGGTAGAGCAGCAGCGTGAACTCGCGCTTTGCCTGCTTGAT
This sequence comes from uncultured Sutterella sp., assembly GCF_937923675.1. Taxonomy (GTDB): domain Bacteria; phylum Pseudomonadota; class Gammaproteobacteria; order Burkholderiales; family Burkholderiaceae_F; genus Sutterella. The sequence goes on along the minus strand of NZ_CALDXB010000019.1, from coordinate 101,632 downwards.
GAGGATGAGTACTCGAATCATCTTCAGGCCTCCGCCGGTGGAGCCCGCACAGGTAGCAACGGCGGAACTGAGCAGAAGAACGGCAGGCAGCCCGCAGGGCCAGAGAGACCAGTCGGATGTAGCGTAGCCTGTTGTGGACGCTGCGCTCACAATGGAGAAGGCTGCTGCGCGCAGCGCTTCCGGAACGCTGGGGGCCAGGCCTGACAGATAGAGTACTGGAGTCGCGGCGGCAATCAGCACCAGGAGAAGGCCGATCCAGGCGAGCGCTTCGGGGTTGCGCAGATAGACGAGAGGGTCATGCCGGCGCCAGGCAACGAAGTGGAGCGTGAAGCTGAAGCCGCAGATCACCATGAAGATAACGGCGACGGCATCCACTGCCGCACTGTTGAAGAAGCCGAAGCTCGCATCATGTGCGGCAATGCCCGATAGGCTCACCGTCGTCATCATGTGCATGACCGCATCGCGCCAGTGCATGCCTGCGAAATGGTAGGCAATCGCACAGGCAACAGAAATGCCGAAGTAAATGAGGTAGAGCGATCGTGCGGTTTCCGCAATGCGGGGAGTGAGACGCGTTTCCTTGAGGGGGCCGCTTGTCTCTGCCTTCATAATCTGAGCGCCGCCGACGCCGAGCAGCGGCAGGATTGCCACGGACATGACGATGATGCCCATGCCGCCCAGCCAGGAAAGAAAGCATCGCCAGCCGTTCATGGAGTACGGCAGCTCATCGAGTCCTGTAAGCACAGTGGCGCCGGTCGTGGTGAGACAGGACATAGCCTCGAAATACGCTCGTTCGAAGCCCAGTCCCGGCATGTGCAGCATGAGCGGAATGGCTGCAAAAGCGGCAATCAGCGCCCAGGACAGCGTGACAAGGAGAAATCCGTGGCGAGCGGTAAGCTCTTGCCGGAAGCGCAATAGGGTCAGAGTGAGGAAAAGTCCGGCACCAGCCGTGATGCCGGCTCCCATGATGAAGTCCATGACGGCGCCATCCGCCTCGGTCCAGCTGTAAACAGCCGGAATCAACATAATGACCGCAAAGGCCATCAGCACAGGACCGAGGGCATTCAGTACCGGAAAGAGCAGTACGCGCAGAGTCGTGAGCATAGATCTCTCAGTTTCCCGTTTGGCGTCAGAAGAAGCTCACGTCTACGGCGAAAAGTTTCTCAACAGCCGGAATAAGGCGGCGGTTGGGCACGAAAATGATGAGTCGGTCTTCCGGTTCAATGATGAGGTCGAAACTCGCCATCAGCACTTTGGTGTCGTCACCTTCGCCGCGAATAAGCGCGGCGACGCTGCAGCCTGCAGGCAGCCGAATAGCGTCGATGCGCCTTCCCACCACACGAGAACTTTCAGGGGTGCCGTGAGCTACGAACTCGAGGGCTTCGGCGATGCCGTGCCGCAGCGAATAGGCTGCAGTGACGTCGCCGTGGCGGACGTAGCGGATAAGTTCATCAAGCGCAGCCTGAGTTTGCGAAACCGTGATGTCGATGCGGGAGCCTTCGATAAGCTCGCCGTAAATTCTCCGGTTGACGAGTGCAATGGTCCGTCGCGCACCGAGTCGTTTGGCGAGAAGCGCCGAAAGAATATTGTTTTCGTCGTCCGAAGAAAGCGAAATAAAAAGATCGCACCCTTCGACGCCCGCAGAAAGAAGCGTGTCTTCGTCGTCAAAGTCACCCGAGAGCACCATTGCGCGGTCGCCGAGCGTCAGTGCGAGATCTTCGGCCTGACGACGGTCTGCTTCAATGACGCGGATGGATGCAGGAGCCGCTCCTGTGAGTTCGTTTCCCTCCGTCAGCGCCTGAACGATGCTGCGGCTCATGATTGAGCTGCCGGCAATGATCAGGCTGCGCGTGGCTGTTGTTCTGCGGCGAAGCTGTGTGGTGACAAGGCGTGCGTGCCGGGTATCGGCGACAAAAATCACCTCATCGCCCGCTTCTATCAATGTACGGGCATTAATCGCGAGACATTGGTTGCGGCGAAAGAGCGCTGCAATGCGCGCGCATGCATTGGGAATATGGGCATTGAGCTCGCCGATTGGGCCGCCAACCATGGGGCTTCCTTCCTGAGCTCTTACTGCGATGAGGCTTACCCGGCCTTCTGCGAATTCCTGTACCTGCAGAGCTTCCGGGATGTCGATGAGCTTCACGAGATAATGCGTGAGCGCCTGTTCGGGCCAGATAACCGTGGTGGCGTCGAAGCCTTCTTCCCGAAGAAGACGGGGGTAGCTGCGCAATTCTTCGTTGCGGACGCGGGCGATTCTCGTGGGGATATTGAAGATTCTCGAGGCAAGCAGGCAGACAGCGAGATTGGTCTCATCGCTGGAGGTCACCGCAATCAGCATGTCGGTGTCGCCTGCTGAGGCGTTTTCGAGGAGCTGCGGCGAAAGCGCATCTCCCACAATGCCTCTAAGGTCAAAGCGAGACTGCAGAAAGCTGATATTTGCCGGATCCTTGTCTATGACGGTAATGTCATTGGCTTCCGATACCAGACTTTCTGCAACGGAACTACCAATGCGGCCTGCTCCGATAATGAGAATCTTCATGATGTCTTGAAAGAAAGAGGCCCGCTGGATGTGAGCGGGCTTCCTGGAGCAGAGAGATTATTTGAGAGTGTTGTTGAGCGGGTATCGATCCAGCGTCGAGCCGGTCGGATTGTCAATCGAATTCTCGTCAGAAGTTTCGATTTCAGCTAGAACCGGCCTCGTAGGCTTGGCATAGCTTCCGCCGGCAGGCGGCATCGGCGCAGTGCGGCGAGCCTCCTCGCGCATTTCCTCAACGTTGATGCCGAGCGAACGAACCTTGCGGTAGAGGTGCGTGCGTTCCATGCCAGCGTGGCGGGCGAGTTCCGCCATGGAGTGGTTGAGATGATTGAGCACTGTTTTGAAATAGGCTCTCTCAAAATCCATCAGCTGGTCTCTGAACGGACGATTGAAGTCGAGGACGAGACCGTAATCCGGCATTTCATAAGCCGGAAGCCGCTGTACCTGCTGCATGCTGCGCCGGCGGCCGCGGGTACGCTTCTCGGGAGGAGGCTCTTCCGCAGCCTGACGCTGCTGCTCGTGCCATTTGACGAGACCGAGCTGAATGGCTGACAACAGACGTTTAAGGGAAATCGGCTTTTCAATGAAGTCGACGGCACCGTCATCCAATGCGCGCTGCGCATGGTCGATCGAACCGTGCCCGGACATGATGATTACGGGGAAGTTTAAGAGACCGCCGTACTTCCATTCGCGCAGAAGTGCGAGACCGTCCGTATCCGGCATCCAGATGTCAAGAAGCACCAGATCGTAGTGGCGTTCGGCAACCTTAGCCCGTGCCTCATTGGCATTGGCGGCTGTGGCTACACGGTAGCCGGACTCGACAAGAATTTCCGAAAGAATGTTTCGGATGCCGAGTTCATCGTCGACAATAAGAATTTCAGTCATCTTGTTGATTAGTTGCTGTAATGACCGGTTCATCACTGACGGTCGGTCGGTCGCCGGGTGCGAGGTGCTCGAACAGAATATCCACTTGGGCGCCAAGAATCAGCGTGCCGGTAGAGTCCAGGCGGTTGGAAAGACGGATTACTGCCCGGTGCTCATCGAGAATCTTCTTGATCATCGGCAGCCCAAGCCCTGTGCCTGTAACTTTGGTGGTTACATAGGGCTCAAAGGCGCGCTCGAGGATATTTTCGCTGAAACCAACGCCGCTGTCATGCAGATGAAGCTGCACGGCACTCATGCCGCGCTCGGTCAGAATATGACGCGTTGAGATGACGATTTTCGGGACGTCGCCTTCCGCTGCATCGATGCTGTTGGAAATCAGATTATGCAATACCTGTCGAAGTTGAGAGGCATCTGCTTCGATGAGCGGAATACCGCGCTCTAGATCGAGCTTGATGGCAAGACCTGCTTCCTGGTAGAGCTGGGCTGCGCCTAGAACGAAGTCGTTGAGGTCAAGCGGAGAGAGCTTCGCCTCGGGGAGCTTGGCGTATTCCCGGAAATCATTGACCATCTGCTTAAGTGCATCCACTTGAGTCGTAATGGTTTTGACTGCCCGGGCAAGCATTTCGGCATCATCGTCGTTTTCGAGCTTGGGTTCAAGCCGGAAGGCCAGTCGTTCGGCCGCAAGCTGAATAGGTGTGAGCGGATTCTTGATTTCATGAGCCAGTCTGCGGGCGACTTCGCCCCAGGCAGTGGCCCGCTGCGCCTCAATGATCTTTGAGACATCATCGAACACAATGACAAGGCCGGGCTCATCGGCTCCAAGCGGCATGCGCGAGAGCTTGAGAAAGAGCGGAATAGTTTTTTCCTTGCGTTCAAGTTGGAATTCCAGACTTGCAGCGCCGGTTTCTTTCTCGAAGCCAAGGGAAAGCTGAGCGTTTCGAAGTGCATCGGAAAGCTCCGGTTCAATCTTGCTGAGTTCGATTCCTGTGCGGCAGCTCTCTTCTCCAAGAATTCTGCGGGCTGCGGCATTGGCAGTAATCACCCGGCCAGTGCGGTCGAGCACAATCACGCCGGAGGAAATATTGGCGAGAATCCGCTCAAGATAGGCCTGCGCCTGTTCTGCACGCCGCCTCTGCTCATCGATCACGCGGCGCGACTCAGAAAGGTCGCGGATCATCTGGTTGAAGGATTGCGTGAGGACGTTGATTTCGTTGTTGCCGGAAAATTCCCGGATAGGGTGAAAGTTGCCGTCTGCCACCCGGCGCGTGCCTTCCTCAAGCTGAAGAACAGGAGCTACGGTCTTGCGCGCAAAGGCGAGCGAGAGCGCAAAAGCGCCGAGCGCGCCGAGAAGCGTGACGAGAAAAAGCGTGCTCGCATAAACGCTCTGAAGCGAGGCGCGAGAGAGAACCAGAGTTTGATAGTCGCGGTATCCCGCTACAAGCATGGATGCATTCTTAACGGTTTCTTCCGGAACCGGCTGAATGATCTGAAGATAGAACTGCTGACGCCGCATCTCCAGGCCTGAGCCCGGTTTAGCAGTGTCGCGAACATTGTCGTCTGCAGCGCCTGATTCTTCGGACTGAACAGGAACAATCACGCGGATGGATAGTTTTTCATCCCGCTGAGCGTCGAAATTAACGTCTCCGTCGATCACGCTGTATATGCCCGCGCTTTTGACGGTTTGAATCTGGCTTGATGTCGGCATGTCGGGCATCAGAACATTGATGCGTGAGCCCGCAGCCGCAATGGCGGTTCCATTGGAGAGAAAAACAAGTGCTTCAATGCCGGGGCGGCCTTCCAGAATTCTGAGCAGATCCGACATGATGAGCGATGCCGGGGTATTGGTGAGCAGTCCGGCAATATGTCTCGCAGTCGCTTCAGCCTCAACCTGCTGCTGGGCAAGAATGCCCCGGGTGATTGTGACGCCGGAATCAAGCGCCTTTTCCACGCGTACGTCGAACCAGGAATTGATGGAGCGTGAAATGAAGACAGAGGAAACAAAGTAAATAAGAACGCAGGGAATCAGTGCAAGTCCCGCTGCGGACAGCGCAAGACGGCTGGTGAGGTGCGCACCGAATTCCTTGTTGCGCAGGCGCTGCCAGAGACGCAGCGCCATTGCTGCCACAACGGCAAAAAGAACGACAGCAATTGCCCGGTTGATGACGAGCAGAACAGGGAACCAACGTTCAAAAAGGGTTGAGTCCGTGCTTGTTGCGGCAAGTATGAAGAGCGAAAGGCCCGCCAGCACAAGCGCAGCGATAAAGATGCCGCGAAGCCAGGAGGACATGACTTAATCCTCCTCGTGCGCCAGATCCTTCGGCAGCGCTATAGATGTCCAGTCGCTTTCCACGGTCCAGTCGCCTGAATCGTGGTTTGTTACCTGCATGGGTTTCGGGAGCTTGCCTGCATCCAGATAAAAACGGATGCCGGCAGTAAGGCCTGAATCAGCGGCATCCCGGGTAGAGGCCACGCGCCAGCGCCGGATGTTTTTGATGTAGGGAAGCGCTTCTTCCAGCGTATCGAAGTTGAGAGAAATGCCGCTGTAGGAAACGGCATAGCGTCGGGTGAGCGGATTGAATGCCAGACGGATGTTGAAGTCGCTTTCCGCAATATTTTTATCGAACCAGTACCAGCGGTCTTTTGAAAGTTCAAATTTATAGGTGAAGTAGAGTGCAATGCCGCGGTGCATGGCATCCACCAGCGGCATTGGCAGGTCAAACTCGTAATGCGCCTCTATGAAGAGCCCCGGACGCTCGCCGGGCTCATCAACAGTAAGTGCCGCACTCATGAGTTGAGCCCTTGCTGCTTCCGCGGAACCGGCAGCCGCAAGCATCGTCGCGCATAAAAGAGGCGCAGCGATGCGGGAAAAGCTGAAGGTTCGGGAAAGTGACATGCCGGAGAAACTGCGGAAAACTAAATCTTCTTTAGCAGTGCGTAGAAAAAGCCGTCGTGCACGGCAGGAAGCATTTGCGGATTGGGCCAGACGCCATCTTCTGTCGGAACAAGGTTCATCATACCTATCCCTGTTTCGCCAAGCGACACCATCGAAGCATCCGGGTGACGCACGAGAAATTCCTTGATCTGCAGCGGTCCTTCCTGAGGAAAGAGCGAACAGGTGCAGAAGAGCAGATATCCGTTTGTTTTCAGGCAGGGCCAGAGCGCTTCCAGAATTCTTTTTTGTTCATTAGCAAGCCGGCGGATGTCTTCGGGGCGGCGCGACCATGGAACATCCGGCTGGCGCCTTACGATGCCGCTGGCGGTGCAGGGAGCATCGAGGAGAATGGCATCAAAGGCGGTGCCGGAGAACCACTTCTGAGTGTCAGCTGCATCCGCAGCACGAACTTCCGCTGAGAGGCCGAGTCGCCCGAGAGTTTCGCGGATCAGTTCTGCTCGATCGGGAGCAACCTCCAGCGCCGTAACCTGGCAGTCGGCAAGCTCGAGCAGATGGGCTGTTTTTCCGCCGGGCGCGGCGCAGGCATCCAGGACGCGATCGCCTGTCTTGACGGGGAGAAAGTGAGCGGCAAGCTGTGCCCCGGCATCCTGTACGGATACATCTCCTTCGACAAATCCCGGTATGTCCTGAACGGGCAGCGGTTTTTCGAGAAGAACGGCTTCAAGCCCAATTTGACGGGCAGGGATTCCGGCCTGCGTGAGCCGCTCCAGATATGCGGCCGGCGTGGTTCGGCGGACATTAACCCTCAGCGTCATCGGTGCGTGCTGGCGCTGGAGCAGAAGTATTTTTTCCCACTCCTGCGGATACGCGGCGCGAATCTTCTCGATCCACCAGGATGGCGCATTAAAGCGCACTTCCGGGATTTTGTTCAGATCTTTGAGAAGGACATTACTTTCGCGCAGGAAACGGCGCAGGACTGCATTGACGAGGCCGGAGAAGCGCTGAGTACGTTTATCAGCACGAATAGCGTTCACGGCTTCGCTCACAAGCGTGAATTCGTTGTACCGCTTCGTAATGAGAAGAGCAAGCGCAGCTTCAAGAATATTCTGCACCGGCGGCGGAGGGGGATTATTGAGCAATTTTCTTGACAGGGCGCCGGTAAGCGCGAGGTTGCGCACAACGTCGTAAAGAATCGACTGCAGCGCGGCACGGGCGTGAGACGGCAAGCTCTCTGCGGCGGCATCCAGCGCCGCGGCAAAGGATGAGCCCCCTTTCATCTGTTTGCGCGCCGTGGCGGCAAGCGCAAGCAGTCTGCGAAGCGGGAGCTGTCGAGTCTGCTTCACGGCTTCCGGAGATTCATGAGTCATGGGAAATAGTCACTTGCAATGATGGGTGTCGAAAGCTGGCGAAGCCGTTACTTGAGCGTGTCGCCAGGTTGAATGCCGAGACTTTGGATGGCCGAGTGAGCGGGCATGCGCGGCTTGCCTGCGCGCTGCAGTATGGTCATTGAGAGCGCTCCCTTCCCGCATTGAACCAGGAGGGCGTCGTCAGCTTTAAGAACGGTGCCAGGAGCGGCATCGGACGGCCATTCATGGGCATTTGCCTCCCAGACCTTGACGGGATTGTCCTTGTACTCAAACTGCAGTCCGGGGAACGGCGTGAAGGCGCGCATACGACGGGCAATGACTTTGGCGCTCTCATTCCAGTCAATCCGACTTTCGGATTTCAAAAGCTTTTCTGCATAAAGCACGCCTTCCTCGGGCTGAGGAGTGCATTCAAGATCGCCGGGTTTTTCAAGCGCTTTGATCAGAAGCTGCGCTCCGATGCGCGCGAGCTTTTCCGTGAGGGAATGATGCGTATCGTCATCGGCAATTTTGATTTTTTCCACGAGCACCATGGGGCCGGTATCGAGACCAAGCTCCATCTTCATGAGCGTAACGCCGGTTTCTGCATCGCCTGCTTCAATCGCGCGGGCAATAGGCGCTGCGCCGCGCCAGCGCGGCAGCAGACTTGCATGAATGTTGATCGCTTTGATGTCGCCAGCTTTACCAATGCCGCGCGCGCAGTTGAGAACGGGCTCCGGGAGAATCAGTCCGTATGCCGCGACAACCAGAAGATCGGCGTTGATGCCGCGGAGCTTTTCGTGCATTGCTGCGGCCCCTTCAGGATCTCTTTTCAGGCTCAGCGTTTTGGGTGTTTCCACAGGAATCCCAAGGGATTCGGCAAGCACTCTGACCGGCGAAGGCGTGAGCTTCATGCCTCGACCGCTCGGGCGGTCGGGCTGAGTGAGTACGAGAGCAATGTCATGACCGTTTTCCGCAAGCGCACGCAGAGCTTCAGCGGCAAAGTCCGGCGTACCGGCAAAAATGATCTTCATGAGAAAAGCCTGAAAGGGAAGTTTTATTCAGAATCGCCCGCTATTTTAGAGGGATCGACTACGATGCCTCGATAAGGCAGAAGAGATGGATTCTGATGTTATGGAAGAGCTTCAATATTTGAATGCAGGCGGCTTCACCTATGCCTATCGCCGCTACGGTGACTACGAGGCACCGGCAGTGGTGCTCCTGATGGGGCTTGGTCTTTCAATGGAGGCATGGCCCGAAGGCATTATCTCCGGGCTGCTTGCAGAGGGATTCCAGGTGATTACGCCCGACAATCGGGATGCCGGCGCTTCGTCCAGATTTTCCGGCTGGCAGCCGGGACGACGGGATGTCGCCCGGGCAATCATTCGGACGGTGATCGGACTTCCCGTTACCGGCGAGTATGCGCTTGAAGATATGGCGCTTGACATTGAGCGGCTTCTCGACCATCTCGGCATCCGCCGCGCACATGTCGCGGGCGTGTCAATGGGCGGCATGATCGCGCAGGTTTTCGCCACGCAGTGTCCGAACCGGGTGGCTACGCTTACTTCCATTTCATCAGCGGTGGGAAACCCAAAAACGGGGTTGGGTTCGCTTCGTGCGATTCTTGCAGTTGCGGGAACAGGAGATGCTTCCTCACCGGAGGCGCTCAGGGCGCACTTCAAAACTGTTTTGACAGCGCTTTCAGGTTCGAAATACCGGCCGACTCCGGAAGAGCTGGAGGATGCAATAAAAAGTGCGCCGCGGATCGGATACGATCCCGTGGCGACGCGTCGACAGCTGATTGCACTGCTTGCGAGCGGGAACCGGGCAAAGGCCGTAGGGCAGCTGCGCACGCCGACGCTTGTCATCCACGGTACAGAAGATCCGCTCCTGCCTTTTGCGGCAGGAGAGGAAACGGCAAGACTTATTAGAGGAGCGAAGCTCATTCCCGTTGAAGGTCTCGGGCATCAGCTGCCGCCGTCTCTGATGGGAGCGTACGCAAAATGGATCGCTGAAGAGTGCCACGCGCATCCGGCGTGATGCGCGGGCGTATTCATCAGCGGCGGGCGGCTTTTTCCTTTTCCTTCTCCCGCTCCTCCCGGCGGAGCTTGCGCAGCTTGGTGCAGGCTCGCTGCTTTTTGAGCATGGAGAGGTGATCGATAAAGACGATGCCGTCAAGGTGATCCATTTCATGCTGCACGCAGACGGCAAGCAGTCCGGTGCAGTCCAGTTCAATTTCCTTGCCGGTTGCATCCTGTGCACGGACGCGAACATGTGCCGGGCGCTTCACATGTTCGTAAAGCCCCTTGAGGGAAAGACAGCCTTCCTCGTGATCCTGAAGCTCTTCGCTTGCCTCAATGATTTCAGGATTGCAAAGCACGCGCAGGCCGGTTTTGTCGTCAGTAACATCAATGACGATAATGCGCTTGAGAATGCCTACCTGATTGGCGGCAAGTCCGACGCCGGGAGCGGCATACATGGTTTCAGCCATGTCGGCAGCCAGGCGCTGAAGGTCTTCGTCGAAAACGTCGATGCGCTCGGCCTTTGCGGCAAGTGCAGGATGCGGATACTGAAGTACGGGAAGCAAAGCCACGGAATACTCCTCCCCGCGATGGCGGGAAGCCGGATGTACATGAAAAGGCCGAGAATTATAACCTTGTGCGGATCGAGGAAATGCTCAGGGAGAAAAGGAACCAATGCGCGTAACAGAGACGAATCAGGAAGATGTGCGCAACTGGATAAAACTGCGGCTGGCGCGCAATCTGGATACTTTCGGAGCCATCAGGCTGCTGAAGGTTTACGGCAGTGCGGAGGCTGTGCTTGAAGCGTCGCTTACTGATCTGGCAAGGATAGTCGGGATGCCTGCTGCCGAAGGCGTTGCAGCGGCTGCCCGGGGCGCGGCGGACGATGAGGCGGATGCTGCAGTCGACAGACTTCTGAGCACTCCGGAGGCGAGTGTGCTCACCATTGCGGATTCTCTTTATCCGGCAGGCCTCATCGAAAACGGAACGGCGCCTCTTCTGTTGTTTGCACGAGGAAATGAGTCGCTCTTGCTGCGCGAGGCCGTCACAATCTGCGGGTCGGTTTCTGCGGACGAGGAAGGCCTCCGGAATGCTGAATTCTTCGGCAAGGCTATTTCCGAGGCAGGCCTGACCGTATTGGTGCCGGCTGAGCCAGGAATACCGGCAGCAGCCATTTCCGGCGCACTTTCCGCGCATAATGGCGTTCCGCCGGCAGCGCTCCTCGCTTCCGGCACGGCGCGGGCGTCTCGGGAAATGGCCGGACTGCTGAAGGCGCTTCTTGCCGCCGGAGGTCTTCTTATCTCTGCGGAGCTTCCGGATGCATCTCAGAGTGAAGCGTCGAAAGTTCTTAGAGACGGCCTTCTTGCCGGGTTCTCGAGGCGGCTGCTTGTTATTGAGGCAGAGCGCTCTTCTCCTATACTCGACATCGCACGAAGGGCGGCTGAGCTCGGCAGCCTTGTCGGCGCTGTTCCGGGGAGCATTCATAATCCGCTCTCCCGTGGTGCGAATGCGCTTATACGCGAAGGCGCTATGCTCGTCGAAACATTGAGAGATCTCGGCATAGAAAATCCGGCCGCACAAAAATGACATAATGCGCCTGCTTTTCAGGCCGTCCCGCGGGCATGCAGGGTGCCTGAAATTGTTTTTTCAGAAACCAAACCCACTTCAGACCGCTTCCGTCGTAAGGAGAAAATGCCATGGCGCAGACCCTGGTGATTGCAGAAAAACCGTCAGTAGCAGGCGATATCGCTCGTGCTCTCGGCGGCTTTAAGAAAGACGGGGAGTTCTGGACGCGCGATGACATGATCATCGGGTCGGCAGTGGGACATCTCCTTGAAATTAAGGCGCCGGAGGAATACGACGTCAAGCGCGGGCGCTGGTCGTTTGCAAATCTGCCGGTCATTCCGCCTTATTTCGATTTGCAGCCGATTAAGAAGTCGGAGAGCAAATACACGGCGCTGGCGAAAAAAATACGCAGCCGTTCTGTTACTGACCTCATCAATGCATGCGATGCGGGACGCGAGGGTGAACTCATCTTCCGCTACATTGTTCAGGCCTGCGGCAGCAAAAAGCCGATCCGCAGACTGTGGCTGCAGTCAATGACGAAGGCTTCCATTCAGGAGGCGTTTACGCAGCTGCGCTCCGACGAAGAAATGAAGCCCCTCGAAGCTGCTGCAAGAAGCCGTTCTGAAGCGGACTGGCTCGTCGGCATCAACGGCACGCGTGCGCTGACTGCCTTTAATTCCAAGGATGGAGGCTTTTTCCTCACAACCGTCGGCCGCGTACAGACGCCGACGCTCGCGATCGTTGTCGCTCGTGAAGAGGAAATCAATCACTTCAAGCCGAAGGATTACTGGGAGGTCCACGCCACCTTCAAGGCCGCGGCCGGCGAGTATGAAGGCAAGTGGATTGCTCCTGACTTTACGAAAACGAAGGGCATGCCGGCGGAGCTTCGCGCCGACCGCATCTGGAGTGCGGCTGATGCAGAGAAAATTGTCGCAAAGTGCGCGGGCCGCGAGGGTACGGTAACGGAACAAAGCCGCAAAGCGACATCGCTTGCGCCTGCGCTTTTCGATCTTACGTCGCTGCAGCGTGAGGCCAACAGCCGTTTCGGGTTCCCTGCCAAGATGACGCTTGCCATTGCGCAGCGGCTTTATGAACGCCACAAGGTGCTGACTTATCCCCGTACGGATGCCAAAGCTCTCCCCGACGACTATGCGCCGACGGTAAAGGAAACGCTTGCTCATCTGCAGAAGCTTCCCGAATATGACGCCTATTCCGCCAAGATCCTGACGAACGGCTGGGTGAATCCTCATGACAAGCGGGTTTTCGACAATAAGAAGATCAGCGACCACTTTGCGATTATCCCGACGGGTGAAATTCCAAAGGGGCTGGAGGAAACCGAGCAGAAAATCTACGACCTCGTCGTGCGCCGCTTTATGGCGGTCTTCTTCCCGGCCGCTGAATTCAACGTCACAACCCGCCGCACCCAGGTTGAGGGCGAGGTCTTTTTGACGGAAGGCAAGGTGCTTACAAAGCCGGGCTGGATGGAAGTGGCTTCGAGGGCCGTGCGCACGCAGAGCGATCTTGTCCCCGTTTCAAACGGCGAGAAGGTTCTGACGACGCATATCGAGTCTCTTGCCGATCAGACAAGGCCGCCGGCGCGCTTTACGGATGCGACGCTCCTTTCCGCGATGGAATCTGCAGGCAAGAAGCTTGAAGCTGACGAGCTGCGCGATGCCATGGCGGAAAAGGGACTCGGCACGCCGGCTACGCGCGCGCAGACCATTGAAGGCCTCATTGAGCAGAAGTATCTGCGTCGTGAAGAGCGCGCGCTTGTGCCCAATGCCAAGGCATTTCAGCTCATGCAGCTCGTGCGCGGTCTGCGCATCGACGAGCTCACGCAGCCGAGGCTCACGGCGGAATGGGAGTACAAGCTCGCTCAGATTGAACATAGTCAGGGGTCGCGCGACGACTTCATGGCGGAAATCCGCAAAATGACGGAAAACATGGTCGCTGTTGCCAAGCAGTACGAGGGCGACAGCGTGCCGATTGTCAATCCCATCCACTTCAAGAACAGATGCCCGGCCTGCGGCGGTGAAATCGTTGAAAACTACAAGCGTTTTGCCTGCACGACGCCCGGGTGCTATTTCTCGCTTTCCAAGCACCCGTCGGGTCGTGCTTTTGAAGCCGAAGAGGTCGAGGAGCTCCTCGCCAATCATCGGGTGGGACCTCTCACGGGTTTCGTCAGCCGCAGAGGATTCCCCTTTGAGAGTGAGCTTGTGCTTGAAAAAGACAAGGAAACAGGGCAATGGGGGATGCGCTTTGACTTTGAGGAGCGCCCTGAAGTCGGTGCAGAGGAAATCGCTTCAGCTCCGGTAGTGGGCGACTGCCCGCTTTGCCGCGGCCGCGTCCTTGAACTTGGAGATCACTACATCTGCGAGCACGCCGTCAATGAGCCCCGTACCTGTACTTTCCGCATGAGCCGCACGATTCTTCAGCGGACGATTACGCGAGAGGAAGTGGCCACGCTTTTGGCGGAAGGCAGAACGCATCTGCTCGACGGGTTTATTTCCAAGCGTACGAATCGTCCCTTCAAGTCTTATCTCGTCTGGGATTCGAAGAAGAAGACCGTAGCCTTCGAATTCGAAAAACGGGAAAAGGACGCCGCAAAGGATGCGGCGAAATCAGCAGAAACTGAGGAAGAATCGGCAGCGGCTAAGAAGCCTGTGCGCAGGACCGCAGCAAAGAAGAGCGCCGCGAAGCCTGCGGCCCGCAGGACAAAGAAGTCGGAAGGCTGATCTGAAAAATGAAAAATCCCGCGTACGGAAAAGAACGTCGCGGGATTTTTCTTTTGCGGAGGCTCAGCTGTTACTCGGCAGGCTTCTCGGTCTTTTTCTTGTTTCTTGTGATGAGCACCTGATCGATCTTGTTGTTGTCGACGTCCATCACTTCAAACGTATAGTCGGCGCAGACCACTTTGTCGGTACGCTTCGGAATCTTTCTGAGCATGTACATCATGAAGCCTGCAACGGTTTCGTAGGCCGAGTCTTCAGGCAGCTCATCGATTTCCAGTGCGTGCTCCAGATCGTCAATCGGCGTGGCGCCGTCAACGAGCCATGTGTCTGCATCGCGCTGGATGATCTGCACGTCATCTTCATTCGTGACCAGGTCGCCCATGACGGTAGCCATAACGTCATTGATTGTGATGATGCCGACCACCAGGGCATATTCATTGAGAATGACGGCAAAGTCCGTATGCGTGCGCTGGAAGACGTCGAGAACCTCGGAAAGCGTCAGCGAGTCCGGAATGAACTGAACGCCCTGCAGAAGCTCAGGATCCTGGAAAAGGATGGGTTTTTCTTCAAGGACTCGGCGCAGGAGGTGCTTGGAATCGACAAAGCCGACGACATGGTCGAGGTCTTTGTCGCAGACGAGGAAGCGGTTGTAGGGAACCGTGGCGATCTTCGCCCGGATGCTTTCGTCGGTTTCGTCAAGCGTGAAGTAGACGATGCTTTCGCGTGCGGTCATCGCAGAAGGCACGAGCCTGGATTCAAGCTCAAAGACGTTCTGAATGACGGTTTCCTCTTCGGGAGCGATGACGCCAGCTGCGGCACCTGCGCCAACGCTCGCGAGAATGTCTTCGGAGGTGATGGTCTCCTGACGTTTTGTCGGCATGCCGAGCGAACGGATGCAGGCATCCGAGAGACGCTCGAGGACGAACACGATGGGGCGCAGGCACTTGATCAGCACGTTCATCGGGCGCACGACGAACATTGCAGTCGCTTCCGGGCGCGCAATGGCAAGACGCTTCGGGAGCAGATCCGCAAAAATGACGAAGAGCGTCGTTGCGATGATGAAGGAAATGATGAAGCTCACATGCGAGAGGTTCTGCCCGGGAAGAACGATCGAGAAGATCCAGTCGAAGAAAGGTGAGAAAGCAGCATCCCCGATGACGCCGCCCAAAAGCGCGGCGGCATTTACGAGCACCTGAAGCGCCGAAAAGAATTGCCCAGGGTGAGACTGAAGCTCAAGGACGAGCGCTGCGCGTCTGTCTCCGTCATCCGCAAGCGTCTGCAGTCGCGTCTTGGATGCAGAAGCGAGAGAGATTTCAGAAGACGAGAAAAAGGCGCTGAGCAGCACAAGGCCGAAAAGCGCCGCAACTTGCGGCAGGGAATCCATAAATATTTCCGGGAAATCTTGGTTCAGTGCGGTCCGTATGAAAGTCGGGATGCGCGCTCGCACCGCGATTCTCAATGCAGGCGGAGCCTTGGGGCGAGCAGATTTCCGCTATATTGAACACAGGTCAGAGATTTTACCATGAATTCCTTATTAACCACTTGTTTTTTCGCGTTATTTTCTTAAATAACAGCGCTGAGACCCGGGGTTGAACCACCTGGAAGGGTATTTTTTCTTTCAGCCTTCAAGCGTTTTCTCATGGAGCCGCCGCACTGCGCCTCAGCTGCTTCGTGCCGGCATCTATCCTGTCGGAAAGCTCTATCCCTTCGTTTATCTGAGGAACCTTTTGCCATGAAGTCCAAGCTCCTTTCCGCTGCAGTTCTTCTTGCTGCCGCAGCTGTCGCACTCCCGGCGCAGGCCGGCGAAACACTTGATCGGGTTAAGTCCCGCGGTCAGCTCGTCTGCGGCGTCAATACGTCTGCTCCGGGCTTTTCCAGCGCCGACAGTCAGGGCCGCTGGCAGGGTCTTGACGTCAATACCTGCCGTGCGGTTGCCGCGGCCGTGCTGGGCGACGCAGACAAAGTGAAGTACGTCCCGCTTTCCTCGACGCAGCACATGGCAGCGCTGGCTTCGGGCGAAATCGATATGCTCGCGCGCAATACCACCTGGACGATGACCCGAGACGCCAGTACCGGCAACGTCTTTGTCGCAGTTTCCTACTATGACGGTCAGGGCTTCATGGTGCCGGCTTCGCTCGGCGTTAAAAGCGTGAAGGAGCTCGATGGCGCGACGGTCTGCGTGCAGACTGGCACCACTACGGAAAAGACTACGGCGGACTATTTTCATTCGCACGGCATGAAGTACAAGACGGTGGTCTTCGACACGACGGAGGCTACGCAGAGCGCTTTCATTTCCGGGCGCTGCGATGTCTATACGACTGATATGTCCGACCTCGCGGGCGTGCGCATGATCGCGCCGGATCCTTCTAAATTCGTCATTCTCCCGGAAACGATTTCCAAGGAGCCCCTTGGGCCTGCCGTGCGCCGCGGCGACTGGGAGTGGTTTGAAATCGTTCGCTGGTCCTTCATGGCTTTCCTCGGGGCAGAGGAGCTTGGCGTTACTCAGGCGAATGTGGACGACATGCGCAAGAATTCCCGTGATCCGAATGTGATGCGTCTGGTCGGCGCCGGCGAGGATATGGGCAGGATGCTCGGCCTCGACAAGGACTGGTCCTACCGTATCATTAAGCAGGTCGGCAACTACGGCGAATCCTGGACGAAGTATTTCGGTCCGACGAGCCCGCTTAATCTCCCCCGCGGAATGAATCGTCTCTGGACGGACGGCGGCCTCATGTATGCCATGCCGATTCGCTGATTTGACGGTCTTTTTCCCTTCAGGAACCTGACGAAAGGCTCCGGGCAATTTGGCTGCCTGGAGCCTTCTTCGTATTTCCGATCCCGAAAGTTATGTTTTCTAGAGAGAGCTTCAGCATCGTTCCTGGAGATGATGCTTGGATTTTGCGCGAGAAGATTCGCCGCCGGCGTGAATTCACGCTTCAGGCGGCATTGATCCTTCTTCTGGTTGCTTTCATTGCAGTGCTTGCTTCCAATGTTGAAGCCAATCTTGCAGCGAAAAACATCAAAAGCGGTTTCCATTTTCTGATGAATCGCGCGGGTTTCGAGATCAGCGATCAGCTGATCCCATATTCCAGCAACGATCCGCTGTGGAAGGCATTTGCGACGGGCATCCTCAATACGCTGAGAGTCTCTGCCTGCACGGTAGTGTCGGCGACGGTGCTGGGCGTTGTTGTGGGCCTGATGCGGCTTTCAAGAAATGCCGTGGTGCGTTTTCTCGGCATCGCGCATGTTGAGGCCTACCGCAATGTGCCGCTTCTGGTGCTCCTTCTCGCGCTTTATCTGGTGGTGACGGAACTGCTGCCCGGCGTTCGTGCGGCATTCCATCTGGGCGACTGGGTGTATCTCTCTAAAACCGGCCTTCTTTTCGCCATTCCCGAGATGCAGTGGGCAGGAAGCATCGCGGCCCTTGCCGGTCTTGCCGGGGCATTCTGCACCGCCTGGATCATTCGCCGCCGGGAAACCTCGCTTGTTGCCAACTGCTCCGGACTTCTCGCTTTCGTGCTGGTTTTCGCCCTTGTCTGGGTGATCCTCGGCGTGCTGGGAGGCTGGAATCATCCGGTCGCAACTCGCTTTTCCATGTCCGGCGGCGCGCAGCTTACGCCGGAATTTCTGACGCTCTGGCTTGGTCTTACGCTCTATACCTCCGCGATGATTGCGGAAATTGTCCGTGCAGGCGTGATGTCCGTGCGGCCGGCGCAGTGGGATGCCGCTTCGGCGCTTGGATTCCGCACGCGCGAAACGGTGAGCTACATCATCTTCCCTCAGGCAATGCGGCTTATCGTTCCTCCGCTTTCGAGCCAGTACATGACGCTCACCAAGAATTCTTCCCTCGCCGTGATGGTGGGCTACCCGGATCTGGTCAATGTGGGTACGACGGTGATGAACATTACCGGTCAGGCGCTGGAAGTCATTTGCCTCATCATGGGCGTTTATCTGACGGTGAACATTCTCATCTCCGTCTTCATGAATCAGCTCAATGCCCGCATTATGCGGGCTCCGCAGTAAGGAGATGCTCATGCCGGAAATTCAGATTACGGGCACTCCGGGCGGTCTTTGGGAGCGACTGCGTGCGAGCTGCTTCTATTCTCCAGGGGCAAGCGTGGTTTCGGTAGTGCTCGGCGCCGTCATCCTTTTCGTCCTCTGCTGGTTCATCAAGTGGGCGGTTCTGGATGCTGTCTGGAACGCCGACGTTAATGCCTGCAGGAAAGCTGCGGGCGCCTGCTGGGGCTTTGTAACCGAAAAATGGCGCCTCATTATTTTCGGGCGCTTCCCTTATGAGCTGCAGTGGCGGCCGGCGCTAGCCACATTCATCATTGTTCTCATGCTCGTCATCTCCGCAGTGCCGTCTCTTTGGTCGCACCGGGGTCTGCGAATGCTTCTCTGGGGGTGGATTGCATCCTTTGCCGCCTTCTTTATTCTGATGATCGGCGGCATTTTCGGACTGGAAGAAATCAGTACCGACATGTGGGGCGGACTGCCGCTGACGGTGATTCTTACGCTTCTCGGCATGGCGGCTTCTTCGCCTCTGGGCATTCTTCTTGCCATCGGTCGCCGCAGCAGACTGCCCATCATTTCTGCCGTTTCAACGGGCTATATCGAGCTCGTGCGCGGCGTGCCGCTGATTACCGTGCTGTTCGTTGCGGCTTTTGTCTTTCCGCTCCTGATGCCGGAATGGATGAAGGTGGATGCCTTCTGGCGAGTGACGATCGGCATTACGCTCTTTCAGGCGGCCTATATGGCAGAAACCGTGCGCGGCGGGCTTCAGACCATTCCCCGCGGGCAGTTTGCTGCTGCCCGTTCGCTGGGGCTTACGGAAAGGCAGTGCTACACAAGCGTTATTCTTCCTCAGGCCCTGGTGGCGATCATCCCTGCTTTCGTCAACAGCCTTTTGTCCTGCTTTATGGACACTTCGCTCGTTATGGTGGTTTCAATGTACGACCTTACCGGGTCGCTCAAGCTTGCGCTTGGGGATGCCCTCTGGAGGCCCTATTTCATTGAAGGCTACGCTTTCATCGTGATGATCTATTTTGTCTCGAGCTTCATCATTTCGCGCTACAGCCAGTGGCTGGAAGGAAAGCTTCAGGGGACAAAGTCGCGCCGTACCATTCAAATTTGATTCGTTTATGAAATTTCATGAGCACATCATCCGGGCATCCATCCCAGAGCTTCCCTTTGTTCTTACCCGCGAGGATCTCGCGCGCGGCATTGCTGACTTCGCGCGGCATCCGGAAAGCTATATCGAGGAAGTAAGCGGCTCCCGGATTACAAAGGCGGAGGTTCCGGGAAAAACGCCGGGATCCGTGACCTTCGGGAGAGAGATCAGCTTCGGGACGCTGAAGTTCGAAGAAGAAATCGAGCTTTTGGCGGACGGGAGCTATCACGCGCATATTGATGCCGATGGCCCCCGGCCGGCATCGGATTTCAGCATGACGATCGAGGAGCCTGAAAAGGGAAGCCTTTTCGTGCGCTTTACCTATCACGAAGATCGCGAGCCTCCGCAGAGGGAAACGCAGCAGGAAGCGCAGCTCAATCAGCTCAGACGTCTTGCATATGAAAGCAAGGATCGAAGCATTCTCGTGAAGATTCTTGATGATCTCGTTGAGCTCAAGGCGCATGAGGCACACGCTTAAAGCGAGTCTTCTCTATTATTCGACGCCCGGATGAGGCAAAAGGCCTTTCCGGGCGTTTCTTTTAACCGCAGAGTTTTCGAAAGATGACCGACATGCTCAGTGCGCGTATATGCGCTCATATTGCCGAAGAAATTGCGGCGCGCTCCTCCCAGGTGGAAGCGGCCGTCAGACTCCTCGACGAAGGCGCAACCGTGCCTTTTATCGCCCGCTACCGCAAGGAAATGACCGGCGGACTCACGGATGCACAGTTGCGGACGCTCGAAGAGCGTCTGGTGTATCTCAGAGAGCTTAATGATCGTCGCGAGACAATCCTTGCCGCAATTGAGGCACAGGGGAAGCTCGATGATGCTCTGAAGGAGCGTCTTCTGAAAGCCGAGACCAAGCAGGAGCTTGAAGACCTCTATGCGCCCTATAAAAGCAAGCGCCGCACACGCGCGGCTATTGCGAAGGAAGCGGGACTTGAACCTCTCGCCGACAGGCTTCTGGCCAACCGGACGCTGGATCCGCTTCGGGAGGCGGCTGCCTTCGTCAATGCAGAAAAGGGTTTTGCAGATGCGCAGGCAGCGCTTAATGGCGCAAGGGATATTCTTGCTGAACGCTTCAGCCTCGATGCAAAGCTGAGAGAAAGTCTTCGCGCCTTCATGTCTGCGCGCGGAGAGCTTGTCTCGCGTCTCGTGGAAGCGGAAAAAGAGAAGGCGGAAAAATTCCGTGATTATTTCGACTTCCGGGAATCGCTCTCGAAAGTCCCGTCGCACCGTGCGCTTGCCGTTCTTCGCGGACGCCGGGAGGGATTCCTTACGGTGTCTGTGGAGCTTCCTGCCGAAGATGAGGCGCGTGATCCTCATCCTGCGGAAGCGCGGCTTGCCGAGCTCCTCGGCATCAGCCGAACCGGACGCGCCGCAGATATGTGGCTCCTTACCGTCTGCCGCTGGACATGGCGCGTGAAGCTTCGTCTTTCCATTGAGGGGGATCTTCTCGAAGAGCTTCGGGAGCGCGCAGAAGAAACGGCTATCGGCGTTTTTGGTGAAAATCTGCGCGACCTGCTTCTTGCCGCGCCTGCCGGACATCATGCGGTTCTTGGTCTTGACCCGGGCTTCCGTACGGGTGTCAAAGCCGCCATTATTGACGATACGGGACGCGTGCTTGCTCACGACGTTCTCATGATGCATGGGTCCGATGCTGCCCGCGAATCTTCAAAACTGAAGCTTCTGAAGATGCTTGAGCCCTACCGAATCGCCTTCATTGCGATCGGCAACGGGACGGCAAGCCGTGAGACTTCTGCCGTTGTCGGCGAAGTCCTGCGCGCGCATCCGGAAGTCAAGGCTCAGCGCGTCATCGTCAGCGAGGCGGGAGCTTCCGTTTACTCTGCCTCGGAGCTTGCCAGCGAGGAGCTTCCCGGACTTGACGTCAGCTACCGCGGGGCGGTTTCGATCGCAAGGCGCCTCCAGGATCCTCTGGCTGAACTCGTGAAGATCGACCCCAAGGCAATCGGCGTGGGGCAGTACCAGCACGACGTGGATCATCAGAAGCTTGAGCGCCGTCTTTCGGCGGTTGTTGAAGACTGCGTTAACTTCGTCGGCGTAGACGTCAACACGGCAAGCCCCCAGCTTTTAAGTCATATTGCGGGCCTTACGCGCCGCGTCGCGCAGGAAATCGTTGCCTATCGCGAGAAGCACGGGGCTTTCCGTGATCGAGAGGCGCTTCGTAATGTGCCCTATCTTGGGGATGCGCGCTTTTTGCAGGCCGCCGGGTTCCTGCGTATCCATCGCGGAGCAAATCCGCTCGATGGTACGGGCGTTCATCCGGAGTCCTATTCGGTTGTGGCGAAAATGGTTGCCCGCCTTAAGCTCAAGAGCGTGCGGGAACTTATGGGCAATGAAGCGCTCCTCGGGAAGATCCGGGCGGCGGATTATGCCGATGAAAAATTCGGTGCGCCTACCGTGCTTGACATCATCCGTGAGCTTGAGAAGCCTGAACGCGATCCAAGAGCGGAATTCAAAACGGCTGAATTTAAGGATGACATCCAGACCATTGAGGATCTTCATCCGGGAATGAAGCTTGAGGGCGTAGTTGCCAATGTTGCAGCCTTCGGCGCTTTCGTTGATATCGGCGTTCATGTGAACGGGCTTGTTCACGTGTCAGCGCTCGCGGACCATTTTGTGAAGGATCCGTTCAAGGAAGTGCGTGTGGGACAGGTGGTTAAGGTGACTGTGCTCGATGTGGATGCGGCGCGTCAGCGCATCTCCCTTTCTATGCGCTCGGACGGGACTGCCGGGGCCGGTGCTTCGAGGGGTGCGTCGAGACAGGCAAAGGGCGTGAGCCGGGATCGATCCGACCGGGGGAATGCCGGAACCAATACTGCGCTCGGCGCAGCTTTTGCGAAGCTTCGCCGCTGATGAGCTGAATCAGCAATAACAACGAAGAAAGAAAAGCCTCAGACTCGCAAGGAATCTGAGGCTTTTTTTTCAACAGGAAGTCAGGAAACGCAGCCGGGCTTACTGTGATTTCCCGTCAAGGTCGGCTTCATGGGGTTCAGGTTCCTTTTCGCCCTGAACGTGGCGTTCGCCGAGCTCCATGAGTGCATTGAGGATGATGGCGCCAAAAGTGGCCGTGCCGATGCCGCCCAGCGTGAAGCTCCCGATATGGATCGTGAAGTCGCCGGCGCCAAGAATCAGCGTGACGGCAGCAACAATCAGATTGCGGTTGTCGCCGAAGTCCACGTGGTTGACCACCCAAACGCGGGCGCCTGCGACGGCAATGAGGCCGAAGACGACGATGGAGGTGCCTCCGAGAATCGGCTGCGGAATGGTCTGAATGACTGCGCCGAACTTGGGCGAGAAGCCAAGGATGATGGCAAAGATCGCGGCAACCGGGAAGAGCAGCGTCGAGTAGACGCGGGTTGCTGCCATGACGCCGATGTTTTCGCCGTAAGTCGTCACGCCCGTGCCGCCGAAGCTTGCGGAAAACATTGTCGCAAGACCGTCGCCGAGGAAGGCCCGACCCATATAGGGGTCAAGGTTGCGGCCGGTCATTGCCGTAACCGCCTTGATGTGGCCGAGGTTTTCGCCAACGAGAATGATGACGACCGGGGCGATGAGCGTAATGGCGGAGACGGAGAAAACCGGAGTTTCGAACTGCGGGATGCCGAACCAGGCAGCTTCAGCGATGCGGCCGAAGTTGATCGGCGTGCCGCCTAGCCCGAGGCCGTTCGTCAGAATGGCGTAGATCGCATAGGCGAGCGAGAGGCCGACGAGAATCAGAAGCTTTTGAATGAGTCCGCGCGTATAAACGGCAACGCCGCCCACGCAGATCACCGTGAGGATGGCAATCCAGGCGTCGAAGTCCGTGGGGCCCACGCTCTTGACGGCGGTAGGCGCGAGGTTGAGGCCGATGACTGCTACGACGGCGCCGGTAACGACCGGAGGCATAAGCCGTTCGATCCATTTGACGCCGGTGCTCATGACGATGAGGCCCACGGCGCAGTAAATAAGGCCGCAAATGATGATGCCGCCGAGTGCTACGGGAATATTGGGATTAGCTCCCGAACCTGCAGCGTATCCCGTTGCAGCAATGACCACGCCGATGAAGGCAAAGGACGAGCCCAGGTAGCTCGGCACATGTCCGCCCACGAGAACGAAAAAAATGAGCGTGCCGAGGCCGCTCATCAGAATGGCGAGATTGGGATCAAACCCCATCAGGAGCGGCGCCAGAACAGTGGAGCCGAACATGGCGACGACGTGCTGCACGCCGAGTGCAAGCGTCTGGCCCGCAGGCAGGCGCTCATCCGGGGCAATGGTTCCGGAAGTCTTCAGCTTCCAGCTGGGAAAGTAACTCATCTCAATAGGACCTCAGAAAATGGGCAAACGGCTCCATTCTAAATCGATCCGTAACGAAATATTTCGCTTCGTTTTTCCGCTCAGGTCATGAGGCGCTTCGAATGGCGCGTAAGTACCGAGAAGGCTTGCTAAAATAAGCAGCTTTTCGTTTGCGTGGTTCGATCACTAGAGGCGAACCCGCAGATGCCTGATTTCACACTCATTCGATCGTTTCACATGACGAGTCCCAATCCGGCGCTTGTGCGCGACGTCGAAGCACGCCGTACTTTCGCCATCATCTCCCACCCTGACGCCGGTAAGACGACGCTCACGGAAAAACTTCTTCTTTTCGGCGGCGCCATTCAGATGGCAGGTGCCGTGAAGGGCCGCAAGGCTGCGCGCCATGCCACTTCCGACTGGATGGAGGTGGAAAAGCAGCGCGGCATTTCGGTGACGAGCTCGGTGATGCAGTTCCATTACCGCGACCATGTCATCAATCTGCTCGACACCCCGGGCCACGAGGACTTTTCTGAAGATACGTACCGCGTGCTGACAGCGGTCGACGCTGCAGTGATGGTGATCGATGCCGCCAAGGGCGTTGAGGCGCAGACCATCAAGCTTCTTGAAGTCTGCCGCATGCGCAACACCCCGATCATCACGTTCATCAACAAGTTTGACCGTGAAGTCCGTGATCCGCTTGATCTTCTCTCTGAAATCGAGCAGGTTCTGAAGCTGCAGTGCGTTCCCATCACCTGGCCGATCGGCATGGGAAAGACCTTTCGCGGCGTTTTTTCGCTCGTGAAGAATCATCTCGTGCGCTTTACGCCGGGCGAAGACCGGCTTACGAGTGATCGGGAGCTGATTGAAGGGCTCGACAATCCTGAGCTCGATGAGCTTTTCCCGATGGAAATGCCCTATGTGCGCGAGTCGATTGAGCTTGTCCAGGGGGCAACGGATCCCTTTGACATCAAGCGATTCCTCGCTGCCGAGCAGAGCCCGGTCTTCTTTGGTTCCGGCGTCAACAACTTCGGCGTCGAAGATGTCCTCAACGCACTCGTCGACTGGGCGCCTCCGCCCCAGCCCCGGGATGCCGGCGTGCGCATGGTTGAACCCGATGAGACGCCGTTCACGGGCTTCGTCTTCAAGATTCAGGCCAATATGGATCCCCGTCACCGCGACAGAATTGCATTCTTCCGCGTGTGTTCCGGGCGCTATCAGCCTGGGATGAAGACCTACCACGTCCGTGAAGGACGCGAGATGAAGATCCCCAATGCGCTCACCTTCATGGCGCAGGACCGCGTCATCATGACGGACGCAGTGGCCGGCGACATCATCGGCATCTACAACCACGGGCAGCTCCATATCGGCGATACGCTCACTTCGGGCGAAAAGCTTCAGTTCACGGGCATTCCGAACTTTGCGCCGGAGCTCTTCCGGGCCGCTCGAAGCAAGGACCCCTTTAAGGCCAAGCAGCTTCAGAAGGGCCTTCAGGAATTGGGCGAAGAAGGCGCCATCCAGGTCTTCACCGGCGAATTCGGCAACATCATGCTCGGCGCCGTCGGGCAGCTGCAGTTTGAAATTGTTGCCCAGCGCCTCGCGGATGAATACAAGGTCGATGCGATTTACGAGTCGACGGATGTTTCGACTGCGCGCTGGCTCTCCTTCCCGGATGAGAAGACAAAGCGCGACTTCGAGGCGGAACAGGCTGCAAGGCTGGCAACGGATGTGAACGGCAACGAGGTTTATCTTGCAACGTCGATCTACAACCTGGAAACGACGATGAAGCACTGGCCTCAGGTAACTTTCCACACCACGCGCGAAATGAATCAGATCTTCTGATTCATTCGCCCTCAAAAAGAAACCCGGATGCTTTCAATGGCGATCCGGGTTTCTTTTTTCTGCTTTCGTTATGACCTGAGGCCTTGGCGGAAAGCTTCAAGCGCTTCCGGATGGCACGAGAGGACGCGTTCGAGATGACCGCGCAGGTAGCAGATGGCCAGGCCGTAATTCGTCATGGGAACCCCCTGACTCATTGCACGCCTCAGGCGCATGAGCATGTGGCGGCGCGTGACGACGCAGCCGCCGCACTGAATAAGGACGGCGTAGGGCGTGAGGTCGTCAGGGAAGTCCTTGCCGACGGCCACTTCGATTTTGAGGTCGAGCCCGGTTTTCTCCTTCAGCCAGCGCGGAATCTTTAGTCGGCCGATATCGTCTTTCTGGGGATGGTGGCTGCAGGTTTCGCAGATGAGCACGCGGTCGCCGTTCTTAAGTTTTGAAAGCGCAGCAGCCCCCCGCGCGAGCTCGATGAGGTCGCTCTTCGCATAGGCCATCTGCAGCGAAAAAGTCGTGAGCGGAATGGAATCAGGCGCTTGTCGGGCAACGTCGTCAATTGCCTGAGAGTCCGTCATGATGAAGGCGGGCGGATTTTTCAGATCGGCGATGGCTTCCGCAACACGGTCCTGCTGAATGACATAGGCCTTGGCATGCGCATCCAGAAGCTCCCGGATAGCCTGAACCTGCGGCAGAATGAGGCGTCCTTTAGGGGCGCCGGAGTCAATCGGCGTGACAAGCAGCACGGTGTCGCCGGCATGCGCCAGGTCGCCGCAGAGCGGTCGGTCGGGCTCGGTGTCTTCCTGAACAATGCGGATGATGGTTTGGCGCAGGTCGTCAATTCCGAGCCTGGTTACGGCATCGGTGACGACGACGGGCAGTCCGTACTGCCGGGCATCCGCGAGAACTTCTTCTGTGGGAGCCTTAATGCCCGCCTTGTTGAGCACAAGAATTGCCGGCGTGCCGAGCCGCTTGGCATCTGCAATGAGCTCCCGGTCGTCGGGTTCCAGTCCGGCGGTGCTGCCCACAATAAGAGCAATGTCCGTCCATTCCAGGACAGTTTTGGATCTCTCGACGCGCGCGGCGCCGAGCTCTCCGACATCGTCGACGCCGGCAGTATCAATAAAGACGACAGGTCCGATGGGAGCCAGTTCGCAGGCTTTTTCCACCGGATCCGTCGTTGTGCCGGGTACGTTCGAGACGATGGAAATGTGCTGATTGGTGAGCGCATTGGCAAGAGAGCTCTTGCCGGCGTTGCGGCGGCCGAAAAGGCCGATGTGAATCCTGAGCCCCTTGGGCGTATTGAGAGTGTTCAACATGGCTCGCTTCCGATTGAGACTGTTGATTTTGATTTCCTGCCGCAAGCTGTCGGCGAACGGACAGTTCGGCATGAGTTTAAGAAAAAAGGCCGGATCCTGGGATCCGGCCTTTTTCAGGTAAGAAGTATCAAATTACTTCTCGATGTCCGTGCGGATGACGTCACGCTTGAACCAGAGCGGAGCGTGATGCTCGGCGGCTTCCACCGAGATCGTGCCCGGGCCGAGGCGCCAGATGCCCTTGAAGTGAGACATCGAAAGGAGCGCGAGCGGGATGTGGGCGCAAACCACAAGGATCGAAATAATGATCGAACCCCAGACGTGGAAGTAGAACGTCAGGAAGTAGACGAGCTTGCCGGTAACCGGAGCACCGAGCCAGAGGAGCCAGCCCGTGACCGCGAGGGCAGCGATCATGCCCATGAAGAGCAGATAGGAAGCCTTCTGACCGCCGTTGTAGCGGCCCTGCGGGGGAACCGTTTCCGGCCCGAGCGGGATGCCGAAGAAGCGGCGGGGGTAGTTGCCGAAGTTGAGGAACCAGCGCAGCGTGTTGCTGTCCCACTCCATGCAGGCGCGCATGATGAGCGCGAAGCGATCCGGAGCAATGACAATGAAGCCGAGCAGGTTGAAGGTGAAGACGGCGCCGATGATCAGGTGGGCAAGCATCGCCGTTTCAGCAGCCTCGTCGGAGGGATTGCAGAAGTAGACGTACATGCCCGTGAAGAGCAGCGCGAACCAGGTGATTGCGTTCACCGAGTGGAAGACCTTGTCCGGCGCATGGAAGCGCAGGATGCGGTCATTGGGGGCGGCAGAAATATCAGACATGAGCAGCCTCCGTCATGGCAAGCATGGAGCGGGAATAGTAGTGCGTGTGAAGCAGTTCGTGCATCGTATGGTCGACGGGCTTCGCCTTCATATCCTTGTAAACAGACATGACCACCGTGTTCTGGTGGGAAGCGGCGAGACCCATGGCCTGGCAGAGCTTGTCATCCTTGTAGAGACCGGCCTGGCGGGCAAGAATGATCGAGTTGCGGCGGGCAACCATGTCGCCGATGGCCCAGCCGCAGACGACGGCTGCACCGACGCAGAGACCGCTCACTTTCAGAAAGCCGCGGCGACCGAGAATCAGGGCTGCGGGGCGTTCTGCATAGGAATAGTTTTCAGACAGCATTTTCTTCTTGAACCTCAGTCAGGAATTAGACGCGCAGGGGGAGCGGCGTGGTGGGCTTGAGCCAGGCAGTGCCGGAGGACTGAACAGGCTGACCGCCGCCGTTGACGCAGCCGCCGGGGCAGTTCATCACTTCGATGAAGTGATAGCGGTTCTTGTCGACGCGCACGCGATGGAGGACTTCCTTCAGACCCTGGTTGGCGCCGTTCACGACGCAGACATGCACGTCGTAGGTCTTGCCGCCGAGCGCCTTGATGGGCACCGGGATCGTCGCTTCAACGATGGCGTTGTTGTGGCCGCGGACGACTTCAATGTCGGCCTTGTCGAGTTCCTTGCCGGCGAGCGCGAAGTAGGCGGTGCGGAGCGCCGCTTCCATGACGCCGCCGGAGCAGCCGAAAATCGTGCCGGCACCGGAATAAACCTCGAGCGGAGCACGTTCGCGGGTCTTCGGCATAAGGAGCGGATTAATGCCCTTGCGGCGGAGGAGCTCGGCGAGATCGCGGGCCGTAAGCGAGGCGTCGATATCCTGGAATTCAGGCGTGTCGGCAGGAATTTCCTTGTTGGCGATGAGCCAGCGCCAGGCCGAATTCATTTCGGGGCGGGCAGCCTCAAAAATCTTGGCGGTGCAGGGCGTGACGGAAACGAAGAAGACCTTGCGGGGATCGCACTTGAGCACGTACTTGGCGGCCCAGGTCTTCGCCAGCGTGCCGCCCATCTGAAGCGGAGACTTCGCGGTGGAGAGGTGCGGGAGCATGTCGGCGGCGTACGTTTCAGCGTACTTGACCCAGCCCGGGCAGCAGGACGTGAAGTGCGGGAACGGGTGCTTGCCCTGTTCATCAACTTCCGGACCACGTTCGCCGAGGACCCAGTACTGGATCTTCTTGACGAATTCCGTGCCTTCTTCAATGATCGTCTGGTCAGCCGTCGAATTGCAGTCGTAGGTGACGAAGCCGGCAGCTTCAAGCGCGTTGACGAGCTGTTCGGTCGAAAGTTCACCCGGTTCGCCGCCGAATTCTTCGCAGATCGAGACGCGGACAGCCGGCGAGGGCTGAGCGACGACAATGCGGTCCTTCGCGTCAAGAACGCGTTCGACCTTGTCGACGAAGCTCATCTGTTCGATGGCGTTGAACGGGCAGGCGATGAGGCACTGGCCGCAGTAGATGCACGCGTCGTCGATGATCTCGTGCTTGGAGCCGAGACCGCCCTTAATGGCATCGGTCGGGCAGAATTTGCTGCAGGTGTCGCAGCCGACGCAGTGATTCTTGTTGATGTGGATGATGCCGCGCAGTTCACCCTTGCGAAGGTTGCCCTGGAAGGCGGGACCGTTCTGGCCGTAGGCATTATCGCCAGGCAGGAACGTACGAACCGTGGTCGTCATGGATACATTCTCCGTTGAGGAGAACAGCAGAGTCCCGGAATCATTTTGGTGATTTCGGGAAACGCAATTCTTTCCTCAGTTTTGGCTCGCCGTAAAGAGCGACGGACGGTTCATCGAGCAGACTGTCTGAATTTCTGCTTCAACCGCCAGGGTCGTCATTCTCAGTCGACGATATTTTCTTTTGAGCAGGAGCAAATCCCATAAGCACTAGCCGTGGGAGACTCCTACGAACGCTTGCATTCTATCGTGCGTCATAGTCGCGACGCAGGTCGAGTATTACCTCTTAAGGGGCGATTTTGGATAAGCACTCAGTATTGTTTTTAAATGTTTCTAACAACGGTTTAATGCAGATCAAAACTGAACGGCAGGCTTTTGCAAGTTAACCCTAATCGAATGAATTCCTGAGAAAAATACTCGGGAATTGGGCTGCTTTCAACACGGTTAAAAATAGAAAAGGAGAGAAACCTTTCGATTCCTCTCCTTCGCTTCAGTCTGAAGCTGCTTGATTGCGGATTACATGTCTTCTTCGCGCAGGGGCGCGCGCAGTTCAGCACGCACCTGGTCCATGCCGGCATAGAAGGCCTTCATCATCACGAGGCCGAGGAACTTTCCGGCGTCGGTTACGACGATGCGGTCGGGGTCGTTGGGGTCATCCTCGATGGCGCCAGAAATGCGCAGACCGAGCATTTCCTTCATAAGGTAGCGGTCGACATTGATGCCGTGCACCTCCCGGAAATACTTTCTCGAGAGTCGGTGTGCAAAGAGGCCGAGCATCAGGCGGTACTGCATGATCGCGTGCTTGTCGAACTCTCTTCTGCGCTCAACGCCGGTATTGCCTGCCGCAATGCGTTCGCCGTAGCGGCGAAGGCTGAAGGTATTTACGTAAAGGCTGTTGTCGAGGAAGCTGAATGCGCCGGAGCCCACGCCGAGGTACTCGTCGTGGTCGACCACATATTCATCAAAGCCTTCGTTGTTCGTCTGCCCGAAGGTCCAGGACGTGAGCTGGCGGTAGCGGTTGCCGAAAGTGTCGAGGATGCAGCGGTACTGATCCGCGAGCTCGATGCCCGTGGCTGCAATGGTGCCCTTCACGCTCTGGCGCGTCTGAGAGGTGACCATGAGCGGATAGGTGGTGGTCTGCCGCGGGTTGAGCTTGACGATTTTTTCCATATCGTCATGGAGAACGTCAAGCGACTGACCGCGGAATCCGAACATCATGTCGACATTGCAGACGGGGAAAAGTTCCTGAGCGTACTGCAGACGCTCGAAAATCTGTTCGCCCGAGCCGAACTTCTCATAGCGGTCGGAGAGCTTGAGAATGTCGTCGTTGAAGCTCTGCACGCCGATCGACATGCGGTCGACCAGTCCCTGAAGATTCCGGAACTGCGGCGTGGTGATGACCTGAGGGTCGGTCTCGCAGGAAATTTCCTTGATTGAAGGGAAGAGCTTCTTGGCATGTTCGAGCGTCTTGATGAGCTCGTCCTCAAGAATCGTAGTGGTGCCCCCGCCCACGTACATGGCAGTGAAGTCGTAGCCAAGCGCCTTCACGTAGTCCATTTCGCGGCGCAGGTTCTTGAAATATTCGCGAGCCTTCCACTCCTTAAAAAGGAATCGATGGAACGTGCAGTAGGTGCAGAGCGTGTGGCAGAAAGGAACATGCGCGTAGAGCATGTACTGGTGCCCTTCCTGCGGGGGCGGCGGATTCTTGAGAATAACCGGATCGCAGTGCAGATAGCGGCCGGTGTAGTAATCCATCACACGGTCGGAAAGACCGATCATCCAATTGGGCAGGAGCTTGCGCGGCTGCGGGACGAAATGGTTAGTGCTGGTCATGAAGACGCGGGATAAGGGTAGTTCTGAAGGAAGCGATTCTAAGCGGCCCGGGGACGCAATAGGCTTAAAAAAAGCCGACTCTTCCCGCATGAGAAGAGCCGGCTGCAGAATAACTACAGTCTGTAGGACTGCGGATCAGCCGTGCGTAGCATAGACGCGGGCAATTTCTGTTTCGAACTTTTTCGAGAGCGGACCGCGCTTCAGCTTGAGCGTCGGCGTAATGAGTCCGTTTTCGATGGTCCACGGTTCGCTTGTCAGAAGAACGGCGCGGGGGAGCGCGTAGTTCGGGAAGTCTGACGCTGCGGCCTTGGCGCGCTTCAGCGCTGAGGTGCGGGCTGCCGGGTTGTTGAGGCTCTGCGGATCATTCGGGTCGAGTCCGAGCGATTCGGCAAATCTGGCCCATTCGTCCTTGTTCACGCAGGTGATGAGCGTGAGGTACGGGCGGTTTTCTCCGACGACGTAGCACTGCTCGAAGAGCGGGTCTGTCTCAATGGCGGATTCAAGATCTGCAGGAGGAATCTTTTCGCCGGTCGAGGTGACGATGATTTCTTTGATGCGGCCCTTGATGGAGAGCATGCCGTCCGAATTAAATTCGCCGACATCTCCTGTATGGAGCCAGCCATCCTTGGTAAAGGCGGCGGCCGTGTCCGCAGGACGATGCCAGTAGCCCTTCATGATGGAAGGACCGCGGATCTGAATTTCGTTGCCTTCGGCAAGACGGACTTCAACATTGCAGAAAGGCTTGCCGACGGTGTTGGGCTGATTGAATTCGACGCAGTTGCCGGCAATGATCGGACTCGCTTCCGTCATGCCGTAGCCCTGAATGATCGGCAGGCCGAGACCGCAGAAGGCGCGGGCAACCTTGTGGTTGAGCGCGGCGCCGCCGGAAATGGCGATGCGGAGCCGGCCGCCGAACTGCGAGAGAAGCATGTCGGCCATGCGGCGCACGAGCGTGAGGCGGATGATGCCGTCAAGCCAGGAGCGAGAGCTTTCTTCTAAGGGCAGGCGGTTGCGGCGGCAGAAATCCCGCCAGCCGACTTCCACTGCCCAGTCGAAAAGCTTGCGTGCAATGGGCTTGGATTTGCGAAGCTTGTCCTGAACACGGGCATAGATGCGCTCGTAGACGCGCGGAACCGAAATGATGACGGTCGGGCGAATGACCTTAAGGTCTTCAGCGAGGAGCAGTACCGAGCGGTTGTACGCAATGACGCAGCCGGTGGCAAGCGCAAGGTAGTAGCCTGCCGTACGTTCAAACGTATGTGAGAGCGGAAGGAAGGAAAGGAATGTATCGCCTTCACGGGGAGACACGCATTCGAGCGTTGCCTTCACGTTGCTCACAATATTCCGGTGCGTGAGCATGACGCCCTTTGGACGGCCCGTCGTGCCGGAAGTGTAGACAATGCCGGCAAGATCGTCTTCGAGCGGGCCGGAGGGAAGATTGTCCTCAGAAACGCTTTTACCCAGCTCCAGGGCGGAAGCGAGGCTCTTTATGTGGAAGCGCCCGTCTTCGTGGTCTTCTGTTTCGTTCGGGTCGGTGATGAGCACTGTGCTCAGGTCCGGCATCTGCACGCCTGTCGCACGGATCTGCTTCCAGCGTGAAAGCTTATTGGTGACGAGCGTGCATGCCTGACTGTCAATCATGATGAAGGCGCTTGCGCCCGGCGTGTCGATGGCATGCAGGGGAACCGGGATGAGTCCGTTCGCAAGGGCAGCCTGGTCGGCGCATACATGATCGCGGCCGTTGGGCATTAGGATCGCAATGCGGTCGCCGGGGCGAAGCCCCATTGCCGCAAAGGCGCGGCGCCACTCAAGAACGTGTTCGCCGAGCTCCTTGTAGCTCCAGCTTTCCCAAGTGCTTGAGGAGCGGTCGAACTGTCTGAGTGCCTCACGGTCTCCCCATTTGCGAATGCTGTGCGTGAGGAGCTCCGGGAGCGTAGTCAGTCCATCGAGTTCACTTGATCGGCCCATGGCGTACAGGATCCTATTTGTTTTTCTTTTTTAGGCGGGCTCAGCTAACGGTTTCTGTCTATGCAGAAACACTGAGCCCAGTATGACAATCTGTAAAGCTATATCAGAAAAGGGCCGTTTGGAGGCTTCTCATTTAAGGGAATACCCTGACATTCTCATTGAAAAGGCATATCATCCTAGACGTCAATAGAAATTGAACGCCGCGTTCGGCAGGTCTGAATGAGGCAATAAGGAGAATATTCCAATGAGCAAAGTATCCTCGGTGCTTGATCTTATCGGCAATACGCCGGTCGTTCGTCTCTCGCGGCTTTTTCCGGAAAACGAAGTCTGGATGAAGCTTGAAAGGGGGAATCCCGGCGGCTCCATTAAGGACCGCATTGCGCTTCAGATGGTTCGGGATGCGGAAGCAAGAGGCGAACTCAAGGCCGGCGGCACCATTATTGAGCCTACATCGGGCAATACCGGCGTTGGACTCGCTATGGTGAGTGCGGTTCTCGGATATCGCATGATTCTCGTCATGCCGGAGTCCATGAGCATCGAGCGCCGCCTTCTGGCGCAGGCTTACGGCGCAGAACTCGTGCTCACCCCTGGCAAGCTCGGCATGAAGGGGGCAGTCGATCGCGCAGCTGAACTGGCGAAGGAAATTCCCGGCGCCTGGGTCGCAGGTCAATTCAGCAATCCGAGCAATCCGCGCGCGCATGAACTTCATACCGGCCCGGAAATTCTGAAGGACTTCCCGGAAGGTCTCGACGTCTTCATTTCTGCGTTCGGCACCGGCGGCAATGTTTCCGGCATTTCCCGGGTGTTCAAGAAAGCCTGGCCGACGCTTCGCACTTATGCCGTTGAGCCTAAGTCGAGTCCGCTTCTTACGGAAGGGAAGGCTGGTCCGCATCGCATTCAGGGCATTGGCGCTAATTTCATTCCGGAGAATCTGGACCGCACGGCGATTGATGAATTTCTCGATGTGGCTGACGACGATGCTTTCGCCTATGCACAGCTTGCGGCCGCGAAGGAAGGCCTTCTCGTCGGCATTTCCACGGGCGCTGTGCTTGCTGCGGTTGCCGGGCTGTTGCCGAAACTCGGTAAGGATGCCAGGATCCTGCTCATGAATTTTGATACGGGAGAGCGCTATCTTTCCGTTAAGGGCTTCGTGAAGGGCGCGGAATAACGGATCCTCACGCAGGATAGAAAAAGACCGGGCTGAGCGGAATGCGTCAGAACCGGTCTTTTTCTTTATGAGACAACGAATTAGAGCAAGTCTTCAGGCTTTGGCGGCCTCATCCGCTTTGGCGGAGAGTTCCTCCCAGCGCGCATAGCCCGCGCTGATTTCAGCTTCCAGTGCATCCAGACGGCTCTTGTCGGCCTTGATTTCATCCACGGGCTTTGTGTGATAGCTCCCTTCACTCATGCGGGCGATGAGGTCGGATTGTTCCTGTTCGAGGGCTTCAAGTTTTTCCGGCAGAGCTTCAAGTTCACGGCTTTCCCGCCAGGAGAGCTTGATTTTCTGCTGGGCCTGAGTCTTGGGCTTTGCCTTCTTCTCCTCCTCCTTCGAGGGTGACGCTTTTTTCACCGGAAGAGATTCTGCAGGCCGCTGCGCAAACCATTCCGCATATCCGCCGACGTATTCACGCCATTTCCCATTGCCCTCGGGTGCAAGCACTTCCGTGACGACGTTGTCGAGGAAGCGGCGGTCGTGGCTGACGAGAATGATTGTGCCGGGGTATGAAGCCAGTGTTTGTTCAAGCAGTTCGAGAGAGTCAATATCGAGATCGTTGGTCGGTTCGTCGAGCACGAGCAGATTTGCCGGCAACGCAAAAAGGCGTGCCAGAAGAAGGCGGTTTCTTTCGCCGCCGGAGAGCGAACTGACGCGCACATTGGCGCGACGAGGCGGAAAGAGGAAGTCGCCGAGATAAGCAATGACGTGCTTGCGTTCACCGCCGATTTCGACCCAGTCGGATCCAGGGGCAATGGTTTCGGCGACAGTCTTGTTGAGGTCGAGCTGTTCGCGAAGCTGGTCGAAGTAGGCGATCTGCAGGTTTGTGCCGAGCTTGACCTTTCCCGCGTCAGGCTTGAGTTTCCCGAGAATCAGCTTGATAAGCGTGCTTTTGCCGGCGCCATTGGGACCGATCAGGCCGAGGCGGTCGCCGCGCATCAGCGTGAAGTCAAGATCCTTCACGACCACATGATCGCCGAACGATTTGGAGAGTCCTGTAACCTCAGCAACGATCTTTCCGCTTTTTTCTCCGGCATCAATCGCAAGGCGGATCGATCCCATCTGTTCGCGCCGTGCCGCGCGTTCGCGGCGCAGTGCTTCGAGCCGGCGCACGCGGCCCTCATTGCGGGTACGGCGGGCTTCTATGCCTTTGCGGATCCAGACTTCTTCCTGCGCCCAGAATTTGTCGAATCGCCGGCGTTCGAGCGCTTCGGCAGCAAGCTCTTCTTCTTTCCGCGCTTCATAAGCGGAAAAGTTGCCCGGGTACGATCGCAATGTGCCTCGGTCAAGCTCGACGATGCGCGTAGCGACGTTGTCGAGGAAGGCACGGTCATGCGTAATGACGACGAGCGAGCGCTGATTCTTGAGTTCATCCCGACAAATGTTCTCAAGGAGCGAAATGGCTCTCATGTCGAGGTGGTTTGTCGGCTCATCGAGCAGCATCAGCTGCGGCGCAAGAGTGAACGCGAGGGCAAGCGCAGCGCGTTTTCTTTCACCGCCCGAGGCAAGCTTCGGATCGCCATCGGGATTGAGTTCAAAGCGGGAAAGATTTTCGTCAAGCTTTGCGTAAATCCGCCACTTCTCTTTTTCATCCGCGATGCTTTCGATATTGCCGCGGGCGATAAGGCTTTCTCTGAATGTCGGAGCCTCCGGGAGGATGGGCTCCTGTTCGACATAGTGAACAATGAGTCCGTCCTGGCGTTGAATTTGCCCGTCATCGAGCAGCTGCTTGCCGGCGAGCACCGAAAGAAGAGAGCTTTTCCCGGT
The DNA here is from genome assembly GCF_937923675.1 of uncultured Sutterella sp. Classification (GTDB taxonomy): domain Bacteria; phylum Pseudomonadota; class Gammaproteobacteria; order Burkholderiales; family Burkholderiaceae_F; genus Sutterella. Next base: position 65,726 of record NZ_CALDXB010000019.1, on the reverse strand, counting down.
TCCGTTGCGGCCGATCAGACCGACGCGTTCGCCCGGTTCTATAGAGAGCGCTGCCTCGTCAAGAAGCGGCAAATCGCCGTAGGCGAGGTGAGGGTCAGAAAGCGTGATGAGTGCCATGAGGAAAGGATGAAGTGGGTTGAAGACAAAAGGGCCGGCAGTTTATTTTGCCGGCCCCTGGATGCCGGATGCATTGAGGCGTGTCCGGCATTCTGCCCGAAAGAAAACGCGTCAGAGCTGCGGCGTTTCAGACATTTCGCTCGGGGTGATCGTTTCGCCTGAGAGCGGCACGCCGCCGAGCGACGGCGCTGCTGGCGCTTCCGGTGAAGGCGTGCTTGCCGGCAATGCCTTCTGCAGCATCGGCGTCGGGGCAGGTCCGGGGCCCGGGTCGGAGATCACAATGCCCTTCACAGATTCGCGTCGAACATCGTGCTCGACTTCCTTCACCGGAACGAACGTCATCGTTGCCGGATCCGGCGGAGGTTCAATATTCGGCAGTGTTGTGTTTGCAACGACATCCTGCGGCACTTCTACGAGTCTGCCGCTGCGCACAATGACGCTTTGCGGCTCCCGGGTAATAACAGGGCTTTTAAGTCTGTTGAGTTCAAGGCTGCCCGTCTCTCCGTGATACTGGATCTGCGTGCGAAGCTGCGACCATTGAGCCGCAATTTCCCGGGCATCTGCACCGAGCGCAAAGAGCCTCTTGGCGGAGAGGGAATAGGGCATTGCCGTTTCAAAGCGGGCTTCAAAGCTTTGCGCGTCGTAGCGAACGACGAGAGGGCATTCACTGAAAACGAGCTTTTCGAGATCGTAGGCGAGGGTGGTTGCTGTCGAACTCGTGGCAGGATCTCCCGGATTCGTGGCAGAGGTTGACCAGACCCGCATGCGCAGCGGCAATCGATTCCTTACGAGGCTTGCTTCCTGGGCGCTCAGCGCGAAAAGCGCTGCCTGGAACGGCGGCTCTGCTGTAGCAATCTTCGTGCGGCGCATATTGGCAATGGCGCGGGATATGCGCTTGCGATCGCTCTCCGATTCTGCCTTGGCAAGCTGCTCATGGGCGAGCGCATTGAGCTTTTGCTCGTCTTCCTCCTTGAGGACGGGTTCAAAATGAGCCTGAAGTTCGGAGAGTTTTTCCGGATCAAGTCTTTGGATTTCGTATTGAATGCCTGCATGAGTAAGCGTACGGGCATAGGCTTCGGCAATCCTTGTTTCCCAGGGCGCGCTTCCGGCAATGATCGCCACCTTCGGGAGCGTGCCCTCTTCCGTTTGCGCGGGGAGCGCCCTGATTGCAAGCCTGGCAATCCATTCGGCTTCGGCTTCCGTGGAAATAGAAAGAATGATGAGTTTCGGGGGATACTGACTCGTCGTGCCTTCAGGAGAATTGAGGGCAACGACGGGGAGCGGCAGCGAGGGCAAATCAGCAAGACGTGTTACTGCTTCACGTTCAATCGGTCCGATGACGGCATCCGCCCCTGCAAGCGCTGCGGCCTGGAGCTGCTCTTCAATGGAAGAGCCTTTCTGAGCTTCAATCACGAGAATATTGGCCGGACGAGCACTCGTCTGGTTTGCAGCCAGCAGACCGTTGCCGACAATGCGTGCTGCCGCATGAACCGGCGAGTCTTCAGGCGGCATAAGGAGAGCGAAGGTAAGCTGTCGCGATGGGGCGGCGACTTCCGCAGCAGTGAGCGGCGCGGAAGCATCCGAGGCCATGCACGAGCCGGCAGCCGCCAGAAAACTCAGGCAAGCAACAAAAGAACGACGAGAAAACGGCATGAATTCCCTAAATAATCTTTGGTCCGATGATGTGCTGATGAAGGCGGCAGGACTGCCTCAGCAGGAACTGCCAGCCGCGTGCCTCTACATCGTGGGCGTACCAATCGGCAATATGGGCGACATTACGCTGCGCGCGCTCTGGGTTCTTTCACGTGCGGATGTCATCGCAGCGGAAGATACCCGGGAAACAAGAAAGCTTCTTGAGCGCTTTGGAATAGATGCAAGGCTGATTTCTGTTCGTGAGCATAACGAACGGCACGGAGCGGAGCAAATTGAGGCCCTTCTTGCTGAAGGCAAGCGTGTAGCAATGGTGACGGATGCGGGCACTCCTGCCGTGTCTGATCCCGGAGCGCGCGTGGTGGAGTATCTGCATAGTGTTGGCAGGCGTGTTATTCCTGTGCCGGGACCTTCAGCTGCCGTTACTGCGCTGTCTGCTTCCGGACTTCTGGGGCCAGGCTTTGCGTTTATCGGATTTCTTCCCCCGCAGCCCAAGGCGCGCCGGCAGGCCGTCGAGGCGCTCCGTTCGCGACGGGAACCCTTTGTTTTGTATGAAGCTCCCCACAGAATTCTGGCTCTGCTCGAAGATTTAGCTCAAGTACTCTCTCCCGGGCGGCGCGTGGTTGTGGCGCGGGAACTCACCAAGAAATTCGAAACCATATCCGCCATGAATGCGGGAGACCTCGGGAAATTCGCATCGACGCATGACCCCCGCGGGGAGTATGTTGTTCTTGTGGATGAAGAACCTCCTAAAGAGGAGGGACTTACAGCGGAAGCTGAGGCATGGCTGCGCGATCTCGCATCGGAAATGCCGGCATCCAAACTTGCCGCCATCGCAGCCCGTCGCACGGGGATTCCCCGTCAGGAGATTTATGCCTGGCTCATCCATGAGCGGGATGCCGCCGGCTCTTCTTCAGATTGATATTGATCTGTGCCGGCAGAAAGTCCGCCTCAACCCCCTCATATGGATTTGAAAAATGACTGAAGAAAATAAAAACAATCCCACTCAGCCCCCTTCTGCCGCGGAATCGGAACCTCTTCAGAAAGAAGATGCGGCGTCTTCTAAAAAGAAGCGCGAAGAACCGCCGTATGTCAATGAAAAGCTCGATCGTCCGCCGCGGTTTCGAAATGTGCGCGATGTGGTGAATCACATCAAGTTGAAGCGCACGGCGAGCGCCTATACCCGCAAGGAGGAGCTCATTCATGAGATCCTCAACGGGCAGTCTGAAAAAGACCGCTTTGCCATTCTGACGGATCTGATTGATCGCATTTCCTCCCGGCAGAGCAAAAAGGAAAAGGATCGGGAGGCTGAGGAGAATCAGCTCAACCCCAACTGGCTCAACGGTGCGTATCCGTACATTAATCGGCTGCGCCGCAGTGTTTACGAAGAGGAAAAGTTCAAGCTTCAGGTTGAACTTTTGAAGCTCCAGGCCTGGGTGAAGGAGACAGGGCAAAAGGTTGTCATTATTTTTGAAGGCCGCGATGCTGCAGGCAAGGGCGGAACCATCAAGCGCTTCATGGAGCATCTCAATCCCCGAGGCGCCCGCGTGGTGGCTTTGGAAAAGCCGACCGAACGCGAACAGGGGCAGTGGTATTTCCAGCGTTATGTGGAGCATCTCCCCACGCGCGGGGAAATGGTCTTCTTTGACCGCTCCTGGTACAACCGTGCCGGCGTCGAGCGCGTGATGGGGTTCTGCACCGATGATGAATACTATGAATTCATGCGCGAAGTCCCCGGATTTGAACGCAATCTGGTGCGCTCCGGAACCTATGTGATCAAGTTCTGGTTCTCGGTTTCGCGTGAGGAGCAGGATCGGCGCTTCCGCGAGCGCAAGGTGTCGCCGCTCAAGCGCTGGAAGCTTTCGCCGATTGATGAAGCGTCGCGCAACAAGTGGGACGACTATACGCGCGCCAAGGAAGCAATGTTCTTTGCTACCGATACGCCTGAAGCGCCCTGGACGGTCATCAAGTCCGACGATAAGAAGCGGGCCCGCCTGAACGCCATGCGCTATGTGCTGCGGCAGATCCCTTATGCCAAACGCGACCTGAAGGCTATTGGCGCGGTGGATCCGCTGATTGTCGGCCGGGCAAGTTCAATGTTTGAAACTGCGGAAAGCAGAGTCTCTGCACTTCAGTCCGGAGATTTCGTTCCGCCTTCCATTCCGCGCCTCGGCTCCGAAAAAAAGAAAAAGAAGTAAGACGCGAATCTGAGAATGTTTCACGTGGAACATCGTCGCATTTCCTGCGTAGAGATGTTTCACGTGGAACATGAAGAATAAAAAAACGCCGGAATTCAATGTCCGGCGTTTTTTATGCGGGGCGGGTCGATTTACGTACGGTTATTCCGAACGCAGGGCGACCTCCCGGGTCTTTGACGAACTGATGTTTCGGACCAGCCCATCGAGAAGTTCAGAGAGTTCCTTGATGAGGTTGGAGTTGGTGACGACGCCCACGAGACGGCCGGAATCGTCGACGATAGGAAGGCGACGGATGCCGTTTTCGCGCATGCGCGCAAGCGCCATGACCATGCCTTCATTTTCAGTGGAAGTCACGACCGGCGTTGTCATCAGATCACCGACAGTCGCTTCGTTCAGATTGCGACCAAGTGCGACACCCTCAATGGTGATGTCGCGGTCTGTAATCATGCCGATCGGTTTGGCATCTTCATCCACAACAACAAGGCTGCCGACATGTTCGCGGCGCATCTGAAGCGCGCAGTCATGAATCGTTTGTTGCGGCGTGGTGGTGGCCACTTGATGAACGGCCATGTCAATTACTTTGAGCGATCGAGTTCTCATTTGATGACGTTGTCGTATTTCTTAAAGTTGATCCGCCAGGTACGCGCAGGCGGGTGTCGGAAAGTTTGAAGCAGCAACGATTCTAGCGAAGTCGCCGGTACAAGAATGTTGCATAGATAGCCTTATTCGTCCTCAGTTGCCTGCTGCGACGGGTCGGGAAGCAGGAACCTGAAGTTCCGGAAGTCGTAGAGCCTCTGATCCATAAGGTGCGAGGGCGAGACGCGCGTGAGGCTCATGAAGATGTTGTAAATGCGGCCGGGAAATTCACGGTCCCAGCTTTTCATGAGCGCCTTGATTTCCTGACGCTTGAGATTTTCACCTGCGCCGCAGATGCCCTTGGCTGCAAGCGGATAGCCGCGGATTTTCGCGAGCTTCTCCGTTTCGGCCTCGCGAACATAGGCGAGCGGTCGGATGACGACGCACTCCTTGCGGTCGTTCATGAGTACGGGGGGCATTGCCTTCAGACGGCCGCCGTAGAAAAGATTGAGGAGCAGCGTGCTGACGATGTCGTCCATGTGATGGCCGAGGGCAATCTTGTTGCAGCCCTGTTCGCGCGCTACACGGTAGAGAATGCCGCGGCGCAGGCGCGCGCAGAGCGAGCAAACGTTCTTGCCTTCCGGAATCAGCTTCTGAATCAGGGAGTTCGTGTCCTGATCCTCAATGTGATAGGGGACGCCTGAAGCTTCAAGCTGGCGCTTGAGTTCGTCGAGCGGAAAGTGCGGAATGTGCTGGTGCACATTGACGGCGAGGAGATCGAAATGGATTGGAGCGCGCGACTGAAGGGTCTTAAGCGTATCGAGCAGCACGTAGCTGTCTTTGCCTCCGCTCATGGCCACCATGACCTTATCGCCTTCGTTGATCATGCCGAAATCGGTAATCGCCTGTGCTGTTAGTCGAACGACGCGCTTTTCCAGTTTTTTCTGGGAAACGGATTTGCGGTTGCGCTCATTAGGCGGCGTTTCGCCGGTCGGGGTGCTGTAGATGGGAATGGTGTCGGACATGGATGGTGTTAAGTGCGATTTTCCGGAACTCGCCAGGACTCAATGCCGACGGCGTCGGCATCTTGATAGGCTTCAGGTTTTGCCGTGGCAACCCGCACGAGCTCTACGCCGGGGAGTGCGGCAAGTGCTTTCGTCATTCGATCGACGAGTGTTTCCTGAAGATCTATGTGCTCTCCTGATGCCGCCTTGCGGATGGCATCAACGGCCAGGTCGTAGTTGAGGACGTCTGCGAGATTGTCTCGTGCGCTTGTGGATGCGGACAGGCGAACCCAAAGATCGCAGTCTACGAGGACGGTCTGCGGGTTGATGCGTTCGTTCTCATACGCGCCGATACGGCAGGAAAGCTTCAGGCCGCGGATGAAAATCCTTCGGCAGGTGAATCGCAGGCTTTCCGGTGAAGTGTGAGGCATGGATAATCCGAAGCACGGAAGAGGAAAACACGCATTCTAGGGCGCCTCCCGGCGTCCGTTAGAATGAGTCCAATCATGCGTTGGGCTCTTGTTATTTTCATCATTCTGCTTCTGCTCTTGGGCGCCATGCCTCAGCTGAGGCGTTTCGGTCTCGGAAGGCTTCCGGGCGACCTGAATTTTTCCATTCTCGGCCGCAGGATAGAGCTTCCCTTTATGAGCACGATTCTCCTTGCCGTGTTCGCGCTCGTTTTAGGGAAGCTGCTTTTCTAGTGCGGCCAGAGCGCTGCAACGGCTTCCGTACGGGCGGCAAGCACGCGCGGCGGGATGTCTCTCGGCGTCGGTGCGCTGCGGGCGATGCTCCCGGCATCAATGCCGCACCATGCCGACAGAGCGGCGCGCAGCAATGCGTCCGGTGCTTTCCCATGCGCTGCTTCAGGAAGCGCCCTGGCGCGGAAGGCGAGCAGCAGGGTCATTCTTGCCGGCCTGCGCACCGCGTCGTAACGCTGAAAGAAGCTCGAGACATTTTCCGGCGTTGAGAGCTCTGCGAGCGCCTCCATTGAGTCGCCGAGAATTTTGGCAAGATCCTGTGCTTCAGCACTTGCGCGCAGACGGGATAGGAAGCCTTTTGCCTGACTGCCGTCCGGCAAGCCGGAAACAAGCGCGGCGAGCCGCAGAGAAGTCGGGAGGCCTTCGCGGCAGGTCCGGTAAAGGCGGGCCCGGACAGTGCCGGAGAGCTTGATTTCCGGGTAGAGCCTGTGCCAGAGGCCGCATTCAATCAGCACGTCGAGCATCCGGCAGGGGACGGGAGCAGAGAGTCCCTTTATGAATTCCTGAAGCACGCGTTCGGGGACAAGCGCATCTGCTTCGCCGGAATCGACCATTTCCCGCATGAGCGTCATGGTTCCCGGCGCAATGGAGAATCCCGGAAAGCGTGCGGCGAATCGCGCGACGCGCAGGATGCGGACCGGATCTTCCTTGAAGGCTTCGCTCACATGACGGATGATGCCGCGGGCAATGTCTTCGGCGCCTCCATAGGGATCGTATAGCTGACCATGTTCATCCATGGCGATTGCATTAATCGTCAGATCCCGGCGCCGCAGGTCTTCCTCGAGCGTTACATCGGATGAGGCATGAAACACGAAGCCGTGATAGCCGGGCGCGGTTTTTCTCTCTGTGCGCGCAAGGGCATATTCTTCGTGCGTTTTGGGATGCAGGAAAACAGGGAAGTCTTCGCCCACGGGAAGAAAGCCGCGCTCAATCATGGATTCAGGCGTTTCGCCGACGACAACCCAGTCATGGTCGCCCGGGACTGCCGGGAATCCCCGGCGCCTGAGCAGCGTATCGCGGACGAAGCCGCCGACGGAATAAATCTGCATATCGGGTCCTCGAGAGAGTCAGGGAAGATCTTTAGCCTCTACGAGGCTGGGGGTGACTTTGCCGAGAAAGCTGGTGAAATTTTTAATCGGCTCGCCCGTCAGCATGGAATAGGTCTGCATATTGGCAAGCACATTCTTCACATACTCCCGGGTTTCAAAGTAGGGGATGGTTTCGATGAAGACGGCGGCTTCCATTGCATCAGAGAGAGTGTTTCTCCAGATGCGGGCGCGGCGAGGTCCGGCATTGTATGCGGCTGTCGCCAGGATGAAGCTTTCGCCCGAATCGGCATAGAGCATATGCAGATAGGCAGAACCGAGCACAAGGTTCATCTCAAGTTCCGTGAGGTTGCGCCCTTCATCATAGTGCTCGATGCCAAGCTGTCGGGCGGTCCAGGATGCAGTGCCCGGCATGAGCTGCATCAGTCCGCGTGCGCCTACGGATGAGCTTACCGCCGGTATAAAGCGGGACTCCTGGCGGATCAGTCCATAGACCCAGGAGGCCGGAAGTTCCTGAGCTCTGCTCACGCGCTCAATGAGTTCTGCATGAGGTCTGGGGAAGCGCTGTTCGACGACGACAAGTTCGGTGCCGCTTTTCATGCTGGTATTAATCATGCGGTGCACCAGCCGCTCCTGGCGTGCGTAGGCTGCAAGCGCAATCGACTCATAGGGGCTGATGCCCCGCATGGCCCAGTTCCATTCCCGATGGCCCTCCCGGTAAAGCTGCATGCGGTAGAGCACTTCGGCGCGGCGTATGGAAGGATTGTTTCCCCATTGAGCGATTTCAGACGCTTTCGGCATTTCCTTCGGCGGATGGGAGAACGCGTAGGGGCGGCCGAGCGCATCAGCGGAGAGCTTTCCGTAGAAAGTGATGCGGTTGGCGATCTTTTCATATTCCGTGCGGGCGAGGTCATTGAGGCCGCGCGCCGCATAAGAACGCCCCTTCCAGTATGTCCAGACTTCCTCGCTGCGGGAGGCTTCATTCATGCCGTCGATGGCTTTGCTGAGGGAATACCAGTTTCCTGCCCTCAGTTCCGCGCGTGCCCGCCAGGCCTTCAGTTGCTCGGGCGACGAGACGGCGTAAGGCATGCGTGAGAGATCGGATCCGGCTCTGGCAAACCAGCTGAGTGCGCGCGGATCGAGCCGGGACATGGCTGTGAAGCCGATGCGGGACCAGACGAGTGATTTCCAGAAGCTCCCTGCCTTAGGGTCTACTGCAGCTTCAGCCAGCCGGGCTGCCGCAGCCGGATCCGTGCGCGAAAGGCGCAGCGATGCAAAAACGGCGAGACGAGCGGGAACGCGTTCGAGCTTTTTTTGCCGCCGAAGCCACGCATTCGGTCGATCCAGGATTTCATGAAGTTCCCTGATGGATGCTGGCAGTTCCGGGCGTGGGAGTTCGGCAAGAACCCGCTTGATTTCCTTCCCGCCGCCGCTTTTTTGCAGAAGCACTACAACGCGCGTCCAGAGCCATGAACGGTCTTCCCGGGCTATGGCATCCCCGAGTCGCTGATAGGACTCCTTCGCAAGGGAACCCGAGTCGCGATAGAGAAGCTTCGCTGCACGGAGCTCCTCTTCCCGGGCTTTCTTCCCGGCCGCGGACTGGAGGCGGTGAATTGCATTCCACGCCCGCAGGTCCGGATCATCCTGATTCCAGACGAGCTGGCTGTAGAGCTTCGTGAAGCTTTCCGCGCTGAGTCTTTCCGCTTCGATCTTCAGGTATTCATGAAGCGCGTTTTCCGCAATGTATTCATTGCGGTGAAGCGCAAGGAAGCGCTCAAATTCCAAATTGACTGCCGGGTCATCGGGGGCCTGCTTAAGGAGAAGAATCAGGCGCCAGAGTTCCGGGTAGGCGCTTAATTCATGCCCGGAAAGAAGCGGCAGAATTTCTTCAAGATCCGAGAGGCGTCCCTGCGAAAAAGCGTTTCTGGCTTCGAGAAACACATAGTCCAGAGCTTCCGGGTGAGGCAGAAGGAGCGCATCGTCGAGCGGGTCGGAAACAGGCTCTTCAATCAGGGACGCTGTTACCTGGGCCGCTGCATCAGCAGCTTCGCCAGCGGCGGCTTCTTTAGTGTCGTTGTCCCTTGAGAACGTTTCAAAAGCTTTGTCGACGCGGTCGAAGATTTCCCTGGGATTCACGCCGACAGCAGATTCTTCAGGCCATACCGTCAGGTTGTCCTCGCGGTCGCGAAGCGATTGCAGCCGCTCCGCAATCGGAATGGAAATGAGCGAGGGCGCGATGACGATGCGGCGATGCTGTGCTCCTTCTGAATGGTCTGCCGGGAGGGATTCGGTTGTATTGATCGCCGGCTGCTCATTGCTTTCAGCTGCCGCGGATGTCCCGTGCGCAGAAGAGATGCAGAAGAGAAGCAAGGCAAGAAGATGGGAGCAGCGCATCAGTGGGGATAAACCGCAAAACACATAAACCGGAAAGAGGATCCTAATATAGCGGGGAGTACTTCAGCCTCTCCTCCTCCTTTTGAAGGATCGGACAGGAAAAGCCTTTTCTCTCAGGAGAATTCTCAAAATGCCGGAAAAGCAGACAGTTCGCAAACGCATGGGGGAACTTAGGCGAAAGGCCGGCATGGAGGCGCACGCAGGGCTCCTGAGGATGATTTCCCGCGCATTGTCGCAGGAGCGCCGCGTGCTCACTCTCGGTACGTATCAGCCGATAGGGAGCGAACCCGACATCAATTCTCTGCTTGATGAGTGGCGGGCCGCTGACGGAGCGAGAGCCCTGGCGCTTCCCTGGTGCACGGATCGGGAAGCTTCGCGCATGGAATACCGGCTATGGGATCCTCGCGAGAAGCTTGCAGCGGATGCCGCCGGCATTCCGGGGCCAGGAAGCGGCGCCTGCGTGATCCCCGATGTGCTTCTCATTCCCTGCCTCGGCTGGACGCGTTCTCGAAGAAGGCTCGGATACGGCGGCGGCTACTTTGACCGCTACATCTCGGGGCTCCTCGGGTCAGGCGTTTCTCCCAGACTCCTCGGCATTGCCTACGGGGTCAATGAGGTGGATGAATCTCTTTTCGAACCGCATGATCTGCCGCTTGACCTCATCATCACGGATATCGGAATTTTCTAAAAGAATGCCCGGAAAGAGAACTGGCTCTTCCGGGCACTTTCAATGATCCGTGCGGCTTTGATTAAGGCCGCAGGGAATCCGGCTTCCCTCGATTAGTAGCGGTAGTTTTCCGACTTGTAGGGACCTTCCTTCCTGACGCCGATGTAGGCGGCCTGTTCGTCCGTAAGCACGGAAAGCTCTGCATTGAGGTTCGTGAGCTGAAGGCGAGCCACCTTTTCGTCCAGGTGCTTCGGAAGGATGTAGACGCCGACGGGATATTTGTCGTGATGGCAGAAGAGTTCAATCTGCGCGAGCGTCTGATTGGCGAAGGAGGAGCTCATCACATAGGAGGGATGGCCCGTGGCGCAGCCGAGGTTCACAAGGCGGCCTTCCGCGAGAAGGATGATGCGGTTGCCCGACGGGAGCGTGATGTGGTCGACCTGCGGCTTGATGTTTTCCCACTTGTACTGACGCATCGAAGCGACATCAATCTCGCTGTCGAAGTGACCGATGTTGCAGACGATCGCTTCATTCTTCATCGCGATCATGTGGTCGTGCGTGATGACGCGGACATTGCCCGTAGCGGTGACGAAGATGTCGGCCTTGTCCTTGGCAAAGTCCATCGTGACGACGCGGTAGCCTTCCATCGCGGCCTGAAGCGCGCAGATCGGATCGATTTCCACCACCCAGACCTGAGCGGAAAGAGCGCGGAGGGCCTGAGCGCAGCCCTTGCCTACATCGCCGTAGCCGACCACCACGGCGACTTTGCCGGCGACCATGACGTCGGTCGCGCGCTTGATGCCGTCGACGAGCGATTCGCGGCAGCCGTAGAGGTTGTCGAACTTGGACTTCGTGACGGAGTCGTTCACGTTGATGGCGGGGATGCGCAGCTCGCCGCGCTCATTCATCTGGTAGAGGCGGTGCACGCCGGTGGTCGTTTCTTCAGAAACGCCGAGGATCTTTTCGAGGCGCTTTGAATACCAGGCGGGGTCGACAGCGAGGTGCTCGCGGATGGCGGCAAAGAGAGCGGTTTCCTCGTCGCTCGTCGGGTGCGCGATGACTTCCGGATTTTTTTCAGCGCGGGAGCCGAGATGAAGGAGCAGCGTAGCGTCGCCGCCGTCATCAAGGATCATGTTGGAGTAGCCGCCGTCGGGCCACTCGAAGATGCGGTGCGTATAGGCCCAGTACTCCTCGATCGTCTCGCCCTTGCGCGCAAAAACCGGGACGCCGTCCTTCACGATGGCGGCAGCGGCGTGATCCTGCGTGGAGAAGATGTTGCAGCTCGCCCAGCGGACTTCAGCACCAAGCGCCGTCAGCGTTTCGATGAGCACTGCGGTCTGAATGGTCATGTGGAGCGATCCGGAGATGCGGGCGCCCTTCAGCGGCTGGCTCGCGGCATATTCGCGCCGGATAGCCATGAGGCCGGGCATTTCCACCTCGGCAATCTGAATTTCCTTGCGGCCCCAGTCGGCAAGACCAAGGTCGGCGATGACGTAGTTTTCAGTAGCGTCCATTTGTCGTCTTGAAAGAAGAAAGAAGGAGAGCGCCGTTGGAAATGCGGATGCGGACGCAAGCGGCTCGAGCCTCGCGAAGTCCCGTGTGAGGAAACTCCGTCGCAGCGCTCCTCGAACCCCTGGTCCCCATGCCGGAGAATATTCCCCGGATGCGATGAAGGCGGCATTATAGCCGCCTTCATTTATTGATTCTTATGAAAAATTACTCTTCTTCGCTGAAGGAGAGGAGGGCTGCCTCGACCGCATCCCGCGTGATGCCGTCGAGGAGGCTCACCGGAGCGCCCTCGAGGGCCGCAGCGCCTTCCTTTTTCAGGCGGCCGACCCACATGCCGGCATCCCGCCCGGACTCAAAGCCCTCAGAAAGGAGAAGCTCGTCGCCCGCCGCGGAAATGAGCTTGAAGTAGAAGCGCCCGTCCTTTTCCCTGTACTGCTTGAAGGTCGCGCGCTGCACTTTCTGCGCTTTCTTTTTTGCTGCCTGAGGGGCGGCAATTTCGGTGAAGCTTCTGAGGCCCACGGCATGACGAAGTTCGGCCATGAAGGGCGTTGCAATGAGACGCGCCTTGCGGGCGCCTTCCTGCAGAATTTCTTCAACCTGAGCAGGATGAGCCATCAGCTCTTCATAGCGGGCGCGCATCGGGCCAATCTCGCGGTCGATCTGGTCGGCGAGACGCTTTTTGGCTTCGCCCCATCCGAGGCCGGAACGCAGTTCCGCACGGAAGTTCTCACGCTCTTCGGGCGTGGCGAATGCGTCGAAGATGACGGTGAGCGAGGTGCTGTCGGGGTCCTTCGGCTCTCCCGGCGCCCGGCTGTCGGTGACGATGCGCGCAATGGCGGCATCAAGCGCTGCGCGGCCGCCTTCAAAGAGCGGAATGACGTTGTTGTAGGACTTGCTCATCTTGCGCCCGTCGAGCCCCGGGAGCACTTCGATGCTGCTGCCGCCCGTTGCCTGCGGCAGCACGAAGAAGGGATGCTCGGGCGTGGCGTAGAGGTTGTTGAAGCGCTGAGCGGCGTCGCGGGCCATTTCGAGGTGCTGGAGCTGGTCGTGGCCGACGGGAACTTCTTCCGCATTGAACATCAGAATGTCCGCAGCCATCAGCACCGGATAGGAAAAGAGTCCCATGGAGACATCCGCGTCCGGGTCCTTGCCGGCGGCAGTGGCGGCATCGACGGCGGCCTTATAGGCGTGCGCGCGATTGAGGAGCCCCTTGCTCATGACGCAGTCGAACATCCAGCAGAGCAGCGGGATTTCAGGAATGTCGCTCTGGCGGTAGAGCGTGACGCGTTCCGGATCAAGGCCTGCGGCAAGCCAGGTCGCGGCAATCTGCATGCGGCTTCTTTCAATGCGGGCAGGATCCTGGCACTTGATGAGTGCGTGCAGATCCGCGAGGAAGAAGAAGCTCTCAACGTTGGGATCGCGGCTGTCCTGAATGGCCGGACGGATGGCGCCGACGTAGTTGCCGATATGCAGGGTTCCGGTGGTGTTGATGCCGGTGAGAACGCGTTTTTTGGTCATCGCTTGAAAAGAATCGAATGAGAGGATTCCCGGCCGTCAGACGGCCGGAACATTGCCGTAAAGAAGAAATCATACGGCGGAATAGAGAACGGGCGGCGTCCTTTCTGTCGAAGGATGCGCCGCCCGTTGGCGTATCAGATGAGGCGTCTTATGAAGACCCTCTTCCGAGAAAGGCGTCTGCGAGGGCTTTTAGAGTCCGGCAGCGGCCTTGAGGGCTTCGGCCTTATCGGTCTTTTCCCAGGTGAATTCCGGCTCTTCGCGGCCGAAGTGGCCGTAGGCGGCGGTCTTCGAGAAGATCGGACGGCGCAGATCGAGCATCTGAATGATGCCGCGGGGGCGCAGATCGAAGTGCTTGCGCACGAGCGCAGCGATTTCCTCGTCCGGGATGCGGCCCGTGCCGTTGGTGAAGACCGTAACGTTCATCGGTTCGGCAACGCCGATCGCGTAGGCGACCTGCACCAGGCAGTAGGTGGCGAGACCGGAGGCGACGATGTTCTTCGCGACATAGCGGCAGGCATAGGCGGCGGAGCGGTCGACCTTGGTGGCGTCCTTGCCAGAGAAGGCGCCGCCGCCGTGCGGGCAGTAGCCGCCGTAGGTGTCGACAATGATTTTGCGTCCGGTGAGGCCGCAGTCGCCCTGCGGACCGCCGACGACGAAGCGGCCGGTCGGATTGATGAGGAATTTCGTGTCCTTGAGCCATTCGGCAGGAATGACCGGACGGATGATGCTCTCAACAATGGCTTCCGTAAATTCGGGCTTCATCTTCGTGCCGTCGGACATTTCCGGAGCGTGCTGCGAGGAAATGACGATCGTGTCGATGCCGACGGGCTTGCCGTCGCGGTAGCGCATCGTGACCTGGCTCTTGGCGTCGGGACGCAGGAAGGGCAGAGTGCCGTTCTTGCGGACCTTGCTCTGCTGCTCCATGAGGCGGTGAGCGTAGTAGATCGGGGCCGGCATGAGCGTCGGAGTTTCATCGCAGGCAAAGCCGAACATCAGGCCCTGGTCGCCGGCGCCGAGGTTGAGCTCGTCGTCCATTGCGTGGTCGACGCCCTGCTTGATGTCGGCAGACTGCTTGTCATAGCCGACAAGCACGGAGCAGCCGCGATGATCAATGCCGTAGTCGGTATTGTCGTAGCCGATTTTCTTAAGAACGTTGCGCGTGAGGCCGATGTAGTCGACGTTGGCGTTTGTCGTGATTTCGCCGGCAAGCACCACGAGACCGGTGGTGCAGAGCGTTTCGGCGGCGACGCGGCTCATCGGGTCTTCGGTGAGGCAGGCGTCGAGAACGGCGTCAGAAATCTGGTCTGCGACTTTGTCGGGATGACCTTCGCTGACGGATTCGGAAGTAAAGAGATATTCGTGGGCCATGGCCATAAAACTCCAGTATTGAGAAGGAGAAGCGCTCTGCGCATTGGTCTTGGCTCCATGCGGGAGACGCTTTAGCGGAATTTCTTGTTCGCCCCGCAAGTTGTCCTGTTAACTCGGCGAATCGGGCGCAATGATAACGCATGGAGAATTAAAGGAATCTGACGAATGAGGTTCTTTTGAGTCAGGCAAGGCGGCGTGAGATGTCAATTAGCCTTGACGAAGATTCCGTGTAAACAAGTGAAATATTGAGAGTGATTGCTTGCTTTATATGCTGCTATCGTTTCCCTTAAGCGAGAAAACGATGAGTGCCGCGGATTCATGGCGCAAAAAGGTCCCGGGCGCCAAGTAAAATTAATGATTCGCCGCAATAATGCTCAGCCCTGCGGGCTGCGCTTTCAGGATCGGAGACTGTCTTTCGCATGCACAGGCTACTCACGCTCGTTGCCAAACTTCCGCTGTCTTTCCTGCAGCTTTTCGGCGCCTTCATCGGTGAACTCGTTTTCTGGCTCGCACCAGGGTATCGCCGGCGTACGCGCGCCAATCTGTGTGCGGCCGGATATACGCATAAAAGCATTTTTGCCCGCGTCGGCCGCAATGCCGGGCGCCAGGCGATGGAAAGCATCTGGGTTTGGTACCGTCCGGTGGAAACCGTGCTTGAGCACGTGCATGCGGACGAAAAAGCGGAGAAGCTGATCGGAGATGCCATGAGAAGCGGTCGGCCGATCGTCTTCATGACGCCTCACGTCGGGTGCTTCGAGGTGCTTCCGGTCTGGCTTGCCGGGACGCTCTACAAGGAAACCGGCCGCCGCATCACGATTCTCTATCGGCCGCCGAGAAAGAAGATTCTGCGCGCCGTTGTGGGCGATGCCCGTCAGGCGCCGGGGATCGAAGCCGTTCCCACGACGCTGATCGGCGTCAAGCGCATCATCCGCAGCCTGCGCGAAGGCAATACCTTCGGCGCGCTCCCGGATCAGGTGCCGAGCAAGGGCGAAGGCGTCTGGGCCTCTTTCTTCGGGAGGCCCGCCTATACGATGACGCTTCCCGTCAAGGTCGCTCACCAGTTTGACGCCATCCGCATTTTTGCCTGGGGCGTGCGCGGGGAGGACGGCTGGAGAGTGGAGGCCGAGGAGTGGACGGATCCGCTTACTGGAGACATCCATGAAGATGCGCTTGCCATGAACAGGATGATTGAGCACATTATTCGCCGGATGCCGGAACAATATGCCTGGAGCTACAACCGCTACAAACGTCCGAGAGGTGCTCCGCCGCCTGAAGAAGGAGCTCATCGCTGATGTCGTCCCTTAATGAAGCTTTTTCCCGTGCCTGGGTGCGTATTGTCCGCTCGTTCAGGCATTTGCCGATGCCCGCGCGCTGGGGGCTTGCGCGATGCGCAGCTGCGATTTTCTGGCAGGCCGTGCCCAAACGCCGTCACGTCATTCTGACCAACCTGCGGCTTTGCTTCCCGGAGCTCTCTGAAGATGAGCGTATCAAGCTTGCGCGCCGCGTCTACGTGCGTCTCGCGCGCGCAGCGATCGATCACGGCACGCTCTGGACGGGCACGAAGGAAGAGGTGCAGGCTCTGGTCAAATTCGAGGGACTTCAGCATCTTCTCAATCCCGAGAATCGTCCGATCATTGTGGTGTCGCCTCATTTTGCAGGGCTCGACGCTGCAGGCATTGCGCTCAATACCTATGTGCGCGGCGTGTCGCTCTATCAGAAGCAGAGCAATCCCGTCTGGGACAAAGCCCTGCTCGAGGGGCGGCTGCGCTTCAGCAACCCGGTGCTCATTGCCAAGACCGGCGACAATGATCTGAGAACGGTGATGAAGCACATCCGCGAAGGCCTTCCTTTCTACTATTTGCCCGATATGGATCACGGCGCGAGAAATTCGATCTTCGTGCCTTTTTTCGGCGTGAAGGCCGCTACGATCCCGATGGTTTCGAGGCTTGCGCGCGTGATGCGCGCAAAGGTCGTCTGGTGCATTGCAACCATGACGGAAGACGGCTACCGCGTTGAAATTTCCGCTCCCCTCGAGAACTTCCCGACCAGGGATCCCGAAGCCGATACGATGCGTCTCAATAAGGAGCTTGAAGTCTACATTCGCCGGCATCCGGACCAGTATCTCTGGGTGCACCGGCGCTTTAAGACGCGGCCCGAGGGCGAACCTTCTGTTTATTGATTTTCATCTAAAAATTTAATAATGACCGAGCTACATTTCACCAAGATGCAGGGGGCCGGGAACGACTTCATCGTCCTCGACCGCGTGGCGGAGCCTGTAGAGGTAACTCCTCAGCTTGTGCGCCGTCTGGCGGACCGGCGATTCGGCATCGGTGCGGATCAGCTGCTTCTGCTCGACCCGCCCCAAAGGGAAGGCGAACCGCTTCGATACCGCATCTTCAACAGCGACGGCGATGAGGTGGAGCAATGCGGCAACGGCGCGCGCTGCATCGGGCGCTTTGCGCTTGAGCGGGGCTACGCTTCGGGCGACTCGATTCCGTTTCAGACGATGAAGGGAAAAATCTGCGTGAAGCGGGAGCCTGACGGCCGCATGGTGGCCGATATGGGCGAACCGCGCTTTCTGCCCGAAGACATACCCTTCCGTCCTGAAGGTCTTGAATGCCGGATTGAAAATCAGATTCCGGTCTGGAAGGCTTACTGTACGCCGCTCAAGCGCGACATTGAATTCACTGTGACGAGCATGGGAAATCCCCATGCAACGCTCCTCACGGATGATGTTGACCATGAACGCATTGACCTTATCGGTCCGTTCCTGCAGCAACATCCGGCTTTCCCGGAAAGTGTCAACGTCGGATTCGTTGAAGTCGAAAGCGCCGAGAAAGCAAAAATCCGAGTCTGGGAGCGAGGCCCCGGGGAGACGCTTGCCTGCGGTACCGGAACAAGCGCAGCGATGGCCGCAGGCCTCATGCGCGGCATTTTCGGCAGGCGGGTTGAATTTTCGGCCCGGGGCGGGGCGCTTGCCTGCGCCTGGGAAGGCCCGGGCGCCGCGCTCAGCCTGATTGGCCCGGCTGAAGTGGTGTTTACGGGCAGCATTGAAATTTAATTTGGCGATTGAATCTGGAAATTTTAGAAATGTCAGACCTTATTCTGAAAAAGGGCAAGGAAAAGTCCCTTCTTCGTCGGCACCCCTGGGTATACGACACTGCAGTTGAGCGTGTGGTCGGCAAGCCCATGGCGGGTGACACGGTGCGCGTTCTTTCTCGCGACGGGCGTTTTCTCGCCTGGGCTGCGTATTCGCCGGCCTCCACGCTGAGGGCGCGCTGCTGGTCCTATCGAGAAGACGAGGTCATCGATGACGCGTGGTTTGAGCGCAAGGTCAGGGAAGCCATTCTCTTTCGCGAGCCGCTCAGGAGCCGCACGAACGCGATTCGTCTGATTTTCGGCGAAGCTGACGGGCTTCCCGGCCTCATTGTCGACCAGTACGGCGACTGGCTGGTGACGCAGTTCCAGTCAGCCGGCGTTGAAGCCTATCGCCCGCTTCTGGGGCGCCTTCTGATGGAGGCCACGGGTGCCCGCGGCATCTATGACCGTTCTGATGCGGCTACGCGCCGGCGCGAAGGCCTTGAAGTCCGTTCCGAGCTCCTTGCGGGCGACAATCCGCCCGAAGCGATTGAAGTGGTCGAAGACGGCGTGCGCTACGGCGTTGACTGCCGCATCGGGCATAAGACGGGCTTCTACATTGACCAGCGCGAGAGCCGTCTGGCGGCTCAGGCCGCCGCTGAGGAATTCCGCCGGATTCACGGGCGCGGCATGCGCGCGCTCAACTGCTTCTGCTACACGGGCGGCTTCTCGCTCGCGCTCCTCAAGGGAGGCGCCGAAGAAGTGGTTTCCGTCGACTCTTCCGAAGAGGCGCTTGAGATGGCGAAGGCCAACGCTGCGCGCAACGGCTTTGCCGGCAAGGCCGAATGGGTGTGCGAGGATGTCTTTTCCTGCCTCAGGAGGCTTCGCGACGCGGGCGAGCACTTCGATCTCGTGATTCTTGATCCGCCCAAGTTCGCATCCAGCCACTATCATGTGGAACGCGCGGCCAGGGCTTACAAGGACATCAACCTCAACGGGCTGAGACTCCTGCAGCCGGGCGGCGAACTCTTTACGTTCTCCTGTTCCGGTGCAATTGATGTGGATCTTTTCCAGAAAATTGTTGCCGGTGCAGTGATTGACTCCGGACTCAATGCCTGGGCAACCGGGCGTTTCGGTGCGGGAGCGGATCATCCGCTTTTGATGACTTGTCCGGAAGGCGAATATCTGAAGGGCATGCGCCTCGCGGTGCGGCCCTGACAAGTCCCTGAGCTGAAGGAGGAGCGTGCGAGGAAAGGAAGCGCGCTCCTTTTTCCATTAAGGGCATTGGAGGATAAGGAAAATGGTTGTTGAAGAACCACAGGAACCGGAAATCCCGGTAACCATTCTGACGGGCTTCCTCGGCGCCGGGAAAACGACGCTGCTCAACAGGATTCTCAAGGAAAATCATCAGTTCAAGATCGCGATCATTGAAAACGAGTTCGGTACGGAAAATATCGACAACGATCTCATCGTGACCGAGCAGAAGGAGCAGATCGTCAGCATGAACAACGGCTGTGTCTGCTGCACGATCAGAGGCGATCTCTCGCGCGTGCTTACCAACCTTCGCCTGAAGCGCGAGCGCGGCGAGATCGACTTTGACTACGTCGTGCTCGAAACCTCAGGCGTGGCGAATCCCGGCCCCGTTGCCCAGACCTTCTTCATGGATGACGCTGTGGCGCCGTTCTTCCGCCTTGACGGCATCGTCACGGTGGTGGATGCCAAATACGGCGCTAAGACGCTTGACGAAGAGGCCAACGCCCGCGATCAGGTGGGCTTCGCCGACCGCATTCTCGTCTCGAAGTGCGATCTCGTGACCCCTGAGGAGCTCGAGGCCTTTGAAGCGCGTCTTCGCGGCATGAATGCCCGCGCACCCATCCGCCGCGTCGACATGGGCAACTGCCCGGTTGATGTCGTCCTCAACATCGCGGGCTTCAACATGAATGATGTGCTCGATGTGGATCCCAATTTCTTTGTGGACGACCACCATCACCATCATCACAATGACGACATTCATACCTTCGTCTACGACTCTGAAAAGCCCTTCGACCCGATGAAGCTCGAACGCTACATCATGTCGCTCACGAGCGTTTACGGGCCGGACATGCTGCGCTACAAGGGCATTCTGTACTTTAAGGGCGTCGACCGCAGGGTCGTCTTCCAGGGCGTACACATGCTCGCCGTTTCAGACGTTCTCGGACCCTGGGGCGACCGCAAGCCTTTCTCGAAGCTGGTCTTCATCGGGCGCAACCTTCCGGAAGAGGCAATCCGCAAGGGACTTGACACCTGTCTGGCGTGAGATTCAGCAGTAAAAAAGATTTACTGAATTTCCTCAAAAAAATCCCGCTTCTCTCGAGTGGCAGAAGCGGGATTTTTTCGGTATAACGCTTCCCTACCCTAAGGAACTGATCCCGAAGGCCGGGAGATTTGAAGTCAAGTTTCCCAACGTTCGCTAGTAATGCGGCGAGGCGGCTCAACGACAAAGCCTGAAGGATCGGGGCTGAATTCACAGGAAATAAGAACATGGGCACCAAAAAGGGACTTACCGCGGAAGAAATCCTCAAGATGTCGGATGACGACTACATGAACGACGAGCAGCTTGAGTTTTTCCGTCGCCGTCTTTCGGATATGGAGCGCGAGCTGCGCGCAAATGCCGACCAGACGACGGTCAATCTGCGCGAGACGACTGTTGTTCCGGATCCGGCAGACCGTGCGACGATCGAAGAAGAGCATGCGCTTGAGCTGCGCACCCGCGACCGCGAACGCAAGCTGCTCAAGAAGGTGCAGGCTGCCATCAAGCGCATTGACGACGGCGATTACGGCTACTGCGAGGAAACGGGCGATCCGATCGGCGTGGCTCGTCTGATGGCGCGTCCGACGGCCACGCTTTCGCTTGAAGCTCAGCAGCGCCGCGAGCTCAAGCAGAAGATGTACGGAGACTGATCGTGCGCGCGCGACGTTTCCCTGAAGAACGCCGCAGAGATTACGCACCATGCATGACGGCACGGACTGAGCCCGGCTTACCGGGCGCCGTGCCGTTTTTGCATTCTCATCCGAGCGTCTGGATCTTCGACATGGACGATACGCTCCTCGCCTCGTCCGCAGGGATCCTCGATGAGGTGCATGATCTCATGAACGACTTTCTCATCCGCCGCATGGGGTTCAGCGCGGAGAAAGCCAACTTTCTTCGCGAACATTACTGGCGCACCTATGGGTCGACCTTCATCGGCCTCTGGCGCTGTCACGGCGTGGATCCAAGAGTGTTTCTGCCTGCCGTGCACGATTTTGACTATGCCCCTTATCTCGCGGGCCTGAAGTCCATGCGCTCCGTTTTGTCGAAGTTTCCCGGCAGACGCGTGCTGATGACGAACGGCCCGAGGAACTATGCCGATGCGATTCTGCCCGCGATCGGACTCAGGAGATTCTTTGATCTTGAGGTGACGAGTTCGGACATGAGGATCTTCGGCGACTGGCGGCCGAAGCCTTCGGTTGCCATGATGAGAGCGCTTGCGGCGCGGCTCGGCATCAGGCCCCGGGATGCGGTTCTGATCGACGACAGTCTCCTCAATCTCCGGGCGGCGAAGCTCGCCGGCATGCGGACCGTCTGGTGCATCGGCATGAGACGCCGCCATGCCGGTCTGCGAATGCCCTGGAATGCGCCGATGGCGCATCCTGCCGTCGATCTTGTCGTTCATGATGTTGAAGAACTTTTGCGCCGCATTGGGCGCATTTGAGAGTAACGATGCAACTTTTACGCTGGATCGGACGATGCCTCGATTTTCTTCGCAGGCTTGTCCTTAATGTGGTCTTTTACGGAATCCTCATACTCGCTGCCGCGCTCTGGTACTGGTCGGAGCCGGAGGCGCCGGCTATCGGTCCCCGAACCGTAATGGTGCTCGACCTGCGCGGGCCCGTCGTGGAGTCGGATCCCATGAGGCTCCTTTCCGCAGACATGAGGATGTTCACGGGCAAAGGAGCGGAGTCGACCCGGCTGATTGACGTGGTGGAGGCGCTTGACCGCGCGGCAATGGATCCGGATATCGCCGGCGTGGAAATCGTGACGGGCGACCTTGCCCGGATCGGCCTTGCTTCCGCGAGAACGATCGGCAATGCCGTTGAGCGCTTCAAGAGCGCGACGGGGAGACCGGTTTATGCCTGGTCGGAAAGCTTCAGCCAGGGACAGTATGCAGCGGCGGTTCATGCCGATGAGATATCGCTTCATCCGATGGGGCTCGTCATGCTGCGGGGACTTTCTGGCGCAAATCTCTATTGGGGCAAGCTCCTTGAGCATGTCGGCATCGGCGTCTCCGTCTATAAGGCGGGCGTCTTCAAGAGCGCGCCGGAAATTTTCACCAGCGATGCGCCTTCCAGGGAAAATCTTGAGGCTCAGAAGAGCTGGATGGATGCATCCTGGCAGGGACTCGCGGGGGATATTGAAAAGGCCCGCGGTCTGATGCCGGGAGCCGTGGATAAATATCTCAGGGAGCTTCCCGCGAAGCTTAACGACGGCGAAGATCCGGCAGAGATTCTGAAAACTTCCGGATTCGTCACGGATCTTCTGACTGAAGACGAATTTGAAGAGAAGCTCGCGAAGCGCTTTGCCGAAGGCGGAGACAAGGCGAAGCTGAAGCGCATTGATTATCTTGACTACCTCAATGCGACGGATCTTCCTGATGCTTCCGGCAGCGGCGTCGCCGTCGTTTTTGCCGAAGGCACGATCAGCTCGGGCGCCGCTTCGGGAATCTCGCCCGAAGAGCTTTGCGATCGTCTTGAACGGGCGGCCAAAACTCCGGGCACGCGTGCTCTGGTTCTGCGCATCTCGAGCCCGGGAGGAGACGCCATTGCGGCGGAGGCGATTCGCGAGAAGCTTGCGGCCATAAGAGCAAGCGGCATCCATGTGGTGGCGAGCATGGGCGATGCGGCGGCTTCCGGAGGCTATTGGATCAGTCTCGGCGCAGAGCGCATCATCGCGGATCCCCTGACGCTTACCGGCTCGATCGGCGTTTTCTCGGTGATCCCTGATGCGGAAGGACTGCTTGCTGAATTTGATGTCGGCCGGGACGGCTACCGTACCGGAGAGCTGGCGGAATTCGGCTCCCCTCTGCATCGTCCCAATGCCGCGGAAAGCGCAATTCTGCGCTCCGGCGTTGAGCGTGTTTACGACCGCTTCAAGGCTCTTGCCGCAAACAATCGCGGGAAAACGGAAGCCGAAATCGAAAAGGTGGCTCAGGGCCGGGTCTGGACGGGCGCTCAGGCGCTCGAGCACGGGCTTGTCGACAGTCTGGGAGACCTGTCTGATGCGGTCAAGGTGGCGCGTCAGCTGGCCGATCTTCCTGACGACGCGCCGGTGCGCTACTTTGATGCAGAGCCTGACGGCATGTCGGCGCTTGTGGCGAAGCTTTCGGGTGAAGTCCTGGCCATGGTTCCGAAGAGCGCTTCCATGAGACTGCTTTTGCTGCCGGGGGCTTCAGAGTCTGAGTGGCAGCGGCTCGAGGCGCTCCTGAAGTCCCGCCGCGTGCTCGCATGGGCTGACGTGCCGGAAGGCATCTGATCAGCCGCGCAGAGAAAAAAGGCCGCTTTTCGTCTGAAGGGCGGCCTTTCTCTTGAAGGGGCCTAATGCGCTTTCCCGCAGCAGGGGCATGTTTTCCTGCGCTTATAGGTCAGTTCCGTCATTTCCATGCCGAAAAGATCGACTATGAGGAGCCGCCGCACGAGGGGCTTGCCGAAGCCTGCGGCGAGCTTGAGCGCTTCCGTCGCCTGCAGAAGTCCTATCGTGCCCGTGAGGCCTGAGAAGACGCCCAGGGTCGAGGCTTTTTCATCATTGGCGGCGTCGTCTTCGTCAAAGAGGCACCGATAGCAGGGGGAATCGGGATCGCGGAAGTCGAAGACGGTCACCTGTCCGCTCATCTTGACGGCAGCTGCAAGGACAAGAGGCTTCTTTTCTGCAAGACAGACGCGGTTGACGAGCTGCCGCGTGGCGAGGTTGTCCGAGCAGTCAAGCACGATGTCGGCCTCGTTAACGAGGGGCGCAAGGTCTTCCTCGCTCATCATGCGCTTTGCAACCGCCCTGGCCTCAATCTGCGGGTTCCAGCGCCGGAGCTCCCGTGCGGCGTTCTGCGCCTTGTTAAGGCCGATGGCGGCGCCTTCATGGAGGATCTGGCGCGAGAGATTGTTTTCCGACACCTCATCGGGGTCGACGATGGTGATGTGGCAGGCGCCGGCCGAGGCGAGGTAAAGGAGCGCGGGCGAGCCGAGTCCGCCCGCGCCGATGACGAGAAAGCGGGCGGCGATGATCTTTTTCTGGCCTTCCTCGCCGAAGCCGGAAATCAGCATCTGGCGCGAAAGGCGTTCCCGAAGCGCGTCGAAGCGCTCGTTGTCAGTAATGGGCATAAGGGCCAATCCTCTTGGTTCCGAAAGGAAGAGCCGCATCGCGCGATAGGGGCGGTGCGGCTCTTCCTGATGAATGGCGAAAGGTTAGTGAGCAGGTTTTTCTTCTGTCTTCTTGTCTGCTTCGGTGGCTTGAGCGGCGTCGGCCTTCTTCTCGAGGGCTTCCTTCGCTTTCTCCTTCTGGCGCTCAGCTTCGCGGAGCTTCTTCACGACCGATACGGGCTGGCCGCGGTATTTGGAGAGCTCGACCTTGGCGCCCTTGAGCTGATTAAGTGCCTGGGTAAGCTGCCAGTCCTTGTCGTCGCCGAATGTATACGTCCAGTCGGGGGACTTCACGGCGTCGTTGTCGTCATAGGGGAGGCTGTCCTCTTCCTTGGCATTCTTCTGCTGGTTGGCAAGGTGATGCGCAAGATCCGCCTCGCGGACCTGGAAGGTCGGATAGTTGCCCTTGGGCGTGTCGTCGACATAGAGATCAGGCTCAATGCCGCGCGCCTGGATGGAGCGTCCGGAGGGCGTGTAGTAGCGTGCGGTCGTGAGCTTCACGGCAACCGTTTTATCGCCGAAGGTCATCGGAAGAATCGTCTGCACGGATCCCTTGCCGAAGGAGCGGTCGCCGAGAATCGTCGCGCGCTTGTGGTCCTGGAGTGCGCCCGCAACGATTTCTGATGCGGAGGCGGAGGACGAATTGATGAGCACGACGATCGGAACGGTCTTCGCCTTCGGCGTGAGCGCTGAGAGCGCCTTCACGGCATTGCCGGAACGGTAGTCGGATTCAACGGCCTTGAAGACGTAGTCGGACTGCGGCGTGCGGCCCTTCGTCGAAACGATGTCGGCGTTTGCCGGGAGGAAGGCCGCGCAGACGCCGATGGCAGCCTGAAGAAGTCCGCCCGGGTCGTTGCGCAGGTCGAGCACGAGTCCCTTAAGGTGTCCGGACTTCTCGAGCTTGTTGAGGTTCTCGGCAAGATCCTCCGCAGTGCGTTCCTGGAACTGCGAAATGCGGATGTAGCCGATGCCGTCGGCAAGTTCCTTCATGCGCACGGACTGCGTTTTGATCATTGCGCGCTCGAGCGTGAACTGCAGGGGCTTCATTTCGCCCTTGCGTGCGACTTCAAGGCGAATCTTGGTCTTGGGTTCGCCGCGCATGAGCTTGACCGCGTCATCGAGCGGAAGGTCCGCAGTGGCCTCGCCGTCGATTTTGGTGATGATGTCGCCCGCGCGGATGCCCGCCCGGGCCGCCGGCGTGTCGTCGATGGGGGAAATCACGCGCACGCCGGCAGAATCCTTCGTCACCTCAATGCCGAGGCCGCCGAAAGCGCCGTGCGTGGCTTCATTCATGTCCTCGAACCCCTTGGGGTCGAGAAAGTTCGAGTGCGGATCAAGACCGCTCACCATGCCTTCGACCGCAAATTCAAGGAGCTCCTTATCGCTGACTTCGTCGACGTAGTAGTCCTTGACGGCATTGAAGACGCTCGTAAACTGGCGGATTTCCTGCAGCGGCAGTCCTTCGGCCGTATTTTTCTCTGCATAGGCCTGAAAGCCGACGCTGGCGAGAACGCCGGCACAGGCGCCGGCAACGAAAAGGGAAAGAAGACGAAGTTTCATGCTTGATTTTTCTGTTTTCTTCTGAGCGGCAGCTTCCGAAGGGCGGGCTGCTCGCTTCAAGGGGACCATCAGCCGGGTAATTCTCGCTTATTTGGCAAGCCACGGCTGAGGGTTGATGGGTTTGCCCTTGTAACGGATTTCAAAGTAGAGCCCGGGTTCATCGCTTGCGCCCGAAGTGCCGACGGTGGCAACGGTTTCACCCGCCTTCACGCGGTCGCCGACGTTTTTGAGAATGGACTCATTATTGGCATAAACCGACATGTAGGTGTTGCCGTGATCGATGATGATGAGGTTGCCGTAGCCGCGCAGCCAGTCGGAAAAGACGACGCGGCCGGATGCGCAGGCGGAAACTTCCGCGCCTTCAGGCGCCCTGAAAAGCAGTCCCTGCCAGAGGGCCGACCCTGTGCGGCGGCTGCCGAACGTGGCGGCAATGCGTCCGGAAACCGGCTTCGTGAGGCGGCCCTTGAGCTTTGCGAAATTTCCTGAGGCGAGGGGCTCAACGGGCTTCGCACTGGCTTTTGCCTGCCGCGCGGCTTCGCGCTGCCTGGCGGCTTCCTCGGCCGCACGCTCGCGCTCGAGGCGCTTGTCAATGTCGGCAACGAGGTTTTCGAGGCGCGTCTGGTCTTTTTTAAGCTTGTCGATCGCTGCCTGCTGGGTTTCAATGTCGCGCCTGAGCTTCTTGACGGCTTCCTGGCGATCGCGCTTTTCGGAGAGAAGCTCGCGCCGGTTGGACTCCTCTTCACGCGCGATGCGCTGCAGTTCAGTGCGGCGTGCGCGCGTTTCCTCGGAAACTGTTTCAATGCGGGACTGTTCTTTTTCAAGCGCATCCGCCGCGCGCACCTGAGCAATCGAAAGGTAGCGCAGCTCCGCCGCCGTGCGGGAGAGCTCGTTGGGGTTGCCGCCTTCGATCAGGGACTGCCAGGAGTGGCGTTGAGAATGAATGTACTGGGCGCGGACGATGTCCTCAAGAAGCTTCTCCGCGCCCGAAAGGTCCCGTCCGACCGTCCGGCTGTCGCTGCGAAGCTCTGCGAGTCGGGCCTCTACCTTTTCACGTTCGCCCTTGAGGCTCCTCAGGCGCCGGTTGGCGTCCGAAATAGCCTGATCGGCTTTCTTCAGCTCATCGTTGGCGGCTTCGCTCGCGGCCTCGCGCTCCGAGAGGCGCTTCTGCATGTCGGAGAGCTGTTTTTCGACGTTAGCCTTCTGATTTTCCGCGCGCGCCTTCTGCTTGGCCGTGGCGGCGGAGCCGGAGGCGGCAGGAGCCGCCTCAGCGCAGAGGACAAGCCCTGCAGAGGCGGCAAGAAAGAGTGACAGCGAAAGAGCGCGGAGCATGGGAGTCAGGCTTCAATGGAACTTCGGAAATCGCAGAGAAGGCAAGAGCGGCCATGAGGCCGCCCCTTCTATAATTGTACTTTTGCGGCAATAACGCCACACTGACAATCTCTTTTGAAATGTCTCAGTTTCTTCTTCAGAACACGCTTCTTATTCTGATTGCGGTCATCGCGGGCGGTGCCCTTGCCATGCCGTATTTCAATCGCCGCCGTTATGGTCCGATGGTGACGCCTGAAGTGGCGGTTCAGCTCATCAACAAGCAGAACGCGCTCGTCATCGACGTCCGTTCCGACAAGGACTTCCGCAAGGTGCGCATCGCCCGTTCAGTCAATATCCCTGCCAATGTCATTCAGGGGCGCCTGAATGAAATCCCGAAGGAGCGCACGATTCTCCTCGTGGATAATTCCGGCAGCATGGCGGCCGGCGCGGCGAAGCTTCTGCGCGGCGTGGGCTACCCCAACGTCTACCTCCTTCAGGACGGCCTTGTCGGCTGGATGCGCGACAAGCTTCCGCTTGAATATTGATATTTCGTCCCCATATAAGGAAGAGGCAACGCACGCGTGATTCCGGGCGCTGTCCTCCGAAAACTCCGGAGATCTTCTGAAGGTCTTCGTCATTCTCAATCAAGGTAAAGAAAATGGCCGAAAACGAAAACGAGCAGCCCCAGGGCGCCGCAGCTGCCCAGCAGCCGCAGGATCAGCAGCCTGCCCAGGATGACCAGCCGGTCTTCCAGCTTCAGCGCTGCTACCTGAAGGATGCCTCTCTCGAGATGCCGCATGCGCCCGAGATCCTCATGGAGCAGCAGGATGCGGCCCCGCAGGTCGACATCCAGTTCGAAGTGAGCCAGCACCTCATTCAGACGGATCTTTACGATGTGACCGTGCGCGGCACGATCACCGTCAAGACTGCCGGCGACAAGGCGATCATCCTCGTTGAAGGCCGTCAGTCCGGCATCTTCGCGATCCACGGCATTCCGGCCGAGCCGCTCCAGCACGTCACGAACGTTCTCTGCCCGTCGATGGTCTACCCCTATCTGCGCGCCAACCTCGCTGATCTGATGACCCGCGCCAATGTTCCGCCGGTGCATCTGCCTGAAGTGAACTTTGAAGTGCTCTATCAGCAGCGTCTTGCTCAGGCGCAGGCTGAAGCCCAGCGCAATCAGACGCCCGCGAACTGATAGACGCGCGGAAGTCTGACGGGTGCCGCGAGGCATCCGGGCATGAAGGAGAGACCGGCGGATCGGTTGTCGAAGCCATTCGACAGAAGATCGGCCGGTCTTTTTTTCAATTCTTCTGCAAACCTCGACTTTTGGTGAATTCCTAATGCCGACTGCTCCTCTAGAATGGACTGACTGCATCAAAAAGGATTTTCCGCAGTCTGCGGTGAATGCTTCCGAGAGGGGAAAGAAAAAAATGATTCGAATTCTGCTCATTGACGATCACACGCTTTTCAGAAGCGGCGTAAAGGCGCTCCTGCAGCGTCAGCCCGACTTTGAGGTCGTCGGCGAGGCGAGCGACGGCCTAGAAGGCGTCAAGCTCGTTGAGCAGGTTGAGGCGGATGTGGTGCTGCTTGACGTGGATATGCCGAGCATGAACGGACGCGAAGCGCTCGAGCAGATTCGCGAAACGCATCCCGACCTGGCCGTTCTCATGCTGACGGTGAGCGAAGACTGCGAAACGCTCGGCGAGTGCCTGAAGCTCGGCGCCCGCGGCTATCTCCTGAAGAAGATCGATCAGGACTTCCTGCTCCGCTCCATTCGTGCGGCTTATAACGGCGACAGCGTGATTTCTCCGCAGATGATGACGAAGTTCGTCAACCGGCTTGCGGACCCGGAGGCGGGAAGAACCCGTCCGGCGCAGGGTCAGGATCCGGCGGTGCTTACGCGCCGCGAGCGCCAGACGCTTGCCTGGCTCGCCCGGGGCGTCTCCAATAAGGAAATCGCCCGTGCGCTCAACCTTGCCGAATCCACCGTCAAGGTGCACGTGCAGAGCATTCTCAGAAAGCTCAACCTTTCTTCTCGCGTGCAGGCGGCGATCTACGCAATCGAGCACAAGATCGACAAGGAACTCTGATCTCCTCCCGGGCAGGAGGCTTCAGACGCCTCCTGCATAGCCCTGCTGCCGCCAGGCTTCGAAAACCGTAACTGCGACGGCATTGGAGAGGTTGAGCGAGCGGTTGTCGGGCCTCATCGGGAGGCGGATTCGCTGCCCGGCGGGAAATTGCGCCCGTATTTCCTCGGGCAGCCCTGATCCTTCCGAGCCGAAAACGAACCAGTCGCCGGGTCTGAAGGAAAGAGACGAAAAGATGCTCGAGCCTTTCGTCGTCATCGCGAACATCCGCTTGGGGTCCGGCTTTTCCGCCGCCAGGAATGCGTCGAAGGAATCGTGAATTTTGAGGGTCGCATACTCCCAGTAATCGAGTCCCGCGCGCTTCATGTGCTTGTCCTCGAGCGAAAAGCCGAGCGGGCGCACGAGGTGAAGGGCGCACCCGGTATTGGCGCAGAGGCGTATGACATTGCCGGTGTTGGGCGGGATCTCGGGGTGAACGAGCACAACGTTGAACATGGGATTTCTGGAAGAGTCAGGGAATATCAAAAGGGATCTTCGCCGGCAAGTTCGCCGTGCATTTTCTTGATGGCAAGCTTTTCGATCTGCCGAACGCGTTCGGCGGAAATATTGAATTCTTGGGCAAGCGCCTGGAGCGTGACGGGCTTGGCGTTCCCCTCCGCATCCACATTGAGATAGCGCGCCTCAATCACTCTGCGGCTTCTCGGGTCAAGCGAAGCGAGCGCCTTCTGAAGACCTTCGCCTTCGAGGCGCTGCTTGTCCTCTTCTTCGAGCATGGCCTCAGGTTCGTCGCTCTTGCGGGTAAGCCAGTCCGAAGGGGAATAACTTTCATCGCTGTCGGAATCCGAAGGCGCATCGAGCGAGGCTTCCTGCCCGTACATGCGCTCCTCCATATCAAGGACTTCTTTGGGCTTCACGTCGAGCGTAAGCGCGATGCGTTCGGCTTCATTGTGGGTGAGCGCCGCCTGACTGTCTTCCTTGAGCTGGCGGAGGTTGAAGAAGAGCTTTCGCTGATTCTTCGTTGTTGCGAGCTTCACGATGCGCCAGTTCCTGATGATGTATTCCTGAATTTCAGAACGGATCCAGTGCTGCGCAAAAGTCATAAGCCGCGCGCCGCGGTCCGGGTCATAGCGGCGGATGGCCTTCATGAGGCCGATGTTGCCTTCCTGGATGAGGTCCGCATAGGGGAGCCCGTAGCCGAGATAGCCGCGCGCGATGGACACGACGAGGCGAAGGTGAGAAAGCACCAGCTTCTGCGCGGCGGCGAGGTCGTCATGATCGCGCAGATCAATCGCGAGCGAGCGTTCTTCATCAGCTGAAAGCATGGGAGCTTTTTCCGCAGCGCGCAGGAAGGCGTCGAGCGTTCCCAGGCCTCCGGCAGGAACAGGCAGGCGAGCGGGCTCATAAGGCACGAGGCTGCCTGAAGGCTTGATCGCCGGCAGCAGGCTTTTCGGTTCGCGCTCAGGCGCGGCGTCATCGGCGATGGCAAAGTCATCGTCGCTGGCGATGTCGTAAATGTCGTCTGAATGAGTGGCCGCAGAGGCTTTTTTACTGGACATGAGGCGAGGGAAAGCCGGGAAGGAGATCTGTGATGCGCCTCAAGATAACACTTTCAGGCAGGCGCACACGCGGCAAAGGTGCAACACAGCGTGTCAGCGTCCGGATTCGCGGATGATGCCTCTCCAGGCTGAAAGGGCGGCGAGAGCGGCAACGAGGCTGCCGATAAAGGCGCTGATTCCGGCAAAGCCCCAGCACCAGACGGGCGGCGGAAGGGAAATCTTCAGTTCGCCGCCATAGAGCGCTGCGGCATCGTTAAGCGCCGGGCTGAGGACGATGAGGCCGGCCTGAGCGAGCAGCAGCGCCAGACCGGCGGCTGCTCCCATCAGCACGAAGCCTCTCCAGGCATACGGGCGAACGGCAAAAATGGGCGTCGCGCCGAGCAGGTAGAGCGTGCGCATTTCAGATCCCGCCGCGAGCGTCGTGAGACGGATGGCCGTTTCGAGCACAAGCACGACAAGGAGCGCCGTCACGGCGCCGAGGCAGCCGAGGCCGGTCCATACGGCGCGGGACACGCTCTGGAGCTTCTCGTGCCAGGACGCTTCATAGGGGACGAAGTCGACCGAAGAAAGCGCTTCAATGCGTTTGGCGACATCCTCGATTTCTGCGGAGGTCGCGTCAGACGAGAGCGTCACGATGAGAATGTCCGGAAGCGGATTGCTGCCGCTTCTCTGGGGGAGCCCGAGCTTTTCATTGAGGCCCTTGAGCGCCTCATCCCGGGGAATGATCTGAGTGGAGGCTACCCAGGGCATGGCCTTCACGTCCGACTCGAGCTTATCCATCGGCGCTTTGTCCTTGGCAAAGACCGTGAGCTCAACGGACATGGGCAGACTTCTCAGGGGCTCGGAGAGGCCGTAAAAAACGAGGGCGATGAAAAGCGGTATCGAGAGCGCGAGCGCAGCAAGCAGAAGCGACAGGAGCGAACGCGAGCCGTCGCGCTTCAGGCCGCGAAGCATCTCGGAAAAGGCCCATCGGCGGGGGGTCATGAAGCTCATGGACGAACCTCAACGGCGCCGGGCGTGGCGAGCGTGATTTCACGCACCGGAGTGCCGGCAACGGGAAGCGCCTCGTGACTTGCCGCTACAACCGTAACGCCGGCGCGCACGAAGGCAGAGAGAAGCGCGAGGAGCGCCTGGGCATTGGCTTCATCGAGGTGCGCTACGGGCTCGTCGGCGAGAATAACCACCGGGCGGTTGACGACGGCACGGGCGAGAAGCGCAAGCTGCTTTTCGCCGGCGGAAAGACGGCCGGGCAGGGCGGGAGCGAGTTCGCCGATGCCGCATTTTTCAAGCGCGAGAAAGGCTCTGCGGCGCGCTTCCGCATAGGATTCCTCAGCGGCAAGCGCCGGCAGCATGACGTTCTCGTGGATGGTGCGGTCTTCGAGGAGTCTGCCGTCCTGCATCATGAGTCCCATGGAGCGTCTGAGCCAGCGGCGCTCCATTTCGCTGAAGCTGTCGACGCGGTCGCCGGCAACGACGACTTCTCCCGAGGTCGGCTGCACCAGACCGGCGAGCAGCTTGAGAACCGTACTTTTGCCGCTCCCTGTCGCACCGCGCAGGACAACGAATTCGCCCCTGCGTACAGAGAGCGAAACGCGATCGACGGCAGCCGCGCCATTGAAAATGACGCTTGCCTGGCGAAGTTCAAGAAGAGCAGCATCCGCCATAAGTGGGCCTTCAGAATTTCTGGATGGAGAGATGGCGTCCGATCTTGCTCCAGAATTCCGTTTCCTCCCGCAGGAGGTAGTCCGTGAGCGGATGGGCATTGAGCCAGACTTCTTCCATCCGCATTTCGATGCCGCCGGCCGTACGCTTCGCATCCATCACGGGGAGCGCGACATCCTTGCGGGCGTGCGCAAAAATGACGGCCAGGCGGAGCGCCAGGACGGTCTCAGTTGAAATGAGGGTATCGAGCTTGTCCTCAACCTTCTTGAGCGTGCCCCTTTGCGCAAGGACAAGCGCGGCGAGGCGATCCTGTTCAAGGCGGCTGAACCCCGGCATGTCGGCATTGCTCACAATGTAGTGGCCGTGCCTGTGGTAGCGCGAGGAAGAAATGATCATCCCGCATTCATGAAGGAGCGCCGCCCAGCGCAGGTAGCGTACTTTCTCCGGGTCAGCATCGGGACTGAGCGTGCCGTATATCGTCTGAGCGATGTTGGCGACCCGGCTCGCCTGCTCGCGGTCAAGTCGCGAGGCTTCCATGAGCGTTTCAATGGAGACGTCGCGCGTGTCGCGGTTCGATACGCGCCCGAGAAGATCGTAGAGGAGGCCGACGCGGAGAGCGCCCGACGCGGGCCGCATCTCCTCAATGCCGAGTACGCGGTAGACGGCCGTTAGGACGGCTATGCCGCCGGCAATGACTTCCCGGCGGTCTTCCTTGAGTCCGGGGAATGAAATCTCGCTGATGTCGCGCATGTCGAGAAGCATCCGGCGAAGCTTCTCAAGGTGCTCGGGACGAACAACGCCGTCGGTCCATCCGAGAGCGCGGCAGATGTCGCTTACTGCGCCGAAGGTGCCTGCGGAACCGTAGGCCTCGTCGTAATTTCCGGCGCCGAAGGTGGTCATGCTTTCCTCAAGTTCCGCGGCGCACGCCGTGATGGCGCGTTCGAGAGACTTTGCCGTGATGCGTCCGTCCGCGAAGAAGCGGATGGAAGTATTGACGCATCCGATGCGGTAGCTTTCATAGCGCTTGGCGTCAAGCCCCTGACCAATGATCATCTCCGTGCTCGCCCCGCCGATGTCGACCACGAGACGGCGCTTGTCGGAAGGCGGAAGCGTTTGCGCGCAGCCCTTGAAGACAAGGCGCGCTTCCTCGTGCCCCGAGAGGATGTCGATCGGATAGCCCAGGACGTTCTGCGCTTTCCTCAGGAAGTCGGGCGCATTCGTCGCGACGCGCATCGCCTGCGTGCCGACGGCGCGAACGCGTTCCGGAGGAAGCCCCGCGAGGCGCTCGTTGAAGCGGGCAAGGGCAGCGAGCGCACGGGCCTGAATTTCCGGCGTAAGCGCTCCGGACTTGTCGAAGCCTCCGGCAAGCCGGACGGTTTCCTTCCAGTAGCTCTGCGTGACGATGCGTTCGCCTTCAACGCGGCCGATTTCAACGCGGAAGCTGTTGCTGCCGAGATCCACTGCACCTAATAGCATGTTTTGTCCTTTGAAAGCTTTTGCGTAACGGGGCTATCTTCAGCTGCCGCTTACGTCGTCCTGAGGATCGAGTCCGACCAGTGCGCTTGCAAATTCGTGAGCGTTGAAGGGCTGCAGATCCTCAAGTTTTTCTCCCACGCCGATGTAGTAGATCGGCAGGGGCTTCTCGCCGCGCATCGCAGTGATGGCGGCAAGGACGCCGCCCTTGGCCGTGCCGTCAAGCTTGGTGACGATGAGGCCGGTGAGATGCGCGTAGAGATCAAATGCGCGAACCTGCGCGAGCGCGTTCTGGCCGTTGGTGCCGTCGACGACAAGAATCACCTCGTGGGGAGCGCCCTCCATCGCCTTTTCCTGGGAGCGGCGGATGCGGCCGAGCTCCTCCATGAGATTGGTCTGCGTGGGAAGCCTCCCTGCAGTGTCGGCAATCACGACATCCATGCCGCGGGCGCGGCCTGCGGAAACAGCATCAAAGACGACGGCGGCGGGGTCGCCGCCGGTCTGCGAGATGACCTCCACGCGGTTGCGTTCGCCCCAGACGGCAAGCTGCTCCCTGGCGGCGGCGCGGAAGGTATCGCCAGCTGCGAGCAGAACGCTTTTGCCGTCATCGGCAAAGCGCTTGGCAAGCTTGCCGATGGATGTGGTTTTGCCGGCGCCGTTGACGCCGCACATCATGATGACGCAGGGCTTTGCCTGATCCGTATTGAGCGTGCCTTCTGCCGGGGCGAGTATTTTTTCAAGTTCGTCGCGCAGCGCCCGGCGGACTTCATCCTGGGTCTTGAGGCCCTTGAGCTTAATGTCATCGCGAAGGCGCTCTAAGATACGCGTGGAGGTCTCTACGCCGACATCGGCGGAGATCAGAGCGTATTCGAGTTCCTCGAGAAAGTCGTCGTCAACGACGCCTCCGGAAAAAAGACCGACGATGTTGACGCGCGTGCGCGAAAGGCCGCGTTTCAGGCGGGAAAGCCAGCCTTCAGAAGAACCAAAACCCATACTGATAGATAGCGATGAAAAATCCGAAAAAGGAGCGCGGGCGCTCGAATCTCGTAAGTTTAACAACCTCTTCGCGTGGCCGAGCAGGGGAAGTGCGCCTTGTGGGCGGCTTGTGGCGCCGCACGCCGCTTGCGGTTGCGGATCTCGGAGGCCTGAGGCCGACGCCCGAGCGCGTGAGGGAAACCGTTTTTGACTGGCTGCGGCACCTTTTCGGCACTTTCGAAGGACGCAGCGCGCTCGACCTTTTCGCGGGCTCCGGTGCTCTGGGACTCGAGGCTCTCTCGCGCGGCATGGCTGTCCTCGATGCGGTGGAGCTTGACAGGGTTCAGGCAAGGAACATTCTTCAGACGGTCGAGAGGCTTAGTGCTGAAGAAAACGTGCGCGTCCATAGAGAAGATGCCTTCGGGTTCCTCGGCCGCACGACAGAAAGCTACGACGTCATCTTCATCGATCCGCCCTTTGCGCTTAATCTCCAGGACGAGGCAATCCGCAGGGCGCTCCCCCGGCTGAAGAACGAGGGAATTCTTTACGTGGAGCGCGCGGGCCTGAGAACCGCTGAGGCGCTCCTCGATGAACTCGGGCTCGTGCGGCTCAGAAGCACTTCGGCAGGACAGGTAGACTGCGAACTTCTGGCGCGGAAAGAGAGCCTGATGGCCGGGCTCGCGCGCGAGGAGAAGCCTTCAAAAAAGAACATGCGCCGGGAGCGCAGTGAGGAGCATTAAGGAATGACGATTGCGGTTTATCCCGGAACCTTCGACCCGATGACGAGCGGACACCAGGATCTCGTGCGCCGGGCGTCGAACATTTTTGCAAAGGTTTATGTGGCCGTAGCGCAGAGCGTGGGAAAGCACCCGTTGCTCACGCTCGAGGAGCGCTTTGACTGCGCGAAGCTCGTCTGCGCGGACTATCACAATGTAGAGGTGCTCCCTTTCACCGGGCTCCTCAAGGATTTCGTGCGCTCGCACGGCGTTCATGTCATCGTGCGCGGCGCCCGCGCCGTGAGCGATTTCGAATACGAATTCCAGATGGCGGGCATGAACCGGCAGCTCATGCCCGAAGTGGAGACGGTGTTTCTTACGCCCTCGGACCAGTTCCAGTTTGTGAGCGGCACCTTTGTGAGGGAAATCGCCCGCCTCGGGGGCGAGGATGCCTCGCGCTTCGTCGACCCGCGCATCTGGCCGCTTCTCAAGGCGGCCGCAGCGCGATAGCAGGATCAGATTGCGGGTGAAGCAGGCTTCTGAGGCGCCGGCTCATCTTTTTCCCAGGGCATCTTCGG
This sequence comes from uncultured Sutterella sp., assembly GCF_937923675.1. Taxonomy (GTDB): domain Bacteria; phylum Pseudomonadota; class Gammaproteobacteria; order Burkholderiales; family Burkholderiaceae_F; genus Sutterella. Next base: position 29,499 of record NZ_CALDXB010000019.1, on the reverse strand, counting down.
GAGCTTCCAGTCGGGGAGCTCTATTTCCGGCATCTTGATGTCCGGCAGCTCAAGTCCCTGCCAGAAGTCCTTGATGGCGCGTTCAACCCTGCGGCCGAGCCGGTCGAGGGTCATGGGTTCTCCCGAGCGGGCCTGATCGACGGCCTGAGCGGCTTTGTCCCATTCCGCGCTCCAGACGGGAACCAGGTCGAATCCTGTCTGAGCGCTTGCCGTCAGACTGAGTTCGGGGAGCTTTCCGGCGGCAGGCGCATGGAAGACGGCATGAATGAGAAGGTTGCCGCTCAAGGCTTCTCCCGTAAAGCTGCCGGACCAGTCCTCGGCGCTTGCCTTGCCGTCGGAGAGTAGAAGCCGCCCGTCCTTCACTGTCGTCGTGAAGCTGAGCTCATTAAAGGCGGAAACGGAGTGCGGCTGACGCACTTCGGGCGGCGTGGCGTCAGGCGTTTCGTCGGCAAGAATCCGGAAGGCGAGCGGTACGTTGAAGCCCGAGAAAGCGCCGGACGTCATGCGGACGGTCCCGTCCGCCTGCAGAAGTTTTGCCGGGCTCTCAGGGGTTTGAACGCTGCCCGCGAGCGCGAGCGTTGCATCCGTTCGCCCTGAAATGGCGGCAGGACGATTCTGGCCGGAGAACCAGCTTTCCGCACGGCCGTCGCGTGCCCTGATGTTCGCATGCCAGGCGCCGTCCGGCGTCAGGATGGCGGCAAAGTCTGTTTTGCCGCCCAGCCAGTCGCCTTTCCCTTCAGAAAGAATGAGGCCGCCCTTAAAGAGTTCCGCATGTGCGGAAAGGTCGGAAAGTCCCCAGACGGGACCAAGACCGGCGATTGAAATATTGCCTCTGAAGTTGATGAGCGAGAGCCATTCGAGATCCCAGGGAAGCTGCGCGAGCCGTTCGGGCGACAGTTCGCCCAGCGTGAGGTCGCCATTGAGGCTGAGCCGGTGATCTTCGGTTTCTGCCGGTGCTGAGGAGGCGTTGAAGGAGAGCGCCGCGCCGAGGAGCGTGCCGGTGAGGCGGATCTCTGCGGCGCCGTCTTCCGACCAGGCCGCATTTCCGGTGAGGCGGCTGTCAGTAGCTTCGCCGCCCGCTTCTTTCGGGGCAAAGCGCGTCGTGAGGTCGATCTGGCTCAGTTCCGTTTTCTGAGGCTGGAAGCGATGCATTGCCTTCATCGTTCCAGAGGCGGAGAACTGTCCGTCGCGGGTATTGAGAGCGGCGGCAAGCGAAAGCCGGTCGCTCGCAAAAGTTTCCGGGGAAAGAAGCGCTGACGAGGCGGCGACGGAAATTTCAGGGCCGTTCGCAAAAACGGTTCTGGCGTCCGGCGACTCGATCTGCCAGCCTGAACCTGTAGGCGCAACGGACTTTGCGCGCACTTCCGCGTGCACGCTCTTGCGGTTCCACAGACCGTCGAGCGTGACGGCGGGTGAATCGAGCGCAATGCGCGTGAGGAGGTCGCCTGCACCATCCTTAAAGCGCAGGATTCCGGCAAAGGACGCTGAACCTGAGACGGAGGCGCTTTCGAGCATGCCGGCAAGCCGTATTGCGCCGCCTTTTTCACTGATGTTTTCAAGGCGCGCCTGAATTGCGGAAAGCCGGGCCTCAGCAGGGCCGAAGACGCCGGCATCAAAAGCGATCGCGCTGTTGCGAAGTTCCATGAGCTCGACGTCCCAGAGCGTCGTGGAAAGCCGATTGACGGCCTCTGAAGCCGCTGGCGTGCCGGGCTTCGGGTTATAGGAGAGTCCGTCGACGAGAATGTGGTCGATGCGCGGAGATTCCGCGAAGAATGACCAGGGCTTGAGTTCGATGACGGCGGCGTCGAAGCGCCCGGCGGCAGAGCCGTCAGTTGAGTGCGTGAGCGTTGCCGCGGGAAGCGTGATGCGCAGCTCCGGCAGCCGCTTGATCTCGATGGGGCCCTGGAACTCCGCATTGAGCGCGAGATGCGCGTTGAGCGCTTCAGCAATCCGGTGACCGACGCGATCCGGCGTGATCCACCAGGCAAGCGCGGTCACGAGTATGAGAACGATGACTGCGGCGAAAAGGAAGACTGCAAGCAGAACGCGGATGTAGCGCATAAATTTCGAGGGCGGAAGCCGGGAAGAAAGCATGGAATTTCGGCGACAGTCTGCCACATTGGGGAGCAGTCTGTTTTCTTCGGCCATGAATAGAAAAAGCCGGGAACACTTGCGTGCTCTCCGGCTTTTCTCATCAAGCGCTCAGGAGGCGTTATTTGGTTTCCTGACGGATCAGCCAGTCAAAGGCGCCGAGCGCAGCGGTGGCGCCGCCGCCAAGCGCAATGACGACCTGCTTATAGGGAACAGCCGTGCAGTCGCCGCCGGCGAAGATGCCTTCAGCAGAAGCGGCACCGTGTGCGTCAACCACGATTTCGCCCCACTTGGTGAGCTCAACCGTGCCCTTGAGGAAGTCCGTATTGGGGACGAGACCAATCTGCACGAAGCAGCCGGCGGCCGAAACCGTGCGCAGTTCACCCGTGGCGCGCTCGCGGTAGGTGACGCCGGTGAGCACCGTGCCGTCGCCCTCGAGCTTATCAATGTCGAGGTTGTAGATGATCTTTGCGTTAGAGGTCGATTCGAGGCGCTTCACGAGCACTTCGTCCGCAGTGAGCTTCCCGCCGCGCTGCAGCAGCGTGACGGAGCGGCAGAGCGCAGCGAGGTCGATCGCCGCTTCAACGCCGGAGTTGCCGCCGCCCACAACGACGACGTCCTTGCCCTTGAAGAGCGGACCATCGCAGTGCGGGCAGTAGGCGACGCCGTGTCCCTGGTATTCCTTTTCGCCCGGAACGCCGAGCTGACGCCAGCGAGCGCCGGAGCAGACAATGACGGCCTTGGTCTGGAGCTTCGCGCCGCTCGAAAGCTCGACTTCCCAGTATTCGCCGGCTTTTTCGAGCTTCACGACGCGCTCAAGGGCCATAACGTCGACGCCGTAATGGTTGACGTGCTCCATGAAGCGGTTGCCGAGCGCGACGCCGTCCGTCATCAGGATGGACGTGAAGTTTTCGATGGAAGAGGTTTCATTCACCTGTCCGCCCGGACGTTCGCAGACGACGCCGGTGCGAAGACCCTTGCGGGCGGCGTAGATCGCCGCCGTGGCGCCTGCGGGGCCGGCGCCGACGACGAGAATGTCGAAGGGCGCCTTGGCGGAGAGCTTCTCTGCCTGAGCCTTGACGAAGCCTTCGTCAAGCTTGGCGACGATCTCGCCGAGCTCATGACGGCCGGAAATGAAGGGAGCGCCGTTCAGGTAAACGGTCGGCACAGCCATGATGTGGCGGGCCTTCACCTCGTCCTGGAAGAGCGCGCCGTCAATCACGGTGACGGAAACGTTCGGATTGAGAATCGCCATCAGGTTGAGCGCCTGCACAACGTCGGGGCAGTTATGGCACGAGAGAGACATGTAGATCTCAAAGTCGTACTTGCCCTTGAGGCTGCGGACGCGCTCGAGGAGATCCGGATCCTCCTTGCTCGGATAGCCGCTCGCCTGAAGCATGGCGAGAATAAAGGACGAGAATTCATGGCCCATCGGGAGCGCGGCAAAGCGCACGCCCATTTTTTCACCGGTGCGGCTGACCGTGAAGCTCGGGCGGCGAACCTGGGCGCTCACGTCTTCGGTGGCAAGGGTGATCTTGCCCGAAACCGAGGCAACGTCCTTCAGGAGGGACTGAATCTGGCCGGATTCGGCAGAACCATCCGGAGCGATGGTGAGCGTGATCGGATTGGAGAGGCGGTCAAGATAGCCCTTGACCTGTTGGAGAGCGGAGGCGTCAAGCATTTTTTTGACTCTGACAATTCAGAAACTGAGGGGTATTAAAAAAGGCCGCGGCATTGCCGCGGCCTTTCTTCAGCGGCCGGAGGCGAATTAGGCCTGCATAACGGACTGCTGAATTTGTCTATTCGCTTCAGTCAGCGATTAGATCTTGCCCACGAGATCGAAGGACGGGGTGAGCGTTTCCTTGCCGGGACGCCACTTGGCCGGGCAGACCTGGCCGGGGTTCTTTTCAACGTACTGAGCAGCTTCGACCTTGCGCAGGAGCTCGGCAGCGTCACGGCCGATGCCGCCGTCATGGTGTTCCATGACAACGATCTTGCCGGCGGGGTTGATGACGAACGTGCCGCGTTCAGCGAGGCCGTCCTTCTCAATCATGACGTCGAAGTTGCGGGCGAGGACGCCGGCCTTGTCGCCGAGCATCGGGAACTGCACCTTGCCGACGGCTTCGGAGGATTCGTGCCAGGCCTTGTGCGTGAAGTGCGTATCGGTGGAGACGGAGTAGATCTCAACGCCGAGCTTCTTGAACTCTTCGTAGTGTTCGGCGAGGTCTTCGAGTTCCGTCGGGCAGACGAACGTGAAGTCGGCCGGATAGAAGAAGACGACGGACCAGTGGCCCTTCAGGTCGGCATCGGTGACCTTCTTGAAGGCGCCGTTGTGATAAGCCTCGGTTTCAAACGGGAGGATTTCAGTCGTAAGAAGAGACATTTGAAATTCCTTAGAAAGTGGAATTGAACGTGATGGTTGTTACTGTAGCGATAATTTATTGACTTGTCAAACTTAAAAAGTAAAAACTATTGTCAGCGCGCGTCAATTGCTACTCTCAGCGCAAACGATCGAACTGTTTGCGGATATTGGGAGCGAGCCGTTCCAGTGCGTCGAGCGTCGTAAAGATGGAGGCCCGGCCGCGCTGGGAGAGTTCGCGAAAGCGCGAAAGAAGCTCGTTTTCCTCCGCAATGACGAGATGTCGTTCGGCAGTCAGAATGTAGAGCACATCGAAGCCGCAGGCCGCAAGGCGAGGCATGCGCCAGATGCCGGGGTCGGCGTCGCCTGATTCGAAGCGTTCGTAAGCTTCGAGCGGAACGCCGAGGAGCTGCGCAATCTGACGGGGCTGGTAGCCGAGGCGCACGCGTTCGGCGCGCAGCCTTGCACCGGTTTCCTGTCTTTTTTTCGTGGAGGTCGTTGCCATGAGTTTGAGTGCTGAAAAGCTCCGTTCATTGTGGAGCGGAGATGAAAAAAACGGCCCCGTAAAGGAGCCGCTTTTTATCTTCAGATGTAACTGAAAGCTGAGGCTTCGTGCGCTTTAGACATTGAAGAGGAAGTTCATGACGTCGCCGTCCTGGACGATGTAGTCCTTGCCTTCCGCACGCATCTTGCCAGCTTCCTGGGCGCCTTTTTCGCCATTGTAGGCGATGTAGTCGTTAAAGCTGATCGTCTGGGCGCGGATGAAGCCGCGCTCAAAGTCCGTGTGAATGACGCCGGCCGCCTGAGGCGCCGTGTCGCCCTTGTGGATGGTCCAGGCGCGGACTTCCTTCACGCCTGCAGTGAAGTAGGTCTGAAGGCCGAGGAGGTCGTAGGCGGCGCGGATGACGCGGTCGAGGCCCGGCTCATGCATGCCCATGTCCTCGAGGAACATCTGCTTGTCGGCGTCGTCGAGGTCGGCAATGTCGGCCTCCGTCTTGGCGCAGACGGCAACCACCGGGGCATTTTCCTTGGCGGCATATTCCTTGACGGCGTCAAGCAGCGGATTGCCCTCAAAGCCGTGCTCCTCGACATTGGCGACGTACATCGTCGGCTTCATCGTGAGGAGGAAGAGCTGACGGATGACGACCTTCTCTTCGTCCGTGAGCGGCACGGAGCGGGCGGGAAGGCCCTCGTTGAGCACGGGCTGGAGCTTTTCGAGAACCTGCACGAGCTTGAGCGCTTCCTTGTCGCCGCCCGAACGGGCCTGCTTCGAGTAGCGGTTGAGCGCTTTTTCAACAGCAGCGAGGTCGGCAAGCGCGAGCTCGGTATTGATGACGCTGATGTCGTTGAGCGGATTGACTTCGCCAGCAACGTGAACGATGTTGTCGTCGTTGAAGCAGCGCACGATGTGCGCAATGGCGTCGCATTCGCGGATGTTGGCAAGGAACTGGTTGCCGAGGCCTTCGCCCTTGCTCGCGCCTGCAACGAGGCCGGCGATATCGACGAATTCCACTGCAGCGGGAACAATGCGCTGCGGATGATCGATTTCAGCGAGCTTCTTGAGGCGCGGATCGGGAACCTCAACAATGCCGACGTTGGGTTCGATCGTGCAGAAGGGATAGTTTTCCGCCGCGATGCCGGCCTTCGTAAGCGCGTTGAAGATGGTGGACTTGCCGACGTTGGGCAGGCCGACGATGCCGCATTTCAGACCCATGGTGTTTACTCTTCTTTTCTGGTGGGAGTCATCCGAGCTCCGGAAGCTGTACCGGAGGGGGACTCATTCTAAAGGTTAATCGGATTCGGGGCGCGCACTTGAGAGCGTTCGGGAGAAAGACTCAAGCGCATCTTCCGAAAAGAGGGTTATGCCCGCGCCGGCGAGGAGCTCTGCCGTAATGCCGCGGCCTCGGATCAGCGTCCGCGAGAACGTTCCGTCATAGACTGAACGCGTGCCGCATGAAGGGCTCCTGGCTTTGAGAAGCGCGAATTTCGCTCCGGTCGCTTCTGCCCTGAGGAGCGCGAGCTGTGCGCCGCGGCAGTATTCGCGGGTGCAGTCCCGGCCTTCCTTCGTAAGCACGCGCCCGCTGCCGGCGAGAACATCGGCAGCGGTTGCGCCCGGTTCGATCTCGCAGGGAAGCCGCGGAATCGGAAGTCCGCCCTCTGCTTCCGGACAGACGGGGATCCAGTTGATTTCAGGCAGCTCCCCGAGCCGGGGAAGGATGGAGGGCTTCGCCATCCCGTCGTAGCGGCAGGCGAAGCCCAAAAGGCACCGGCTGATCAGAACCGGGATCGCGCTCATGGCGCCTCAGCTCGCTTTCGCAGGCTTCGCGGGCGCCCCGTATTTGGCGATGGTGCGGTGAGCCTTTTCCATTTCGCCTTCGGCCCAAAGTTCAGCGGTCGGCAGCGCTGCGTCGACGCAGGTGCGGATCGCTTCGGCGTGTTCGGCGGAAGGCGAGGACAGAACAAAATCAAAGACCTGCTGCGCCAGTCCGAGCGTGCGCGGGTGGCCGATGCCGAGACGCAGGCGCCAGAAGTTCGGAGTGCCGAGCTGCTGGGTAATCGACTTCAGTCCGTTGTGGCCGGCATTGCCGCCGCCCTGCTTGATGCGCATGCATCCCGGAAGAAGATCCATTTCGTCATGAACGACGAGGATCTCCTCAGGCTTTATCTTGTAGTAGTTCGCGACCGCAGAAACGCTTTCCCCTGAGCTATTCATGAAAGTGAGAGGCTTCAGGAGCCAGACTTCCTCGCCTGCGATGCGCGCCCGCGCAATTTCGCCCTTGAATTTGGGCTCATTGCGGAAGGTCCCGCCGTTCTTGTCGGCGAGTGCATCGAGAAAGCGGAATCCGGCGTTGTGCCGCGTTCTCTCATACTCGGGCCCGGGATTGCCGAGCCCGACGATGAGACGAATGGGAGTGTTTGCCATATCAGCAAAAAATCTCAGAACAAGTGAATAAGGCCGTATGCGGACGAGGCTCAGCGGCGGGGGCCGCGGTCATCATCGTCAAAACGGCTGTATCGATCGTCGCCGCGGGGCGCCCAGCGGCTGTCGTCATAGCGGGGCTGACGGGGACGGTCGTCGAAATTGCGTCCGCGCGGACGGCGTTCGTAATTCTGGCTGCCGTCATCGCTTCTGCGGCCGCCGTTGTCGAGGCGCACCGTTACGGGGGCTCCCTTGAAGCGGACGCCCTGAAGCGCTTCGATCACGTCGTCGGCCACATCCGAATCCACATCGGCGAGGGTAAAGCGCTCGAAGATGTCGATGGCGCCGATCACGCGCGAGCTCACATTGGCTTCGTTGGCAATGGCGCCGACGATGTCCCCCGGACGGATGCCGACCATGCGGCCCGCGCCGATAAAGAGGCGCGTCTTGCCGGGTTCAGGTTCGGAAGGTTCGCGGCGCGGGCGATCCTGACGCGGACCACGGCGGCGGTCTCCCTCGTCGCGCGGTTCGCGGCGTTCACGGGCGGCGAAGGCCGGAATTTCCATTTCATCCTCAGCGGCGCCCTCGTTTTCAAAGGCATAGCGTACGGCGGCCGCTGCAACATCCATCGGATCATGCTCTTCGCAGAGCGACTCGACAATGACGCGGTAGCGGTCGAGGTCGCCTTCCGTGAGGAGCTCCTCAATGGCGCCGCGCGTCACTTCAAGGCGCTTTGCCTGCACATCAGTAGCCGAGGGCACCGTGCGGATCTCAATCTTTGAACGCGTGAAGCGCTCGAGCGCACGGAGCTGACGGTGTTCGCGCGGCTCGATGATTGTGATCGCCGTGCCGGTGCGTCCGGCGCGGCCGGTGCGGCCGATGCGGTGGACGTACGTTTCGAAGGAAGCCGGAATGCCGAAATTGATGACGTGCGTGAGATTTTCGAGGTCGATGCCGCGGGCGGCAACGTCGGTTGCCACGATGGCATCGAGCTGCCCGGCGCGGGCGCGGCGCATCACGCGGTCGCGCGTAGGCTGATCGAGGCCGCCGTGGAGCGCTTCGACGCTGTAGCCGCGCACGCGCAGCGCTTCGGTGAGTTCATCGACTTCGTTGCGGGTGCGCGCAAAGATGATGGCGAGTTCCGGGTCTTCCAGGTCGAGAATGCGGCCGAGCGCTGCGGTGCGGTAGTTGCGCGGAACCACATAGGCGATCTGCGGCACTCTGGGAGCTTCTCCCTCAGGCGTTTCCTCGCGGGCGATGGAAATGCGTTCGGGATTCTCAAGGTGTTCGTCGGCAATCTTGGCAATCCGCGGGGGAAGCGTGGCGGAGAAGAGCGCCGTCTGGACGTGGCCAGGGAGCGCTTCGAAAATGGCGTCAAGCTCATCGGCAAAGCCGAGGTCGAGCATTTCGTCCGCTTCGTCAAGCACGATGGCCTGGATGCTTTCGAGGTGAAGCGTTCCGCGGTTGATGTGGTCGAGTGCGCGTCCCGGAGTGGCGACGACAACATGCGTGCCGCGCTTGAGCGCGCGGATCTGACGGCCGTATTCCTGGCCGCCGTAGATGGGCGTAACGACGATGCCGCCATCTCGGCCGTAGCTGTGGAAGGATTCGGAGACCTGGAGGCAGAGCTCGCGGGTCGGCGTGAGCACGAGAATGACGGGTTCGCCCGGCTCATGTCCGAGCGCCCAGCGCTCGATCAGGGGGAGCGCAAAAGCAGCGGTTTTGCCCGTGCCGGTAGCCGCCTGGCCGAGAACGTCCGAACCCTTGAGGATTGCCGGAATGGCGGCTTCCTGAATGGGCGTGGGTTCTTCAAAGCCGAGGGCGGAAAGAGAGGAGACGAGCTGGGGCGAGAGGCCGAGTTCGGCAAATGTAGCCATGATTTTTGAGATTCGGTGTAGGAGATGGCGCTGAACGGCCTCGCACATCAGGTCTCGAAAGTCATGGAGAATGAGGCGGACAGCAGGAGAAAAGTCTTTAGCGAAGTGCGGCAGGAAGAAAAAATGGGGAGAGATGAGTTCCCCTGGCCTGCCCGCATTCGGGAATTTTGAAAAATATAAAGGCCCGCCCCGGCAAATTTGTCGAGCGGGCCCTTAAGTGTAAATCAGGCTGTGAAAGCCGGATTACTTGGCAGCGTCAGCGGCGGGAGCAGCAGCGGCAGCGTCAGCAGCCGGAGCAGCGGCGTCGGCAGCCGGAGCGGTGACGACTTCTTCAACCGGCGTGATGACGGAGGCGACGACGCTGTCAGTGACAACGCGAACGCCGGCCGGGACCACGAGCTCGGTGGAGTGCAGCGTCATGCCGTCTTCCATCTTCGAGAGGTCGACCTCAATGAATTCCGGAAGATCGCGCGGCAGGCAGGCCACTTCGACGTAGGAGACGGTGTGCGAGATGATGCACTTCGAGACCTTGACGGCCGGGCTGATTTCGTCGCCCGAGAAGTGCAGCGGCACGCGCATCGTGACTTCTTCGTCCGGCATGATGCGCTGGAAGTCGATGTGCATGACCTGCGGCTTGTAGGGATGCATCTGGAAGGCGCGCAGAACAACGAGCTGCTCGACGCCGTCAAGCTCCATCGTCAGGATCGAAGCGTGGAACTTTTCCTTGCGAAGGGCAAAGAAGATCGGATTGTGTTCGAGCTCGATCGGCGCAGCGGGCTGGTTGCCGCCGTAGACGATGCCCGGCAGCTTGTCCGCACGACGCAGACGGCGGCTCGCACCCGTACCTTGCGCCTTGCGCGTGGTGGCGATGACTTTCATTGGTAACTCCTCAGGAGTGATGATTAATTAAGAAAAAAGAGCGCGGCGGGAATCGCGACCAACTCCGCGCCGCTTTGCTCATTACTCCGCGAACAGGCTGCTCACGGAGGCTTCGCGCGCGATGCGCGAGAGGGTTTCGCCGATGATGGCCGCGCAGGAGACCTGGCGGATCTTCGGGCAGGCCTGGGCGGCGGGCGAGAGCGGAATGGTATCCGTCACAACCAGCTCGTCCAGAGCGGAATTGGTAATGCGGTCGATCGCGGCGCCCGAGAGCACCGGATGCGTGATGTAGGCCACAACGCCGAGCGCGCCGCGTTCCTTAAGGGCGCCTGCGGCATTGCAGAGCGTGCCGGCAGTGTCGACGATGTCGTCGGTAATGATGCAGGTGCGGCCCTTCACGTCGCCGATGATGTTCATGATCTCAGCGACATTGGCGCGCGGACGGCGCTTGTCGATGATGGCGAGATCAGATTCGATGGCCTTCGCCATGGCGCGGGCGCGGACGACGCCGCCGACATCGGGAGAGACCACGATCGGGTTCTCAAGGTGACGGGCGTGCAGGTCGGCGAGGAGCACCGGCGTGGCGTAAATGTTGTCGACGGGGATGTCGAAGAAGCCCTGAATCTGGTCGGCATGCAGGTCCATCGTCAGGACGTGATCGACACCGGCCGACTGCAGCATGTTGGCGACGACCTTCGCCGAGATGGCGACGCGGGCCGAACGCGGACGGCGGTCCTGACGGGCATAGCCGTAGTAGGGAATCGCAGCCGTGATGCGGCGGGCAGAAGCGCGCTTGAGCGCATCCACCATGATCAGCAGCTCCATCAGATTGTCGTTCGTCGGAGCACAGGTGCTCTGCAGAACGAAGACGTCCTTGCCGCGGACCGTATCCAGCAGCTGAACGCTGACCTCACCGTCGCTGAAGCGGGCAACCGACGCGCGGCCGAGGGGAATGTGGAGATATTCGGTGACGGCCTGGGCAAGCTTGGGATTGGCATTGCCTGCAAAGACCATCATGCTTTCCGGCACCATGGGGACCATGATTTCTGCTCTCACTTGGGGTTGGGTTGAGGCTGGCGAGGGTGTCCGCCAGGGCGCTCCGCCGAGGCATCAGTTTTCTGATGATCCCGGGGATCTGGCAGGGGTGGAAGGAATCGAACCTTCGGTAGCCGGAATCAAAATCCGGTGCCTTACCGCTTGGCTACACCCCTGTGCTTTCTTCTTCGGCACTGCGCGTCCACGCGCAGAGCGGATGTTCGGGGAGGCTGCGAACGCTGAAGAAACGCCAGTCAACAGGGATGCGTTCCATCAGAGATGCAGAGTCGGCCGAACCGGTCCTGTTCAGTGCGAAGACAGCGCTTCCGGAGCCGGTCATGCGGGCTTCGCCGAAGGGCGCAAGCGCGTCCAGGGCTTGAAGGATCGCAGGCTCAAGACCGACTGCAGTTTTCTGCAGGTCATTATGTCCGGGGAGCTCAGGCCAGCGGTTCCGGAGTAAGTCGGAAAAGATGGCTATTTTCAAGGATTCACTATCCCTTGTCAAGGAAGGGGAAGAGAAAATTTTCGCAGTGGAAACACCGCGTCCGGGCCAGAGGACAGCGTATTCGGCGGGCGGAACATCCATCGGCGTGATGATTTCTCCAATGCCCTCAACGAACGCATTTTTCCCTCTGATGAAAAAGGGAATGTCGGCGCCGAGCGCTTCGCCTATGCGGGCAAGCTCCTCCCGGGGAAGGTCCAGCCCCCAGAGGCGATTGAGCGCAATAAGGGTTGTTGCGGCGTCGGAACTTCCCCCTCCCATGCCGGCTCCGGCCGGGATGTGCTTTTTCACGTGAATTTCCGCGCCCGCCAGGGACTTCCCTGCGGCTTCCCGGAGGGCGGCAGCGGCGCGGACGCAGAGGTCCTTTTCAGCCTCGCACTCGAGATCTCCCGTACGAACGATGGCGCCGTCATCGCGGAGCGTGAAGTCGAGCTCATCGGCGAGATCAATCAGTATGAAGATGGATTCGAGAAGGTGCTTCCCGTCGGCGCGGCGGCCGATGACATGAAGAAAAAGATTGAGCTTTGCCGGTGCCGGAAGCCCGATGAGCCTGCGCGGCGCCTGAGAAACAGCAGTCATCAGTGAGCCTCATCAATGAAAAGCGTGACCTGAAGGGCTTCCGGTGCGGCGCGCTCGATGCGAAGACGCTGCGGCGCCCCGTCGGGGAGCCTCGAGAGGATGCGGCACTGCCAGTTTCGGGATGAAAGATCCCGGGCTGCCGCCCCCGCTCTCAAGAGGGCGAGAAGGTCATGAACGGGCAGCGTGAATCTGAGCAGCGACTCCATGAGCGCTTCAAGGTTTTTGCCCTTGACTCCCGGATCCGAGAGGCTCTTCATGAAGACTGCGCCGTGAGGAGTTTCCTCAATGCGCGCGAGGATGCCCGAAAGCGGCGTAAGGAGATCGAGCCTCAGAAGGTCCGGGGCATCGGTGAGTTCAAAGCGACCGGAGAGGTTTTCCTTTGCGCTTCGGAGCGCGAACCGTCCTTTCCAGGTTCGCGCATTCGCGAGCGGTGCGGCGCATCCGGCAGCAAGAAGCGCTGCGGCAAAGGCGGAAAGGACGAGGCGTCGCTGCATCATTTCTTCGTCTCAGGGAGAGATGGCATCTTGAGGGATAGTCGGTCGGCCAGGGTCTTAGCCTCCTCCGCACTGGTGCGGGCCGCATAGTCCGCAAGCATTCTTTCCGCTTCGGCGGTGCGCCCGTCCCGTGCGAGGATTTCGACCAGATGGGCGGAAACTTCAGCATCCCAGAGCCGCTTGAGGGAGGCGCTCGTAAATTCCGCCGCAGCCCTGAGGCGTCCTTCCCGGTAGCAGAGCCAGCCCATGGAATCCAGAATGAAGGGATTGAGCGGCTCGGCCTTATAGGCGCGTTCGAGAAGCTCCCGGGCTTCCCTGAGATTGCGGTTGCCGTCCGCCCAGAGGTAGCCGAGAGCGTTGAGCGCTTCGACATGATTGGGACTGAGCTTGATGAGCGCTTCGAGGTGCTTTTCTGCGGCGGCAGTGTTCCCGGATTCCTCCTCCACCATGGCGGCGTCATAGAGGATGCCGGGTTCTGACGGGAGCTTTTCTGCGGCTTCCGTGATGAGCTTTACCGCATCATCCCGGCGATTAAGTTCGAGAAGAAGCTTTGTTTCTGCCGAATAGAGGGCGGCGGCGTCCAGAGGGAGCGTCTCGCGGGCTTTTCTGAGAACAAGGAGCGCCTCATCGTTCCTGCCCATGTCTGTGAGAGCCAGCGCCTCGCGGATGCGCGCCTGAAGCGCGAAGGGGCCGCTCTGAAGTTCATGGAAATATTCGGCGGCGCGTTCGGGCGATTTCTGCATGAGCGCGGCGTTGCCCATTTGAAGCCACACTTCAAGACGAGAGAGATCAATCTCTTCGCTTTCCTCGCGCAGAAGCTCCACATAGCGCAGAAGGAATTTTTCCGTTCGGGCGGCGTCATTGAGATCCGCGGCAAGCTGTCCAGCGTTGAGCGCAATGCGGGCATCCCTGGTTCCCTTCTTCATGGCGCGGTCGAGCGTGGCGAGCGCCTGAGCGCGTTCGCCGAGACGCTGTTCGACGCGGCCGGAAATCAGGAGAACAAGACTGTCGTCCGGGTGACGCTTGAGGTACTGATTCAGCAGTGCGCGCGTCTTTGCCGTATCGGCAGGCCAGCAGATGTCGGCTGCGCGTCCTAAAAGTTCAGGATCGTCGGGCGCCTGACGGATGGCAGTTTCGGCACGCGTGCAGGCAAGCGCCATTTTTCCCGATCGCGAAAGAAGCTGCGCATAACCGATCTCGATGTCGGCGCGCTTCGGGTAGCGGGCGGCATAGGGGGCAAGCGCATCGCTGAGTTTTTGAAGACCTGCTCCCGGTTTGGCAGTGTGGCCGAGCACGTCGAGGAGGCGATCAATCCAGTCTCCCTTCTTCTGATCGCCCGGAGACAGTGCTTTTTCCATTCGGGCGAGCGTCTCAAGGATTCCCTGCTGATCGTTTCGTTCAACTGCATCTGCCAGGATCGTCTGAAGGGCTTTTTCGGATTTGGGGTCAAGGCGCAGCCAGAGTCGGGCAGCTTCGAGCGCTTTTTCTGGCTGCCGGGAGGCTACAGCCGCCTGCCAGGCGAGTTCGGCGATTTCAGGGTTGCGCTCTTTTTGCGCTGCATCCATCCAGGCGGCATAGGCAAAGTCCGGATCATTGCGATGGATGGCGACGCCGGCGGCGATGAGTTCAAAAAGCGTGCGGTCGGGCATGGAAACGGCAGGATGTCCTGCCGGCATGCCGGGCATGGCGTGCGCTGCAGACATGGCGGCAGCAGCAAGAACTGCGGCGGAGAGTGAACTGAATCTGCCCGTGGGCATGGTGCGTCCTTTTGTAATTCTTTCGGAGTGGCCGGCAGGATCCGGGAGCGCCGGCTTAAGTCGGATCATTGTATCTGCCGACGCAGCGTCAGTACCTTATGCGTCGCCGATCGTGAAAGTCTCAAGGTGTTTCTTCGGATTGCATGAGAGAATGTGCGCCCCAATATTCCCCCAGGATCCCTTCATGACACAGACGACCTTTTCCCGCACGCTTGTTGAATGGCAGCGCTCATGCGGCAGACGCACGCTGCCGTGGCAGGCTTTTGATACGCCTTACGAACGGCTTGTATCCGAAGTCATGCTGCAGCAGACGCAGGTAGCCACGGTGATCCCTTATTACGAGAGGTTTCTGAAAAGATTCCCGACGGTGGAATCGCTCGCAGAAGCTCCTGAAGATGAGCTCATGCGGCTTTGGGCCGGACTCGGCTATTACGCCCGGGCAAGAAATCTGCAGCGCGCTGCAGTGCATGTCGTAACCAATCTTAGGGGAAAGTTTCCGACACGCGTGAAGAGTCTGCTGACGCTTCCGGGCGTTGGCCCTTCAACGGCAGCGGCCGTAGCGGCCTTCACGAGTCATGAGGCGAAGGTCCCGATGATTGACGGCAACGTCAAGCGCGTCTGTGCAAGGATTCGGATGATTCCCGGTCGGATAGGTCAAAAGACCTTTGAAAAAAAGGTCCGGCAATGCGCGAAGGCGCTGATGCCCGGAAGCGACCTGATTGCGGACTATACGCAGGGGCTCATGGATCTCGGAAGCCAGATTTGCCGTAAACGGAATCCAAAATGCACGTTGTGCCCGGTTCGGACTTTCTGCCGGGCCGCGGATGCTCATCCGGAGGATTTCCCAAAGCCCAAGAAATCTCCCGAGAAAAAAGAGCGGCATCTGCTGCTTGGGTTTGCTGTTTCTGCTGAAGGACTTTGGCTGCGCCCGAACAGCGACTCAATCTGGCGTGGGCTTTGGGTACCCTGCGTGCGGGAAATTCCTGCTGAGGAGTCGAAGGGGCTGTTATTCCCTTCGGATTTTGGCCTTGATGCCGAGTGGAAGACGGTTTGCCTGGGGAATTCCCAGCGAGAGCTCACGCATCAGCGGCTGTTCATTCAGGCCGCAGCGTTTATTTCTCATGAGGGAACGTTGAAGGCCGAAGGCTACAGCGCTTTTCTCCCCGGGCGGGATGAATTGCCCGGGATGCCGGCATCCGTACGGACGCTTGCAAAGGCCGCGCTCCAGGTTGCCGGCTACTCCGTCTGAAGCTTTGCTTCCTGAGGTGTATTGGCTTCGATTGCCCGGTGACGGACAATCGTTCCCGCACGATTGGCAAAATGCCGGCCGAGCGCTTCTGCAACATAAACGGATCGGTGCTGGCCGCCCGTGCAGCCGATGCATACCGTGAGGTAGTGCCTGTTCTGCGCGGTGTAATGCGGCAGCCACTTTTCGATGAAGCACGCGATGTCGGCAACCATTTCGCCGACCAGAGGCTGTCCGGCGAGATAGTCGGCAACGGGCTTGTCCATGCCTGTAAGAGGCCTCAGTTCCGGCAGGTAGTAGGGGTTCGGCAGGCACCGCACGTCAAAGACAAGGTCTGATGCGAAGGGAAGACCGCGCTTATAGCCGAAAGACTCAAAGGTGAGCGTCAGCCTGGCGGACGGTGCTCCGATGAACTGCTGCACCCAGCGGCGCAGCTGCGAGGGCAGCAGGCGGCTCGTGTCCATGACGTGCGCGATCTGCGCAACGGGCGCGAGGAGGGCCCGTTCGAGCCGGATGGCTTCCTGAAGCGTCAGTTCCTGATCGAGATGCTCTGCATGCGTGCTTAAAGGATGCCGGCGGCGCGTTTCCGAAAAGCGCCGGATGAGTTCCTCATTCGAAGCGGTGAGAAAAAGCACGCGCATGTCAAATCCTTCGCGCTTCAATTCCTCAAACGCCTCAAGCGCTTTGTCGAAAGTCGCGTGCGAGCGTGCGTCGATCGCCACGGCCGCAGCGCGCGTGCCGCTTGCGGCGAGGCTCTTCGCAACGGGGAGAAGGAATTCGCCCGGAAGGTTGTCGATGCAGTAAAAGCCGCTGTCTTCAAGCTGACGAACGGCAATCGACTTGCCGCCGCCGGAGAGTCCCGTGACGATGATGAGCTGCATGATGGTGCCTCACGCTTCTGGAGTTGAGAGAACGCCTTCGTTTTATCAGGAATGGCCGGCTCAGAGGAGGTTTTGCTCAGGATAATTTTCCGGATTCTGATCCGGGAGACCACTGCGAGAGTATTTCAAGGAAGCTCGTCGCATCGGGCGCTCTGAGGAGCGCTTCGCGGGTCTTGTCGTCGCCGAAAATGCCGGCGGTTTCCCTGAGGAGCGCAAGATGATCGCCGGGATTCTCCGCAGGCACAAGAATTGCGAAAAAGAGCTGCACGCCCAGGTTGTCGGGCGCGGACACTCTGAGGGGCGCCAGGGTGCGCAGGAAAACGATTGCCGGGTTTTCGAGGTCGGCGAGTCTGCCGTGCGGAACGGCGCAGCCGTGACCCACGGCGGTCGAGCCGATTCGCTCGCGCTCCATGAGCGCCGCGAAGGCCTCGTCGTGCGGCACGCCGTAAGCGCGCTCGAAGGCGAGCGAAGCTTCTTCAAAGAGTCGTTTTTGGCTGGCGATATTGAGGTCAAGCCTGACGGATTCAAGCTTGAGATAGGGTGTGAGAAGAGTCATTCAGAAAGAACAGAGGTCTTGTCCCTGCGCAGACGTGCCGTAGGGATGCCTTCAAGATCACGGTACTTCGCTACGGTGCGGCGCGTGATGTCAAAGCCTTCGGCGCGAAGCAGATCGGTGAGCGCCTGATCGGAAAGCCGCTTTTCAGGATTTTCCTGGGCGATAAGTTCAGAAATGCGTGCGCGGATGCGCAGAGGTGTGACGGATGCGCTGAGGCCTTCCGCATCGACTGCCTGCACTGCGGGAAGAAGAAAGAGGCTGCGAAGTTCAAATGTGCCGAGCGGGCACTGGAAATATTTTCCTGAGACTGCGCGCGAAACGGTTGAATCCGAGAGCCCGAGAGCAGCGGCGGCTTCTCCGATGGTAAGCGGCAGCAAGGCTGCGCGGCCTTTTTCAAAAAAAGCCTGCTGACGTTCGGTCGCAAATTCTGCGGCGCGAAGAAGCGTGGTCTGCCGGGCTTCTATGCCGGAAATGAGGCGCCGCGCTTCCGAGAGGTATCGACCGAAGGGCGTGGATTCATCCACTGCAATGGTCTGAGCGACGGCGGAAAGCCGAAGTCCCGGCTGGGCTCCGGGGTTGAGGAAGGCCTGCCAGCGGCCGCCTTCGCGCCGGATGGAAATGTCGGCGATGACGTACTGCGTGGCTTCGCTCGCATAGTTGGCGGCCGGGTGCGGGTTGAGGGTCTTGAGAAGCGCGAGCGCGCTCCCGAGTCTCTCGCTGTCGCCGCTCGCTGCCGCGAGGAGCGCTTTGCTGTCATCGGCCGCAATTTCCCTGAGGTGCTTCAGGATGAGTTCGATGAGAAGTTCGCCGGTCTCTTCGTCGACGGATCCCGATTCCATGCGGCGGCGGACCTGGAGCGCGAGGCTTTCTGCCGGAGAAGAGGCGCCGACCCCGGGAGGATCGAAGGTCTGGAGCAGCGCGAGGGCTTTCTTCCAGGCCTCGAGCGGTGCAGAAATAATTTTTCTGAGGCTTTCGGCAGTTTCAGCGAGCGATTGCGGCAGAAAGCCGGAGTCGTCAAGTTCCTCAATAAGCGAGATGACGAGCTCATGCGTCAGTTCATCGGTATTGAGGGAGTTGAGTTCAGCAATGAGGTCGTCGCGCAGCGACGATTCCGCCGCAACGCGCTCCACTGCAGGAGTCTCGTCGGCATGTTCTGCGCCGGAACCGGACCAGCCGGAATAAATGTTTTCGAGCGGGCCGCGATCCTCAGGGAAAGGCGTCTCGTCCTCGCCGCGCACAGCATCGCTTTCCTCGTGCAGCGACGGGGCGGATTCGGTCTGCGCCTCTGCTTCCGGCGCCTCGCGTTCAAGGAGCGGATTCTCTTCAGCAGCAAGATCAGCTTCGGCAAGGAGTTCGAGCGCATTCATGCGCAGGAGCCGGAGCGCATACTGCTGCTGCGGAGCAAGCGTCTGCTGCTGCGCGAGCTGAGCGGCAAGAGAGGCGGAAATGCTCGGCGACATGACGCTCCCTACATGCTGAAGTTGTCGCCCAGATAGAAGGCGCGCACGTCGGGGTTGTTGATGATGGATTTCGGTTCGCCCGAAGCAAGAACGCGGCCTTCATTGATGATGTATGCGTGGTCGCAGATGGCGAGCGTTTCGCGCACGTTGTGATCCGTGATGAGAACGCCGATATTGCGGTCACGAAGGAAGCGCACAATGCGCTGAATTTCAATCACGGCGATCGGATCGACGCCTGCAAAGGGCTCGTCGAGCAGAATGAAGCGCGGATTTGCGGCAAGCGCACGTGCGATTTCCGTGCGGCGGCGTTCGCCGCCGGAAAGCGAGAGCGCCGGATTCGTACGAATGTGCTTGATCTGAAGCTCGTCAAGGAGCTTTTCGAGCCGCTCCTCAACCTCGAAGGACGAAAGCGGGCGGCCCTCGTCGTTGAGCTGCATCTCAAGAATGGCGCGAATGTTGTCTTCAACCGTCAGCTTCCTGAAGACGCTCGCTTCCTGAGGCAGATAAGAGAGCCCCATGCGGGCGCGGCGGTAGATCGGCTGGTGAATGATCGACTTGCCGTCGAGTTCGATGGTGCCGTCGTCGGCAACAACCAGGCCCACCACCATGTAGAAGGTGGTGGTTTTGCCCGCGCCGTTGGGGCCGAGAAGTCCGACGACTTCGCCCGACTTCACGGAAAGATCCACGCCCTTGACGACCTGGCGGGAGCCGTAGTGCTTCTTGAGGCCTTTGGCAACCAGCGTGTGCTTGACGGTGTCGGCGCTCTGAAGTTTGTCAGTTGCTTCCATTGGAATTCAAGACGGAGAAGAGTATGGGATCAGGGCTTGGCAGGGGCGGAAAGCGAGGGCGCACTCTGAAGCTGAGCGCCTTCGCGCTGGGCAGGCTGAGCGTTCTTCGTGCGGGGCGCAATGATGGTGGTCACGCGCTCGCGCTGACCGCTTCCCGTCTTGACGCCGCCCTCCACGACCGAGCGGGCATTCCTCATGTCGTAGACGATGCGCTCGCCCTGGGTCATGTCCTTTTCAACGCCGTTTCCCGAGCGCGAGAGTCTGGCGCCGCCCGTGAGCGTCACCTTGTCGGTCTCTTCGTCGTAAACAATGCGCTTCGCTTCCGCATGCATCCATTCATCCACCGGGTTCTGGGCGTCCGGATCGCGCTGCTGGCGAAAGCGTGCGGGAGCTCCGGTGATTGTCGCCTGACGATAGCCTTTGGGCGTAATCCTGAGTTCGAGCACGTCGCCCGTAAGGCGCATGGAGCCCTGGTCGACCACTACGGCGCCGCTGTAGACGGCCGTCTGCTTCACTTCGTCGCCGTTGAACTGGTCGGCGTGAACCTCGATCTGCTGCTCTCGGTCGGATTGCAGCGCCCAGGCGCCGGAGGCAATGCTGGCGGCGATGGCGGCGATGAGAAGCTTCTTCATGAAGAAAGACTCCGTAGATGGCCTCTGGATGTGGGAGGCGGGAAAATGGGTGTCAGGGATGAATCAGGTTTGTCCGGACTTCAGGGGGCATCGGCCGAAAGACTTTTCGGCTGGAGAATCGTAGTGACGCGGTCCCGGAGTTCAATGGTGCGGGCCACATTATCGTATATTGCACCGCCCTCAGATTCGGTCGTATTCTCGCCGCGGCGCATGAAGACGGGTTCGTTCGTCTCAAAGCGCAGCGTGTCGAGCCATGCCCGCAGGAAGTTTGTTCGGAAGTAAAGCTCGGGCTCTGTTCCCCAGGGTTCGCGGGTTACTTCGACATTTCCGGAAAATTCCACCGTTTCCATGCCGTCGTTGCTCCAGAGCTCATCGGCGCGCGCGCTTGCAACGGCTTCGCCCGGGGCGAGCGACAGCACAAGCGCTTTTTCAGCATGCATGCGCTCATCGGAGAAATGCTGCAGATTTTCTGAGAAAGCCTTGTATTTGGGCTGGCCCGTCTCATCGAAGTCCGTGAGTGAAACATTGCGGGCGAGAAAATCCGGGCTCTTGTCGCTCGGGATGTATTTGAGTCCGGCAATTTCGGACTGCACGGAATACCAGTAGCTCAAAAGCACCAGGCCGAACAGGATGACGGAACCGACGATGGCGGTGATGCGCTCGCGGAAAATGAGACGGCGGTGAGCCATGCGCTTACTCCTGAGAGAGGAACTGCTTTTCGATGAGTTCCTCCCAGCGTCCCTGGGCCTGAAGAATCTTTTCAGCGAGGTCGCGCACCGCACCCCGGCCGCCCTCATGCGGAGCGCGCCAGTGAATGTAGGGGTCAAGCTCGCTGCTGCCGTCCCTGGGCGTAGCCGCAAAGCCGACTACTCTGAGGCAGGGAAGGTCGGGAAGATCGTCGCCCATGTAGGCGCAGTTTTCCGGCTTGAGTCCGGCCGACTCAAGCATCTTCCTGAGGGTAGGGAGCTTCCTGAGCTTTCCCTGCTCAACCTTCGTCATTCCGAGTTCGTCGGCGCGGTAGGCGACGATCCCTGACGTGCGGCCCGTAAGAATTGCAACTTCAATGCCGGCAGCCTGCAGAAGCTTGATGCCGATGCCGTCGCGGACATGGAACTTTTTGGCGAGCTCGCCCTTGTCGGTAAAGACGAGGGAGCCGTCAGTGAGGACGCCGTCCACGTCGAGGACGACAATGCGGATTTCCTTAAGCCGGTCAAGCGTCGTCGTCATCAGATCACCTTTGCGTCCATGAGGTCGTGCATGTGCAGGGCGCCTAGGAGCTTGCCGTCGGAATCCACCACGAGAAGCTGATTGCACTGATGCGCTTCAAGCGCCTTGACGGCGGATGCCGCAAGTTCATCGGGGCCGATGGTGTGCGGGTTGGGGGTCATGACGTCCCGCATGACCAGATTGCGGACATCGCCCACTTTTTCAATGAGGCGGCGCAGGTCGCCTTCCGTGAAGATTCCGATCACGTGATCGTCAGCATCGACGACAGCCGTCATGCCGATGTGCTTCGCGGTGATTTCGCGAATGGCGTCAAGAAGTCGAATGTCCGCCGTGACGCGCGGGACCGCATCGCCCTGCCGCATGATGTCGCGGACATGAATGAGAAGTCTGCGGCCGAGCGCTCCGCCCGGATGGCTCCTTGCGAAATCTTCCTTGCTGAAGCCCTTGGCCGAAAGGCAGGCAACCGCGAGGGCGTCGCCGAGCGCAAGCGTTACGGTAGTGGACGAGGTCGGCGCAAGATTGAGCGGGCAGGCTTCACGCTCGACGTGGCAGTTGATGTGCAGGTCGGCGTGTTTGGCGAGCGTTGAATTCGGGTTCCCGGTCATCGCGATGAGGGTCGCTCCCTCGCGCTTCAGGATCGGGACGATCATGAGAAGCTCCTGCGTTTCTCCGGAGTAGGAGATGCCGAGCACGATGTCGTCGCTCGTGATCATGCCGAGGTCGCCGTGGGCTGCTTCGCCCGCATGAACGAAAAAGGCCGGCGTGCCGGTCGACGCAAAGGTGGCGGCAAGCTTGCGGCCGATGTGGCCGGATTTGCCGACGCCTGAAACGACGAGGCGGCCGCGGCAGCCGAGAACGGCCTTCACGGCCAGGGCAAAGTCCGGCGTGTCGCCAAGACGCTTGGCTGCGGCAAGAATGGCGTCGGCTTCGTGCGCAAGGACATCGCGGCCGAGGCGGACGGCAGCTTCTGCGTCGTAATGCGTTTCGATCATGGCGGTTAAGCTCCAGAATTTAGGGCAACTCTCTATTTTAAAAGAAAAACGCTCCGCCGATTCCGGCTCGCTTTGCCGGAACCGGACGGAGCGTCCGGAAATCCCTGAATTTCTTTCGCCAGGGATTTTTCTGTAAAGATCAGTGATTAAGGATCTTCGAGAGGAACTTCTGAGCGCGTTCGGTATGGGGCTGGCTGAAGAACTGCTCAGCCGGCAGGTTCTCAATGATTTCGCCGGCGTCCATGAAGATCACGTGATCGGCAACCTTTTTGGCAAAGCCCATCTCGTGCGTGACGACCATCATCGTCATGCCTTCCTTGGCAAGGCTCACCATCACGTCGAGCACTTCGTTGATCATTTCCGGGTCAAGCGCGGACGTCGGTTCGTCAAAGAGCATGCAGATCGGATCCATGGCGAGCGCGCGGGCGATGGCGACGCGCTGCTGCTGGCCGCCCGAGAGCTGTCCGGGATACTTGTCGGCATGGGCGAGAAGGCCAACACGGTCAAGAAGCTTGAGGCCGCGGGCGAGCGATTCCTCGCGGGAGCGGCCGAGGACCTTCATCTGCGCAAGGATCAGGTTCTCGCGGATGGAAAGGTGCGGGAAAAGCTCAAAGTGCTGGAAGACCATGCCCACGCGGCTTCTGAGCTTCGGCAGGTCCGTCTTCGGGTCGCCCACGGAGACGCCGTCGACGATGATTTCGCCCTTCTGGAAGGGTTCGAGCGCGTTCACGGTCTTGATGAGCGTCGACTTGCCTGAACCCGACGGTCCGCAGACGACGACGACCTCGCCTTTTTCAACGTTGACGTTGCAGTTCTTGAGAACCTGGAAGTTGCCGTACCACTTGCTGAGGTTCTTAATTTCAATCATTGCCATGAGAGGGATCCTTAAGGGTGAGCTCTTCTTCTAGTGTGTCAGCGTGCAGCGACAGCCATCTTCGCCTGCAGGCGGCGAATGAGCATTGAGAGCGAAAGCGAGACTGCAAGGTAGCAGGCAGCTGCAAAAGAGTACATCAAAACGAGCTGTCCGTCGCGCTGGGCGATCTTAACGACTGCGCCCATGAAGTCGCTGCCGCTGATGACGTAGACGAGGCTGGTGTCCTGGAAAAGAATGATCGTCTGCGTGAGGAGCACCGGGAGCATGTTGCGCACAGCCTGCGGAAGAATGACGTAGCGCATCGTCTGTGCATAGGACAGGCCGAGGCCGGTGGCGGCAAAGTACTGCCCGCGGCCGATCGACTGGATGCCCGCACGCATGATTTCCGCAAAGTATGCCGCCTCAAAGAGCACGAACGTAATGATTGCAGTCAGATTGGCGCCGATCATTACCGGATGGTCGAGGCCGAAGATGAGGCGGAGCACTTCCGGCATCAGGAGGAAGAACCAGAAGAGCACAAGGACGAGAGGCACGGCGCGCATCAGGTTGATGTAGAGGCGCGCAATGAGCGAAAGCCAGCCGATGGAGGAAAGACGGGCGAGCGCAAGGAGCGTTCCGAGCGCAAGACCGAGAACGGCGGTGATGGCTGTGAGCTGAATGGTGTAGCCGGCGCCGGCAAGGAGGAAGTCCACCGAGCCGGAGATTGAGGAAAAATCAACGGACATGATCGGTGCTCCTTACTTGGCGGCGATGAAGCCGGGAATGACGCTCTTCTTCTCGACCCAGGCCATGAGCTGATTCACGACGAGAGCGATGATGATGTAGAGAATCGTGGCCCACAGATAAGCGGCGAAGAAGGTGAAGGTGTTTTCACCCATTTCATTGGCGCGCATCGTGAGTTCCGGGAGACCGATCGTCATGGCGACGGCGGTGTTCTTGACGAGGTTCATCGATTCGCTCGTGAGCGGCGGAACGATGAGGCGCATGGCCATCGGGAGCACGACCTGGACATAGGCCTGAACGGTCGTGAAGCCGAGCGCCTTCGCGGCATTGGGGAGCCCCCGCGGGAGCGATGAGATGCCTGCGCGGACCTGTTCGGCGATACGCGAGGACGTAAAGAGCCCCATGCAGATGAAGGCGGTAACGAACTGTCCGACGGCAGGATCAACTTCAATGAGCCAGTCCTTGTACCAGGGAACGAGTTCGGGGACGACGAAGTACCAGATGAAGATCTGGACGATCAGAGGGATATTGCGAAAGAGTTCAATCCAGGCTTCACAGAGACCGCGGACGAATTTATTGGGCGCTGTTCGCAGAGTGCCGACGATGATGCCAAGCAGAAGCGCAAGCGCAAAAGCGGCGATGGTGAGGCCGATCGTCCACCAGGCGCCGTTGAGGATGTAGACCCACCAGGGGTCCTCTGTAAGGAGGGACTGCTCAAGGAGCGAGTCCAGACTGAAATTGAGCGCCATGACGCAATCCTCTTTTTATAACTCAGACGGCTCTGCTCAAGGGGGTCTTCCCGTGAAGCCCTCAGTCAAGCGCCTGAGGGGGAGCTCCGTCCGGGGCGGGAGTCTGTGACGTTTGAAGAAGATCCCGGATGCAGCCAAAGTGCTAGCAGACCGCATCCGGGATTGAAAAAGATCAATCAGAGACGGCAGGGCCTGATCAGATGCCCTTGTCGCTCGGGTTCTTGAAGAGCTCCTTCGTGTAGGAGTTCATCTTGAAGTTGAGATTGGTGTTCTTCGGGGGGATCGGCGACTCGAACCACTGCGTGTAGAGCTTTTCAAGTTCGCCCGACTTGATCATGTCGGTGACGGTCTTGTCGACGAGAGCCTTGAACTGGGGATCGTCCTTGCGGAACATGGCGCCGTAGGGTTCGACGGAGAGCGCGGCATCGAGGATCGTGAAGTCCTGCGGATTGGAAAGGTTGGCGATCTGACCGGCGAGCAGCACGTCGTCGATGATGAAGGCGTCGGCGCGCTTGTTGGCGACAAGCTGCATCGATTCCGCGAAATCCTTCGTCATGAGGTAGCGGAACTTGAGCTTGTGAGCGCGCTCATAAGCCTTTGTGAGCGCAACGGAGGTGGTGCCGGACGTGAGCGCAATGGTCTTGCCGTTGAGGTCGTCGATCGTCTTGATGCCGCTCGACTTCCAGACAGCAGCGGAAACCTGAATGCCGAAGTAGCTCACCGAGAAGGCGGCTTCCTGCTGACGCTTCAGAGAATTCGTGGTCGAACCGCATTCGATGTCAACAGTGCCGTTCTGGATGAGCGGAATGCGGTTGGCGGAGGTGACTGCCTGATACTTGATGTCAAGCTTCGAAAGACCGAGCTCCTTCTTGACGGAGTCCGCGACGCGCTGGCAGACCGTGAAGGCGTAGCCGGTGGGCTTGCCGTCGGCATTGAGGTAGGAGAAGGGAACCGAGCTTTCGCGGTAGCCGAGCGTAATGGAGCCGGTTTCCTGAACTTTCTTGAGCGTGCCCGTCAGTTCTGCCGCGCTCACGGCGGTGCTGGCGGCAAGAAGGCATGTGGCAGCGGCGATGGCTGTGCGGCGGGAAATCTTGAACATATCTGGCTCCTGATCTCTGAATGGTCTCTTGGAATGCTGCAGGTGCCGTATACGTATCGGGGCGAACCTGTAATAACTATTGAAGCAATAGCCGTGCCAAACGAGGGGAGCAGAGGAAATGAGGTTCGCACAAGTAAAAATGCCCCGCATTGCGTCTGCGGGGCATTTTGTAATGCATCGATATGGTGCCTAAGCACCAATTTGGTGCAAATTAATCTTCCGTCTGGAAGACCGGGCGCCGTCCTTCAAGGAAGGCTTTGAGTGCTTCTGCCGCCTCAGGCGTTGCGCTCTGGCGGGCATAGATTTCTTCCTCAAGCCGGATGCTTCGCTCAATTTCCTCGCCGCGGGCAGCCTTGAGAACCGCTTTGGTGCCGGCTACGGCAAGGGGCGGCAGCACGGCAAGGCGCGCCGTCTTGGCGGCGACGACATTGTCGAGGTGCTCGTCCTCGACGACGCGCGTGATGAGACGCATGGCTTCCGCTTCATCCGCACTGATGGGCTCGGAAAGAAGCAGCTTTTCAGCGGCTTTGGGGAACCCTGCAGCAGCCGTAATGATGGCGCCGGCGCCCCAGCGCGGCGTGCGTGCGAGCGCCACCGAGGGGAGCGAGAAAAGTGCATGAGGACCTGCATAAACCAGATCACAGTAGAGGAGCGCCGTGAAGGCCTCGCCCACGCAGGGACCGTTCACCTGAGCGATGACGGGCTTCGTGAAGGCCCGGATGGCCGCGAAAAATTCTCCTGCGGCAGCTTCTGCATCCTCCGGCGCAGCAAGCATCTCCTCAAGGTCAGCGCCGGCGGAAAAGACGGAGCCCGCGCCCTTAAGCAGCACGACGCGGACTTTGGGGTCGCTCCCGGCATCCGTGAGGGCCTTTGCGAGAGCGCGGAACATGTCGCACGTCAGTGCATTGCGCCGCTCCTTGCGGTCGATGGTGAGATGAAGAATCCCGTATTGAAGGGTGGTCTGAATGCTCATGATTTCAATTGTTTCAGGAGTTGCGGAGCGTTTTGCTCCAGGCAACCGTCGGGGAAACCGCCTCAGCGGGAGCGGCTTCGTAGCCGCTTGACCGCATGAAGCTTTCCATCGGTTCGTTGCCGCGCAGAACGTAGCCCGTCATTTTATGGAAACCCTCGAGGAATGCTTCGGATTCGAGCCAGTGAAGAAGCCTGCGGGCGATGCCGAGGCGATGCATGTCGTCGCGCACGCATATGCCGAATTCCGCTTCACCTGCGGCAAGCGACGACCAGCGTCCGCAGGCGGCGATGCGCGCGGACCTGTCCGGCGACTCGGCAAGGACCCAGGCGCCGCCTGCCGACCAGTCCGGACGGCAGAGTTCTGCAATGCGCTCGTCGGATAGCTCGGCATTCGTGTGGAAGCGATAGTAGCGGGAGGTTTCCGAGAGCTCCTGAATGAAGTCCTTCAGAAGCGGGAAATCGTCTTCAATGAGTGCGCGCAGATAGAGCGTCCTTCCGGAACGAAGCTCGATGGGGCGCAGGAGCTCCCATTGGGCGGGCTGGAGCGCGAGATGGCTGAAGCTGCGGTCGGCGGAGAGCGGCGCATCATAAAGCGCTGCTTCAGCGTCGAGCACGAGAAGGCCTTCGGGCACAGGCACCACCGGTTCAAGACGGAGTTCCCGGAGCGCCGGAACCGCAGCGGCGAGATCCGAAAGCCGGCAGATCGCGCTGAAAAGCGTCTCCCAGTTGATTTCCGGAAGACCGCGGTAGTCGCCGAGCGCGAGGGCTGCTTTCGGTGCTCTGGCGATTCGTTCGGCCGCAAGACGGGAAATGGGAGGGAGCCCTACGGCGCAGTCGCCGTAGAGGGAAGAAGCGAGACCGGCGCCGCCGAACTCCACGACGGGGCCGAGCACGGCATCGAGCCTGATGGAAAGCCTCAGCTCGCGCTCAAGGGAGTGGGACGCCATTTTTTCGACCAGCACGCCTTCGGGACGGGCAAGAGGAGAAAAATCCTCAAGATTTGCCGTGAGCTTTTCCCAGGCCTGAGCCAGGTCGTCCGGGCCCGAAATGGAAAGAAAAACGAGACCCGAGGCGCTTCGGCTTCCGAGTCCTTCGCTGACGGCCTTGATGGCGACGGGCCAGCCGATTTCCTTTGCGGCATCAATTGCCTGCGCAAGCGACGTGGTGAGCTTTGCCGGGACCGGCAGAAGCCCGAGCGCGCTGATGAGTTCGCGAACTTCACGGGGTCCGAGCACATGGCGTCCTGAATGAAGGACATGCTCAAAAAGCGTGCGGATGCCGTCAAGCTCCTCTTTTTTGAGGGAGCTCCTGCCGTGCTGAGGCGGCGAGCGTCGCTCTCGGATGAGGTCCTCGCGTTCCGCAAGAAGACCGAAGGCGCGCATTGCGAGCTCGGGCGTCCGTACGGGGATGATGCGCGAATCAGGGAATGCCGCGAGCTGCCGGCGTACGACCGGCGTGCTGCGGCTGGAGATCCAGGAGACGAAGACCGGCTTATAGGTCTTCATGGCTGCGCGGGCGATTTCAGAGAGCGTCGGATCGAGCGTTGAGACCGGGCTCGGACCGACAACCACGGCGGCGCCGTGTATCCCAGGGTCGTCAAGCACCATGCTGAGGGTTCCGGCAAAGCGTTCTCCGGGAGCGCTTGCGCCGAGGACGACGGGGTTGACGGGTATGTGTTCTTCCGGATGCGCCTTGTGGAGCGCCTGAATGGTCCGATTGGAAAGTCCCCGGATGAGGATCCCCGCGGAGTCGGCGGCATCGGCCGCGAGCGCGGCTACGCCGCTGTCGTTGGCGATGATGGCGGCAGAACGGCCGGCCGGAAGCGTGCCCGAGGAAAAGGCTGCTGCGGCGGCGCAGAATTCCTCATAGGAGCGCACGCGCAGGGCGCCGGAAGCGGCAAGAAGCGCATCGAATGCTCTGTCGTCGCCCGCATCCGTGCCGAAGCGGCCGGCTGCGAGTCTGTCGCCCGCATAGCCTGACCCCGGACCGGCGCGAAGCACGATGACGGGCTTTGTCTGGGAGGCTTTTCTCACGGCGCACGCAAAGGTTCTTGGGTTCCGCAGCGCCTCAACTTCAATTGCAATCACGCGGGCAGCGGCATTCGCAGAGAACCATTCAATGCACTCGGCCATGCTGATGTCGGCTTCGAGTCCGGTGTTGATGATGCCGGCAAAACCGAGGCGCGATTCCTCTGCATGATCCATGAGCCCCGTCGCGACCATGGCCGACTGGGTAATGAGCGCAATTCCGCCCGGCTGAGGCATGCGAGGCCAGAAGCTTGCATTGATGCCTTTGGCGGGATTCAGGATGCCGATGGAGTTGGGGCCGATGAGTCTTGCCCCCATCGCGCGGGCTGATTCGAGGAGATCTTCAATTTCAAAGCGGTCGGAGAGCGGGCCTTCCTCCTGGGGTGCAAAGAGCACCGCTTCGGGCGGCTTGTCGGCGAGCTGCCTGAGTGCGGCTGGAAGGTGCTTTCTTCCTACGCAGAGGATGGCAAGGTCTATCTTGTCCGTCGGAATTCTGGAAGCATCCGCAAAGCAGGGGCGCTCGCCGATGAAGCGGTATTTGGGATTTACCGCCCACAGGCGTTCGAGTCCCGTCGAAAGGAGGACGGAGCGCCAGACGTAATAGCCGCGGCTGCCCGGATTGCTGCTTGCACCGATGACGGCGATGGAGCGCGGGGAAAGTGCGGCGGATAGCTTTGAGCTCAACATGAATCGGCCATGCGGAAAGTGCGTGCACTCGAGAGTGTAGCCCAGGGCTGACGATTACAAATATTTATTGAAGCTCAGCCCTGTATAGTTTTA
>NZ_CALDXB010000018.1 GCF_937923675.1 uncultured Sutterella sp. | reverse complement strand
CAATCGTGCCCACGTTCACATGCGGCTTCTTACGCTCAAATTTTTCCTTGGCCATTGTCGGCTCCTGAATGAACAAAGATCCGCCTTAGGATAGGTCGGATCAGATTGGACGTAGAAAGGAATTCTGGTGCCCATGATGCGGATCGAACGCATGACCTCTCCCTTACCAAGGGAGTGCTCTACCACTGAGCCACATGGGCAATTTATCTGGAGCGGGTGAAGGGAATCGAACCCTCGTCGGGGGCTTGGAAGGCCTCTGCTCTACCATTGAGCTACACCCGCTCAGGATCGAGAACTAGTCATTCCGCTCCGCTTTTAGGAGCTTGCGGCGCTAATGCTTGTTCGTCGCAAGTTTCGCTGGTGGAGGGGGATGGATTCGAACCATCGTAGGCGTAAGCCAACAGATTTACAGTCTGCCCCCTTTAGCCACTCGGGCACCCCTCCGTAGCGAGAGGACCGAATTATTACGGCTTTTTTAGATTCTGTCAAGAGCTGAAATGAAAAAAGTTCCTTGATTTCGTTTTTCCGAAGGCCCTAACCCCGGCAGATTTCATTAATATCATCGACATTCTTGTCGGATTATTTTTTTATGGCAATCCCAGAAAGCTTCACGCTATGGAGTGCGCTGGCTGCGCTCCTGCAGCTGCTCATCGTTCTCAGCGTCATTGTCCGCGTCATGCTGACGCGGCATCCGCCAGGTTCTGCCTTTGCCTGGATTCTGCTGACCACAATCCTTCCCTACTTCGGCTTTCTTCTTTACCTTGCCTTCGGCGAACGGCCAATCGGAAGGCTCAGAGCCAAGCGTCTGCAAGCAGCTATTGAACGCTGGGGCCAGCTCTCTCAGCATAAGCTCACGCCGCTCGGGCCCCTCCCCCGGCATCTTGCCCGCCACCGCACGCTGCTGCGGCTCGCAGCAAAATTGGCCGGAATGCCGCTTGCCACCGGTTCTTCCGCGCTCCTCAGGGCGTCCTCCGCTGAAACCATTCAATCCCTCCATAAGGACATCGCAGCAGCGCGCGAATCCATCGACATGGAGTTCTACATCTGGGAAGACGGCGGGGAGATTCGGGAAATAACTCGATCCCTTATTGCAGCCGCGAGGCGGGGCGTGCGCATACGGCTTCTCGTTGATGACTTTGGTTCGCGTGTTTTTCTTCGCTCGGACGCCAAGAAACTCCTCGAACGCGAAGGCATTGTCATCGCTGCTGCACTCCCCATGAAATTCCTTCGCTTCTTCGGCCTGCAGCGCGCTGACATCCGACTTCACCGCAAAACCGTGGTGATCGACAATAAAGTCGCTTATACGGGAAGCTTCAACATGATCGATCCCAGAAGCTATGCGGAAGCTACCGTTGTCGGGGCCTGGGTCGACGCGATGGTGCGGGTCGAAGGTCCCGCCGTCAGAGCGCTTGCCGCAGTCTGGCAATTCGACTGGGCGCTTCAGCCCGATGGCGATCTCACGGATTTCGAAGAAACCTTTGCCGCGGAATCGGCGCTTAATGTCGGAGACGCCGTTATCGCGACCGTACCGTCCGGGCCTTATGCCAACGGCGACCGCAACCTTCTGCTGGTGCTTGAAGCCATCAACCGCGCGGAACATACCCTGACCATCACCACGCCCTATTTCATTCCGACGGAATCGGTAGTCTGCGCGCTCTTTAATGCGGTGCTGCGCGGCGTCTCCGTGACGCTCATCGTGCCGGAAAAGTGCGACAGCCCCGCTACGGGCTGGGCCATGCGGCGCTATTTCGACGAACTTCTTGAATCGGGCGTGCGGATTCTTCTCTATGAGGGAGGACTCCTGCACACCAAATCCATTTCCGTAGACAATGAATTTGCTGTTTTCGGAACACTCAATATCGACAATCGCTCCCTGCACCTCAATTTTGAGCTGATGATGGCGATTTTCGACCAGGCGTTCGTACGCGACCTTTCTGCGCTCCATGCCGAATATGAAACGCACTGCAGGGAGCTTGAGGCCGACGCCTGGCGCAATCGCCCGCTTTCGGACAGACTGCGCGAAGGCGCTTCCTTCCTGATTTCACCGCTCCTCTGATGCAATTCGGGCGCACAGCTGCGATTCGCAAACTGTACGCCCGGGAATACAAATCAGGGATTCAGCCTTCTGCCTCAGGATTTCGATGAATCCTTCGGGGTCACAGGCGTTTCCTCAATATCCTCAACATCCTTCATTACGCGGCGGCGATCTCCGGGTCGCTGAGGGGAAGAAATTCGGATCTCCTCACGCTCATAAACAGTACCGCCCCCGTGATACTGAGAGCGCGCCATGGCTTCGGCCTTTTCCATCACCTGCCGGAAAGCTTTTTCCTCTTCGGACTCCCAGCCGAACTTGCGTTTAAGCCATCCCCAGCAATACACAGCCGCAATCAGCACAATGACGGCAATAACTATGCCGGCAATGAGCGGCAGGAAGAAAATCACGAGACCTATGAGAATGGCAAGGGTGGCGAGTCCGACCAAGAAACTCAGGATGGGGCTGCCGCCGCCGCTGGGGGGAAAAATAAATACTGGCATCGTTGTCTCTCTACTCTATGACGCTCGTTGCGGGAGGCTTTCCTGCTTCCTTCTATCAGCATCATGTGCCAAAAGTATATCGGGCGCATGAGCGGCATATTTCACGTTCTCAGACCTTCCGCGACCTCTAAATCATTGCAGACGGCAGAAATATGCAATAAATCGTATCTGTCTACATAGTTAGGCCCACGCTCTGCGGGCGCATCCACTGCGCACCTCTAGTAAGATAGCCTCCCAACTCAAGGAAAAACCCCTTAAGGTTTTTTCCGGTATCTGCGCGCGTGCCTCTGGCCGCCGTCTCGTTCACGCCGAACCAGCCGACGCGTGCATGAAGTCATTCAAAGGACTGCGGGGACCATCATCCTGATCGGCAACGTCAGTCCGCACCAAATAAAAGAAAAGACTTTCGCCATGGAAGCTGAAAACAAGACAACTCTCCCGGACGTACAGTCCTCCGAAGATGAGCGCAACATCGCCATCAATCGCGTCGGCGTGCGCGGCATCCGCCTGCCGGTTATTGTCGCCGGCCGCGACGCACCGCAGCATACGGTCGCCGACATCACCATGACCGTTTCGCTCCCTGCCGACAAAAAGGGCACGCACATGTCGCGCTTCATCGCGCTCATGGAGGAACTAAGCGAACCCCTTGATGCAGATCTCATGCGCCGACTCTTCACGGAGATGCTCGAGCGCCTTCATGCCGAGGACGGCACGATCGAAATTCGCTTTCCCTTCTTCGTGCGCAAAATCGCGCCCGTGAGCAAGCTCGAGAGCATCATGAATTATCAGTGCGCGCTCATCGCCACATCGGTCAATGGTGAAGTAACCGTGCGCCAGGAAGCCCTTGCGCCGGTGACAAGCCTCTGCCCCTGCTCGAAGGAAATCTCCCGCTACGGCGCTCATAATCAGCGCTCGCATCTGACGAGCTCGCTTATTCTTTCCGCTCCCATGAGCTTTGAAGAGCAGGTTGCCATTGCGGAAAACGCTGCTTCCTGCCAGCTCTGGTCGCGCCTGAAGCGTTCGGATGAAAAGTACGTCACCGAGTACGCCTACGATCATCCGAAGTTTGTCGAAGACCTCGTGCGCGACATGGCCAAGGTCCTCAACGCCGACGATCGCGTCGTCGCCTACCGCGTCGAAGCGGAAAACTTCGAATCCATTCACAATCATTCGGCCTACGCCTGGATCGAGCGCGACAAGCGCCTTTGATCTCAGAGCCCTGTCAGCGCCCGCAAAACTTAGAAGTCCGTTCTCTCCCATGCTCGACAATCAGAAAGAAGCCATTCAGAAGCTCATCGCCGGAGCTCTCGCTAAACTCGGCGCAGAAGATGCTCCGGTGACGCTTGAGCGCCCGAAGGATCCGACGCACGGCGACATCGCCTGCACCTGCGCTCTGCAGCTGGCCCGACGCCTGAAGAAAAATCCGCGCGCCATCGCCGAAGAGCTTGTTGCCGCCATGAAGGCTGATCCCGCCTTCTCCCAGACGGCAGACACGGTCGAGATCGCCGGCCCCGGCTTCATCAACATTCGCGTTGCTCAGAATGCCCGCGTGGCGATCATCGGCGAAGTGCTTCGTCAGGGCGAGAGATACGGCACGAACCGCGAGCATGAAGGCGAATCGGTCCTTCTCGAGTACGTTTCAGCGAATCCCACCGGCCCCCTGCACCTGGGCCATGCGCGTCAGGGCGCTTTGGGCGACGTGCTTGCCAATCTTCTCAGCTCTCAGGGCTGGAAGGTTTCCCGCGAGTTCTACTACAACGATGCGGGCGTTCAGATCGGGAACCTCGCGCACTCCGTGCAGCTGCGCTGCCGGGAGCTTCAGGGCGAAGCCATCGAGCTTCCTGAAAATGCCTATCACGGCGAATACATTATTTCGATCGCCCGCGATTTCCTTGACAAGAAGCCCGTCCATCCGCATGCCGGCGGCGTCATTGAATCTTCCGGCGACTACACGGACACGGATCTCGTGCGTCGTTATGCCGTCGCCTACCTTCGCAACGAGCAGGACGACGACCTCTCAGCGCTTGGCGTGAAGTTCGACAACTTCTTCCTCGAATCCTCGCTGTATTCCACCGGCGCGGTTCAGAAAACCGTTCAGGCGATCATCGACTCGGGCAATACCTACGAAAAGGATGGCGCGCTCTGGCTTCGCACCACATCGTTCGAGGACCTCGGGAACGGTCTTACGGACGACAAGGACCGCGTGATGAAAAAGGCCGACGGCACCTACACCTATTTTGTGCCGGACGTCGCCTACCACCTCAACAAGTTCAGCCGCGGCTACACCAAGGCTGTAAACATTCAGGGCACGGATCATCACGGCACCATCGCCCGCGTCCGCGCAGGCCTGCAGGCCGCGTCGGGCGTCCTTGGAATCTCAATTCCCAAGACCTTCCCGGAATACATCCTTCATAAGATGCTCTCCGTCATCAAGGACGGCGAACCCGTGAAGATGAGCAAGCGCTCGGGCAATTACGTGACGCTACGCGATCTGGTCGACTGGGCCGGCCGCGACGCCGCCCGCTACTTCCTGGTTTCGCGCAAGGCCGATGCAGAATTCGTCTTCGACGTGACGCTCGCTCAGCAAAAGAGCGACGAAAACCCGGTCTACTATCTGCAGTACGCTCATGCGCGCATCTGCTCGGTTTTCGCAAACGCCGCCGAACAGGGTTATGCCGTGCCCGCGAACGACAAGCTTGCCGAAATCGATCTTTCGCCGCTCAGTTCCAAGGCGAGCGAAGCGCTCATCGGCGCCATTGCGGAATATCCGACGACGCTGCGCGTTGCTGCACGCGATCATGCGCCGCACGTGCTCTGCTACTACCTCAAGAACCTTGCGGCCGCGTTCCATGCTTTCTACAACGCCGAACGCGTGGTGGTTGAAAATGATGCCGAACGCAATGCTCGTCTCGCGCTTCTTGCCGCCGCCCGTCAGGTCCTTGGCAATGGTCTTCGTCTTCTCGGCATTTCCGCCCCTGAGCGCATGAGCCGCCGCGAAGAGGAACCGGCTGAAGAAGAAAAGTCTGAATAACTTGGTCTGGGAGCCTTGAAGTGGCTAAAAGCGGATTCGCTGCCGGCTTTGCCGGCTTTCTCATCGGCGTGGTTACCGGTCTCGGCATCGCAGCAGGCGCAATGCTGGTCATTGCCAAAAGTCCGGTGCCTTTCGTCGATAAGGTCGACCGCGTGACTGCTGACGTGGATCCCGCCGCGAAGCTCGCGGGCGGAGTGGATCCCAATGCACGGCTTAATCAGCAAAACGATGCCGGCAGCTCCGACCAGGAAACAGGAAGCGTACGTACTGTTACCGTGGCCAGGGATTCAACTTCTGAAACAGAAAAGGCTCCTTCTTCAGCTCAAAACTTCTGGGTTCAGGTGGGATCATTCTCGAAGCAGGGTGATGCAGAAACAAGTGCCGCCACCCTTGCCATGCAGGGCATCGGCGCGCAAATCCGGCAGTCTGGTTCATACTGGCGGGTCCGCGTCGGCCCCTTTGCCTCCCGCCCTGCCGCTCAGGAAGTCCTCAACAGTCTTTCTGATCAGGGACTGAATCCTGTTATTGTTCAGGACAAGCAGTAAACACCCCTTCGGAACTGCACATTCAAAAAGGATTACGCACAATGCTTTCTCGTCGCCAGGTTGTTCTCGCCGCAGCGCTCGCCCCGGCTTCCGGTTCCCTTCTTGCCGCGCCGACCTATACCGCCGGTAAGGAATACCTCATCGTGAATCCTCCGGCGCCCACGCCGCGCGACACAATCGAAGTCGTGGAATTCTTCGCCTATACCTGCCCGCACTGCCTGCAGTTTGCGCCGCATTTTGAAAAGTGGGCCAAGACCGCCCCCAAGGACGTGACCATCCGCGTGTGCCCGGTTGCCTGGCAGCCGAAATTCCTGCCCTTCACGCAGACCTACTTTGCGCTTGAAGCGCTCGGCCTCCTCGACCAGCTTCACATGAAGTTCTTCGAGAGCGTGATTTATCAGGAGCATCCCTACAACTACGACAATCCCGCCCCCGATATTCTCGATTTCATGACGAAGGCCGGCGTCGACGGCAAGAAGTGGGAGCAGACCATGCGCTCCTTCAGCGTCATGAACAAGTCCCGCCAGGCGACGCAGTACTGGAACAGCTACCAGATTGACAGCACGCCGATGATCGGCGTGGGCGGCATCTATTCCACCGGTCCCCATCTTGTCGGCACGCGTGAAGCGACTCCGGCCTGCATCTCGTATCTCGTTGATCAGGTTCGTGCTCAGCGCCGCTGATTCGTCTTTCCTTTCCCATTAAAGACGGGGCGTTTCGGAGCCGTCATCCGAAACGCCTCTTTTTATATCCAGAGGTTTTCCTGTGCTCAATGTTTTCATCACCGGCGCTTCAAGCGGCATCGGCGCAGCGCTTGCACGCGCCTACGCAGCCCGCGGCGCCACCGTTGGCCTGGTGGCCCGAAGCCGCGATCGACTTGAAGAGCTTGCAGACTCCCTGAACGGCGGCCTGAAGCGCCACTTCGTTCTTCCGGCCGACGTCACCAATCGTGAGGAAATATTTGCTGCCGCCCGGGAGTTTGAATGCCGATCGGGGGGCACGACGCTCGTCATTGCCAACGCCGGCATTTCGCACGGCGTCAAAACGGAGTTCGAAGAAGACCTCGACATGCTCGAAGCCGTCTACCGCATCAATGTCTTCGCCATGGCCTACACCTTCCATCCCTTCATTGAACCCATGAAGGCGCGCGGCTACGGGCAGCTCGTCGGGATGGGCTCCGTCGCCGGCATCAGGGGGCTTCCCGGCTCCGAAGCCTATTGCGCGAGCAAATCCGCCGTCATTACCTACTGCGAGAGCCTGCGCATCGAACTGCAGAAATACGGCATTCTCGTGAGCACCATCTGCCCGGGCTTTGTACGGACGCCGCTCACTGCAGAAAATCCCTACAGGATGCCCTTCATCATGGAGCCTGATGATTTTGCCCGCGAAGCGGTAAAAGCCATTACGGAGCGCACGACCTACCGCGTCATTCCCTGGCAGATGGGCGTGCTCGCCAAAATCATGCGGCTTATTCCCAATTCCCTTTTTGACCGCATTCTGGCCAACAGAAAGCAGAAGCCCCGCGTAACGGCTCCGAAAGCCTGAAGCGAAGCGCCTTCCGGTCAGCACTCCGCACGCACGATTTTGATGATCTCCTCGGCATAGCTTTCAAGCTTTCTTCTGCCGACGCCGGGAATGCCGAGCATGGCGTCAAGCGTCACAGGCTTTCTGCGTGCGATTTCAAGAAGCGTGCGGTCAGGGAAAATCACATATGGAGGCTTATTGAGGGCGCGCGCCGTCTCGAGCCTCCATTTTCTAAGGGCTTCAAAGATCTGTCGGGCGCTTCCGCCGAGACCTGCCAGGATTTCATCTTTTGAAGCCCTGGCCTGCGCCCGGTGAGATTTTCCTTCCGGCTGATCGATCACCTCGCGGCGCACCTCAACCCGGATTTCCCCGCGAAGCAGATTGTTGGCGAGCTGCCCGAGCCTCAGTACATTGTGCCGCTCGGCATCGACCCACACCACATGCCGGGCAATCAGCTGCCGCAGCACTGCCCGCCACTGCTGATCATTGAGATCCTTGCCGATCCCCCAGGTGCTCAACTGAGTATGACCGCAGGAGAGTACCCGCTCGGTCTCCTTGCCGACAAGCACGTCGATGACATGCTTTGCGCCGAAGCTTGTCCCGGACTTCTGCTGAATGCGCCAGATGCAGCTGATGAGTTTTTTAGCCGCAAGCGTTGCATCCCAGATTTTCGGCGGGTTGACGCAGTTGTCGCATTTCCCGCAGGGTTCGCTTTTTTCGCCGAAATAGGCGAGGAGCCGCACCCGGCGGCAGTCGCAGGCTTCGGCAAGTCCAAGCATGGCATCAAGCTTCTGCGTGGAGAGCTGCTTATAGAGCTCGTCGGCGTCGCTTTGCTCAATAAACCTGCGCTGGCTCACCACATCCCGAAGCCCGTACGCCATCCAGGCGTCGGAAGGCAGTCCGTCGCGGCCGGCACGCCCGGTTTCCTGAAAATATCCCTCTATCGATTTCGGCATATCCACGTGCGCGACAAAGCGCACATTGGGCTTATCAATGCCCATGCCGAAAGCGATGGTCGCCACCATGACGACATCATCCTCGCGCTGAAAGAGCGCAAGGCGCGCGGCACGCTCCTCAGAAGACAGTCCGGCATGATAGAAGACCGCACGCACGCCTCTCGCCTGCAGGAATTCGCAGACGTCCTCGCAGGTGCTGCGCGCGAGACAGTAAACAACCCCGCACTCGCCGGGATGCTCCGTGCGGATGAAGTGCGCGACCTGCTCCTTCACATTGTGCTTGTCCACAATCCGATAGAAGATATTGGGCCGGTCAAAGCTCGCAATAAACTTGCGCGGATTGAGGAGGAGCTTTTCCACTATCTCCTCTCTCGTCTTCTGATCCGCCGTCGCGGTGAGCGCAATTCTCGGCACCTGAGGGAAGGTCTCCTTCAGGATCGAAAGCTTGCTGTATTCCGGCCGGAAGTCATGGCCCCAGATGCTCACGCAGTGCGCTTCGTCAATCGCAAAGAGAGAAATCCGAAGCTCCTTCAAAAAAGAGAGCATGGAGGACATCAGGAGCCGCTCCGGCGAAACATAAAGCAGGTCGATTTCGCCTCGCCGGACCTGGTTTCTGACTTCAACAGCCTCTTCCGGCAGGAGCGTCGAATTCAGATATGCCGCCCGGACGCCAAGCTCCTCGAGCGCATCCACCTGATCATGCATGAGCGCAATCAGCGGCGAAACCACAATGGCCACGCCGTCGCGCAGCAGCGCCGGGATCTGATAGCAGAGACTTTTCCCGCCGCCCGTCGGCATGAGCACAAGCGCATCCTCGCCGTTCACAACAGTCTCAACAACCTCTTTCTGAAATCCGCGGAAAGCGTCATATCCGAAGACCTGCTGAAGCGCTTCCAAAGCGGATGAATAGCGGCGCATGAATATTTGACCAGGAAAATAAACTACGAAGCTCTGCATTCTAAAAGAACGCCCTGCCGCAGCAATCCCGCGGCAGGGCGTTCTCGGATTTATGCCGGAATCAGGAAAAAATTATTCTTCCTTTCCCTGCAGCCGTTCGGCGCGCTTGCAGGCGGCAATCGTAAAGAGCGCGTCGGCCGAAGAGTTAAGCGCCGTTTCGCAGGAATCCTGCACCACGCCGATGATGAAGCCGACCGCAACCACCTGCATGGCGGTGTTCTGATCAATGCCGAACAAACCGCAGGCAAGCGGAATCAGCATGAGCGATCCCCCCGGGACGCCGGAGGCGCCTGCCGCGCAGATCGCAGCCACAAAGGAGAGGAAGATGGCCGAAAGGATGTCTACCGGCATGCCGAGCGTATGGACGCCCGCGAGCGTAAGCACCGTAATCGTGATCGCGGCGCCCTGCATGTTGACGGTGGCGCCAACCGGAATGGAGATCGAATAGGTGGATTCCGGAAGGCCAAGACGACGGCAGATCTCAAGATTCACCGGAATATTGGCTGCGGACGAACGGGTGAAGAAAGCGGCAACGCCCGATTCACGCAGCGTCATCAGCGTGTAGGGATACGGGTTCCTGCGAATGCAGAGCCAGACGAGGAACGGATTGACGACAAGCGCGATGAAGAACATCGTGCCGACGAGCACCGCAAGCACCTTCAGATAGCCGGCAAAGGCTTCGAGCCCGGTCGTTGCAAGCGTGGAGGCGACAAGACCGAAAATGCCGAAGGGAGCGAAGCGAATGACGAGGCGGACGATGAATTCCACCGCGCGGGCGGCATCGAACAGCACTTCGCGCGTGGAGCTGTGCGCATGGCGGAGCACCACGCCCATGGCGATCGCCCACACGAGAATGCTGATGTAATTGCCCTTGCTGATGGCGTTTACAGGATTATCGACAGCCTGCAGCAGCAGGTTGCGGAAGACTTCCATGATGCCGCTCGGCGCGGAAACCGCCTGATCCGTCACGGTAAGTGCAATGGACGTCGGCCAGAGGAAGCTTGCGCCTACCGCAATGAGCGCGGCAGCAAAAGTGCCGAGAAGGTAAAGAACGACAATCGGCTTGATGTGGCGGTCGCCTGCGATCTGCTGATTGGCAATCGACGACATCACCAGCACGAAGACGAGGATCGGCGCCACGCCCTTCAGTGCTGCGACAAAGAGGCTGCCCAGGAGGCCGACGCTCTTGGCGACTTCAGGAAAGGTAAGGCCGAGCGCTATGCCTAGCACAAGGCCGACTACGATCTGCTTGACAAGCGAGGCCTGAAGAAACGGCATCGCAAACTGGAAAACGCGCTTCATAAACTAGTGCTCCGGATTCGGGGAAAAGTGAGACCCGATCGTCTGGCGGAATCTGCTGCAATGATTGAGGATCCTCTCCGAACGCTTCGGAGCCGCAGAAAAAACCGCTCTGATATTTTTCTCTTGGAATGCGGATGAGTTTGCCCTGCGTCCGCATCTTCAAATGTTCAGCAGTCCGCTAGAGGCCTGAGCGCTTTCCGCATAGAGGCGCGCACGTCTTTATAGACTGCTCTCCCAACACTAGCAGGGGATCGAGGGAAGCGCCTGAGTCATCCTCCCGATATTCCTCGCCTCAACCCGTCTGAAATGTTGAGAGAAGGGATCTATTCTGATTTGCATCAGTTTTAATAGGCAAATCACCTGAATTCATAGGAGGATTGCTGTCCGGCTATTATTTCCTCTTCACTCACCTGCTTTTCGGTCCTCTTTCATGGTCAGAACGCCAGCCGCAGGCTTCGTCCTTGCCTGCGTGTTTCTTGACGCGCTGGGCATCGGGCTCATCATCCCGGTGCTGCCGCGGCTCATCGGCACGCTCGCATCCTCTCCCGATGCTCAGGCGTCCTGGTACGGCGCCATCATGGTGAGCTACGGCCTGATGCAGTTCTTTTCCGCCCCTGCGATCGGAGCCATATCCGACCGTCTCGGGCGCCGTCCGGTTCTTCTGACGGGCATTTTCGGCCTTGCGGTCATGATGCTCGTTCCGGCCTTCTGCGATTCGCTCTGGCTCATTCTCCTCTCGCGCATTCTGGGCGGCGCGATGAGCTCAAACATCGTCGTCGCTCAAGCCTACATTGCAGACGTCACGGATGAGTCCAGCCGCACCGCGGCATTCGGCCGCATCGGAGCCATTTTCGGCGTCGCCTTCATACTCGGCCCGGCTGTGGGCGGAATGCTGGGCGAAACGGATCCGAGCAGACCGTTCCTGTTTGCCGGCATCATCTGCGCCTTGAATTTCCTCTACGGCCTCTTCGTGCTTCCGGAAAGCCTCCGCGCACCGGCTCGCGACCCGTTTACGCTGAAGCGCTTCAATCCCTTTTCGTCGCTTCTTGCACTTTCCAGAGAGCGCCTGGTTCTGCCGATTCTTTTCGTCATCACGCTCTATACGCTCTCTCAGAGTCTGATGCAGTGCACCTGGGCGCTCTATACGGAATTCCGCTACGGCTGGACCCCGAAGATGATCGGCATTTCCATCTTTGTCCTGGGTGCCGCCATTACGATCACTCAAGGGTGGATTCTTCCTCGTCTTTCAGCAAAACTCACGCCCACGCAGCTTGTCTTCACCGGACTCTTTTGCGGCTTTGCAGCCCTGATCGGCATCGGCTTTTCCACTTCCGGCACATTTCTGCTGCCGCTCCTCGCGCTCTTTTCCCTCATGGGCGTCGTGGGCCCGACGCTCCAGAGCGTCATCAGCCGCACGGGGTCTCCAACAACACAGGGCGTGCGGCTCGGCGCAGCCAGTTCCCTCAACAGCTTCACTGGCGCCGTCAGTCCGCTTCTCGGCACGCCGCTTCTTTTCTTTACCTCCCAGAGCGTCCCGTCAGATCCCGCAGCCGGCACGCCCTATTTTCTTGCGGCACTCCTTGTTCTTGCCGCCATCATTCTGACGTTCCTTTCTCCGCCCCCGGCCGAAGCCGGAAATACCCATTAGAAAGCATTTCATATCTCCCGTTCGGGAGAT
Source organism: uncultured Sutterella sp. (assembly GCF_937923675.1). Lineage (GTDB taxonomy): Bacteria > Pseudomonadota > Gammaproteobacteria > Burkholderiales > Burkholderiaceae_F > Sutterella. Next base: position 88,696 of record NZ_CALDXB010000018.1, on the reverse strand, counting down.
GTTCGACTTTTTTCGCCCCTCCGCTTTGGGAGCTAGACCAACGGATTAGACCGGTCGAAAATGAATCAGTGGATTAATTCACAAAGTAAACAAAAGAATTATCCGTAGACCCCGACCATGAACTATTCCGCCATTCTCGTCATCGCACGTCCGGGCCGGCTTGAGGCTGCCGTCGAAGCAGCCGGCCGCATTGAAGGCGTGGAGCCCCACCAGACCGATCCGGCCACCAACCGCTTCATCTGCACCATTGAGGCCGCCACGACCGATGACGAAGTCCGTCTCTTCCGAACCGTCTCTGAACTCGCTGACGTCTTTGACGTGAGCCTCATTGAGCATCGTCCGGACGCCTCTTAAAGAGGCGCCGCCGGCAAAAGATGCCGTGCGTTCAGAAACCTTTCGGATCCAGCCAATCTGAGGGAGATTGCACATGACCCAGGAACGCCCAATCACATTCCATCGCCGTACGGTGCTCAAGTCGGGCATCGCCGCAAGCGCCGCGCTTACGCTCGGCATTCCCGTCACTGCAGCCGAGGCTGCTGACGCCAACGCGCTCGACCAGGGCATCAGCTGGCACAAATCCGTCTGCCGCTTCTGCGGCACCGGCTGCGGTCTGATGGTCGGCGTGCGCGACGGCCGCGTCGTCGCCACCAAGGGAGACCCTGAAGCCCCGGTGAACCGCGGCCTCAACTGCGTGAAGGGCTACTTCAACGCCAAGATCATGTACGGCAAGGACCGCCTTACGCAGCCCCTGATGCGCATGAAGGACGGCAAGTTCGACAAGTCCGGCCGCTTTGAGCCCGTGTCGTGGGAAACCGCTCTCAACGAGATGGCCAAGCACCTGCGCGCGACCTTTGAAAAGAAAGGCCCCGAAGGCATTTCGATCATCGGCTCAGGCCAGTACACGATTCCGGAAGCCTATACCGCTTCGAAGCTCATGAAGGGCGGCTTCCGCTCGAACAACATCGACCCCAATGCGCGTCTCTGCATGGCCTCCGCCGTGGTCGGCTTCTATCAGACCTTCGGCGTCGACGAACCGGCCAACTGCTACGCCGACATCGAAAAGACCAACACCATCATTCTCTGGGGCAACAACCCGGCTGAAGCGCATCCGGTGCTCTGGTCGCGCATGGCAAACCGCCGTCTTACCGACAAGGGCACGCGCATCATTCAGCTCACGACGCATCGTTCGAGCTCGTCGAACCTCTCCGACCTTGTCATCATCTTCCGTCCGAATACGGACCTTGCGATTCTCAACTTCATCCTTCGCGAGATCATCCGCCGCGGCAAGGTGAATCAGTCCTATGTCGAAAAGCACTGCATCTTCTGCGCAGGCGTGACCGACATCGGCTTCGGCCTTCGCAACACGGACAAGTTCGCCTTCCCGGCCGAAAAGGACGTGATGGCGCGTCAGCTCTCCGTGAAGCTCGACAAGTGGGAAGCCGTCGCCCAGGGCAGAAAGGAAGGCGAAGTCGTCCCGCAGAAGAATTCCGGCGGCACTGCCGGCAAGCACTGGAAGATCTCCTTTGAGGACTTCAAAAAGGGCGTCGAGCCCTACACGCTCGAGTTCGTGGCTGAACTTGCCAAGGGCGACAACGACGAGTCGATCGACACCTTCAAGAAGAAGCTCATGGAGCTCGCCGACTACATCTGCGACGAAAAGCGCGACATCATGAGCTACTGGTGCATGGGCGTCAATCAGCACCAGCGCGGCGTCTGGGTGAATGAGCAGATCTATGCCTATCACCTGCTTCTCGGCAAGCATGCGCTCCCCGGAAACGGCGCCTTCTCGCTCACGGGTCAGCCCTCTGCCTGCGGCTCCGCCCGCGAAGTGGGCGCCTTCTGCCACAGACTTCCGGCCGACATGCTGGTCGCCAATCCGGCTCATCGCGCGAAGACGGAAAAGATCTGGAATCTTCCTGCCGGCACGCTCAATCCCAAGGTCGGCGCGTCCCTCATGAAGATTCTGAGGGGCGTCGAGGACGAATCGATCGACTTCCTCTGGACCCAGGTCGTCAACATCATCCAGTCGGCTCCGAACAACAATCACTGGATCAAGGCCTGCCGTCGTCCGGACGCCTTCGTGGTCGTTTCGGACATTTATCCGACCTTCTCCGCGCGCTGCGCCGACCTGATTCTTCCGGCCGCCGCGCACTTCGAAAAGTGGGGCCTCTACGGCAATGCCGAGCGCCGCACGCAGGGCTGGCATCAACTCGTGAAGTCCCCGGGCGAAGCGCGCACCGACGTCTGGATGATGATGGAGATCGCCAAGCGCTTCACCATCGGCGAAACCTGGAAGAGCGTCCCCGTGAAGGGCGTGAAGGACGACAAGCTCCCCGACGTGCTTGCTGCGGCTGAGGCCATGGGTCTGAAGCCCGAGACCACGCTCTTTGATGCGCTCTTTGCTCCCACGGGCAAGCGCGCCGAAGCCGTGTGGCCTGATCCGCTCTACAAGACCGAACTCAACAACACGGGCGACGCGCTCGGCCTCAAGTGGTTCCCTGAAAAGGCGCTTTTCAACGAGTACCGTCAGTTCACGCTCGGCGACGGACATGACCTGGCAGACTTCGACACCTATCAGGACCCGAAGTGCCGCGGCCTCATCTGGCCGGTCGTGAACGGCAAGGAAACGCCCTACCGCTTCAATACCGAATACGATCCCTATGCGAAGGAAGACAACCTCTTCTACGGCAAGCTCATGAAGCCCGTGGCTTCCGGCGACCTCTACAACGTTACGGATCCGAAGCAGACGGCTTATGCGGGCACGGCAAAGATCTTCTTCCGTCCCTATGCCGCACCGGTCGAGCAGCCTGACGGCCACTACGACCTCTGGCTCTGCACGGGCCGCATTCTCGAGCACTGGCATACCGGCTCCATGACGCGCCGCGTGCCGGAACTGCACCGCGCAGCTCCGCAGGCGCTCCTCTACATGAACCCGGGCGACGCCGAAAGGCGCGGCCTCAAGCGCGGCGACCTTGCGCATGTTGAAAGCCGTCACGGCACCTGCGAGGCGGTTGTGGAAACTCAGGTCCGCAACATCATGCCTGCCGGCACCGTGTGGCTTGCCTTCTTCGACGAGAAGGTGAAGTGCAATGCCGTCGTCATTGACGCAACGGACCCGATTTCCGAGGAACCGGACTTCAAGAAGACCGCCGTCCTCGTGAGAAAGGCCTGATGCCGTGACAAGCCGGGAAAGCCTGAGCCGCCGGGCGCTTCTTGAGGGGATCATTTCCTCGGGATGCGCCATGACGGCAGGAGCATTTCTGCTCGGGATGATCCCTGTGCGCGAGAGCGTTGCCCGCTGGCAGCCCCGACCGCCCGGGGCGCTCCCGGCAGAAGCCTTCAGCGCCGCCTGCGCGCGCTGCGGTCAGTGCGTGAGCGCGTGTCCCTACGACACCCTCAAGCTCGCTGGCATGCGGTCTCCTGCCCCCGTCGGAACGCCTTACTTCACGCCGAGGGAGATTCCCTGCTACATGTGCAAGGATCTCCCCTGCGTCAAAGCGTGTCCGACCGGAGCGCTTGACCCTGACCTCACGGACATTCGCGACGCCCGCATGGGCGTCGCGGTGGTGGACCCCAACTCATGCCTCTCCTGGCAGGGGCTGCGCTGCGAGGTCTGCTTCCGCGAATGCCCGGAGAACGGCCGTGCGCTCACGATTGAAGTGCGTCCCCGCGGTCTTTCGCGACACGCCGTCTTTGTGCCCGTCATCCACCCGGATGCCTGCACAGGGTGCGGTCTTTGCGAAAAGGCATGTCCGACCGACGAGGCGGCTATTCGTGTGGCAGATCCTTCGTCCGTGCTCGGCACGATCGGCAGCCACTACCGTCTCGGCTGGCTCTCTGAAGAGGATCCGAAGAACATGCGCCGCGAAGGTCCTCCTGCGACGCCCAGCACCGCGCCTTCTGAAGGCGATGCTGAAAAGGCGCCGGCAACTGCTCCGGGCATGGACTACCTCAACAGCGAGGATCCGCTATGACGCAGCAAACCTTCATGCGCAGGCACCGCTTCACGATCGCCAGACGCGTTACCGAGCTCCTGGTACTCATTCTGTTTGCGGGCTCCGCTCGGCTGGGCTGGGAAATCGCTGGCAAGCCTCTGCTCCTCGGAGACCTCTCGCAATCGAAGATTCTCGGAATAATTCCGCTCGGCGACCCGCTCGCATTCCTCGAACGGCTCCTCGCCGGAATTATTCCGACGGCTACGACGCTCATCGGGACAGCGCTCATCACGCTTTTCTACAGCCTTCTCGGCTCGAGAACCTTCTGCGGATGGGTCTGTCCGATGAATCTTGTGGTTGAGGCAGCTGAATGGCTCCGGACAAAGTTCGACCTTTCCGCCGACTACATCCGTCTGCCGAGAGGCGCGCGCTATGCCGTGCTTGCAGGCACCCTCGCGGCGAGCTTTGCAACCGGTACGGCAGCATTTGAGTCCGTAAGCCCTCAGGCCATCATCTGGCGCGACGTGGTTTACGGAACCGGTCTTTCGGCTTTATCTGCCGCTCTTGCGGTCTTTGCCCTTGAACTCGGTCTCATGCGCAACGGCTGGTGCGGACATCTTTGCCCGCTCGGCGCCTTCTGGTCCCTTGCGGGCAGAGCGTCGCCGAGGCCTCTCGTGACCATTGCCTTCAGCGACGAAAAATGCACGCGCTGCGCCGACTGCCTCAGGGTCTGTCCGGAAAAGCAGATCATCCGCTTCAAGGACATGGCCGAGACCGGCCGCATTCCATCGGGGGAGTGCCTCAACTGCGGCCGCTGCATCGAAGTCTGCCCCGAAGACGCGCTTCATTTCCGCATCCCCGGCTTACCTGCCAGCAAAAATACACATAAATTGGATTAGAAAATTCTGGAGAACCTTATGACCCGCCATACGATTTTTGCCGTATTTGCCTCTGCTGCTCTTCTTGCCGGCCCTGCGCTTGCCGCCGACAATCCCATCGTTGGAGCTCCGAGCCCGGTCCCGCATCCGGTGGCGAACTATCTCCCCATTACCATCGACAAAAACAACTGCCTGATGTGCCACCGCGAGCAGCCGACTGACCGTGCGCGCCAGAAGGGCGAAATCCCCCGTTCGCACTATGCCGCTCCGGGAAAACTCGCCGGCGAACGCTTTGAATGCATGCTCTGCCATGCGGAAAGCTCGCAGGCGAAGCCTCTTGCTCCCGTAAACGCCAACGACGCCACGGAAGACTAAAGAGCTTCTCAGCTCACCCAAGCGGCAGATGTCACATCTGCCGCTTTGCTTTCTGCTCTTCGCGCTGAGCAGCCCAGACGGCAGCCTCAACCCGGCTGTTGAAGCCGAGCTTTTTGAGGAGATGCTTTACATGCCCCTTGACGGTGCCGTCAGAAATCTGGAGCTTTCGCGCGATCATCTTGTTCGTCAGTCCCTGCGCGATGTAGCTGAGCACCTCTTCCTCGCGCTCCGTGAGGGGATTGGGAGGCTCGGGCTGCGCTTTCTCGCGAATCATGTCCGTGAGATACCTCACCATCGCCGTATCCACGATGAGACGTCCTTCGAGAGCTTCATGCACGTTCTCAAGAAAGCGCTCGGGCTCCATGTCCTTCAGGAAATAGCCGTCCGCACCGGCCCGAATGCAGGCAAGGAGGTCGTCTCCGGAATCGCTCACGGTCAGAATCACAATGCGCATCGACGGGTCTTCCGACTTGAGCGTCGTCAGAATTTCCACCCCTGATGAGCCGCGCATATTGAGGTCGAGCACGATGAGTTCAGGCTCGAGCTGTCTCGCCAGAAGCACCGCCTCATCGCGAGTCCCGGCTTCGCCCACGACCGAAATCGTGTCGTCCAGCGAAAGAAGCTCCCTTACGCCCCGGCGAAAAAGCGGGTGGTCGTCAACCACCAGAACGGTGTGCTTGTCTGCTGCGGCGGGTTTTGATTCTGGCGCGTTCATAAAACGTATTCCTTAAGCCTGAGAGAGACATTCAGAGCATAGAAGCCTTTGCATCGGCGAAAACCAGGTGTAAACAATATATTCGCCAGTCCGGATCAGTCTCCAATCGTAGATTCTATGCGCCATTGCGCAGCCCGCTCTTTCAGGACAAATCCGATATTGCACTTTCCTTCAGAGCCTCATTACGCGGTCTGCTGCTTCATCTCGGGCTTCTTTTCGACGCGTACGACCGTACCGCCCTCCGGCCTGCGGGCCACTTCAATCGTGGCGCCGAGCGCCTCCGCGCGCTCCTTCATGATGCCGAGACCGAAGTGCCGCGCCTTTTCCGCATGCTCAGGAATCCCGACGCCGTTATCCGTCACGGTGAGAATGCACCCGCCGGCACCGGCGGTTTCGATGCGCACCGCAGCCTGCGTTGCCCTGGCATGCTTTTCAATATTGGAGAGCGCTTCACGAAGAATCTGAATGAAGTGCACCTGGTCGTTGGTGGAAATTTCCACACCCAGAAGGGTGTTGGTAAGCGATACCGGCATGCCGGTTCGATTTCTGAACGCGTCTACGGCAGCATTCACTGCGTCGCCGAAGCCCGTCCCCTGAAGCTGCAGCCGGAATGCCGTCAGAACCTCGCGCAGCTGCCGATATGCGGTGGAAATGCCTTCATCGAGCTCCATGAGAACCTCACGTGCCGCATCTCCCGTCGGATCCGCCTCAATTGCGCGCTTGAGCCTCAAAAGCTGAATCTTGGAGAAGGAAAGCGACTGGGCAATGGAGTCATGGAGCTCGCGCGCGATGGTGGAGCGTTCCTCAAGCACCGCAAGGCGCCTCTCATCCATCGTCCGCAGCGACGCATCCACTGCCCGGCCGATGAGCGCTGCCGTCATGCCGAGGAAGTTGCTCTGCCATGCTGAAGGCTCCTCCGGAAACCAGATCTTCAGCATGCCGAGCGTTTCCTCCCGGACTCCGATGGCCGGAATATTGAGCAGATGGCCTTCCCGACCCTGACTGTCGCCCGGCGTTTCAGCAAAGCGCCAGGATTTTCCGTCGTCCCATGTCTTCTGCGGGTCTGCGCTTACGCAAAAGGCTGCGCCATTGGCGCCCGTGAGCTGTGCGGCGCCCTCAAGCACCTTCTCGACGGCATCGGGCAATTTGGGTCCGTCGACAAGAAGCTGTTCAGAAGCCTGTGCAAGGAACTGAAGTCCCTGATTGCGTCTATTCAGATCCGCCGTCTTTTTCGCCACTTCAGCTTCCAGAGAGCCGTAAAGCCGATCGAGCTCGCTCACCATGAAATTGAAGCCGCGCGCGAAGCGCCCGATCTCTGAATTGTGTTCCGCCGCTTTCGAGCGTACATCGAAATTCCCTTCACGCACCGCTTTCGCCGCCGCCTCCAATTCCTCAAGCGGAGAGAAGATGCGCGACTTCATCACGCTCAGCAAGCCGAAAGTCACGGCGAGCGCACCGAGAAGCGTTAAAACGAGAATCGCCTTAAGCCATCCCATCAAGCCGGAAAGGCGCTCCTCGAGGGCAAATACGAAGACGTCGACATCGTCCACAAAGCCCCCGATTTTTTTCATGAAGCGCTGCCGCGCCGCTTCATCGTCAATCCCCTTCAGCGCGAGCGGACGAATCTCCGACGAAAACCGCTCGGCCACGATGTTGTACATGCCCCGGATCGGGTCTGCAGGGTCATCAGGAACGCTTGAAAGAAGTCCGGGTCTCGTGAGGCGCTCCCAGAATTCCTCGACGGCTCTCCGCGTATTGGCCTCGCGCTCTTCATGCGTTTCATAGGGGTTGCTGACGGCAACCGTGAGCTTGTAGCTCATCATGCGCAGGCTCCCCGACACATTGATGGCGCCGCCCGAACCGGTTGAAAGCTCAGTCAGCACCACCGCGGGGATTGCAGCCAGAGTCACGCAAAGCGTGATCAGAATGAAAACAAGCTTGAATTCCCTGTAAAGCGAACGATTTTGAGGAACGGATTGCGGCTCAGTCATTTCAGGCGCCCTGAAGGAGAGAAAAATACGCCCCGGCGCCGGATTCAAACCCGAACGCCGGGGCGCACTCTGAGGAGTATAGGAAACCTTATGCTGCTTCCGAAACTCAGATGTCCTCGCGCACCATTTCAATGGCGCCGCACGGACATTCATTGGCACAGATCCCGCAGCCCTTGCAGTAGTCGTAATTGAAGCGGAACTTCTTGCCGGGCCCGAGCTTTATCACCGCGTTGTCGGGGCAGACGCCGTAGCAGTTGTCGCATTCGAAGCAGTTGCCGCAGGACATGCAGCGGCGGGCTTCAAAAAGCGCGTTCTCTTCGGTCAGGCCTTCGAGCACCTCTTCGAACGTCGTCTGGCGCCGAACGATGTCGAGCTGAGGCCGGATCTTCTGCGGTGCATCCGCGTAGTACCAGGTATTGAGCTTCTCAAAGGTCGCCGGATCCCCGGGCGCCTTCTCGCCGGGCAATTCGCCTCTGATCCAGGCATCCATTGCCCTGGCCGCACGCTTGCCGTGACCGATAGCCACCGTTACGTTGCGGTCGCCCGGCACCACATCGCCGCCGGCGAAAATGCCCGGAACGCTGGTCATCATGCGGTCATCGACCACAACCGATCCCTTCTCCACCTTCAGTTCGGGAAGGGCGGAAAGGAAGGAGAGATTAGTTTCCTGACCCAAGGCAAGCACCAGACTGTCGGCTTCAATGGTTTCGTACTCTCCCGTAGGCTGCGGGTAGCCCGATTCGTCGAGCTTCATCTTTTCGATGCGGATCGTTCCGCGTTCCGCTTCGGAAATCGTGGAGAGCCACTTCATCGAAACGCCTTCTTCAAGCGCCTCCTCAATTTCAAAAGCATGCGCCGGCGCGCGTTCGCGCGTACGCCGGTAAACAACAATCGGCTCCGACCCCAGTCGTTTTGCAGTGCGCGCCACGTCAATTGCCGTATTGCCGCCGCCATAGACCACTACCCGGCGTCCAAGGAGCGGTTCTTCGCCGGGCGAAGACGACTCCACGGATCTGAGAAGACTCACGGCATCCATGATGTGCGCCGCGTCGCCGGCGGGAATGTAGGCGCGATGCGCAAGAGAAGCTCCGGCGCCGATGAACGCAGCGGCATAGCCGCCCGCCTTCATTTCAGCAGCCAGATCCGAAACCTCGCGGCCGAACTCGAATTCGACGCCCAGGGCCTCAATGCGCGCGATTTCTTCATCGAGCACCTCGCGCGGAAGGCGGTACTTCGGGATGCCGTAGCGCATCATGCCGCCCGCCGCTTCCGCACTTTCCACGACATGCACGGCATAGCCCATGCGGCGCAGGTGATAAGCCGCGGAAAGGCCTGCCGGTCCCGCTCCGACAACCAGGATGCGCTTCCCGTTTTCCTCAGCAGGCTGAGGAAGCTTCCAGCCGTGCCTGAGTGCATGGTCGCCTAAAAATCTCTCCACGGCATTGATGCCGACCGGCTCATCGAGATCGCCTCGATTGCATGCCGTCTGACAGGTGTGGTAGCAGACGCGCCCCATGACGGCAGGGAAAGGATTGTCTTCAACAATCTCTTTCCAGGCGCCTTCATAATCCCCGCTTTGCGCAAGAAAGAGCCAGTCGCGGCACTTTTCCCCGGCAGGGCATTTGGCATTGCAGGGCGGGAGGCGATTTACATAAACAGGTCTCAGCGTACGCCAGGAACCGGTCCGGTTGGCGAGCGACGACCCGACGTCGAGGGTAATCGCAAACGGTTTTTCTTGGGTCATTTTTATCCTCCGCCCTCAGATCTGCTGGCTGCGCTCTTCAGCCTGCGCGGCGACGGGAATCTGGACCTCATGGCCGTCGTCTCCGGCCATGAGGTTGAATTTTTCAATGTTGCGGTCCGCAAGCTCCTGAATGCGGGCGACAACCGCCGGGTCTCCTTTCTTGCCGAAAAGGTGCGCAAAGCGCTTCTGAAGCTTCAGATACGCTTCCACCGGCTGGCGGCGGCGAATTTTGTAGGAACTCGTCACTTCCCCGTACTCGGCTTCAAAAACCGGGAAAATGCCGGTTTCCTGCGCAAGACGCGCAACCTCGATGGTCTTTCCTGAAGCCGTGCCCCAGCCGAGCGGGCACGGGACAAAAATGTGGATGTAGCGTGCGCCGTGCATGCTCATCGCTTTTTCAACCTTGCGCTCCAGATCCCGAAGGTCTGCTACCGTCGCGGTAGCGACATACGGAATGCCGTGCGCCATGGCGATGAGCGGCACGTCCTTGCCCTGACCCCACTGATTGCCCGGTTCGCTCCCGGCAATCTGCGTGGTGGCCGTTCGCGCCGCCGGCGGCGTTGCTGACGACCGCTGCACGCCGGTATTCATATAGGCCTCGTTGTCGTAGCAGATATAGAGCACATCGTCATTGCGCTCAAACATGCCCGAAAGGCAGCCGAAGCCGATATCGGTCGTTCCGCCGTCGCCGCCCATCGCAATGACCCGCGTAGGGTCCTTCCCTTCCTTCTTAGCCCGGGCCCGGAAGGCTGCGGCCATGCCGGTGGCAACTGCGGCCGTATTGCCGAAAAGAGAATGAAACCACGGGAGCTGCCAGCTCGTTTCCGGATAAGGCGTTGAAAAGACTTCCAGGCACCCTGTGGCATTTGCCGCAGCAAGCCTGCCTCCCGTAGCGCGCATTGCCGCATCCACGGCATAACGGGCGCCAAGCGCTTCGCCGCAACCCTGACAGGCGCGGTGCCCCGAAGTGAGGGAATTAAAGCGCTCCATGGATGACTGCACGGATCTCGATTCCGGCCCGAGCAGCCGATTGCCGGCAGTGAACGTGCCGGTCTGATAGAAATGAATTTCCGACTGAGACATGTTCAGATCTCCTCGCCCCGGGCAAGTTTGCGTTCATTGACATGACGATTGAGCGCTTCGGCAACGGGGCCGATATGACGCGAAGCTTTTTCGCGCTCCATCTGCCGGCGAACAAGTTCCTCGTCAAGATCAAGGAAGATTTCCTCTTCTTCCAGCGTCCCGGCGAGCGCCCGGGCGAAATAAGGCTTCAGAGCCTGACGCGTGACAGCGCGTCCGCCAAGCCCCGCAATCAGCGTGCTCTGGCGAACAGGAAGTCCCCTGAGCGCCTTCATGACCTCAAGCGAAACTGCACCGGCACCGCCTGCGCTCACCATGCGCTCCATCACCACCACGCTGCGCAGAGACTTCAGCGCCTCCCGCAATGCCTTGAAGGGGAAGGGCCGGAAGCTCTTAAGAACGACGACGCCGATCTTCGCTCCGTCTTCACGCATTTCATCGACCGCATCCTTGACGGTTCCGGCAAGCGCACCCATCACCAGCACGGCGGCTTCCGCATCTTCCATGCGGTAGGCTGAGAGAAGCCCGCCGGAATTGCGGCCGAAGATTTCGCGGAAAAGGCCCTGAGTTTTCTCAATCACAGGAATGGCTTCCTGCATCCGGCGTTCTGCGAGCCAGCGAACCTCTGTAAATGCTTCCGGACCTACCATTGCGCCGATGGAGTAGGGATGATCGGGATCGAGCTGCTGGCGAGGCCTGTAGGGCGGCAGAAAAGCATCGACAGACGCCTGATCCGGGATGTCCATTTCCTCAAACGCGTGCGTGAGCACGAACCCGTCCATGCAAACCATGACGGGGATGGACATTTCCTCAGCAATGCGGAAGGCCTGAATGTGAAGATCGCACGCTTCCTGATTATTTTCAGCAAACAACTGAATCCAGCCGCAGTCGCGCTGGCTCATGGAGTCTGAGTGATCGTTCCAGATATTGATCGGGGCGCCGATTGCGCGGTTGGCAACCGTCATTACCACGGGGAGTCCAAGCCCGCCCGCGTTGTAGACTGCCTCCGCCATATAAAGAAGCCCCTGACTGGCCGTTGCCGTATAGGCACGACCGCCCGCCACCGAGGCGCCGATAGCCACCGACATCGCGGCAAACTCGCTTTCCACATTGATGTACTCGCAGTCGGCAAGCACCCCTTTGCGGCAAAGGAGACCAAGATTTTCAACAATGTGGGTCTGGGGAGAAATCGGGTAGGCGCATACCACGTCAGGCCTGCAAAGCGCGACAGCCTGCGCAACGCCCTGACTGCCTTCGAGCTGCTTAAGCATGGTTCGTCTCCTTCTGGGCAATTACGTATTCATATGCCTGACGGGCAATCTCGGCGTTCGCCTCGGCAATCCGGCCGGCAAACTTGACTGCATACGCGTCCGCAACGCTTTTGAGCTGCATCATCGACGTCATTGCAGCGAAACCGGCAAGCATTCCGGCCCCGGGAAGCGGCCTGCCCAGCGCTGCAAGCGCGAACTTTGTAGCCGGCACGCACATGACGTGTCCCTCCGGAAGCTCGCGCTTCAGGTCGCCGAGACCAAGCGCTTCAGGCGTCTGACTCGAATTCACCAGAACGAAGCCATCAGGCCTGAGTCCGGCAAAAACAGGAACGCTCTCGAGAAGCGTGCGGTCCTGGATCAAAACCACATCGGGTTCAAGCACGGGTTCGCGCAGGCGGATTTCGGTTGGCGAAAGACGTGCAAAAGCGACCACCGGAGCTCCGGTTCGTTCAGAACCAAAGCTTGGGAAGGCCTGTGCCTTATGCCCTTCCATGAAGCCCGCGAGCGCAAGCATTTCTGCTGCCGTCACAACGCCCTGGCCCCCGCGGCCATGTATACGAATCTGAAACACTTCGGATCCCTCTTTGCGGAAAAGAGGCCGAACGCGCGGACGAAGCTATGCCGAAGTCTCCGGCAGAAATCTTTCTGCCGGAGGCGCTTCTCTATGCCCCGTCCGAGGTTTTGCAGCCCGTTCTCTGCCTCTCTTTGAAGGCATGCCGAAAAGGCTGACGCAACCGGGGGTCCGGCCGGGTTGGCTCTGTCCGAAGCTGTCGCGCCGCCTGGAAAATGCAGTCAGCGATGCCGGGTCTGGATGCTTCCGACAGAGCGGGTTCTTTGAAATTGTTTTCTAGAGTTCCACTCTAGCAAGATTAACGAAGATTACGCGAGGCTTTTTCCGAAGGACACATTTCACGGAGCGGCATATTAAGGATGCTGCCGCTAGACTTTCGTGCATCACCTTCCTACTCTGAAGCATCCCTATGCGCGCCCTTTCCGCCCTGCTCGCGATCCTTCTACTCGCGAGCTGCACCACCATTCAGTTCACCCCCGATCCGCTGAAGGACGCTACAGCCGTCTACTCATGGGAAGCACGCGGACGAATGGTGTTTCAATGTTCCTATGATTCAGAAGGTTTTTTTTGGAATTTCGTACAAACGGAAGGCGAACTTCTGAATGACGCCGGGCAGCGCCAGGCAGTACTGCAGCCGAACTTCGGCATTACGGCCCGCGACGGATCTGCGGTCCACGCCAAAATCATCAGCCAGGGAGAACAGATCTCTCCCCGGGATCTGCGCACGGCCGTTTTTTCCGCCCAGTCCGAAGGCCGCGGGATCCTTGAAGGCATTCGCTACATCGCCCGCCGCCAGCCTTCCGGGGGCATGCCGCTCGTCACCTGCACGGCCTCTCAAAGAGGGCAGTATCTTCGGGTGCCGTTTCGCGCACGCTATGTGTTTTACCGCTGAGAAACAAAAACCTGACTGCCTGAGTCGGGAAAGCCCCCGTCCGGTTTGCTAAAATCTATTCTCTTGCGGCTTGCGAGCTCTCCCTGAGAGCCCGAAGCCTATATTTTTTTAGGGGGAAAAGTAGTCATGGTACCTGCAGCCACCACGGTGGGAGGCTATCTCCAGAGTCTGCCCAACGACCGCCGCGTTGCAATGGCCAGAGTCTGCAGCATGATCCGACGCTCCGCCCGAGGCGTGCGTGAAAGCATGCGCTTCGGTCTTGCCTTCTATGAGCTTGACGGTCCGATTTTTGCCGTCAAATCTCACGAGAAGTCTCTCATCCTCTATTACGCAGAAAAAGACGCTGCTGCCGGCAATGAGGAACGCTGGAAGGGACTTGATACCGAGCATCGCTCAATCGAGTTCAAGGATCTGAACTGCCTGCCGCTCGATGTTGTGGAAACCGTTGTCCGCAATTCGCTCAAGCTTCGCCGTGCAAGACCGGCAAGCGAGATGCCTTCTCAGAGCGAGCTTCTGGAGGTCTGGGGCATTCGCGAGGAAGACGCCGCTGTTGCGCCTCCCATTGTGCGCATCGTCGTCAATCACGATGAGGAAGGAGCCGGCGATGCTCCGGCAGGCGAACCTGCCGCCAAGTAACCGCAAATCGGCACTTGCACACTGGGAAAAGCCGCTCGAGGGAAATCTCGGCGGCTTTTTCTTTGCCGCTCAGAAATGCCGCCGCATCCAGTCCTCAACGACCGCGATCAGGTCCTGAAGGCATTCCGTTACCGGCCAGTGCCGGCATTTGAGCAGAACAAACTCTCCATCATTAAGCGCCCGGGCCTCACGGCGCATCGCCTCAGGATCCGTGTAGCTCCCGGAGGATGCCCCGATAATGAGCACGGGTTCTTTAAGCTTGGAAAGCTCCGGACTCGGACGGCCGACTTCCAGCAAATCGCGTCCGTAGTCCGCCATGTGGATATGCCCGAGATCGCGCCAGGGCGAGGAATACTCCTTCACAAAGGCTTCCAGCGCCGCTCCTCCTTCGGCAATCTTGAGCCGCGCAGCCTCGTCCCCTGTCCGGAGGTTGTAGGGCGGCAGCCGCCGCTGCAGATGAAGCTCACGGGAAACAATGCCGATTTTTTCCAGAAGAGCCGGCATCCAGCGCTTCCTTCGCATTTCAATCGCCTTCGGCGTCAGACAATTCGAAAGCAGCGGATCGAGGAGGATAAGTCCCTCGACGCGTTCGGGATACTTCGCAGCAAAATTCATTGCCACTGCGGCGCCCAGGCTATGACCGAGAATTACCGCGCGCCTGCGTCCGACGAGATCCATGAGAGCCGCAATGTCGCCGGCATGCGCTTCGAGCGTTCCGGCTGTACGCGAGGGGCTCGCCCCGTGACCGCGAAGATCGAAGCGCAGAATATCCCAGTCGTCCCTGAGCTTCGTTTTTTCCACGAATTCTTCCCAGCGCGAAGCATTGGAAGCCGCTCCGTGCACAAGGATGAGCAGTCCTCTGGCAGTTTTTCTTGCCTTTGCGAGTGCAGCGGCGATTGCCGCCTCGCCTCTCGAGATGCCAATGCGCTCCTCTCCTTCGGTCAGCCGAAAGAAAAGCCGCTCCTCGGGCCTCATCGACGCGGTCATTTTGTTCCTTTCTCCTTTTTTTGCTGCAGCTCTCTGGCTTCCTGAAGCCGGCGGTAAAGCGTACGCTCGGACAGCCCCATGCGGCGGGCGAGTCCCGCCCGGGTTCCCTGCCAGCGCGACTCTTCCTCCAGGAGCGTATCGCCGCAGACATCTTCTGCTGAAAGCTCCGAATAGCGCGGAGCTTCAAGATCGGCAGGACGAATTTTCCTTCCGCCTGCAAGAAGCTGCGCACGCATGAGCGCACATTCAAGCTCGCGAATATTACCCGGCCAGCTGCGCTTGAGAAGAAGCGCCAGAACCTCGGACGATATTTCCGCGGATTCACCGTCTCCCGTGCGACGCAGAATGAGTTCTGCGAGCTCCCCGATATCTTCGCGCCGATCCTTGAGGGGCGGCACATCAATGCGCGCAACGCAAAGCCTAAGCCACAAATCCTCCCTCAGCACTCCCGACTCCACAAGCCTGTCCGGATCCCTGGCATTGGTCGAACAGACAACACGCCAATCGAGCGCAACACTCTGCGCACTTCCGGCCTCACGCACGAAGCCCGATTCCAGAAGCGTCAGGAGGCGCCTTTGAAGCCCCGGAGTAAGCGCAGATATTTCATCAAAATAAAGCGTCCCGCCCGGGCGGGACGCCAAGCCTCCCGTCCGTGATCCGCCGAGTTTTGCCGATCTGCCGAGAAGCTCGTCCTCAAATCGTTCATCCGTAAGCGCAGTGCAGTCGAGCTTCACGAGCGCATTCACCGCTCTTCGGGAATTCTCATGCAGAAAACGCGTGAAGCTTTGCTTGCCGCATCCGCCGGGCCCGCAGAAAAGCACCGGCACATTAAGAGCAGCTACGCGGGCAATGGCGTTGAGCACGCGCCTTGTTGCCGGACTGCGGGCCACAATGCCCTCGCGAAGGGCAGCATTCTGCGCATCATCACGGATGCGGATGCGCTCCATAAAGTAAACAGGACTTCCGTCTGCCGCAGCGACGGGCACCGATTCCAGCTCAAGGAATCGTTCGCCCCCAGGCACGAGCTCCCTTTCGAGCGCCCGCTCAACCTGCCGGGAAAAGACGGATTTGTCCATCGGACAAATCCGTCCGCAGCTTCCGCAGGGGTTGAGGTCATGAAAGACCAGCTCATGACATTTCCGCCCCTCAAAATCATCAATGCCGAATTTTTGCCGGAAAGCACGATTCGCATAAGCCACGGTGTAATCCGATCTTACGAGGAGCCTCGGATCCTCAAGCGCATCAAGAATGCCCTGAAATTCTGCACTTACTGCCATTTCGAACTGCCAAAGTCCGCCAAATTATGATTTTGGCAGTCTGACAGTTCCATTTAACATCGTCAAGCCGTAAACGAAAGGCGCCAAATATAGGAGTTCCCCCAAAGCGCTCATTAAGATGTAGGCACGAAAAAGCCGCCTTCAGCGAAATCAATCGGAGCAACTGATGGACAACACCACAGACCGCCGCCGGCGTCCCGGACTTCTCGCCGAAATCATTCTGGTCGTCGCGGTCAAGCTCTTTCTCATTTTCTGTCTTTGGTACCTGTTCTTCAGCCCTGAACACCGGACTGACGTCACCCCGCAGAAGATGGGGGATGCGCTTCTCGGCGCTCCGGCGGCAACCTCGGAACCCCGCTAACAACTCTCAAAACCACATCAGGAGTCTCAAGTGATCTCAACTGATCTTGTTGACCTGTCACGCCTGCAGTTTGCGTTGACCGCGATGTACCACTTCATTTTTGTGCCGCTTACGCTCGGACTGTCGTTCCTGCTGGTGGTCATGGAAGTGACGTATGTCCTCACGGGCAAAGAGATGTACAAGGACATGACCCGCTTCTGGGGCAAGCTCTTCGGCATCAACTTCGCCCTCGGCGTCGCCACCGGCATTACGATGGAATTCCAGTTCGGCACGAACTGGGCCTACTACTCTCACTATGTAGGCGACATTTTCGGCGCACCGCTCGCCATTGAAGGCCTGATGGCCTTCTTCCTTGAGTCGACCTTCATCGGCCTCTTCTTCTTCGGCTGGGACCGCCTGTCGAAAGGCAAGCACCTTTTTGCCACGATCATGATGGCGCTCGGCTCCAACCTCTCAGCGCTCTGGATTCTTGTCGCCAACGGCTGGATGATGTATCCGACCGGCGCGGAATTCAATTTCGAAACCATGCGCATGGAGATGACCAACTTCTGGGCCGTCTTCACGAGCGAATGGGCTCAGGCTAAGTTCGTCCACACGGTTGCCGGCGGCTACATGACGGGCGCCATGTTCGTGATGGCCGTTTCCGCCTACTATCTCCTCAAGCGCCAGGACGTCAAGTTCGCCGCTTCGTCCTTCCGCCTTGCCGCCGCATTCGGCATCGTCTCGAGCATTCTGACGATCCACATGGGCGACGAATCGGGCTTTCTCGTGACGCGCGACCAGCCCACCAAGATTGCCGCCATGGAAGCGACCTGGGACACCCACGAGGCTCCGGCTCCGCTTACGCTTTTTGCGATCCCCAATGAAGCCGAACAGAAAAACGCCATGGAAATCAGCATTCCCTGGGTGTTTGGTCTGATGGGCACGCGTTCGCTGTCCACGGAAATTCCTGGCATCAAGCAGCTTGAAGCCCAGGCTGAAGAGCGCATCAAGAACGGCCAGAAAGCCGTTGCGACTCTGGAAGCGCTCCGCAAGGACCCGAAGAATGAAGCTCTGCGCACTGAATTCAAGGCGCTGCAGCCCGACCTCGGCTTCGGCCTTCTTCTGAAGCGCTATACCGAAGACGTCACGCAGGCCACGCCTGAAATGATCAAGCAGGCCGCTCAGGATACGACGCCGCAGGTTGCGCCGATGTTCTGGAGCTTCAGGCTGATGATCAGCTGCGGCCTCGGCATGGCGCTCATCTTCGTGCTCGGCCTTGTCTTCTCCATGAAGAAGACTCTCCAGAATCAGCCGCTCTACCTGCGCCTCACGCTCCTGGCGCTCCCGCTGCCCTGGATTGCCTGTGAAGCAGGCTGGTTTGTCGCTGAATACGGCCGTCAGCCCTGGACCATTTACAACATCCTGCCGACGCACCTCTCTGTTTCGTCCCTCTCCACGGGCGACCTGATCGGTTCGATCCTCGGCTTTGTTGTTCTCTATACGCTCATGCTCATCGCCGAAATGTGGCTGATGATCCGCTTCAGCCGCAAGGGTCCGAGCTCGCTCGGCACCGGCCGCTATCACTTCGAGCAGAAGTAACCCGGGAGCATTGACAAAATGATCGATTATGAAATTCTGAAAGTCATCTGGTGGCTCTTCATCGGCGTGCTCCTCACGGGCTTCGCCGTGATGGATGGTCACGACATGGGCGTCGGCTCGCTGCTGCCTTTCCTCGGCAAGAACGACAATGAACGCCGCGTGATGATCAATTCCGTCGCTCCGCACTGGGACGGCAATCAGGTGTGGCTCATCACGGGCGGCGGCGCCATGTTCGCTGCCTGGCCGATGATGTACGCCGTGGCTTTTTCGGGCTTCTACTGGGCAATGCTTGTCATTCTCGCTGCGCTCATGTTCCGCCCGCTCGCCTTCGACTACCGCAGCAAGGTGGCTGCTACCCGCTGGCGCACCACCTGGGACTGGCTCCTCTTTATCGGATCGGCTGTTCCTCCGGTGATCTGCGGCGTTGCGTTCGGCAATCTCCTTCAGGGCGTGCCCTTTGAAATTGATGCAACGATGCGCCCGATCTATACGGGGAGCTTCTTCGGCCTTCTCAATCCGTTCGGGCTGCTCTGCGGCGTGCTCGCGCTTCTGATGGTCGTCTTCCACGGCGCCAACTACCTGGCGCTTCGTACGGAGGGCGACCTCCATGACCGGGCCGTCAAGGTTTCCGGCATTGCCGGCATCCTCACGGCAGTGCTCTTCGTGCTGGGCGGCATCTGGGTCTACATGGGAATTGACGGCTATGTCGCAACTGCCGGTCTTGATCCTGCCGGCCCGGCGAATCCCCTTGCGAAGACGGTTGAAGTTCAGGCCGGCGCCTGGTTCGCCAACTACAGCGCCCTGCCTATCCTCTGGATCGTCCCCGTGCTCGGCATTGCCGGCGCGCTTCTGGGCTCGGTACTCGTAAAGAAGGGCCGCATCTGGCCGGCGATCTTCTGCTCCTCCGCAGCGATCCTCGGCATCGTCCTCACGCCGCTTATTTCGATGTTCCCCTTCGTGATGCCGTCCTCGACGATGTTCAATGCCGGCCTCACCATCTGGGACTGCACGAGCTCTCAGCTCACGCTTGAGATCATGCTTTTCGTCACGCTCATCTTCCTGCCTATCGTGGTTTTCTACACGTCCTGGGCCTATCGCGTGATGAGCGGCAAGCTCAATGCCTCGTACATCGAAAAGAACACGCACTCCCTTTACTAATTGACCGTCTCTGAGTCTTCAATTCCGAACTGCCTTCAAAAGGGGCAGTCCGGGATTGAAGGCGGATCGTTCACAGGAGTTCAACACCATGTCTTACTTCTACTGGATTGCAGGCCTCTCCTGCGCAGTTCTCCTTGCGGCAACGCTTGAAAGCTACGCATCGCGCAATGACGACTAATCTTGAAAAGCCTCTGGAGCGCATTCACGGAAGCGCCGGCGAGAAGAAAAGCTGTTCGTCTTTTCTGAGAGTTCTTTCACTTCTCGCCGCGCTTGCATGTGCCGCGCTCGTCATTCTTTATCCGCGGGCGATTGCTCATGATGCAGCCGGCGTTCCTCACGGCTTTTTGGTCGGCATGCTCATCGGCATGAGCATTCTCTGGGTCTATGGCTTCGGCTTCATTCCGCGCCATCCGCTCATTCGCCGTATTTTTTCGCCGCTCGTCGGCTGGGCGCTGCTGCTCGGCTTCGGTGCGGCCGTTTTTCTCCATTGACCATGCCAGAACAGTCCTCTCTTTACGCCGCCATTGGCGGCGAGGACGGCATTGCAAGGCTTGTCGCTTCATATGTGCGCATACTGAAGGACGATCCTTCCTTCGGACAGCTGAGAGCGCTTTATACGCCTGAGGGCATCAAACGCTACGACAGCCGCATGCGCGAATTTCTTTCCGGCTGGCTTGGGGGACCTGCGCTCTATCAGGAGCGTCACGGACTGCCCATGCTGAGGGAATCGCATCGCGCGATTCCGATCGACCGGGCGCTCATGCAGGAATGGATGCGCGTGATGCGCATGGCGCTCAATGAGGCAGTCGCCGATCCGGCTCTGCGGCTTCGTCTTGAAGGCGCCTTTGCCCGGATGTCGGAAAGCCTCATCAATCAGCGCTGAAAGCAAACCTTCCGCAATGCTCTAGACGCGAAAACCCGTTCCCTTGTGATGAGGAAACGGGTTTTCGTATATTGGGGCCAATTCGTCCGTCAGGTCCAGCGCTGGGTTTCACGCTTGAGATATTCCGGGTTGATCTGCACGTCAGCAGTATCGCTGTTTACCCAGATAACGCTGTCCTGAATGGTGACGGCAAACTTCATGCTTCGTGACGCCATCGCGGCAAGCGCATCTGCCTCAGCATCAGGAATAAAAATGACCGTCAGCTTGTCGATTTTCGAGAGCTCTCCCTTTACAGATTCCCACCAGGGCTTTGTCCGCGCCTCATCGTATGCGAGAACAAGCACATGCTCGCTTTTGCCTGCCGCCTTGCGCACGGTTCGTACGTCGGGCGCCCCAAGCTCCACCCACTCAATGATGGCCCCGGTGTCGTCCGTTTCCCAAAGTGCCGGTTCACCCTCAGAAGACAGGCCTCGACCGAATTCGAGATGTTCTCCGGCGCGCACGCACCAGGCGAGGACGCGCAGCATCAGGCGTTTTTCCGTTTCCGAAGGATGTCGGGCAATCGTGAGCACAGGCTGCCCGTACCATCCCCGATCCAGATTCGAGATGGAAAGCTGCGCCTTGTAGACCATTGCTCCGAGAGCCATGAAAACTCACTCCTTAAGGAATTTGCGAGGGAATTCTTCAGTATAGCGTTACTGCACTCCACCGGCCTTCAAATCCCCCGGGATCAATTCATGGGCATCGACTCGCGCCGCACGAGCCGCTTCCAGCCATAAAGAATCCGGTAGGAAACCCAGATGCCGAGCACGAGCAAACCGCCGATCAGCGTGAAAAATCCAATGCCAACAAAAGCAAGCGGCATCGAAATGATGTAAATAAGGATCATCCAGAGAAACGCGTACCAGAACGTACGGATCTGCCAGGAGAAGTGCGAAGCTACAAAAGTCCCGCGGGCATCGGAACGGAAGATATAGTTGATGATGACGGCAAGGATGGATGGTCCGGAAAAAACAAAAGCTCCGGCAATGGAAAGTCCTGCCGTAAGAAGTCCCGTCAGTATGGAAATGCTGTGGAGCCCGTAAACAATGTGGGCGACGGTGACTGTTCCGGATGCGGGCTCAACATAATCCTCAGGCCGATCACGATGTTCAATATCCACTATCTCGTTCGGATCGCGACGGGCATAGCGCTTCTCTGGCATGCTTCTTCTTCCTATTTGATCTGCGGGAAGCTCTTTTCCCGAGTCTCAATATTATGGTAGCTGCACTCTCAGATTGGTCTACGGCTGCGGTTTTTGCCGCTGCGCTGTTGTCTCCCGGATGGGGCGCGCTGCTCGCCGGCGGTTTTTCCTGGGTGTTTGCATCGAGCCCCGAACTCCTCGGAATATGCGCCGCTGCCGGCGGTTTTCTGCGGGATGCCGGCATCTATGCGATTCTTCGCCGTCACAATGCAGAAAAGGGAAAAATGCCTGCAGGAGGCTTTTCGCTGTTTTCATGCATCGCGTTACAATCGATTCACCTTTTTCGACCGGATCTAGCGCGCCGAGCCGCTGCCGACTGCGTTCCGAGTCTTCGCTTTTGCGGAGCTCTCGCCGCAGGTTCCTGCCTTGGAGCCCTTGTAGGCGCCTTCATCGCCTACTTTGGCCTTGCCGCATATTTCGGCGGCTGGGGCCGCGAATCCGCCTATCCCATACTTACCGGCCTCATTGTGCTTGCGCTTCTCATTGCTGAAACGTGGCGCATAGTGCTTGAGCGCCTGATTCTGAGATATCGTTTACATGAGAATTCTCCTCGTTGAAGATGACGACATGATCGGCGAAAGCGTCGTCGCCGGCCTTGAATGCGAAGGCCATGCCGTTGACTGGGTCCGGGACGGCAACTCCGCGCTTTTAGCTCTCAATACGACAGAGTTTTCACTCGTCATACTTGACCTCGGCCTTCCCGGCAAGGATGGCCTGCAGGTTCTCAAGGAAATGCGCGCCAAGCGCAACGCGACGCCTGTTCTCGTCACGACCGCCCGGGACACGGTTGACGACCGCATCCGCGGCCTTGATATGGGCGCTGACGACTACCTTGTCAAACCGTACGATCTTGATGAGCTTTCGGCGCGCATCCGCGCGCTGCTGAGGCGTTCCGCAGGCCGTGCCGACCCGATCCTGGAGCGCGGCGAACTCCGGATTTCACCTCATACGCGTGAGGTGACCTATCGCGGGGAACCCGTCATTCTCTCGTCGAAGGAATACGCGCTTCTCTTTGCACTTGCTGAACGACAGGGCGTTGTCTGGAGCCGTTCCCAGCTCGAGGAAAAGCTCTACAACTGGGACAATACGGTAGGATCGAACGCCATTGAAGTTCACATCCACCACCTGCGCAAGAAGCTTTCCGACAGCGCCATCAAAACTGTCCGCGGCGTAGGCTATCTGCTTGAAACCTAGTTGCCTGACACAAAGGGCCAAGCATGACCTCCATTCGCAGGAAGCTCCTCTTTACGCTGCTTCTGGCGCTTCTGGCTGCCGGATTCACGACAGCCACCGCCACCTTTTTCTCCGCGCAGGCGGAGTTCAATGAATTTCTGGACTCTCATCTGCGCGAAACCGCGGAGTCGCTCGGCGACTCCGTGCGGCACAGCATGCCTACCAAGGAGCCAGAGCACCTGACCATCATCGGTGATGCGCCGAGCTACCGCGTCATCGTGCAAGTCTACGATTCTGCGCACAACAGTCTCTGGCAGCGGGAGGGAGCGCCTGCCATGCCGCTTCCCGAAGGTCCCGGCTTCGGCCTCGTCAAAGTTGAGGGGAAAACCTGGCGGACTTATTCCGTCGCCGTCGGTCCGCTGGTCATCACTGCGGGGCAGGATCTGGAAGTGCGCACATCACTCGCTGCCACAGCTGCCTTCCGCATCCTTCAGCCGCTCTGTCTGCTTCTTCCCTTCATCGCCATCGCGGTTTGGATTGTTGTCGGGAGCGGCCTCGCTCCGCTCGAAAAAACCGCTCGATCCGTAGCGCGCCGTTCGCCGACATCTCTTGAACCGCTCTCTACCAAAGGGCTCCCGGCAGAGCTCGCGAGTCTGGTAAACGCCATCAACGATCTTCTGCGGCGCCTCGCAGACAGCCTCTCAGCTCAGCAGCGATTTGCGTCCGATGCTGCGCATGAACTGCGCACGCCTCTTACTGCGCTGAAACTCCAGGTTCAGCTGGCTCAAAGAGCAAAAACGCCCGAAGCGCAGCAGAAATGCTTCTCCCGCCTCAACGAAGGGATTAACCGGGCAACACGCCTTGTGCAGCAACTTCTCACCATTGCCCGTCTTGATCCGGACGCGTCCAAAAAGCCGATGACGACCATCAATCTCTCTGAACTGGTCAAAAGCGTGAGGGACGACATGGCGCCCATTGCGGCTCAGAAGCACATAGAAATCACGGAGGATGCCCGCCCTGCCATGCTCGACGGCATGGAGGATGCCATTCGTCTGATGGTTACCAACCTGACGGACAACGCGATCCGCTATACGCCTGAGGGAGGACGCATTGAAATCACGTCCTCCACCGAACACGGTCTCTCCGTGCTGCGCGTCTGCGACAACGGCCCTGGCATTGCCCCTGAAGAACGCAGCCGGGTTTTCGACCGCTTCTACCGCGCCCTCGGCACCAAAACGTCCGGTACGGGCCTGGGCCTCGCCATCGTGAAGCGCATTGTCGACATTCATCACGGCACTGTTGAGATCGAGGACGGTCTTGATGGGCGAGGAACCATCTTCAAACTTTCCTTCCCTCCGCTCGGAGCCTCATCTCCCCACAATGCCGCGGTACCATCCAGCCGCATCTGAAGATGTTCCTCTCACCTCTTCTGTTACAAATTTAACCGGGCCAAAACACGCTTTACTCTAGTGTTTCTGAAGGATTTCGCTCCCTCAGGTAGAGTTTCTGCTATTAGAAACATAGAGAACCGGTCGATGCACCCGGCATCAGGCTAAGAGGAGCCTTTTTCATGAAGTTGTTCACTAAGACCACGCTTGCTGCTGCTCTCAGCGCAGCGCTGATCCTTGCCGCCCCGCTTTCTGCCAGCGCGGCAGACTCCGAGCAGCAGACTGCCCAGTCTGTTGCTCAGCTTCCCAATTTCGTCAAGCTGGTTGAAGACAACGGCCCCGGCGTCGTCAACATTTCCGTCATTAAGAATGCCCGTACGGTTTCTGTTCCTTTCGGCATCCCCGGAATGGATGAACGCCATGCGGACATCTTCCGCCGTTTCGGCTTCCCCATGCCTTTCGGCGGCGGTGAAGAGGAAATTCCCGAGCAGCGCGGTACCGGGTCGGGCTTCATCATTTCCGATGACGGCCTCATCATGACGAATGCGCATGTTGTTGAAGGAGCGGACCGTATTGTCGTTCGACTCACCGACAAGCGCGAATTCACCGGCAAAGTGCTCGGCACCGACAAGCAGACCGACATCGCCATCGTCAAGATTGACGCCAAGAATCTGCCTGTTCTCAAGATCGGCGATTCGCAGAAGCTTAAGGTCGGCGAATGGGTGGCAGCCATCGGCAGCCCCTTTGGACTCGACAATACGGTGACCGCCGGCATCGTCTCCGCTCTTTCGCGCAATCTGCCTACAGATCAGTACGTTCCCTTTATTCAGACCGACGTTGCCGTTAATCCGGGCAATTCGGGCGGCCCGCTCTTCAATATGGCGGGCGAGGTGGTCGGCATCAATTCGCAGATCTTCTCGACTTCCGGCGGCTTCATGGGCCTCTCCTTTGCCATTCCGATCGATCTTGCCATGCAGATCAAGGATCAGCTCGTGAAGGACGGCCGCGTCACCCGCGGCTACGTTGGCGTCTACATCCAGCAAATCACCCAGGAACTGGCTGACTCCTTTGCGCTTAAGACGCCTGAAGGCGCTCTGGTGACGAAGGTCGAAAAGGGCAGCCCGGCAGAGAAGGCCGGACTCAAGGCGGGCGACGTCATTACGGAGTTCAACGGCAAGAAGATTACGTCCTCCGTGTCGCTCCCGATGCTCGTTTCCTCGGTTCGCCCCGGCACCAAGGCTGAACTTACGGTGATCCGCGACAAGAAGGAGCAAAAGCTCTCCATCACCATCGGCACCAATCCCAATTCGGATCAGTCTGCCGGCGGCGCAGCCAAGGAAAACGGACACCGTCTCGGCATTGAAGGCCGCATCCTCACGGATGAGGAAAGCCGTGAAGCCGACACGACGGGGCTTCTCATCACCAAGGTGGGCAAGTTCGCCTCTTCCGTTGGTCTTGCCCCGGGCGACATCATCGTGAGCGCCAATGGCAAGCTTGTAAAGAGCGCAGAAGATCTTCAAAAGGCTTGCCGCGAGGACAAGGTGCTTCTTCTCGTACAGCGCGATGGAGGCCGCATCTTCATCCCGGTCCGCTTCGATAAGGACCAGAAGAAGTAATCTCCTATCGGACCAGCATTGAAAAATCCCCCGTTCTTGCCGAAGACCGGGGGATTTTTTTCGTTAGCCGTCTGTGGAATGACCTGGGTCAGCGTTCAAATACGTCTTCAAACATCTTTCCCTGAGCCTTAGCCTGATCCCAGCGCCAGAGAACGCGCAGACGCTCAATGGCGCAGTCCCGCATAAGCTTGCGGTTCATTGTGGGGTTGAAAAGAAGCGAACCTCTCAGCCCCTCAAGATAAGATCGCACGGAGACGATCCGTACCTCCATTTCCTCATCCGTCACGTCAACATTGCAGTTCGGATCATGACGAATGACGTCAATCACGTGTTCGCAAACACGGCGATTGGCCGCAACGCAGATATCAAGCACCCGGGGGTTCACCAGCGCTTCACTCGCAATGAAGATCGAGAGGCGCATCGACTCGGGATCCATGTAGGCATCCACAAGTACCGAAATCTGCCTCAGCACGCGCTCCTCATGCTTTTCGCCAGGGATCTCCTCCGCCGACCGCGTGACAGTCGCAAGGAAGCGGGAAGTCTGGCGTTCAACAAGCGCCTCCACAATTTCTTCTTTATTTGTGAAGTAATTGTATATATTTCCGAGGCTATTCCCGCTTTCACGGGCAATATCGCGAAGCTTCAGCTGATGGAGGCCGGCAGCAAACACGCAGCGCTCAGCAGCATCAACGATTTCCTCGCGATGCTGCTGCTGCGCCTCAGATGCTTCTTTTGCCGCGCTCACTCGGACACCTTGCCGTCAGCCGCAGCCGGCTGAGCGATCCGCGTGCCGCCGCCGAGGACCTTGTAAAGCGTCACCATGCTGGAGGCCCGGGCAAGTTCCGCCGTAATCAGCTGCTGATCGGCAGACACTTTGGCACGCTGCGCATCAAGCACTTCCGTGTAGGCAGCCGCACCGTGCTTGTAGCGGGAGCTGGAGAGCTCATAGGCGCGTCCGGCAGCTTCTGCATAGTCGCGACGGGCCGCAAGTTCGCGCTCAACCGTGCCTTCCGTAGCGAGTGCATCAGCAACTTCGCGGAAAGCCGTTTGAATCGACTTTTCGTAGGTGGCCGCGGCAATCTGCTGCGACGCTTCCGCGGCACGCAGATTAGCGAGGTTGGCGCCGCCCGTGAAGATCGGAAGAGAAATGCTCGGAGCAAAATTCCAGATGCCGGTACCCTTGGCAAAAAGGTCGCTCAGATGCATCGCTCCTCCGGTGGAGCCCGCAGCGGCAGTGAGCGAAATGCTCGGAAAGAAGGCAGCCCGAGCCACGCCGATATTGGCATTGGCAGCAATCATGCCGCGCTCTGCGCTCATGATGTCGGGGCGGTTCAGCAGCACCTCGCTCGGCACGCCTTCAGGAATTGAGGCAGGCAAAGTGCTGTCGAGCACCAGCGTCTCCGGCAGGAGCGCCTCGTCGACCTTGGCGCCGACGAGAAGTTCCAGAGCATTGCGGTCCTGTGCAACCTGACGGACGTACGAGGCAATCTGCGCGCGGGCGGCGGCCACAGTGGTGCGCGCCTGCTCATAGTCAAGCTGGCTTGCGGCGCCGTACTTGTAGCTTTCTTCGACAAGACGGAAGCTTTCTTCCTGACTCTTAAGCGTCTCCTCCTGGAGCGTCAGCTGAGCGCGATCGGCAGAAAGCGTAAGCCACGCCATGGCGACCTCAGCGATGAGCGAGCCCTGGGATGTGCGCTGTGCATCCTCGCTCTGCAGGTAGCTCTGCAGCGACTGTTCGGTTAGATTGCGCACGCGCCCGAAGAAATCCAGCTCATAACTCGACATCGCAAGCTGCGCAGTGTACGAGTGTGTCGCAGACATGCCCCCGCGCACATCAGACGCCGTGTTGGAAGCTCGCGCCGCAACGGTCGGGAAAAGTTCAGCACGCTGCACGCCGTAAAGCGCACGAGCCTTTTCAACATTGAGCGCACTTATTCTCAGATCGCGGTTATTCGCGAGTGCGAGCTCAATTACCTTGTGCAGGCGTTCATCGCGAATAAAGTCCTGCCACTCAGGGAGCGACTCGCGCTTCATTTCACTCGTTTTATAAGACTCGCCCATCGGCCATTGGTCAGCGACAGGAGCAGCCGGACGTTCGTACTCGGGAGCCAGATTGACGCACCCCGAAAGAATCATGGCAGCCGCCAGCGGAAGAATCGGCAGAAGTTTTTTCATGTTTTGCTGCTGTCCTCTAGGACAGATTCCATCATTGAAAATGAGTTCGGTCTTCTGAGGCGTCTTCCTCCAGGAAATCCGGAGGAAAACGCCCCTGAAGAAGGCCTTATCAGACTGCGGCGGTTTCAGTTGCTGCCTTTGCAGCAGGTTTCCCGGGCTTGCCGGAAATCCTGTGCGAAATGCGGCTGATGAAGACAAAGAAGGCCGGAACGAATGCCACGCAAAGCACCGTACCCGTAATCATGCCCCCAAGCACGCCCACGCCAATAGCGTTCTGAGCGCCCGAACCGGCACCATGCGCAACCGTAAGCGGCAGCACGCCAAGACCGAAAGCAAGCGACGTCATCAGAATCGGACGCAGACGGAGCTCAACCGCATGCAGAGCCGAATGCACAACATCCTCACCCTGCTCGAGCAGATCCTTCGCGAACTCGACGATCAGAATGGCATTCTTACTCACGAGTCCCATCGTCGTCAGCATGCCCACCTTGAAGTAGACGTCATTGTTCATGTCGAGGATCCACGTGAGGCCCAGAGCGCCCACAATGCCGCACGGAATGACGAGGAGGACCGCAATCGGCACGGACCAGCTTTCATACAACGCAGCAAGGCAGAGGAACACCACGAGGAGCGAAATTGCATACAGCGCCGCTTCCTGCGAACCCGCCTGACGTTCCTGATACGAAACGCCGTTCCACGAAATCGTGTATCCCTCCGGGAAGGTCTTCTGCGCGATTTCCTCAACGGCCTTCATCGCATCGCCAGAGGAAACACCCTTGGCGGGGCTGCCCTGAATATTGATGGAAGAAAGTCCATTGAAGCGCTCGAGGTTCGGGCTGCCGTAATCCCAGGACATCGTCATGAATGCCGAGAAGGGAACCATTTCACCCTTATCGTTGCGCACATGCCAGCGCTTCAGATCATCGGGCTGCATGCGGGCAGCCTGATTGCCCTGAACCCAGACCTGCTTCACGCGGCCGCGATCCAGAAAGTCGTTGACGTAGGAACCGGCAAGAGCCGTAGAAATGGTGGAATTGACGCCCGAAATATCAAGACCGAGTGCAGAAAGCTTCTCGTAGTCGAGATTCAGCTTCATCTGCGCAGTGTCATCCATGCCGTTGTGGCGAACCATCGTCAGCCGGGGATCCTGATGCGCTGCGGCAAGGAATTTGTTCCTCACTTCCATCAGTTTCTGGTGTCCCTGACCCTTCTGATCCTGAATGAAGAAGTCGAAGCCGTCCGCAACGCCGAGTTCCGGCACAGCCGGGAGCGGGAAGACAAACGTACTCGCATTCTTAAATTCAGGCGACATCATGAAGGCGCCCATAGCACGGCCCTGAATGGCTTCCACGCTCTGGGAAGCATTCGGGCGTTCAGCCCAGTCCTTGAGCTTCAGGAAGCCCAGCGCCATGTTCTGTCCGGAACCGGCGAATGAGAAGCCGCGCACGGCAAAGAAGCTGTCGAGCGTCTCCTGTTCCGTCTTCTGCAGGAATCCTTCCACGCGACGAAGCTCATGGTCCGTACGCTCCATCGTAGCCCCCTGCGGAAGCTGCATCGTGAGGAGCGCTACGCCCTGGTCTTCTGCCGGCATGAACCCGGTCGGAAGCTTGATGAAGCCGATCACCATAGCGGCGACCACAGCGGCGTAGCTGACGACAAGCAGAAGCGGGTGATGAATGAACCCCGCCACGGCGTCGCGAACAGCAATCGTCAGAGCTTCGAAGCCGCGATTGAACCAGCCGAAGAAGCCTCCCTTGCCCATGTGGTGCTCATGGTCCACCGGCTTGAGAATCTTCGCGCAGAGAGCAGGCGTCAGCGTCAGCGCGATGACAACTGAAAGCGCCATTGCAGAAACAATGGTGATCGAGAACTGGCGGTAAATCACGCCGGTCGAACCGCCGAAGAATGCCATCGGCACAAACACGGCCGAAAGCACCATGGCGATGCCCACCAGAGCGCCGGTAATCTGCCCCATGGACTTCACCGTCGCGTCATAGGGGCTCGAACCGTCCTCGCGCATCACGCGTTCAACGTTCTCCACCACCACAATGGCATCGTCCACCAGAAGACCAATCGCAAGCACCATGGCGAACATGGTGAGCATATTGATGGAGAAGCCCGTAATGGAGAGCATGCCGAAAGTACCCAGAAGCACCACCGGCACCGCAATCGTCGGGATGATCGTGGCGCGCCAGTTCTGCAGGAAGAGGAACATCACGAACACAACGAGGATGATGGCCTCAACGAGCGTCTTCACAACTTCATGAAGCGCAGCGCGCACGAAGGGCGTGGTATCGAACGGAACCACAGCCTCGACGCCCGCCGGCAGCAGGTGCTTAAGCTCTTCAACGCGCTCCATCACCGCAGCCTGAGTTTCAAGCGCATTGGAGCCGGAGGCAAGCTTCACGGCAATGCCCGAACTGGGGTAGCCCTGATACGTGCCGAAGGCCGTGTAGGACTGCTGACCGAGAGCCACTTCCGCCACATCGCGCAGATACACGTTGGCGCCTTCATCGGTCACCTTGAGCAGAATATTGCGGAACTGCTCCGGCGTCTGCAGCAGACTTGACGAAGAAATCGTCGCCGTAAATTCCTGCTTGCCGTCAGTAGGCTGACCCGCCAGGCTGCCCGTGGAAACCTGAGCATTCTGCGCAGAGATCGCAGCCGTGATGTCCGAAGGATTGAGCTTGTACTTAACGAGCTTGTCCGGATCAAGCCAGACGCGCATTGCATAAGACGAGCCGAAGACCTGCACTTCGCCCACGCCGCTCACGCGCGAGAGCGGCTCCTTGATGCTTGACTCAAGGAAGTCGCCAAGGTCGCCCGACGTCATGGACGGGTCCTTGCTCATGAAGCCCACAACCATCAGGAAGTTGGCCGACGTTTTCTGAATTTCGACGCCGAGCTGCTGAACCACCTGCGGCAGAGATGTCAGGGCAGTCTGAATCTTATTCTGCACCTGCACCTGTGCCATATCCGGATTGGTGCCCGCCTCAAAGGTCACGGTGATGCTCACGCGGCCCGCTGAGTCGGAGGTCGAATTCATGTAGAGATAGCCGTCAAGACCCGTAAGGTTCTGCTCAATGATCTGAGTAACGGTGTTCTCAATCGTCTCGGCCGAAGCACCCGGATAGGTTGCAGTGATGCTCACCTGCGGAGGTGCAATCTGCGGATACTGACTCACCGGCAGCGTCTCGATGGAGAGCAGGCCTGCGAGCATGATCACGATTGCAATCACCCAAGAGAAGACCGGGCGATCAATAAAAAAACGCGAAAACATGAATCAGCGTCTCCAGCTTAGAAAAGCGGCTTGCCTTCCGGCGCCGTCTTGGGATCGAACTCCTTCGGAGCAACCGTTGCGCCCGGAGCAGTACGCTGGAAGCCCTCGAACATCACGCGTTCGCCTTCCTTCAGACCCGAAGTAACGAGCCAGTATGTACCCATCGTCTGACCAACCGTAATAGAGCGCTGCTCGACCTTATTGTCTGTTCCGACAACATAGACATACGCATTGCCCTTCAGATCACGCATGACCGACTGCATGTGCACGAGAATGCCCTGAGGACGAATGCCTTCCGAAAGGTTTGCGCGCACGAACATGCCCGGCAGCAGCTGACGCTGCGGATTGGGGAACACCGCGCGGAGCTTCACGGTGCCCGTACCTTCATCAACAATCGCGTCGGTAAAGGTGAGCTTGCCGGTTTCCGAATAGGTTGATCCGTCGGAAAGAATGAGCGACATGGGAGCCGCGCCATCGGCGTCCGTCTTCAGTTCGCCCGCGGCAATTTCCCGCTGAATGCGAAGGAGATCCTCGGCAGTCTGCGTCACGTCGACATAGATGGGATCAAGCTGCTGTACGGTTGTCAGCGCCTGGCTTTGATAAGCCGTGAGAAGGGCGCCTTCCGTAAATTCAGAGCGCGAAACGCGGCCGGAAATCGGAGAACGAACCTTGGTGTAGTCGAGATTGATCTTTGCCGTAAGAACCGCAGCTTCGCCCGACTTCACGGCCGCCTGAGCCGACTTAAGCTGGGCCTGCGCAGCATCGTCAGACTGTTTGGAAACAGCATTGATCTTCACGAGTTCGCGGGAGCGTTTGGCATCAGCCTGCGCCTGTACGAGCGTCGCGCGCGCCTGAGCAAGGGTTGCTTCAGCAGTCTTCAGCTGCGCGTCATAGATGGCAGGATCAATCTGATAGAGCTGTTCGCCCTCCTTAACTTCCTGACCTTCCTTGAAGAGACGCTTCTGGAGAATGCCGTTTACCTGCGGACGCACCTCGGAAACGTTATACGCGCTGGTGCGGCCCGTCAGAACCGCATCAATGCGCACTGCCTGAGGCTTCACGGTGACCACCACCACTTCAGAAGGCGGCCGGGACTGTCCCTCAGCGGCCTGAACCTGATTAATCAGGCCCTCATGATGGAAATTTGTCAGCAGGAGAGCCGCTCCAAGGGCTGCGCCAACGGCGACATGTATCGCTTTTCTTGTAAACAACATTCTCAATCCAACCTGATTGACGTTTCAATATTGAAATTCGGCATCACCCTGAACATTTGTTCAGGAGTGAACGAGGGTTCAGTTTATAGCACAAGACTGAGGCAAAAATTGGCATCTGCAGAACCTTTACTCAGACTGACGGATGAGGTTGCAGGTAGAATTGCTTAATTTGAAAGCTCTGCTTACATTTTTTGTGCCTTGCATTGAGGAGGCGCCGTACTTTCCTTGAATAACGGCCCGGAATCATGTTCGAAGCCATACATTTCCAATATTTCTTGGGCGGCCTGATCTCGCTCATCACGATTACCAACCCGCCCTCCAAGATTCCGCTCTTCATCAGCCTCACTCAGGGGATGAGCGAAGAGAGAAAGCGCCAGCAGGCCAAATGGGCATTCATCTATGCCGCAGCCATCATGCTTGTCTCTCTGGTTGGCGGCAATGTTCTTCTTGCCTTCTTCGGCATTTCCTACGGCGCCATGCGTATCGCGGGCGGACTTGTCGTTGCGGCCATCGGCTACCAGATGCTGTTCGGCGGCAATACCCCGAACAAAGCGCCGATTGTGCGCCGCGATAGAGAAGACTATGCATTCTTCCCGATTGCCATGCCGGGCATTGCTGGTCCGGGCACGATCGCCGTCGTCATCGGCTTTTCAACGGAAATCGCTGAACTTTCCGACTATATCGACATGACGATTGCATTTGCCTGGACTGCGCTTGCGATCATCTGCGCGACTGCCACGTCATGGTTCGTCATGCGCTATTCGGACGTCATCTCCAACCGGCTCGGACCTTCGGGCACGCTGGTGCTCGGCAAGCTCATGGGATTCCTTCTCATCTGCATCGGCGTGCAGTTCGTCGGATCAGGCATCCGCACGTTTATTGCCGGAAGCTGATTTCGCTTTCAGCTGACTCAAAGAAAAAGCCGCGACATGTCGCGGCTTTTTCTTTGAGTTCAGGCGGAGGTTATTCCACCGTTACGCTCTTCGCAAGATTGCGCGGCTTATCCACATCGGTGCCGCGGACAAGCGCTGCATGATAAGCAAGAAGCTGCAGCGGAACGACATGAAGAATGGGAGAAAGCATGCCGTAATTTTCCGGCAGTCTGATGACATGCATCCTCTCATCAGGAACAATATTGGAGTCGCCATCCGCAAAGACGTAAAGCTCTCCGCCTCTGGCTCTCACCTCAGCCATATTGGACTTGAGTTTTTCCAGCAGCCTGTCATTAGGCGCAACCGTCACCACCGGCATATTGGCATCCACAAGAGCAAGCGGCCCGTGCTTCAGCTCGCCAGCCGGATAAGCTTCGGCGTGAATGTAGCTGATCTCCTTGAGCTTCAATGCCCCTTCGAGAGCAATCGGATAATGCACGCCGCGCCCGAGGAAGAGCGCATGATCCTTGCCTGCGAACCGCTCCGCCCAGTCCATAACCTGAGGTTCAAGAGCCAGCACTGAAGAAAGCGCTGAGGGAATGTGACGCAGCCGCTTGAGTTCTTCTGCTTCCGCTTCCTCATTGAGGCGTCCGTTCATCTTCGCGAGCGTGAGCGCGAGCAGATAAATTGCCGCGAGCTGCGTTGTGAACGCTTTTGTCGATGCCACGCCGATTTCAACGCCGGCACGCGTGATGTACGCAAGACGGCTTTCCCGAACCATGGCGGAAGTCGAAACATTGCAGATCGTGAGCGTGCGCTTCATGCCAAGGTCATCTCTAGCGTGACGCAGCGCAGCAATCGTGTCCGCAGTTTCGCCGGATTGAGAAATCGTGATTACCAGCGCATCCGGATCCGGCACTGAAATTCGGTAGCGGTATTCGCTTGCGATCTCGACATCGCAATGGATGCCTGCCAGTGCTTCAATCCAGTATTTCGCTGTCAGCGCTGCGTAATAAGAAGTGCCGCATGCAAGAAAGAGAAGTCTCGATACGCCGGAAAGCACCTTTTCTGCATCTGCGCCGAAAAGCCTTGGCGTGATGCCTGCAACACCTTCAAGCGTGTCGGCAATGGCGCGGGGCTGCTCAAAAATCTCCTTCTGCATGTAGTGGCGGTAGGGGCCAAGATCCACGGCCCCCGAATAAGCCTGCACCACACGAATTTCACGCTCAACCGGAACAAATTCTCCCGATTCAGTGCGCCTCCATACCTGACACGTATGCGGCGTAATTTCGCAGACATCGCCTTCTGCCAGGTACATGATGCGATCCGTCACTCCGGCGATAGCCATTGCATCCGAGGCGCCAAGCATCTCGCCTTCACCGATGCCGACAACAAGCGGAGAGCCCTGGCGAGCGAGAACAATCTTATGGGGCTCATCGCGGCAGATGATCGCGAGCGCATAGCTTCCGCGCAGTTCCAGAACAGACTTTTTAACCGCCGCCAGAAGATCTCCCTGATAGTTGGAATAAACCAGATGCGCGATCACTTCCGTATCGGTCTGACTCGTGAATTCGTAACCCTGATCCTGAAGCCTCGCACGAATGGACTCGTAGTTCTCAATGATGCCGTTATGCACCAGACCGATGAAATCGTGCGAAAAGAGCGGATGAGCATTCCTCACGGCAGGAGCACCGTGCGTCGCCCAGCGCGTATGCGCAATGCCGGTGACGGCGTTGAGGCCGGCTTCCTTAGCTTCCTCAGCGAGCTGCGCAACACGTTCCGTCGATCGGCAGCGCCGGAGACCGTCAGGACCGACAGTTGCAATGCCGCAGGAATCGTACCCGCGGTACTCAAGACGCCGAAGGCCTTCCAAAAGCAGCGGGACAATATTGCGGCTGCTTGCAGCAGCGACGATTCCACACATGGTTCCTTTCCTTTATTTCTTGACCGGACGATGCCAGCCTTCAATTGTGACCTGCCTCGACCGGGCAACCGTGAGTTTGCCCTCCGGGACCTTTTTGGTAATGGTGGATCCTGCGCCGATCGTAGCGCCTGCACCCACTTCCACCGGAGCAACAAGTTCCGTTCCCGACCCGATAAAGGCGTCGTCTCCGATACGCGTGCGGAATTTATTCACGCCGTCGTAATTGCAGGTAATGGTGCCGGCTCCGATATTGACATGTGCGCCGATATCAGCGTCGCCGATGTAGGTCAGGTGATTAATCTTGGTGCCGATTCCCACCACCGACTTCTTAACCTCAACGAAATTGCCGATATGGTTGCCGCCAATGAGTTCCGCACCAGGACGGAGTCTTGAATAAGGCCCGATCCTGCCGTTCGTGCCGATGCGGGCGCCTTCAATGTGACAGAAGGGAAGAATCTCTGTTTCTTCGCCGATTTCAGCATTCCGAATAACGCAGTTTGCGCCGATGCGCACGCCGTCAGCAATTCGAACGTGTCCTTCGAACACGCAGTTGACATCAATCTCCACATCCTTGCCGCACTCCAGGATTCCGCGAATGTCAATGCGGGAAGGGTCAATCAGCGTTACGCCGGCATCAAGAAGGCGGCGGGCCTGCTCTTTCTGCCAGACACGCTCGAGACTTGCGAGCTGCGCTTTGGAATTCACCCCTTCGACCTCCCAGACGTGCCCGGGATGAACCGTTGTAATCCTTAACCCTTCGTCTGCGGCAAGGCCGATAACGTCCGTGAGGTAATACTCGCCCTGCGCATTTGCGGCCTTAAGCGAAGAGAGCCAGCCATCAAGCCGTGATGTCGGCAGGCACATGATTCCGGTATTCACTTCGCGGACAAGGCGTTCCTCGGGCGAGGCGTCCTTTTCCTCGACGATCGCGCGCACGAATCCTTCATTGTTGCGGAGAATCCGGCCGTAGCCTGTCGGGTTATCCAGTTCAACCGTAAGGAGCACCAGGTCGGACTTATCGGCTTCACTGGCAATTGCCGCCAGCGTCTCTTTTGAGAGCAGCGGAACGTCGCCCAGACACACCAGCGTTTTCGGCTCATTTCGATCAAGCTGTCCGAGCGCCTGGCGAAGCGCATGCCCGGTACCGAGCTGCGGCGACTGCAGGGCAAAGGTCACATCAGACCTGTCCGCAAGATGCTCCATCACGCTTTCAGCGCCGTGCCCCACAACGACAACCCGGGGAGATGCGCTCAGACCTTCTGCGGCATCGAGTACATGGTCGATCATGGGACGCCCGGCAATGGGCTGGAGCACTTTCGGAAGCCGGGAATGCATGCGCTTTCCCATGCCTGCAGCAAGAATGACTATGTTCATCTTTTTTTCACTAAACGCCAGAGGACGGCCGACAGGGCGGCAGATGAACAAAATTGTAGAAGAAGCGGCCCCGCCTCGCGGAGCCGCTTTCATGTCGTTGCAATCAGGCTGTTGCGCTTACCGGCGTAATGGCAGGGAGCCGGCCGCTGCCAATCTCGGCATCCACCGGTCGCTTCATCATGTTCCGGCGGCGTTCCTCGAGAAATCGCTTGTTGTCAGTGGTCGGCAGGAGCGATCCGACAACCATGCCGGCCGCCGCGGCAATAAAGCCGCCCAACACGTTCGGGAAGATTTCTCCTGCAGACGTCCAGGTGAGGAAGACCCACACAGCGCTGCCAAAGAGAATCGAAACGTAGCAGCCCTGGCGCGTCGCCTTCTTCCAGTAGAGACCGCAGACAAGCGGCCAGAATGCCCCTACCACCGGGAACTGATAGGCCATCGCCACCATGTCGTAGATCGGCGCGCCTTCGAGAGCGATCGAATACATCAGCACCAGGATGGCAAAGCAGGCAACCGTAGCGCGCATGGCAAAAAGCATGTTGCGGTCATCGACGCGGGCAAAGTGGCGAAGCACGTTTTCCACGAAGATCGTCGAAGGCGCCAGCATGGTTGCCGATGCAGTCGACATCACGGCCGAGAGCACGGCGCCGAAGAAGAGCACGCGCAGCCACATCGGCATGTAGTCGCGCACGAGCGTCGGAAGAAGCTGCTGAGGATCCTCGGCAAGCATCTTCTGAGCCGCTTCCGGCATCACCAGCACAGCAGCCACAACGATGAACATCGGCACAAAGGCAAAGAGAATGTAGAAAGAGCCGCCGATGATCGGGCCTGCGACGGCCGTCTGCACATTCTTCGCCGACATGACGCGCTGGAAAACGTCCTGCTGAGGAATCGAGCCGATCATCATGGTCATGGCCGCAGAGATCCAGAAAAGCCATCCGGAAGGCGTCGGTTCGGGAAGCGCATGGAAGAGATCCTTGCCGCGGGCATATTCGATGACATTGCCGAAGCCGCCAGCCAGATCAGAAGCGAACCAAAGAATCGCCACCAGACCGAGCACGATGATGATCATCTGGACGAAATCCGTCACGGCAACAGACCACATGCCGCCTACCATCGTGTAGGCGAGCACGATGCCGGCGCCGATCACCATGCCGGTCGTCATGGATACCGCCCCCTCGGTGATCAGATTGATCACCAGCCCAAGCGCGGTTACCTGAGCACCAACCCAGCCAAGGTACGAAATCACAATGGCAACAGAGCAAAGGAGTTCCACGCTTCTGCCGTAACGATCGCGATAGTAGTCGCCGAGCGTGAGAATCTTCTGCTTGTAGAGCTTCTGCGCGAAGAAGGTGCCCACAAGAATCAGGGCCATGCCGGACCCGAAGGGCTCTTCAATCACGCCCGCAATGCCGCTTTCGATGAAACGTCCCGGAAGACCGAGAATGGTTTCCGAACCGAACCAAGTGGCAAATGTAGCGGTAATCACCATCGGCAGCGGAAGGCTGCGTCCGGCAAGTGCAAAATCGCTGGTGCTCTTCACGCGGGTGGAGGCCCACACGCCAATCGCAACGGTTGCGAAAAGATAGAGCAGAACAAAACCAGTCAGCGTCATCCCTTTTATGTCCTTGTAAAAACGACGTTGAACGGAAAATCCAAGAAGGATTTGATTTTTTCGCGCATTGTAGGAATCAATGCGCCGATGCGTTCCTTCAGAAAGGCGCGTTTTTCCCGGCTAATCGGCAGCAATCGGGCAATGTTTCATCGAGATCAAAAAAAATACGCCGCGCTTCAATAAAAACGCAGCGTATTCAATTAGATAAGAGAGAGGCAAATCACCTCTCTCCTCTGGCTATCAAGCCGTGGGGCCGTTCTGACGAATAGCGCAGAGCAGCCAGCCGCGATCTCCCTCAACAGGCTTCGAAAGAACCCAAGTTTCATCGAGATCTTCCGCCTCGCCATTGATGACAAGACGTCCGGTAAAGCGCACGCTGGCAAAGTACTCCTTGCCTTCCTGAGCAATGCCGAGAAGCTCGTTGTCAAGCTTTTCAACTTCCGTCTTGTAGACCTCGCCCTTGCGCTCACGGAGCTGATGCGTAACAGCCGTGAAGATATCGTTGTCGGTGAAGTCCGAAATCTCCATGACGTTGCCGGTATCCCATGCTTTCTGGAGCTTGATGTAGTTCTCACGCGCTGCCTTGAGGAAGCCTGCACGATCGAAATCTGCGGGAGTCACATCCACCGGATTGGCATCTGCGGCGGTCGATCCATTTCCCCCCATCAGCTGATCCATGACGCTTCCGGAACGGGGCGCCTGACCGGAAGGCTGCTGCCAGCTCTGGGGTTCAGGCATTGCCTGCGACTCCATCGGGCGCGAGGGTTCTGCCGGACGCGCAGCTGCGAACGGATCGGAGGAAGCTCCCCCGGCTGCCGCGGTCTGAGTTTGGGGACGCCGACGCGAAAGGAGCATGCGCACCACAAAGAAGGCAACGACAGCAAGAAGCAGTACTGTAATGATGCCCGAAAGACCAGCCCCGCCGAGACCGAGCATGGACAGAAGGGCAGTAATGCCAAGCGCCGCAGCGATGCCTCCGAGCACGCGTCCCATCATGGAAGGCTGCTGCACAGGCGGAGTCGCGGCGGGACGCTGAGCCGCGCCCTGTTGCTGGCGCTGTTGAGCTGCAGGGGCCGCAGCAGGAGCTGCCGGAGCTTTCTGAGAAAAAGTCGGGGCAGGACGGCCGAGGCTGCCGCCGCCGCCAAATCGCTTGGCTGCATCTGCATCAAAAGACGCGGTTGCAAGAGCGACGCAGACTACGAGAGCTGCTACGAGGTTTTTCATCTTGGTCTTTCCTTTTTGATCTGATCTGCACAGGAATGCTTTCCTCAAACATCATCGGGCATCCCGGTAATCGAGTTTCTTTCAGTTTTTCTTCCCGATGTGCAATGCGCAGATTCCGAATGTCAGATTGTGCCATTTCACATCAGAAAAACCTGCGTCGGTCATGAGTTTTGCAAAGGCCTGCTGATTCGGATGCATGCGGATGGATTCCGCTAGATACCTGTAGGACGCCGCATCCGAGACGATTTTCCCTCCCAGCCAGGGCATGAAACGGAAAGAGTAAAAGTCGTAAAAAGGCTTTAAAAAGGCTGAACAACGCGAAAATTCAAGGACCAACAGCTTGCCGCCCGGACGAAGCACGCGAAGCATTTCTCTTAGAGCCCGATCCTTGTGCGTCATATTTCGGATGCCGAAGGAAACCGTCACGACATCAAAGGAATTTTCATCAAAGGGCAGACACTCCGCATCGGCAAGCACTACGTTCGAGCGCACGCCGTGTGCCCGCAGGCGGTCTCGTCCGCAGGCGAGCATTTCGTGATTAATATCCGTTGCCGTAACGTTTTCATCTCCCGCAAGCCTTGCAAACGCCATGGCAAGATCGCACGTCCCGCTGGCGATATCCAGCACCTTCATGCCGGGCTTGACGGCAGCGCTGGCAATGCAGCGCCGCTTCCAGAGTCTGTGCATGCCGAGGCTGAGGAGATCGTTCATCAGATCGTATTTTTTCGCCACACTGTCGAACACATGGCGTACTCGCTCTTCCTTTTCGGCTTCGTCGATCTGGCTGAAGCCAAAATCAATCTGATGCTTTTCGGAAGCTGAATTGCTCTTCGGCTTTTCTTCCATCTTCTCTGCCTTTTTATCCATGGCTGCAGGTCTTCTTGGGCTTCATTCGGGCAAGAAACGGTGCATTTGCAGGATCAGCCGGGTCTCTCGAAGCACCGACGCTTGCGAGCTCTTCAAGATAAGCGCCCCACAGCGCATCATGCTCAGCGCGAAGCTTTTCAAAATAATCCCAGCTATAAATTCCCGTGTCATGCCCGTCGTCGAACATCAGCCTGAGAGCGTACTGTCCGACCGGCTCAACACCCCGCAAGCCAACGTTGGCGCAGCCGACCTGAAGCACAGCTTCCGCCGGTGAGTGTCCCTGAACTTCTGCCGAAGGAGAAAAAACACGCAGAAATTCAAATGGGAAAATCGCTCGCGTACCGTCCTCATAAGCAAGCTCAAGCGTCTTCGCCTTGCTGTGAACAAGCACTTCTACAGGTACTTTCATAGCTAATCCACCACACAAAAAATCCCGCGCCGCATCTGGGAGCGGTACGGGATAACAGGACTTGAGTTTCTCGAAAAAAAGCTCATAAAAATTGGTCCTCGCGTCAGGAGTCGAACCTGAGACACGGCCTTCGGAGGGCCGTATGATATCCATTTCACCACGCGAGGAGGTTTCTGATTATACAGAGCTTCATGCTTCGAGGGGATCAACCTCAAGCGCCCATGTGGTCTTCCCTGGCTTGGGGAGCTTCATCAGTATTGAACTCCACTCAACGAGAAAGCGGTGCAGCGCCATCCGATCCGAACTTTCAACTAGAAGCTGCCCTCTTTCCCTATTCATAAGCCTTACTAAAGGCATAGGCACAGGATCGTATACAAGCACGGCATCACCGCACATATTCTGAGCTGCATTCGCAGCTGCTTCCAGGAAGCCGAGCGACTGCGACAGCATGTCGGCTTCTGCCGTCAAAAG
The DNA here is from genome assembly GCF_937923675.1 of uncultured Sutterella sp. Classification (GTDB taxonomy): domain Bacteria; phylum Pseudomonadota; class Gammaproteobacteria; order Burkholderiales; family Burkholderiaceae_F; genus Sutterella. Next base: position 47,516 of record NZ_CALDXB010000018.1, on the reverse strand, counting down.
CGCCTGACGAATAAAAGGTACACCCGAACTCTCTTTACGCTCTCTGAGAGCATCCTCTGCGAATTCCACATAGTTCTGATGCGCAAGAGCGGCAAAAAGCGGGTCCTCAGGGAAACGAGTTTGAATCATCACGCGTCCCCGCTCACCCGTACGACCGGCGCGTCCGGCAACCTGCATCAGCGTGGCAAAAAGCTGTTCTCGAGCTCGCGTGGAGGGACTCAATATCTGGGCATCAGGATTCAGTACCAGCACCAGACCTACATTCTGGAAATCATGTCCTTTCGCGACCATCTGAGTGCCGACAAGAATATCCACTTCACCCTGATGAACTTTTTTAAACGCTTCTTCTGCGGCATGTTTTTTTGACGCACTGTCGCGATCGATGCGCAATATCCTCTTGCCAGGGAAAAGTACCGCGAGATCCTCTTCAATACGCTCGGTTCCGGTACCTCTCGGCAAAATATCCACATTGCCGCACTGCGGACAGGCTTCCGGCACCGACCGCCTCCATCCGCAATGGTGGCAGATCAGCGCATTCTCGCGTTTGTGGTAGACCGTAAAGGCTGAACACCTTGCACAAGTACTCACCCATTCACATGCAGGACACGAAAGCACCGGTGAATATCCTCTGCGGTTGAGAAACACCAGTACCTGCCGGCCTTCTGTCAGACAGGACTCCATGGCTTCCCGCGATACCTCGGTAATCATGCTGCGCGCCCCCTTAATCGGCGGAGGCGTTAAAACAACTGCCGGCAATTGAGCATGCTGAGCCGCACGCTTGGTAAGCGTGAGAAGCTTATAGGCTCCCGACTGAGCTTTTGCCCAGCTCTCGAGCGACGGCGTTGCGGATCCCAGAACAACCGGACACTGAAGCCTGGATGCGCGCCAGACGGCAAGATCGCGCGCACTGTAGCGCAGTCCGTCCCCGGCTTTATAAGAGTGATCATGCTCTTCATCGACCAGAATGAGCCTGAGATGGGGCATGCTGGCAAAGATAGCCATTCTCGTACCCACAAGAATTCTTGCCTGCCCCTCATGTGCAGCCAGCCAAGCTGCGGCTCTTTCCCTTTCTGTAAATTCTGAATTCAGCGCTGCAACAACTTCTTCAGGAAACCGGGCGCGAACGCGGTCCACGAGCTGCGGCGTCAGATTAATTTCCGGAACAAGCAAAAGGACCTGAGCTTCAGGATCTCCCTTCAGCACGGCGTCCATCAAATGAAGGTACACCTCCGTTTTCCCGGATCCCGTCACGCCAAAAAGCAGGAAAGAAGCGAATCCGTCCTGCGACAGCACAGCGTTAACTGCTGCACGCTGCTCATCGTTGAGCGCCGGTGCTGCCGCTTTGCTTTTCAGGCATGCATCAATCTTCGGCATGACATTGCGTATGCCGGCTATGCGTTTTTCCTGCTGCGGGGTCGGAGCTCTTCGAAGCGCAAGCGGTATTGCCGGAAGCGCAGCTTCCCCCCATGAACGTATGTAGTAAGAGGCCGCAAATCGCGTAAGCTGTAGCCATTCAGAGCCGAGAGGAGCCGTTATCTTCAAATTCTTCAGAATGCTCTTCAGCCGGCGGGACTCGATATCTGAAGCTGAATGAAGTTCCGCAATCAAACCCACAACCCGGCGCGCCCCCAGGGTAACCAAAACCAGATCCCCCGCGGCCGCGAGCATATCCTCAGGCACCCGATAGTCAAGCGGCGGCAGGCCGGGCGCATCTACAAGCACACGGGCAAACTGATCGATTCTGGTCATGGCTCATTGTTTAAAAATACTGACAGAACTTCTGATTTTATTTATGAATCACTGCTCAGAATGACTCCCAAAATCGAGCGAAAGATGATGAGGGTTGTGGATAACTTTGTGGATTGTTCTTGCGCCAGAAGATCCCTCCGGTGCATTTTTCCATGAGGAAGTCAGGAAATAAGGAGTGGCTCGCATTTTCCGCCTTACTCCCACAACGAAAGATAAGAACTAAATAAGCCCGCCGGGAATCGACGGGCTTATTCACTTATCGGCATCGTCAGCACAAGATCTGTGCACAACTCGTTGATAAGAACTCAACCGGCAGTGTGGTAGCGACGGCTGTACTGATGAACTTCGTCAACAAGGATCTGTACGCTTTCTACTGGCGTGAACTGATTGATGCCATGCCCAAGGTTAAACACATGACCGCCAGCCCCAACAGGACCGAAAGCATCCAAAACCTTGCGCGCTTCACGGCGAATCGTATTCTCGTCCGCAAAAAGCACGAGCGGATCCATGTTGCCCTGCAGAGCAACACGATCGCCTACAACCTTGCGGGCTCGCGAGAGATTGGTCGTCCAATCAAGACCCAGCGCATCACAGCCTATTGCCGCGCAATCAGCCAGCCATTCACCACCGCCCTTTGTAAAGACGATGACAGGCACTTTCTCGCCATCAGGGGTCGTACGCGTCAGGCGATCAACCACTTTCTTCGTTGCTGCCAGTGAGAAGCGCTGGAAATCGCCATCTGCAAGCATGCCGCCCCAGGTGTCGAAAATCTGCACAGCCTGGGCCCCCGCAGCAATCTGAGCATTGAGATACGCCGCCACCGCATCGGCATTAATGTCGAGCACGCGTTCGAAGAGATCCGGACGACGGAACATCATCGTTTTGGCAGTCCGGAAATCACGGCTGCCGCGCCCCTCAATCATGTAGCAGGCAAGCGTAAAGGGAGAGCCGGAAAAGCCGATCAGCGGAACCCGATTATTGAGTGCAGCACGGATGCTTCTCACTGCAGCCATGACATACCCGAGTTTTTCCTCGGGATCGGGCACATAAAGCTTCTCAACCGCTTCTTCGCTCTGTACGGGATGAGCAAAAACAGGACCCTCACCCTGCACGAACGAAAGCCCGAGATCCATCGCATCGGGAACCGTCAAAATGTCCGAAAACAGAATGGCGGCATCCAGACCATATCGGTCAATCGGCTGCAGCGTCACTTCTGTAGCGTAATCCGGATTCTGCGCAAGCCCCATAAAGCTGCCGGCCTGAGCTCTGGTGCGGCAGTACTCCGGCAGATATCGACCTGCCTGGCGCATCAACCAGAGCGGAGTGAAGTCCGTATGTTCGCGCTTAAGCGCACGCAGGAAGCAGTCATTCTGAGGGATCATTTCTTTTTTCCGTTTATTTGCCGCGCTTTTCGCGCAGTCCTTCGCCAGCGAACAAGAAAAAACCGCGCACATAGGCGCGGAATTTTCTAATTAATCTAACTGTGAGAATAAATTCTCATCAGCGGACAATCAGCACCGGACGATCCGCCTGGCTGAGCACTTTCTGCGTCTCGCTGCCCAGAAGCAGTGCGCCGAAAGTGCCGAGTCCGCGGCTTGCCATCACGATATAGGAGGCATTGCACCTGGCCGCACAGGCAAGCACCCCCTGCGCAACCGTTTCAGCATGCTCGGCGATTACCTCGCAGGGGACCTCCGCTTCGGCAGCCTTGCGGGAAATGGCTTCAAGACGCTCCTTGACGACCGGGTCCTCGTCCTCGAAGCCGCCAGCCGGAGCCGGCGTAAGCACAGCCGTCATGCCGACAACCGAGCCGCCTACCTGTTCAGCAAGTCCGATGGCGGTATCCACCGCCTTGTCGCTTAAATTAGAACCGTCCGTCGTTACGAGGATCTTAACTGCGCTCATACTTAAACCTCCATTCAGTTGAGCTCTAATCCCAGCACACTTATTTTTGGTCTGCGAGGGACGAGTGTATGGCTGCAACAAGACCAACATTTCAATGCTTGAAACAGTGGTCCAGTTCAAACTGCTTATGCAGAATGCTAGCGCTTTGACGGAAAGTATGGGTAAGAAAAAGCGGAGATGCTCGTAAGCAGCTCCGCTTTAAAAGGCGTCGTTGGCTTTAGTTGATCAGAGCTTGCTGCGCAGTTTCTTGATAACCGCGAGCTCCGCAGCCAAGGCAGCGATTTCCGCTTCAATGCGTGCAATCTCGATGCTGCCGGTAGCAGTCGCACGGGACGCTTCCGCTGCGGCAAGGGCTTCCTTGGCGCGAGCTTCGTCAAGATCCTTGCTACGGACTGCAGTGTCGGCCAGAACGGTGACTCGATCAGGCTGAACCTCCAGAACACCACCCGCCACAAAGATCTGTTCGACTTCAGATTCACCGGGCTTGTGCACGCGCACAAAGCCAGGACGAATCAGAGTGATAAGCGGGAGATGCCCCGGCATGATGCCAAGTTCGCCAGACGTTCCGGGCAGCGACACGAGTTCGGCCTCGCCGGAGAAGATATGTTCTTCGGCGCTGACGACGTCGACTTTAATGGTAGCCATATAGGTTGCTCCGTTTGTCGGGCGCTTGCGGCAACCCGCTTTTCAGCCGGCTGCCGCAAAGCATTACTTGAGGGTCTTCGCCTTCTCGAAGGCTTCGTCGATGGTACCGACCATGTAGAACGCCTGTTCGGGCAGTTCATCACATTCGCCATCAACAATCATCTTGAAGCCGCGGATGGTTTCCTTGAGCGGAACATACTTGCCGGGAGCGCCAGTGAAGACCTCAGCAACGTGGAACGGCTGCGAGAGGAAGTTCTGGATCTTACGAGCGCGCTGCACCACCAGCTTGTCTTCGGGAGCAAGTTCATCCATGCCGAGAATGGCAATGATGTCGCGAAGCTCCTTATAGCGCTGCAGGGTTTCCTGAACGCGACGAGCGGTCGTGTAGTGCTCAACACCGATGATGTTCGGGTCGACCTGACGGGACGTGGAGTCGAGCGGGTCAACAGCCGGATAAATACCGAGAGCAGCAATATCACGCGAAAGAACCACGGTCGCGTCAAGGTGACCGAAGGTCGTAGCGGGGGACGGGTCAGTCAAGTCGTCAGCAGGGACGTACACGGCCTGAATCGACGTAATGGAGCCAGTCTTCGTGGAAGCAATACGCTCCTGAAGCTTGCCCATTTCCTCAGCCAGAGTCGGCTGATAACCCACGGCAGACGGCATACGGCCGAGCAGTGCGGACACTTCCGTACCCGCGAGGGTGTAACGGTAGATGTTGTCGATGAAGAGCAGAATGTCGCGGCCTTCGTCACGGAAGGCTTCTGCCATCGTGAGGCCCGTCAGAGCGACGCGAAGACGATTTCCCGGGGGTTCGTTCATCTGACCGAACACCATGGCGACCTTATCGAGAACCTTCGACTCGCCCATTTCGTGGTAGAAGTCGTTGCCTTCACGGGTACGTTCACCAACGCCGGCAAACACGGAGTAGCCGCCGTACTGCTTAGCGATGTTGTTGATGAGCTCCATCATGTTGACGGTCTTGCCCACGCCGGCACCGCCGAACAGGCCGACCTTGCCGCCCTTGGCGAACGGGCAGATAAGGTCAATAACCTTAATGCCGGTTTCAAGGAGGTCAACGGACGGAGAAAGGTCGTCAAACTTCGGGGCTTCATTGTGAATCGGACGGATTTCCTCGGCCTCGATCGCACCGCAGTCGTCGATCGGGCGGCCAAGAACGTCCATGATGCGGCCGAGGGTCTTCGGACCAACCGGCACCGAGATTTCACGGCCGGTGGATTCGACAGACATGCCGCGGCGAAGGCCTTCAGACGAGCCCATCGCAATGGTGCGGACAACACCATCGCCGAGCTGCTGCTCGACCTCAAACACCAGGCCCTGTTCGGCGAGGGAGTTCGCGTCGTCGTTCTTAAGGACGAGCGCTTCGTAAATCTTCGGCATCGCGTCGCGCGGGAATTCAATATCCACGACCGCGCCGATCACCTGAACGATCTGTCCGATACTCATGGGTTTTCCTCAGTTATCGATTTTTTAAATTCGATTAAGAAGACACGGCGGCGGCACCACCGACGATTTCGGTGATTTCCTTCGTAATGCCGGCCTGGCGAGTCTTGTTGTAGACGAGCTGCAGATCGTCGATAAGCTTCTTCGCATTATCGGAAGCGGCCTTCATGGCGACCATACGGGCGCTTTGCTCAGAGGCCATATTTTCTGCAACTGCCTGGTAAATCAAAGCCTCGACGTAGCGGCGGAGCAGCTCGTCGAGAACGGTTTGGGCGTCAGGCTCGTAGATGTAATCCCACGAGAATTTGCGCTGAGGCTCCTCGGCCGAAAGCTGTTCGTCCGAAAGGGGCAGAAGCTGCTCAACGACCGGGATCTGCTTCATCGCGTTCACAAAGCGGCTGTAGCAGAGATAGACCTTATCGACCTTCCCTTCCTTATACGCTTCAATCTGAACAGCAATGGCTCCAATCAGACGGTCAATCGACGGGCGGTCACCGAGCTGAACCGCCTGGCTCAGCACGGGCACTCCCAAGCGCTGAAGGAAGCCAAGGCCCTTGTTGCCAAGGGCGGAAGCTTCAACCTGAATGCCCTCAGCCGACCATTCACGCATGCGCTGCAGGAGCACACGCTGAATGTTCGTATTGAGAGCACCGGCAAGGCCCTTGTCGGTGGACACAAGAATAATGCCCACCTTCTTGGCGCCTTCATTCTGATTCAGGAACGGATGACGATAGTCCGTCACGTTCGCGCGCGCGAGATGCGAGCAGATTACTCGAATCTTGTCGCCGTACGGGCGGGCAGCGTGCATCCGATCCTGCGCCTTGCGCATTTTCGAGGCCGCAACCATCTCCATCGCTTTGGTGATCTTGCGCGTGTTCTGCACGCTCTTGATCTTGCCGCGAATTTCCTTTGTACTGGGCATGGAATTGGGTCCTCGATTAGACGTTAGACAGCGCCGTTCTTCTTGAACTCGGCGATAGCACCCTTCAGGCGCTCTTCATCTTCCTTGGAGAGAGCCTTATTGGTTTCGATCGAGTCAACGAGATCAGCGTAGTGAGTCTTGAGGTATTCGCGCATAGCACGCTCAACCTTCATGGCATCACCAACGTTGACATCGTCGTAGTAGCCGTTGTTGACGGCGTACAAAACGAGAGCTTCTTCCCAAACCTGAAGCGGCTGATACTGGGGCTGCTTCATGAGTTCGGTAACCATGCGGCCGCGTTCGAGCTGCTTGCGGGTAACTTCGTCCAGGTCAGAAGCGAACTGAGCGAAGGCCGCGAGAGCGCGGTACTGAGCAAGGGCGAGACGAACACCGCCGCCGAGCTTCTTGATGACCTTGGTCTGAGCCGCACCGCCCACGCGGGACACCGAAATGCCCGGGTTGATAGCAGGACGAATACCAGCGTTGAAGAGGTCGGTTTCAAGGAAGATCTGGCCGTCGGTAATCGAAATCACGTTGGTCGGAACGAACGCGGTGACGTCGCCTGCCTGCGTTTCAATGATCGGCAGAGCGGTCATCGAACCGGTCTTGCCCTTGACGGCACCCTTGGTGAAGCGTTCCACATACGTGGGATTCACGCGGGCAGCACGTTCAAGCAGACGGCTGTGCAGGTAGAAGACGTCGCCAGGATAGGCTTCACGTCCAGGCGGACGACGCAGCAGCAGGGAGATCTGACGATATGCCCAAGCCTGCTTGGTCAAGTCGTCATAAACGATCAGGGAGTCTTCGCCGCGGTCGCGGAAGTATTCGCCCATCGTGGCGCCGGCGTACGGAGCGATGTACTGCATGGCAGCAGACTCGGAAGCCGTAGCGGCAACAACGATGGTGTAGTCCATAGCGCCATTCTCTTCGAGCTTGGCGACGACATTGGCGATGGTAGAGGCCTTCTGACCGATAGCGACGTAAACGCAGATCAGGTCCTTACCCTTCTGGTTAATGATCGTGTCAATGGCGACAGCGGTCTTACCCGTCTGACGGTCGCCAATGATCAGCTCACGCTGACCGCGGCCGATCGGCACCATCGAGTCGATGGACTTCAGGCCGGTCTGCACCGGCTGAGAAACGGACTGACGATCGATGACGCCAGGGGCGACCTTTTCGATAACGTCAAATTCCTTGGCTTCAATCGGACCCTTGCCGTCGATAGGCTGGCCGAGCGCGTTGACAACGCGGCCGATCAGCTCGCGGCCGACCGGAACCGAAAGAATGCGGCCGGTGGTCTTCACCGTGTCGCCTTCGGAAATACCTTCGTAGTCACCGAGAATAACGGCGCCGACGGAATCGCGTTCGAGGTTCAGAGCGAGGCCATAAACCTCACCCGGGAACTCCAGCATTTCGCCCTGCATCACGTCGCTCAGGCCGTGAATACGAGCAATGCCGTCGGACAGCGAGACCACGGTGCCCTGTGTGCGAAGATCAGCGGAAACGCCGAGGCCTTCGATACGCTTCTTCAGCAGTTCACTGATTTCACTGGGATTGAGTTGCATCTTACAGCTCCGAATTTTATGCGGTAAGCGCCGTCTTCATCTGACTGAGACGCGCGCGGATCGAGGCGTCGAGGAGCTTGTCGCCAACGTGCACGCGCACGCCGCCGATCAATTCCTTCTCGACCGAGACGACCGGGTGAAGCTTCACTCCCGGGAACTTCTTCGCTAGCGCTTCCAGCAGTTCCTTCAGCTCATCATCGGTGAGCGGGAAGGCCGTCTCGATGTAGGCGTCAGCGACGCCTTCGGAACGGTTCTTCAGGATGCGGAATTGCCGCGCGATTTCAGGCAGCGCATCGATGCGCCCGTTCTGAACCACGACGCGAAGCAGATTCTTGACTTCTGCCGGCTGATCGGCGTCAAGCATGCCGTCAAGCACACCATAAAGCTGATCTTCCGTAAGTCCGGGATCACCCGCGAGCTGATTGACCTGAGGATCACGAGCCACCTGCGCAAGCTGCGCAACGGCGTCAAGTACCCGAGTCATTTCTTCTGCGCTGGCTTTACGCTCCTGGAGGGCCTCCATGAGGCCTTCAGCGTAAGGGCGCGCTATCGTAGAAAGTTCCGCCATAGTTAGAGCTTCGCCTTCAGTTGATCAAGCAGTTGAGCATGAACGTTCTTGTCGACTTCGCGAGCAAGAATCTGTTCAGCACCCTGGACAGCAAGCGCAGCCACCTGATCGCGGAGCTGATCGCGAGCGCGCTGAACCTGCGTGGCAGCTTCAGCTTTAGCGGACTCGATGATGCGGTCGGCTTCAACCGTAGCCTGAGCCTTGGCATCCTCAACGATCGCAAGCGCACGCTTTTCGCCATCGGCAACGATGGTGGAAGCACGGGCGCGAGCGGCCGCTTCAATGGCCTTGCCCTGCTCGGTAGCCACAGCAAGAGCCTTCTCGCCCTTGTTGGCTGCGGCCAAGCCGTCAGCAATCTTCTTCTGCCGCTCTTCAATCGCGTGAATCAGCGGTGGCCAGATGTACTTCATGGTGACCCAAGCACCAAGGAAGAACACGACCATCTGTACAAACAGAGAGGCATTAATGTTCATTGTTGAACCCCGTTAAGTCAGCAGCGCCGCGCATGTCTTTGGGCGGCGCCGCGGACAGCGTCATTGAAAAGAAAGACGTTGGTCGTACGGCTGAGTATTAGCCGACGAAGGGGTTGGCGAAGGCGAACATCATGGCGATACCGACGCCGATCAGGAAGGCCGCGTCGATCAGGCCGGCGAGAAGGAACATCTTCGTCTGGAGCGGCTCCATGAGCTCGGGCTGGCGAGCAGAAGCTTCGAGGTACTTCGCACCCATCAGAGCGATGCCAAGGCAAGCACCGAGAGCGCCGAGGCCGATGATGATACCGCAGGCGATAGCGACTAAAGCGACGTTGGTCATTTTTGAAAGACTCCTAGATCTATAAAAAAGGGAGTTGACAAAGTTGAAGAAAAAAATTGTCTGTTAGTGGCTGCTGTGAGCTTGCCCGATATAGACCAGCGTCAGCATCATGAAAATAAACGCCTGCAACAGAACAATCAGCACATGGAAGAGCCACCAGACCAGGCCGGCGATGACTTGTCCAAGTCCAGCAGCTGCAGCGCCCGGGAGAGCAAAATCAAGCATGAAGCCGCCCAGGAGCGCAATCAGGAAGAACACGAGCTCACCGGCATACATATTGCCGAAGAGTCGCATACCGAGCGAAACGAACTTCGCGCAGTACTCAATGAGGTTCATCAGGAAGTTCACCGGCCAGAGCAGCGGGAACTTGCCGAACGGAGCAGTAAAGAGTTCAACGATAAAGCCGGAGAAGCTCTTGACCTTGATGCCGTAATAGAAAAGAAGAAGCAGAACGCCGAAAGACAGACCGAGCGTACCGTTAAGGTCTGCCGTCGGAAGCGGGCGAAGGTGATCAAGACCAAGGAAGCCGGCGATCCACGGGAACAGATCGACCGGAATAAGGTCGATGCAGTTCATCATGGCAACCCAGCAGAACACCGTCAGAGCGAGCGGCGCAATATAAGTGCGGTCGCCATGAACAATATTCTTGGCCTGGTTATCCACCATTTCGACCAGCATCTCTACTGCACACTGCATCTTCCCCGGAACGCCGGAGGTAGCCTTTTTGGCCCCCATGCGAAGCAGGAAGAACACAACCAGGAGCGCAGCAAGCGAAAAGAAGATCGTGTCGTAATTGATGACCGAGAAGTCAACGATCACGTTCTGATGCATTGACTGCAGATGCGCCATGTGATGCTGAATGTACTCAGTAGCGCTAGGGCTCTCGACTGCCATGAGGACCTATCCTTAGTTTTTCTTGAACAGCAACACAAAGTAGCTGTTCACCACCGCTATCAATGAGATGAGGAAAGCGGGCCAGTTCAACGCGTCATATTGCTGAGCTACAACGAGCAACAACACTATAACGCTTAAAATTTTTACAAATTCGCCAAGCAGCATTGCCATAACGCCGGCACCAACGCTGATTTTCATTTTTCTGCCCATGATCAAAAAGAGCATGAGCAGAGTCGACATAAACGCATAAGAGAGCCCCCCGAGCAGAGCAGACAATCCAGCGTCGACATTGAAAAATAGCGCCCCCATAAGGGCTGCCAGCACAGCAACAACGTACTGCGCAAGAACGACGCGCATCATATCAGAACAGCCGAACATTCTTACGCACTACAAGCTTGAATTTGAGTCGGTGGAAGTTTACTTCTTGAAGCATCTCGCAACAATCTACGAAAGCACTATAGAAAGTAACACTTCAGAGATAGATTGCACCATAAAAGGACGTGTAAAGACAAGAAATTTATTTTCGAATGTGATCCACAATTCCCTGGAGCTGATCCAAGTTGGAGAATTCAATCACAATTTTTCCCTTGCCTTTTGTATTTGCCGTGAGCTTCACAACGGCGCCCAGCGTTTCCGCCAGCGCCTCTTCCAAACGTTCGTTATCGCGCGTCTTGATCACGACTTTTTTCTGAGGCTGAGGGCCCTCAAGCAAACGCCGGACAAGATCTTCCGTCTGGCGCACAGAGAGGCAACGGGCAACCACAGTTTTGGCAGTTGTGATCTGATCTGCCCCGGAGAGAGCGAGTAGGGCACGGGCATGCCCCATCTCCAGCTCGCCCTGCATGACCATGTCTTTCACTTCATCTGTGAGTGACAACAGACGAAGAAGGTTGCTTGTGGCAGGCCGGGAACGACCAATTGCCTTAGCGGCATCCTCATGCGTGAAGGAAAACTCGCTGATGAGCCGCTGAAGGCCCTGAGCCTCTTCAATCGGATTCAGGTTTTCACGTTGGATGTTCTCAATCAGCCCGATGACTAGTGCATGCTCATCATCAACGTTCTGTAGAAGAACCGGAACCTTTTCAAGCCCAGCCAGCTTTGCTGCTCGCAGACGACGCTCACCGGCAAGAACCTCATATTCTCCGTCGTTAAGTGCACGAACAAGAATAGGGCTGAGAAGCCCCTGTTCTCGAATTGAGTCAGCCAATTCACTGATAGACGCTTCGTCCATGCGCGTACGCGGCTGATAGCGCCCCGGATGAATATGAGCGGTCTCAACCTCCAGCAATCGACGTTCGTTTACAGCATCATCCAGTGCATCCGGACCTACTTCCCCCATGAAAAGGGCATCCAGACCGCGTCCAAGTCCTTTTTCTTTCTTTTTCACAGCATTCACCCGTTTGTCTTTTTCGCTTCCATGCGGGAGATGATCTCGTCGGCAAATGCTTTATACGCCATGGCGCCTCGGCTCGACCGATCGTAGACCACCCCTGGCTTGCCATAGCTTGGCGCTTCCGCGAGCCGAACATTGCGGGGAATAATCGTATTGAAGACCTTATCCCCAAAATGCTTCTTGAGCTGCTCACTTACCTGTTGCTGGAGCGTAATTCTGGGGTCGAACATAACGCGCAGAATGGAGATGATCCGCAACCCGGGATTCTTTTCGTTATGAACCCTGCGAATGGAGGCAACGAGATCCGTGAGCCCTTCGAGCGCAAAGTATTCGCACTGCATCGGCACGATAACGCCGTTGGCGAAGCAGAGTGCATTAAGCGTGAGCATGGAAAGGCTGGGCGGACAATCGATCAGGATATAGTCATAGCGATCCATGACCGGTCCAAGCGTCTTCTTCAGCCTCTGATCTCGTTCCCTGATGCTGATAAGCTCGATTTCAGCGCCCGAAAGCTCACGATTAGCCGGAAGGACATCAAAGCCGCCTGTTTCGCTGCGTCGCACAACATCATCAAACGACTTCAGCCCCAGAAGAAGCTGGTAAACAGAACATTCAATTTCCCGCTTATCGATCCCACAACCCATCGTGCCATTACCCTGAGGATCGAGGTCGACAAGCAGCACCCGACGATCCCGGAGCGCCAGAGCAGCCGCAAGATTGACAGTTGTTGTGGTTTTGCCCACGCCGCCCTTCTGATTGGCAATGCAGAAAACTTGAGCCATGAGAAATAAAAATCCCGCGGTCGGTCTTTATCTGGACTCTGGCCGCGGAAAATCACAAAGAGGTTAAAAAACAGACCCTATTTTATAGAACAAGGCTATGACGTCCCGTTCCGGCTTATTGCTGACCGAGCTGGAGCCAAAGCTCGGAGAAGCCCTGCCAGAAAATTGACACGCCGAGGCAAATCAAAATAAAGGCAAAAATTCTCGCAAGGGCATCTGCGCCTGCAGCGCCGACCGATCGACTGACGCGATCGCTGTATCGGAAGCAGATCCAGATCACGAGGACGGTAGCAAAAATCGCAAGAATCGTTCCCCCTAAATTACTGGCGGTATAAGGGAGTGTGGTACCTAGAGCCACCGTCACAGCGATTGCCCCGGGTCCCGTTGTGAGCGGCAGTGTAAACGGATAGAACGCCATTGCCTTCAGGCGAGAACGAGGCAGCGCCAGAGGCGGCTCCTTAGAGCCTTCATCATGAGATGGAGCATTCAATGCATTCCAGCCTGCAGCAAACAGCACCAACCCGCCGGCACAGCGCAGAACACCGACGGAAATGCCGAAAAATCCAAGAATCAGATGCCCCGCAAAAAGGCATACTACAAGGATAACAAAGGAAAAAATGGCAATACGTCCAGCAACATAAGCCCGATCAGAGTCAGAAAGGTGACTCGACAGCGTCACAAAAAACATCGCGCCACTGAACGGATTGATCACCGGAACGAGCGTCGTGAATGTATAGATGAAGGCGCTCAATAATGTAGCAGGAAGGAAATCCATTCTTTTTCATCCCTATCAGGACTGAGACAGCACTATCAGATGCCGAGTTTCTTCAAGACCAGGAACATGAATCGGCTCAAGCATTTCAACAGTTATGCCTTGAGGAAGTGCAGAAATCTCCTCTTCTGTTTTTGCACCTTTCATAGCCAGCCAACGCCCCCCTGGAGAAAGGAGAGGGCGAGTCAGCGTAACAAAGTCGGTGAGCGATGCAAAAGCCCGGCTCGTAATCATGTCCCATTTGCCCTGGAGTTTTTCTACCCGAGAGTGCCGTGCTCGCAAATTTCTGAGGCCCAGCTCAATCGCAGCCTGATTTACGAACGCCACTTTCTTCCCTACAGCATCAACGCCTGTAACTTCCAGATCCGGACGAAGGATAGCTACCGGCACCGATGGCAGCCCGCCTCCGCAGCCAACATCGAGAATATTTTTAGCATTCGGAACCACACGCCTCAGCCATGGCACCAACGCAGCTGAATCGAGCAAATGGTGCGTAAGCACCTCTTCTGGTCTGCGTATCGCCGTCAGGTTGTAAACGCGATTCCACTTCAGGAGAAGTTCTGCATAGCCTAAGAATGAATGAATTATGTTTTCATCGACAGGCAGGCCTTCAGCCTCCAGTCCGGCACGCAGCTGGGAACTATCAATTGCAATTGAATTCATTAGAGAAGCATTCCGAAGAAACACTTTAATTTCCAGCCGCCGGCCGATCAACCGGTACTGAGCCCTTATCCCGCTGATAGTAATAGCGGCGCTTTAGGTGAACAAGCAGAAGCGCCACTGCTGCGGGCGTCACTCCAGAGACACGGGATGCCTGACCAAGCGTTTCCGGTCTTGACGCTTTGAGCTTCTGTCGAACTTCAAAAGAAAGTCCTGTCACCGCGTCATAGTCCATAGCATCCGGAATTGCCAGCGTTTCATTGGCGAGCGCTTTTTCGATTTCATCCTTCTGCCGCTCAACGTATCCAGCGTACTTCACTTCAACCTCAACCTGAGCCTTTTCGACCTCATTGAGTTCAGAGAAATCCGCAGCCAGAGTGCCGTCCGTACGACGAAGTGTCGCCAAGTCAGACATCCGGACATTCGGTCTCGCAAGCAAGCTTCTGAGAGGATATTCCCGTTCAATCGAGGTCCCTAGAACGCGCTCAGCCTCCGCTGCGGCAATGATCTTGGGATTCACCCAGGTATCCTTGAGCCTTTCCAAGGCTTTCTGCACACGCTCGATTTTTCGATTGAAGTACTCCCAGCGCGCATCGTCCACCAGGCCAAGACGACGACCAATCGGCGTGAGACGGGTATCGGCATTGTCCTCTCGCAAAGAAAGCCGATATTCCGCACGACTTGTAAACATGCGGTAGGGCTCCGTAACGCCCTTTGTCGTCAGATCATCCACCATAACGCCAAGGTAGGCTTCATCGCGGCGGGGCGTCCAGCCTTCATCTCCTCTTGCGTAGAGAGCAGCGTTTAGGCCAGCCAGAATTCCCTGTGCAGCTGCCTCTTCATAGCCCGTTGTCCCGTTAATCTGCCCGGCAAAAAAGAGGCCCGGCATTGCCTTCGTTTCCAACGTGCGCTTAAGACCGCGCGGATCGTAGTAATCGTATTCAATGGCATAGCCCGGGCGAATGAGATGTGCATTCTCCAGTCCCGGCATCATCCTGACCATGCGGTACTGCACGTCAAATGGGAGACTCGTAGAAATGCCGTTTGGATAGAACTCCTGAACGTCAAGCCCTTCAGGCTCAAGGAACACCTGATGGCTATCCTTCGAAGCAAAACGCTTGACTTTGTCCTCAATCGAAGGGCAGTAACGAGGGCCAACCCCCTGGATCACTCCGGCGTACATCGGCGAACGATCGAGGTTGGCCAGGATGAGTTCATGCATCTCCTTTGTCGTGCGCGTGATCCAGCAGGGCATCTGCCTCGGGTGCGCATTTGCCGGTCGAATCAGCGAAAAATCCGGAACAGGATCCAAATCACCCCACTGCTCCTCGCAGCGGCTGAAATCAATTGAACGGCCATCGATTCGAGCGGGAGTTCCTGTTTTCAGACGCCCCTGAGGCATACCGAGTTCCTTTAAGCGCTCGGCAAGCCTGACGCTCGCAGGATCTCCCATGCGTCCCGCCTGATAATGCTCCAGTCCGATATGCACCAGACCATTAAGGAAAGTGCCGGAGCAAATAACTACAGACCGAGAGTGAAATCGTATGCCTGTCTGCGTGACTACGCCGCGAGCTTCACCGTTTTCGACGATCAGATCATCAGCCGCCATCTGGAATACGGTAAGGTTTTGCTGCGCCTCAATGCGCCTGCGCATCTCCCGCCGATAAAGCTGACGGTCAATCTGCGCGCGCGTTGCGTGTACAGCCGCACCTTTAGAGCTATTCAGAATACGGAACTGAATGCCTGCGGCATCTGTCACCTGAGCCATGGCTCCGCCCAGGGCATCAAGTTCTTTAACGAGATGTCCCTTGCCGATGCCACCGATCGATGGATTGCAGGAAAGCTGCCCGACAGTGTCGAGATTATGCGTAATAAGAAGAGTCTTTCGTCCCATGCGCGCAGCAGCAAGCGCAGCTTCAGCACCCGCATGTCCGCAACCGACAACGATGACCTCGTAGCTTTCTGGGTATTCCATAGCTTTCAAATCCAGAGTCTTTGACTCACTTGCCGATGCAGAATCGGCTGAAAATGATGTCGAGGAGTCCTTCCGCATCCGTCTCCCCAAGGATTTCTCCAAGGGACCGACCAGCAAGGCGCAGCTCTTCGGCAAGGAGCTCCATCATACCGAAGCCGCTGTCGGCAATCTCCAGGGCTTTGCGGATGTGAAGGCCTGCGCAGCGCAAACATTCGAGATGACGCTCTCGTGCAAGAAACACCTCTTCGGTGCCTCCCGCCATATCGGAAAGGTCGAGAACTCTTGATTTCAATTCCTCGAGTCCCGCGCCTGTTTTAGCTGAAATTGCAATGGCGCCCTTTGAATGCAGTTCGTTGAGAACGCTTTCCGAAGCCAGATCGCACTTATTGGCAATATGGAGAACCGGAGTTCCGAAACGGACCGTCTCTTCGACGCGTTTTAATGCGTCGCCATCGTCCGCCACGCGCCCCGAAGCATCCGACAGCGCCAGGACAATATCAGCTTCCTTAAGGGCCTGCAGCGAGCGCTCAATGCCTTTCGATTCAACCACATCGGTTGTATTTCGCAGACCTGCCGTGTCCACGATGCGAAGCGGTACGCCGTTAAATGCCGTCCAGTGCTCGATCCTGTCCCGCGTAGTCCCGGCAATATCCGTCACAATGGCAATTTCCTCTCCGGCCAGCGCATTGAGCAGACTCGATTTACCAACATTTGGCGCGCCGACAAGAGCAACAGTGAGCCCCTCTGCAAGCACAGCACCTTTCCGTGCAGTCTTCAGAAGTTCATCTATGCGGCTTGCTGCAGTTGCCATTCTTTGAATAATTTCATCCGCCATCAGGTCATCGAGTTCCTCTTCCGGGAAATCGAGCTGCGCTTCCGTAAGCGCCCGTGCTTCATCCAAAAGATTTCCAACGTCATGAATGCGTCTGGAGAAGTCGCCGGAAAGGGAGCGGGCAGCAGCCTGCGCCGACGCCTCGCTCACTGCATCAATCAAACCGCTCACGGCTTCAGCCTGTGCGAGATCGATGCGTCCGTTAAGAAAGGCTCGTTTGGTGAATTCGCCAGGCTCTGCAATCCGAATGCCGATAAAGGCAAGCTTTTCAAGAACAGACCGCAGAATCAGCCTGAGAAGCATTGGCCCGCCGTGAGCCTGAATTTCCAATACAGTTTCCCCGGTATAACTTGCCGGAGCCGGGAAATAAAGGACTATAGCCCGATCAAGCAAAGCTCCTTTAGCATCCGTTACATCTAGGAGATGCGCATGCCTTGGCTCAAGCAAAACGCCGGGGAAAAGCGTACTGAGCACTACATCCGCATGATGGGCAGGCACGGAAAGACGCACGACGCCGATTGCGCCGCGTCCGGCAGCCGTCGCGATAGCGACGATGGGAGTTTTGTCATTGAGCTGCATATGGCACATCTCTTCTTTTTTTAGAATGCAGAGCGCGATTCAACCTCAACAAGGCAGCTAACCTCATGTCGCTTCAGGATCCTCGTTCCTCCAGGCGCGGACAATTTTTCGGCTCTGCGCTTGCCGGCGTCTGCACTGCAGTCATTCTCTCCGTCCCGGCAGCAGCCTATACGGCCCGTTTTTTTGGGGACAGCTATGAAACCAGATCTTTGATCTACTGCGGATTCATGCTGTGGGTAGTCTGCGGTGCAATCGCCGTTTTTGCCAAAACCTGGAAGACGGAGGAGAGCCGGCTTTCAGTCAGAAGAATTTTCCTCTGGTTTGCCTCTGTTTGGCTCTGGCCGCTTCTCTTGGCAGCCTCGTCTCTGAATTCGAAAAAAAGCCTTCGTAAATAAATGAAGGCCGGGCGGCTCTTTCTTTGAAAGAGCTTCTCGCCCGGCCGACTTGTCAACGAACTTGGCACCTCAGGAGTGCCAAGTCGCGGCTACTTATTTTTGTTTTGCCAGCCGCTTCGCGCGTTCTTCGGCGATCGTCTTGTTGATCCACCACTGCTGAGCAATAGAAAGGATATTGTTCGTAAGCCAGTAGAGAACCAAACCTGCAGCGAAGATGAAGAACATCACCGAGAAAACGACCGGCATGATGTACATCACTTTTGCCTGCGTCGGATCAGTAGGCTTCGGATTGAGGAAGATCTGCAGGAACATGGTGATTGCCATCAGGAGAGGCAACACAAACCAAGGATCAGGCATCGCAAGGTCATGCACCCAGAAAATCCACGGTGCCCCGCGCAGCTCCACTGAGCCCTGAAGAACCCAGTAGAGAGCGAGAAACACAGGAATCTGCAGCATGATCGGGAGACATCCGCCAATCGGATTGATCTTCTCAGTGCGATAGAGTTCCATCATCGCCTGGTTGAGGCGCTGCTTGTCGTCCTTATATTTTTCCTGAAGCGCCTTCATGCGGGGCGTCACTTCCTTCATGCGGGCCATCGATCGATAGCCGGCCGCCGAAATCGGATAGAGCACAGCCTTCACAATGCAGGTGAGAAGCACAATTGCCCAGCCCCAATTGCCGACGATCCCATAGAGGAAGTCCAGCAGCCAGTAGATCGGCTTCGCGAGGAAAGTAAGCCAGCCGTAGTCAACAACCAGTTCAAGCCCGGGAGCAAGCTGCTCGAGTCGAGCCTGTTCCTGAGGACCGGAGTAGAAAGTTGCGCGATCCGTCACAGAGGCTCCAGGAGCAATTTCCTTCATGGAGACCAGGGTGCCGATAGCGTAGAGATCCTTAGAGACTTCACGGGCGTAATTCTGACGGGATTCTCCCTGCGACGGAATCCAGGCACTCACAAAATGATGCTGCACCATCGCCAGCCAGCCGTTATCGGTCTTCTCTACGAAGGATGCATCCTTATCGTGAATATCAGAAAAATCGAGCTTCTGGAAGTTCTCTTCACTGGTGTAGAAAGCCGGTCCAGTAAACGTCGAATACATCGAGCTTTCGCCAGCAGGCTTACTCGAGTCGCGCGTGATCTGATAGTAAATCTGAGGCGAAACAGCCTTTTCAGTCTGGTTCGTAACGGTCGTGGAGACATCCATGCCGTAATAGCCGCGCTTGAAGGAGTAGGTCTTTGTTACCTTAACTCCGCCTTTGTCTGCTTCAAAGACCACATCAAGCTTGTCGGAACCATCCATGGAAAGCGACTTGCTCACCAGCTTGAATTCATCGGCATGCGTCGGATAATCGCCGCCCACAAGCCCGCTCTGAGCCATGTAGGTATGCGCGCCCTGAACATTAAGAAGCTTGACGTTGCCAAGATCATCAGCAGGCTTGCGGCCGAGAATCATGCCGGCAAGACCGACTTCAGTCCAGTCTGCTTGCTGCGGGAAGAGAAGCATCTCCGTACCAATTACACGGGCGCCCTGAAGATCAAAAGTGACCTTCATTCGATCCGTAGTAACGACCACCGGTTCCTTAACCGGAGTCGCCGCGGCCTGAACTTCAACAGCCCTTGCATCCTGAGCCGGAGCAGGAATATCCGCTGCCCCCGCACTCTGCGAGGCTTCAACAGTCTCTTCAGGAGCAGCAAAGAAAGACTTACCGCCCTTATAGACTTGATAATTGTCCCATAGCATGAAAAGCGATCCGAAAAGGATCACCCACAAAAGGGCACGCTGAACTTCTCTTCCCATAAAGCTCTCTTGGATTGAGTTAGGGGTAATTTAAAGATTAAAGAAGGATCGCCCGCTCGAGTTCGCTCCTTCTTCATGAATGTCCTTGCAGTCCCTGCACCAGCATCGCCAGCGAAAGGTATTCGGGACCGGATCATACCCTCTGCCGCCCAATGGATGGCATCGCAGAAGCCTCATTACGATCATCCACCCGCCTTTCAGGGCGCCATGACGCTCCAAAGCTTCAATAGCATACTGCGAGCAGGTAGGCAGATAGCGGCATTCGCGCCCCACCCATGGCGACAAAGTCAGCTGGTAGAGTCGAATGAGTCCGATCATCAGCCGCTTCAGGAAATTCATTTTTTTCCTTCTTTTGCGGACTGAGCTTTGCGGCGTTGATCCGCTCGGCGCACAACCTCCTCAAGAAGGACTGCTGCATCGGCACGAAGCTTTTCCTTCAGACTGCTGCGTGAGGATGCACCGAGAGAACAAAGCTCGGTTTTAAGCCTCAAAGAAATATCCAGCCCAAGATTTCTAGAGGCCAGCACTTCTCTGAGTTCAGGAAGCCGCAGTCTTGCAGCTTCCCTCAATGTACGCTTAACGATCGCCCTGTCAACAGAAAGCGGCGCATTGCGCTTTCCGACCGTAATGCCTACACGAACGCGATGCGGTTCTGAATTCTCAAGGCATCCAGCAGTGAAATACGCAGAATGGACGCGGAACGACTGCGCATTCCGCGTCCTCAATATCACACCGAAGTCAGAGCTTTTAATGAGGCGACTGCTTCGGGGAAATCCGTAGTTCTCCGCCGGGCTTCCGGTCACGGCAAGCATCCAGCCGTGTTAGGGCAACCGCTATTAGAGGGCGAGAACGTGACGGCCCTTGGCGCGACGACGAGCCAGAACGCGGCGACCGCCCTTCGTACGGCTGCGAACGAGGAAGCCGTGAGTGCGGGCACGCTTGGTCTTGGAGGGCTGATAGGTACGCTTGGTAGCCATGATGTTGTTTCCTTTGTCTCGAGGGAGAAGCTTGTAGAGACTGAATTGTCTCTACTCAGCGGATGAAGAATCCAAAGCAGACTGAGTGCTGCTCTGACGCATTCCTCTTGGTCTCCGACGACCCTGGATACAGGGCGGGACTGGAGGAAGCCTAGAAAAGCTCGCTATTACACAACAATCTGCGTGGTCTTGTCAAACCTCGGACTGTGGAAAATTGCATTTTCACCCGGAGACTGGTTCT
The DNA here is from genome assembly GCF_937923675.1 of uncultured Sutterella sp. Lineage (GTDB taxonomy): Bacteria > Pseudomonadota > Gammaproteobacteria > Burkholderiales > Burkholderiaceae_F > Sutterella. Next base: position 26,588 of record NZ_CALDXB010000018.1, on the reverse strand, counting down.
GCGCAGAAGAAGTGAAAAACGCTTTCAGTAGTAAGGTGATACACGAGAATACTATATATAGATGTTTCTTTCCAAACAACAACATTCTCTTGTGTACATCACCGAAATGTAAGTGTTTAATCTCTTAAATTGACTAGAGCTTCAGAGAATCCCTATTCACATCATTTTGTGGATAATTTAAATATTCATAGTCTTTCAAATCTTCTGTGGATAACTTTTTTAGTTATATTTCAATTAATTAATGAGTTATCCACAAAGAAAACGCCATTCCCTAAAGAAAACTTGGTAAAATGAACGATCCCTGCCTGTCAGGCAACAGCAAGATCGAAATCTGATTCCATCTTGTCCTTCAACGTTTAGCTCTTTATTCGGCCTATGCAAGTCTTTTGGCAAAAGTGTCTGGACAACCTGAGAGAGTTTGTTCAGAGCGCACCAAAAATCTATGACACGTGGTTCAAAGTAATCAATCCCGTTGCCTGGGATCCGGATAATGGAGTGCTGACGCTCGAAGCTCCGGCTTCCAAAGTTCGCTTTCTTAGAGATACGTACCTCAAGAATATCCAGCGGATCGCCACCCACGTCAATGACGATCGGCCTGTGACCGTCTCTCTCATTGCCGCTCAGAAAGAGGCTGCTGAAGTTCAGAAGTCCTCTGTCGGCACGTCAGAGTCCGACGTGCGCAGAAGAGAGGAAACCGGTCTCCTTCCGGGGCTGACGTTTGAAAACTATGTCAACGGCAATGCCAATCAGCTTGCCGTTGCCGCGGCAGAGCACGTTGCCACAACCACCGGCACTCAGTACAACCCGCTCTACATTTACGGTGGGGTGGGCCTGGGCAAAACACATCTGATGCAGGCGATTGGACATCGTTACCTTGATCTGCATCCCAAGGCAAAAGTCCGTTGCGTTTCTGCTCAGGATTTCATTAATGAGTACACGGCTGCTGTCAGGGAGTCTGCCAATAAGACCCATGCAAGCCTGGAAAAATTCGATGAGCGCTATCGCAACCTCGACCTGCTCCTCATCGACGATGTTCAGTCGCTCTCCGGCGCCAAAGGCTCTCAGGGGCAATTTTTCCGCGCGTTTGAAGCGCTTGTTCCTCACAACAAGCAGCTGGTTATTACTTCAGATACTTATACGCGCGGACTTAAGGATATCGAGCCTCGCTTGATTTCCCGCCTTTCCCAGGGGCTGTCCGTCGCTATTGAACCTCCTGAATTCGAGATGCGCACAGCCATTCTGCTCAATAAGGCGAAGGCCATGGGCGTCAATCTTCCTGATGAAGTAGCTGCCTTTATTGCCAAGCGCCTTAAATCCAATGTTCGCGAACTCGAAGGCGCCCTTCAGCAGGTCGTCGCTTATCAGCAGTTTCAGCCGTCTGCATCGCGCGAAATTACCATTGATATTGCGAAGCGCGTGCTGAGAGATCAGTTCCAGGTCGTCAATAGCCTGATCACCATTGAAAATATTCAGAAAACGGTTGCTGACTACTACAAGATCAAAGTCGCAGACATGCATTCAAAGCGTCGCCCCGCCTACATTGCATTACCGAGACAAATCGCCATGTATCTCACGAAGGAACTGACCCAGCATAGCCTTCCTGAAATTGGTGAAAATTTTGGCGGCCGGGATCACACAACCGTTATGCATGCGGTTCGTAAAATCACTCAGGAACGGCAGAGCAATGCTGAACTCAATCATGAGATTCATGTGCTTGAGCAAATGATCCGCGGTTAAATCGCGACCTGCCATCCAATCAACATCGATAAATCACGAATTTTCAGTCCGATCATGAAGCTTATTGCCAGTCCTGTTGAGAACCTGTTCAAACCCGTCAAAACGGTATCGGGCATTGTTGAACGCAATCAGTCCCTGCCCGTGATCAGCAACATTCTGATCGAGCAAAGGGACGAGTCCGTCACATTCTCAACAACGGACCTTGATATTCAGATCCGTACCTCTGCGCCTGTTGGCGTCGCGGGAGCGGAAGGCACCTTCACGGTTTCCGCACAGAAAACATCTGAAATTCTTGCGGCACTCCGCCCGCTTGATGTTGTCGAAATTGACGTCGGTGAGGACGGCCTGGCCGCCTTTTCTGTTTCCGGAGGCAGCTTCACCGTTCAGACGCTTCCGCCGGAGGACTTTCCGGTCATTAAGACCCAGACACCTGTAAGCTCGTTTACATTACCCGCTAAAACCCTTCGCTACCTTCTGACGATGACCTCCTTTGCCATGGCCGCAAAGGACATTCGTTACTATCTGATGGGGGTTCTGCTCGTTGCTCAGGGCTCAAAACTCCGCGCTGTCGCAACGGACACGCATCGTCTCGCCTATTGCGAAGCGGTAGTGGACGGCATGATGCAGGATGAAAAGGTCGAGGCAATTGTTCCACGGAAGACTGTGCGCGAACTGATGCGCATTCTCCCGGAAGACGATTCACCGGTTGTTGTCAATCTTGGCGACACGCAGATCTGCTTCAAGTTCGACAATGTTGAATTCATCTCTAAGTTGATTGAAGGAAAATTCCCTGATTATCAACGCGTTATGCCGACAGAAGATACAAATCCGCAGTGCGTTCGCCTTAATCGGGAAGAACTTCTTCTGGCGCTTCGGCGGGTGCAGATTCTCACCAATGAAAAATTCCACGGCATGCGCTGGCTGTTCAAGGAAGGGGAGCTGCTCATCCAGGGCAATAACGCCGAACAGGAAGAAGCCAGTCAAACAATTCATGCTCCTTGGACATGGGGAGAACTCGATATCGGCTTCAATCTGCTCTACATGATTGAACTTCTCACAAACCTGAAGAATTCCGAAGTGGACTTCCATTTCGCGCCCACGCCGAAGAGCGTCCTGGTCACGATGCCGGAATCTTCCAGCTTCCGCTATCTCATCATGCCGATGAGAATTTAAGCAATGCTTTTGCAATAGAGGCGCATTCGGTCAGGAAATGCGCCTCGCCAAGGCCTTTTCGACTTGCACCTAACATCAATTCGCCCCATTCATTCTGTTTGCCAGGGCGAAGCCAAGGATTAAAGATTTCATGTCCGAAGCGGAAAATCACATGATTGAAGCGCCTGAAGCGCTGCCTCAGGTCCAGAATCTGGATGAAATACATCCGGATCAGAATCCCAGCGCCTATAACGAATCAAGCATTCAGATTCTTGAAGGATTAGAGGCCGTCAGGAAGCGCCCTGGAATGTATATCGGCGATACGGCCGACGGTTCTGGCCTGCACCATCTCGTCTATGAAGTTGTCGACAACTCCATTGATGAGGCGCTTGCCGGATTCGCGACGCACATTGAAGTCACGATTCATACCGACAATTCTGTTTCGGTCGTAGACGATGGCCGCGGCATTCCCTCTGCAATCAAATGGGACGATAAGCACGATCCTAAGCGCAGCGCTGCAGAAATTGCGCTTACGGAACTCCATGCCGGCGGCAAATTCGACAATAACGGCTACAAGATCTCTGGCGGCCTCCATGGTGTGGGCGTTTCCTGCGTCAATGCGCTTTCATCTTGGCTTCGCCTTACTGTGCGCCGCGACGGAGAGGCAAGGTTCCTTGAATTCCGCAAGGGCTTAGTGCAGAACAGGATTGTGGAGCAACTCCCCGATCCCCTTACCGGCAAGCTCGAAAACGTTTCTCCTATGAAGCTTCTCGGGCCTACGAATCGTCGCGGTACTGAAGTTCACTTCCTTCCTGATTTAACGATCTTTGAAAAGGTCACGCAGTTCAGCTACGACACGCTGCTCTCGCGCCTGCGCGAACTCTCATTCCTGAATTCAGGGGTGAGCATTACGCTCAAAGACCTGCGCACCTCGCATGAAGCACACCTGAAGACCGACAAGGGTTTGGTGGCTTATGTTGAATATAAGAACCAGTCCCGGACGGTGCTTCATCCCAAGATTTTTCACGCCAAGGGAACGGTGCTTTCCAGCGGAACGCCCGTGGAAGTGGAAATCGCGATGCAGTGGCAGGACAGCTATAACGAAAGCCTCACTGCCTATACGAACAACATTCCGCAGCGCGACGGCGGCACGCATGTGACGGGACTGCGTGCAGCAATGACGCGCGTGCTGAAGAACTATATCGCCAAGAATGAGCTTGCCAAGAAGGCTAAGGTCGATCCGGAGGGCGATGACATGCGCGAAGGCCTCACCTGCGTGCTGTCTGTAAAAGTTCCTCAGCCTAAATTTAGTTCCCAGACAAAGGACAAACTTGTTTCGAGCGAAGTCCGTCCTGCGGTAGAAGATATCGTCGGCCGTGAACTGGAGCTTTATCTCGAACAGAATCCGACTGATGCCAAGATCATCTGCGAGAAGATCATAACGGCTGCCCGCGCACGCGAAGCCGCTCGCAAAGCACGCGACCTCACTCGGAAAACCGGTGTGGGCGGCGGTCTGCCCGGGAAACTTGCTGACTGTCGCGAAAAGAATCCTGCTTACTCCGAACTTTTTCTCGTAGAGGGCGATTCCGCCGGCGGGTCTGCCAAACAAGGGCGAAACTCCCAGAATCAAGCCATTCTTCCGCTGCGCGGCAAAGTGCTCAATGTTGAAAAGGCAGCTCAGGATAAGCTCCTTGATTCCGAACAGATCCGCATGCTGACGCTTGCCCTCGGCACCAACATCGGTAAGAACTTCGATATTTCAAAATTACGCTATCACCGCATCATCATCATGACCGATGCGGACGTGGATGGCGCGCATATCCGCACGCTGCTTCTTACGCTGTTCTACCGTCAGATGCCCGAACTCCTTGAAAACGGGTATGTGTATATTGCACAGCCGCCGCTCTATAAAGTCCAGAAGAACAGCAAGGATAAGGGGCGCTTCCTCAAGGATGAGGCGGAAATGAGCGCCTATCTGACAGATCTTGCTCTCAAGGGTGCTGAGCTTTATCCCAATGAAGAAGCTGTAAAAAACAACTCTCCGATACGGGGAAGCGCACTTGAGTCTCTCGTGGCCGAATATCTCCAGGCCCACGCCGTCATTTCCCGCCTGGGCAACGTCCTTGATACCGGCGTGCTTCTCGCCATTGCGGCCGGCACTGAACTCTCGCTTGAAAATTCCTTTGATGCTGAGGAAAGCGCCAAACGCCTGGAAAGGGAAATGCGCGACCCCAACGTTAAGGTTGAAGCGCAATGGAACGAAGAGGAGGAGAAGCACGTCCTCAAGGTCCACCGCATGAAGCACGGCAATGCGAAAACCACAACCGTTCTGCCGGAGTTCATCCTGTCGGCTGACTATCAGAAGCTTCGCGAAAGCTCCCGCATGCTCCAGGGCGTAATTGGCGAAGGCGCTCGCGTAAAGCGAGACAAAGATGAATCTCCCGTCAAGAATTTTGCTGAAGTGGTCAGCTGGCTGATGCGTCAGGCTGAAAAAGGCCTTATCCGTCAGCGATACAAAGGGTTGGGTGAGATGACTCCGGAGCAGTTGCGGGATACCACAATGGATCCGAAAGTACGCCGAATGCTCAGAGTACGCATTGAAGATGCTGCCAATGCCGATGCAATCTTCTCAATGCTCATGGGCGACATCGTAGAGCCGCGCAGAGCCTTCATTGAGAGTAATGCACTATTCGGGAATATCGATACCTGATGCCCTAGTTCCAGGCGTCCGGAAATCTCTTCCGGGCGCCTTTTTCTTCCAAGAATTCCTAGATGACTGCCCAAACTGAACAGTTAGTCGTTGCTGTCTCTTCCAGAGCCCTTTTCGACCTAGAAAAAGAACATCAGCTTTTTGAAACCCAAGGGTATGAAGCCTTTCGGGACTATCAGGTCAGAATGAAGGACGAGCCTTTGAAGCCAGGCGTAGCCTTTCCCTTCGTCAAACGGTTCTTAGGCCTGAATAAGCTCTTTCCCAACCTGGAACCATTTCGCGTAGTTGCGTTATCGCGCAATTCGCCGGAAACGGCCAGACGCTTCTTCAATTCCTGTCGACATTACCAACTCCCGATTCATGCCGGCGCCTTCACTTCCGGACAATCCACCTTTCCCTACATCTCAGCATTTAAGGTCTCGCTGTTCCTATCCGCCAACGCAGCCAATGTTTCCCGAGCGATTGAAGCGGGACTTCCGGGCGGCTTGGTGTTGCCGAACCCTATGGCAGATGACGATGGCGACATGATCCGACGCTAAGGATTGCTTTTGATTTCGACGGCGTTCTTGCTGACGATGAATCCGAGCGTTGCTATCAAAAGGAAGGCCTCTCCGCGTTCCATAAGAACGAAATGGAAAAAGCGGAAACCCCGCATGCTCCTGGCCCCCTGAGAGACTTGTTTGCCCGGCTTTCAGCTTTCCAGCGCCTCGATTATCAGACCCGGGGCATCAAGGACCCTTACTTTAAACCTGCCATCCGCATCTCCATTGTCACCTCCAGAGGCGCACCAAGTGAAGAACGATTGATCACAACCTTAAAAAGCTTCGGCATGAGCGCGGCAGAACTCTTCCTGCTTGACGGTCTTGATAAAGGCAGCATCCTGGAGGCTATTCGTCCCCATATCTTCTTTGATGATCAGGCTAGGAATCTCGAAAAAATGCAGGCTCAGATACCCAGCGTACTTGTTCCGTTCGGCATCCACAATGAGCAATAGAAAACCATAAATTTCAACAAGTAACGTAATGATACCAACAGGAAATTCACCAATAACTCATACAGTATCCACAGACAATCCACAGGCTAGAATGAATCTCCTTGGAAACTTTCCTCAATTCCCTTATTCAATTAAATCTTTATATTTAATAAGCAGTCGTTAGTAGTAGGTAAAACGTTTTCTGTGGATAACTTGATTTTATTCATTGCTATCATGCAGATAAGAGTCGTGTTTTGCTGTGGATAGATGGATGAATGCATTGTGGGCAAGCATGGATAGACTGGGGATGAATTCCTGGGAATTTCGGGCTAGCCGTGAGTTGTCCACAAAATGCACCATCAACATAAAAGTTGTTCACGCGAGTTGTTCACATAGTTGACAACATTTTTGTTTATATGTCTATAACCTCCGCTTTTCTGCCTTGGTTCGCGCCGAAGCTCTCGCGCTCTATGCGGGGAGTCATCAATAACCTTGGGCATCGAACAGTCTTCATGCGAGGAGAGCGCATTTATGAGTCGCCGGGCTTTTTCCAGAAGCTGATGCTGGTTGAACGCGGTGTGGTTGCGAAGGCTCTCCTCGATCCTTTTCATAAGGATCCTCTGTTGATTTCGCTTTCTGGTCCTGGTGCGTTCTGCGGCAGTTATGAAACGCTTTTTTTACAGGACAGAATGCAGCGACGGCATTGGTGTATGACTACCACGGAAGTTGTGGTTGCCAATGCGGATCTGTTGCTGCGCATTTGTGACCAGAATCCATCGTGGCAGCGAGAACTTTCACACTACTCCTCTATCTGCGCCGTATCTGATCGCCTCGGCCTGTTGGTGACGCACTCTGCCACGGTAGAAGAACGCCTTGCGATTTTTCTTGTAGCAAACTCAATTTCCGCGAATCAGGATTTTCAGGATCTTCTTCGGGAAGGCGTTGTTGAATGGGTAGCGCTCAGCGTCATTCCTTCTCTACAGGTGGCATCTTCCGTTATTAATACCTCGCCTGAGCAAATACGGGGGGTGCTTAGACAGTGGCTGAAGGAGGACAGGATCCGATATCTCTCGCATAAAGTTCTCATTTCACGGGAACTGCTCTCTGGAAGCTGGCAGAAAATTCAGCCGATTCTCCAGACTGCAAATGTTTACGAAGCGGAAGCCCTCAGGACTTCTTTACCTGTGCGCGATCTCGAACTGCCTCGCTAAACTTCTAAAACGCTTTCGGCTTTCGGTTCATCTCTTTTTACGGTTGATGGTGCACATGCAGCGAATCTCATTCAGAAAGGCTTCCCTTGCTCTTAGCTTGTCGGTCGGTGTCGTAATGCTTTCCGGGTGCATAGCCGCCCCACTGATTGTTGGCGGGGCGGCCGCAACAACGGCATCGGTTGTAACGGACCGTAGAACTGCCGGTTCCATCGTGAGCGATGAAGTTGTGGAAAAGCGCGTGTCCTATGAAATAGAACAGGCTCTTGGGAAGAGTCAGCCGCATCATGTGACGGTGACCGCCTATGATGGACGCGTTTTGCTCTCGGGAGAAATTAACTCTCTGGGGAATAGAAAGGCTGTTGAACAGATAGCCACTGCAAGTCCGGATGTTCGTGGCGTAGTCAATGAGCTTGCGGTTATGGAGCCCTCATCGCTCTCGACGCGTCTTTCTGATTCGCTCCTCGCAACCCGGGTTCGGACTTCTATTGTCGGAAACAGCAAGATTTCTCTGAACCAAATGAAGGTTGTGGCCGAAAGAGGCATCATCTACCTGATGGGGCTCGTGACGGGAGATGAGGCTCAGATTGCTGCGCAGACAGCGGCAAAGATTTCCGGCGTTCAGAAGGTCATTACCTGCTTTACGATTGCTACGCGCGAGGAAATTGAACTGCGCATGAAGACTGTTGAGCAGAATCAGCCCAAGGAAGATTAAGGCTGCTGCACCGAGCAGTCTTCACGCATAAAAAGCGGGCTTTTGCAATCTCAATTGATTGATAAAGCCCGTTTTTTCTTAAAGCTTCCCGACAAAAACAGCCAGGATGCATCCTGTCGCAAAGAGCAAGGAGAAGATGCCTTCGAGCTTTACGCAGCCAAACATAACGGCATTTAGTGCCTCGTGTTCTTTCTGAGCAAGATTTTTTGCAATGGAAACGGCCAGAGGAAGGGTTGCCAAGGCGATAAGAATCGGCCAATGAGAGGGGCTGTTTACACCCATGATGACAAGGGCGGCATAAGGCACAAGCATCAGGCAGTGAAATAACTTCAGGAAACCAGGCTTGCCGATGACGACAGCCAGGGTATTGCGCCCAATACTGGCATCGTGTTCATAGTCGCGGAAATTGTTGACTGCAAGAACGCCGGAGGCAATGCTGCCGAGTGCGAGGCCAAGGAGGCATGCATTGATCGATATGCTGCCAGTCTGAAGGAAATAGGTGCCGCATACGGCGGTCAGGCCGAAAAATACCAGGACGACAAGCTCGCCGAAAGGCGTGTAGGCAATGGGCTTCGGGCCGCCCATGTATGAATAAGCTGCGATGAGCGAAGCCAGGCCGATCAAAAGGAAAATCCATCCGCCGATCCAGATGAGCACGGCAGTATTGATGAGCGCTAAAAGCGCCCCGATTCTGATCGCAATACGGGCTGTCGAGAGGCTGATCCATCCCATGGTGGTTGCTCTCGGGAGGCCTCTGCGGTTTCCTCTTTCGGCGTTTCTTTCCGCATATCCCAGGTCATTTTCCATGTTGGAAATGGCTTGCATCAGGATAGCAATGGAAATAGTGAAGAGTGCTGTAAGAGGTGCAAAGGTCTTGGTTTCACTCCAGGCAAGCGCCAGAGAAGCAATCACCGGGGAGACAGCTATTAACCAGGTTTTCGGGCGTGTAAAGGCCAGCCAGGAACGGATCAGTCCAGGATTTTCGCGGGCAGTGGGGGTCATTCTGTTTTTAAAGGGCGTATTTCACCATCGGACAGGCCGTGAGCGCACGGTACATGTCATCGAGCTGTTCTCTCGATCTCGCTGTAACCGTTACCGTCACGCACTGATATTTGCGGGTTCTCGACCAAGTGACGGCAACGTTTTTTTCGTCGAAGTCTTCGAAATGAGATTTCGTAATCCCAATGATTTCTTTAGGGAAAGATGGAGATGCATCGCCCATGACCTTAATTGGAAATTCCATGGGGAATTTCATGAGCGCTTCGGACTGTTCCACGGCCTCTTTCAGCTGTTCGGACTCCTTGTCTTGAACGACTTCAGAATCCATGGTTACAACATCCTTTTTTTCCGCTTCAGTCATTTTCTTCACTCAAGGAAATAAGAAATAAGGGCGCCTCTACGCATCAGGGATGCAGAGCATCCTGGTCAAGCGCGATACGGAGCGTATCGCGAAATCTTGCCCAGAAACCACCGAGAGGAACATTTTCCGCCGCTGCGAGCGGGGCTTTTGCAATTTCGCGGTTGTCGGCATAAATCTTCACTTCCGCGATGAGATCCCCTTGCGCGACAGGCGCTACAAGGGGAGAAGAATAGCTCACGCGGATATCAAATGCGTTTGAGCCGTTGCTGATCATCTGTTCTCTGGAAAGCGTTGCAAACAAATCCTCATTGAGTACCGCCGCCACTTTTCGGGTGCGCCCCTTGAAGACGGGAATCTGCGCAACAATGGCTCCCTTGTCGTAAATTCGGAGTGTTTCATAGTCGCGCCATGCTCTGAGAAAGAGGGCGGAGAGGCGATCTCGCAGGGCTTTTTGACCCGGAGCGTTGAGTTCTACCGCAAGAAGCCTGCGGATGCGGTTCCCGGAGTTTCTTGGATTCTCTGAAAGTACGACGGCACATGCATTCTTCTCATCAGGAGCAATAAAAATCCCTGAGATTGCAGGACTATGAATCAGCAGAAAGTTGGATGTGGTCTGAGGCGGCAGACCGGTTGCCGTAAAGCGTTGTTGAGCGGCCCATATTCGCGTAATAGAAAAATCCCGGTAAAGCGCCTGTGCCAGATGCGCAATATCTTCTGCAGAAGATGTGCAGGGCTCTGAATTCGTGCAGGGATAAGAAAACTGCGAGGAGGTCATGCCAAGTTTTTCAGCACTCTTTCGCATGCGCTGGGTAAATTCTGCGTGAGTGAGACCGAGGGATGGCGCAATTGCCTCTACAGCATCCGGGGAGCCGTTCATCAGCGCACTCTGCAGGATCGTCGCGAATTCGACAGTTTTGGGCGATTCGGCAGCGTCTTTTCTATTCTGAACTTTGCCTAACCAGGGGTTGGGCACGTTCTCAAAAAGATCGAATGCAGTGTTTTTAGCGATATCAAGCGCTGTATAGACCGCCATCAGAGGCAGCATAGGTTCAGCAGAAACCGGAGCAGCCGGAGCTTCCTCAAGTATGGTCTGATTACTTTCAAGATCAATGAGCAACGTTGCGGCCTGCGCGGATTGAAAAGTAAAGACCGCCGCAAGTGCAACCAGTGCGGATGTGAATCTGGGGAACAACCGGAGCATGCGTGATAAGAGAATCTCAGGAGAAGAATAGTCGGCTGGTGGCTGTGTCAAAATGAAGCGTTTCAACGTCTTGATTGATCTTAGCCAAGCTATTGCAGAGCGTCTATGTCTAAAAATTCTTTCCTCGATGCATTAACAGACTCGCTTCCCGCTTCTGTGGAAGTGATGTGGCGGCAGGAAACGGGATCTACCAATGATGATCTGAAGACGGCGGCGCGGCAAACTGCTTTCAGTCATCCGGTGCTGCTTACTGTGGAGCGACAGAATGCCGGTCGGGGCACGCACGGTCGAGGCTGGCGGATGGCAGACCTTTCAGTGATTTTTTCGTTGGGGCTGCCGCTCAGGAAAGGATTGCTGATCGCTCCGCCTGGCATCCTTTCGATTGCGGCGGCGATGTCCATTGCTCAGTCAGCCTCTATGGCTTCCGCTGAAAAGGTTCTGGTTAAATGGCCGAATGACATCTGGACTGCCGGAGGAAAAGCCGGGGGCATTCTTATTGAAACAGTAGGAGACGCAAGCGGGGATCGCAGCGTCGTTATAGGAGCAGGCTTGAATTTGAGTATTGCTCCGGGAGGCGTGACAACTGCCGGATGGCCTATCAGGGCTATTTCGACTCGCGTCAGCATGAATGACCCGACAATGCGTGGAGAGTTTCTTGGCCTGATCGTCTCAGATCTGATGCACACATTCAGTGCAATTGAAAAATCTAATAATTTTTCAGAAATTATTGATAAATGGCCGCTTTACGATGCTTTCTACGGAAAATCGGTAGCCTGGCGCACGCTGGATGAGCCCGACGTAACGCTCGAAGGCATAGACAAGGGAATAGATGCTTTTGGCCGGCTTATTCTGCAAGGGCGGCGCGGCGAACAGTCGGAACTATCCGGTGAACTGGTTTCTCTGCTCGGGAATTCTCATAGGGAGTGATGAAGTTGAAGACTCTTCTTATTGATCTGGGAAATACGGCGCTCAAATGGGCGCTTCTCGGGGATGAGCGCACTCCTCATACGGTGGTTCACCGCGGACAGAGCGGCTTCAAGGAAAGGCTCTATTCAGACTGGCTTGAACTGGCGCCGGACCGCGTCATCGGCTGTACGGTTGCCGCGCCTGAGCTCGCATTTTCAGCAACCAAGTTCTTTAATGATCACGATATTTCCTGGAACTGGGTTCGCTCACAAAACGCATTTGTAAGTGATGATCTCACCCTGAGGAATGCATACAGTGCCCCCGGGAAACTCGGAGCTGATCGATGGTGCGCTGCTCTGGGCGCCATAGATGCAGCCCCGGGACAGTCTCTTTTGGTCGTGCAGATGGGTACAGCCACGACAGTAGATGCCGTGCTTTTCGAAGCAGAAGGACAATATGCATTTCTGGGCGGGCGCATTGCTCCGGGGCCTACGATGATGAAAAAGTGTCTGGAGGACGGTATTCCGCTTCTGAAAGGGGAGCTCGGAGAGTGGCAGGACTTTCCTCAGAACACGCTGAATGCAATTGCCACAGGCATCATGGATGCGCAGGCCGGTCTGGTGAGGCTTGCTTATGAGGAACTGGTGAAACGAAGCGGAAGTGCACGTGTAGTGCTGGCCGGAGGTGCCGCGCGCTTCATCGAGCCAAGGCTCAGAGGACTTGTACCGAATCTGATGCTTCAGCACAACCTGGTGCTGCTTGGGCTGGCAGCTCAGGCGCGGCATCGGCCGAGAAAGGCAGACATGCTATGAGAGTACTTGCAGTCATTCTTGTGTTCGTCGCTGCAGGCTTTGCAGCGCTTCTCGCAATGAAGAGCGATGAGACAGTGCAGAGAACGGTCCCTGCCTCAGCAAACGTCTCTGTAGATGGCGTCACGCTTGCAAAGCCTGTCACTGTAGCCGCGTCTGAAAACCTTCGTGCGCAAGAGTCTTCCGGGAGAGACAAGGAGGCCGGAGAGCTTATTCCAAGAGAGATCCCTCAATTTGAAAGGGTAGAGTCAAAACTACCGCCGCCCGAAGAGGCCGTCTGCCTGAAGTTCGGTCCAATCCCGGAGAAAAAACTCCAAAAATTAAGAAACTCCATCGAACGCATTGGCTGGATGGATAGAGTTCAAATTAAGTCCGTGGATCTTGCCGAACGCATTGTGTATGCAGGACCTTACGGCACGGAAGCAAAGGCCGCAAAGGCGCTTGAAAAGCTCATCCGGGAAGGACTCCGGAATGGGAAGCTGTTTGCGCTTGATGAGAAAGGCTGGGGAATTGAGATTGCCCGGACGCCGGAGCGGCTTCAGGCTGAAAACTGGGCGCGAGAAGCTGCACAGGCCTGGGCTCTCAAAAATGTCATCGTAATGGAGCGCAATTCGCGTAAAGGCTATGTGGAGCTTGTCTTCCCCAATATCTCGCAGGATGAAAACAAGCTCCTCATAAAAACCTTCAAGGGACGGGAAGGAGGCGAATTCGCCGCTTGTCAACCCTGAATGCGCTGCCGTTCAACTTCGGCAAAGCGTTGGATGAGCTTGGGGAGCAGCTCCAAAGCTTCTTTGCGGCGGTTCTGGGAAAGCTCTGCCTCAACCGGGCGTTGACGAGGCCCCCAGGGGCATTCCGGGAACCAGCCGTCATCCTTCCAGCGGGCAATGAGGTGCCAGTGCAGGTGTGGAACCATATTGCCGAACTGCGCCCAATTCATTTTGTCAGGAGCAAGTGCCGCAATCATTTCTTCTTCTGCGGCATCCAGCAGGGCGCGCAGCTCTGTTTTGAGTGCCGGGCTGAGCATGCTCATCTCGGCCACATGATCGCAAGCGACGATGCGGATGTATGCAGGGAAATCCTCGTTGCCGGCATCAATGGCATAAAAGTGACGCCCTCTCCAGAATTCCCCGGCGGGTTTTTCGCTGCAAAGTGGACAATTCATGCGAAATCTCCTGAAAAATCAGTCTGCAAGCCTGAGCGTACCTTCCTCGTCCTCCACGATTCGGTAGTCCCACTTTTTCCGGCCCGACATGTCTTCAAGCCATGCCGCGATGGGTTCTCCCAGTTCGTCGAGCATGTAGTTGATGTAGTTTTCAGCCTCAAAAGGCGTGGCGAAGTTGTCTTCTTCGCCATCGCTCCAGCGAACAATGACCTGAGTAACGCAGTCCCGGCGCATAGGATCAGTCCTTCTGCGGAACTGCCGCGACAATGTCAGCGAGCGCTTCAGTCAGCTTTCTCACATAGTCGAGAGGAAGAGACTCATTCGGGGCATGCGCATTTTCTTCGGCACCGAGCACCCCCAGATTCAGGAAGGAGGCATTCGGGAATGCTGAGGAGAAATCCTTCATCGTGCCGATTGTTGCGCCTTCAAAGCAATATTCGAAGTCGTTCCCCCATAGCGCTTTACTTGCCGCGTGCGTCGCCTCCTCAAGCCAGGGGGCAAGCGCCGGCGCTTCAAAACCGCCTTCCGCCCGGCAATCCCAGACGGTGACGCGGGCATGCGAGGGCACATTTTCAGTCACTGCGGCAACAGCGGCTTTAAGCGCCGCCTGGGGATCAACACGAGGAGGAATGCGGAAGGAGAGCGCCAGGCTCGTGGAGGCTCTCAGGAGCGCGCTTGCCTCGGAGGTGGAGGGAAGACCATCTGCGCCGAGAATGGACAGGGTCGGCTCCCATGTATTTCTGAGAATGGCCTGAACGGGATCTGCTGAACGCGGCTCCGTATTGCCGGCGAAGGGGAATTTGATGGCATCTTTGCCAAGAATCGCGGCGCATCTTTCAATGGCCTTTTTATGCTCCTCAGGAAGAGACACGTGAAATTCAGGGAGAAGCACCCGTCCGGTTCTGGGATCCTCCAGGCGATCAAGAAGCTCACGCATAACCGCAAAGGAACTTGGAACAATGCCGCTGGCAATGCCGGAATGTACGGGGTGCGTGAGAACTTCCACCTTGAGCTTGAAGCCGACGACGCCGCGCAGGCTGCTCGTGAGCCAGAGACGATGGTGGTCGCAGATTCCAAGGTCAAGGATCGCGAGTACGCAGGGGTTGCCGCAGCGGGGCGCTATTTCATGCAGGTAGGCGCCGAGATCCTTGGACCCTGATTCCTCGTCGGTTTCAAAAAAGCCCACAATGCGCGGATGAGCTGTGCCTGCCGCTTCAAGCGCCTGAATGGCCGTCAGAGCAGTGTAGAAGCTGTAGCCGTCGTCTGCAGAGCCTCTGCCGTAAAGGCGATCGTTCCTGACTACCGGCAGCCACGGGCCGAGCCCTTCGGACCAGCCGATGGTTTCAGGCTGCTTGTCGAAGTGGCCGTAAAAAAAGACGGGACGGCCGGCATGTCCATTGGTAGCAGGGAGGTCAATGAAGAGTGCCGGGGTAACTCCGGGCTTTGAGAGGATCTCAAAATTTCCTGTCGGAAAGCGTTTTTTGCCCCATTGAGCAGCGTCCTTCACAGCTTCCAGAAGAAACCCATGCTTTTCCCACTCAGCATCAAAGGCAGAACTTTTGGAAGGGATGCGAATGAAAGCCTTCATGGCATCCAGGGTTTCGCCTGCCCAGGCGTGGTGAATGTATTCCTTAAGCGTCATCATTTTTTCTGTGCGTTCAGCAATTCACATATAGGGGAAGGAGGCTCGGCCGGGATTCCGGGAGGCATCTTTCCCTGCGTATGGATGCAATCCTATTCCTTCTTTCGCAGGACAAAGTTTGAGCGCCTGGTCATCGCTCAATGCTGAAAGCCTGAACGCCCAGTTCAGAGCTGATGCTGCGCGCGAATTGCGCGGCTTTGTCATGCGTCATTCCACTGCCGACAATTACCCTCCAGAGAGAGCCGTCCTTGACAATGCGTACGCCCTTGAGGCCGCCTGTTGCAGAAAGAACAGCATCGGCATGGGCGGCGTAGCTTCGCGCATTGCTTTCCTGCGAGAAGGATCCGATCTGCACGCCCCAGCCTGCTCTGGCTGACGTGATGCCTGCAGTATCCGAGGGAGCTTTCCAAGTGGGCTGGGAGAGCGGTGTTGTGCTGGGGCTGCTCTGCTGCCAGGAGCCGGATTTGATTTCAGCCCAGGTAAGTCGGCGCACTTCAACATTGGCTGTGCCGGCGCTCGAATAGCCGAGCGTTTTGGCCGCAGCATACGAAAGATCAATGATGCGGTTATGCAGGAAGGGGCCTCTGTCATTGACGCGCACGATGATGGAGCGGCCATTGGCAAGATTCGTTACGCGTGCATAGGAAGGCAGCGGCATCGTCGGGTGCGCGGCGGTTGGCTGATACATGTCGTATATCTCGCCGATCGAGGTTTTATTGCCATGGAACTGTTTGCCGTACCAGGATGCAACGCCGCGCTGACGCAGAGGCGCGTCGGTAGTCATTGGTGTATAGGTTGAACCGAGCACCGTATAAGGCCGATTGGCTGCTGCCCGGAAAGGCTCGACTTTAGGGACTGCGCTTTCAGCTCCGGTTCCGGTGAAAACCGCCGGCGGGCCGTCGTTGCCGTAGTAGCGGGAGCTCGTGCTGCAGCCTGAAAGCGTCAGCAGCGCAGCAGCGCCGGCCAGAATGGAAAGATAAGAAATGACGGGGAGCCGCATGAAGGAGGCCTCCTAATCTTTTGATTCTGCGGATATGGAAAGCAGTATGCCTGTGGAGATGCCGAGGATCAGCAGAGCCGTTCCGCCGTAGCTCATGAAGGGCAGCGGCACGCCGACCACAGGAAGAATTCCGCTTACCATGCCGATATTGACAAATGTATAGGTAAAGAAGATGACGCCGATAGCGCCGGCGAGAAGTCTTGAAAACCGGGAGGGCGCCCAGGCAGCAATAAAAAAGCTTCGAGCTACAAGCGCCAGGTACATTACGAGAAGGAGCACAGCCCCGACAAAGCCGAATTCTTCGCCGAAGACGGCAAAAATAAAGTCCGAAGTACGCTCAGGAATAAAGTCGAGATGTGCTTGAGTGCCTTCCATCCAGCCTTTGCCCGTAAAGCCTCCTGAACCAATGGCAATTAGCGCCTGCAGAATATGAAAGCCTTTGCCCAATGGATCGAGCGTTGGATCGAGCAGAGTAAGAATGCGTTCTCGCTGATAATCATGAAGGAGCGTCCAGCAGAGCGGCAGCGAGAGAAGCGCCAGACAGACGCAGGCGACGACGACCCTGATGCTTACACCGGCAAAGAATATGACGGAAAGCCCGGCAATAGAAACCAGGATGGCCGTTCCCAGATCGGGCTGACGCATAATGAAAATTGCTGGAATCAGGAGCAATCCGAAGGCGACGATATGATCCCACCACGCGAGTGATTCGCTTCTTTTCCAGTAGTACCAGGCAAGCATCATCGGCACGGCGAGCTTCATGATTTCAGACGGCTGGATGCGAATGCCGATATTGAGCCAGCGAGTGGCGCCTTTTACCGTGATGCCTGCCACTGCGGTTGCGAGAAGCAGAAGGCAGCCGACAGCAAAGCACGGCAGTGCAACGCGCCGTATCCACTTCACCGGAATGAGCGAGGTGGCAAACATAGCGCCTGCCGCAACGATGAGATTCCGGATCTGATCTTCAATGCGCCAGGGGAAGGAATATCCCGCAGAGAAAAGCGTGATAAAGCCGATAGTGATGAGGCACATCACTATCGCAAGCAGCATCAGATCGAAACGCAGGACTCTGGAAAGAAGCCAGCGCCCGGAGAGAGCAGACAACCGGGAGAATTCATTCGTCATGACGGATTGCTCCTCTTCTGACGGCGCTCCTCCTTCGATTTCGTGTCAATAAGAGGCACACCCTTGGGAGGCGGCAGACCGAGCTTATTTTCTCCTGTGAGCCAGTAGTCCATCATTTCCCTGGCAATCGGAGCTGCTGCACGGGCGCCGAAGCCGCCGTTTTCAACGAGAACCGCCAGCGCAATGCGCGGGTTGCGGGCAGGCGCAAAAGCGATGAAGAGTGCATGGTCATGGAGCTCCCGCGAGAGCTTCTTTTCGTCATAGCGCGAATCCTGAGCAATGCTCACCACCTGAGCCGTGCCTGTTTTGCCGGCCACGCTGTAGGGAGCATCACGGAAAATTCCCCGAGCCGTCCCGGAAGTCGTGACATCCGTCATGCCGGCAGTAACCACATCAATATTTCTGGGCTTAAGCGGGATTTTCCCGGTCGGCTCTGCATCAACACGGGTTACTTCCCCGGTCATCGGATCTTCAATGCTCTTAACAAGGTGCGGAGTCATGATGACGCCGCGGTTGGCGAGCGTAGCCGTTGCATGGGCAAGCTGCAAAAGCGTGAAGGCGTTGTAGCCCTGGCCGATGCCGAGGGACGGCGTATCGCCTACGTACCAGGGTTCCTTAATGCGGCGTTCCTTCCATTCCCTGTTCGGGAGAATGCCGGTTTGCTCGCCTACAAGGTCGATGCCGGTTTTGGCGCCGAACTTCCACTGCTTCATGAAGTTGTAGATGCCGTCAACGCCAATCTGCGTGGAGAGCCAGTAGTAGTAGATGTCGGAAGAAACCGCAATGGATTTGCGCAGATTAAGCGGCCCCTTCGGAGAGCCGGTAACGTCGCGGAAGCGATGGTTGCCGACCTGAAAGACGCCGGTGTCGTTGAGGATGAAGTCGGGCGTTACCGCGCCCGTCTCAAGACCGGCGAGGGCCATGAATGGCTTGTAGGTTGAGCCGATGGGGTAGATGCCGCGCATGGCTCTGTTGAGAAGCGGCTTTGATTCTGCAGTATTGAGATAGTTCCAGGACTCGGGGTCAATGCCGCCCGGAAAAAGATTAAGGTCGTATGTGGGAAGCGAGACGAAAGAAAGGATCTCGCCGGTACGCGGCTCAATCGCGATGATGGCGCCGGTTTTTCCCTTCATGGCATTTTCTGCAACGCTCTGCAGGTTCATGTCGACGGAGAGGCGCAGATTTTTTCCGGGATGAGCCGGGATCAGCTCAAGCGTGCGGACAGATCTGCCGTCGGCAGTAATTTCGAGCGTTTCATGACCCGGCGTGCCGTGCAGAACGTGTTCATAGCTGCGTTCGAGCCCTACCTTGCCGATCTCGCGTTCGCCCTGATAGAGGGCGAGAACGCCTTCGGAGTCAAGGCGCTTCTTATCGTTCTGCGAGAGTGAGCTGACATAGCCAATAATGTGGCTGCCAAGAGCATTTTCCGGATAAATACGGTGTTCTCTCTGGTTGATGTCTACGCCGGGGAAGCGCCAGCGCTGAGCCGTAAAGGCGGCTACTTCCGCGTCGGTGAGATCTGTGCGGATGGGGATGCCGTCGTATCGATTCAGATCTTCCCGCAGCCGGCGAAAGCGTCTGCGGTCGGCAGGCGTGATTTTGATCACTTCCGCGAGACGGTCGATCAAGCGGTTTACGGGTTCAACCGTTTGGTCCTGCGTAATTTCAATTGACCAGGAGAGGCGATTGCCGGCAATCAATGTCCCGTTGCGGTCAAAGATCAACCCTCTCGATCCCTGATTGGTTGTAGTGACGGTGCGGTTTTGCTCTGCACGCTGCTGATAAGTATCCTGCTTGATGATCTGCAGCCAGGCGAGACGCATGACGAGCACGCTGAAGCAGAGAATCACCATGCCGAAAGCAAAGGCAAGGCGTCTCCTGAAAGCTCCAGCGTCAGAGTCCTCCTCCTTGAATTCCAGAGATTCGAGGGCCATGAGTGCATCTTCCCCGGGGATCAGAGTGAAGTGACGCGCGATGAGCGCGGTTTGAGAAGCTTGGCCCACAGCGGCCAGATGGCGGCGCCCGTCAGGCTCTGCAGGAACCACTCCCAACCGGGCCAGAGTCCGTCAAACCAGAGACGAACAAGCATTACAAGCACTTGCGAAAGCAGCAGGAGCGGCAGAATGTGGAGACTTTGTCCGAAAGGACCAAACCAGGAGATGCGCCTTGCGAGTGTTGTTGTGAAGTAGCAGAGCGTCACGAAGGCAAGCGCCTGCTGTCCGAGAACAGAGCCATTCAGCACATCCATCAGAATGCCGCAGCAGAAGGCAACAGTCATGCCGGCGCTCTCAGGTTGCCGCAGCGTCCAGAAAATAATCGTCAGAGCCAGAAAATTAGGCATCCAGAAGCTTTGCTGGGCCGCAATGCTGATGACGATGGAAAAAAAGAAGGTAAAGACTACCCACGAGAGCGAGGCAGGATGCTCGAGCTTGCCTGCATCGCTGTCGTCGGGCAGCGATGAATAATCAAGCTTGGTCATCGACGGGACCTCCTCTCAAAACGCGAGGGGGCGGCGACTTCTTCAAGCCCGGCGGCGGGATTGGGATTCGCGAGAACGACTGTGGCGAACTGAATGTCTTCAACATCAGCAACGGCTGCCGCCTCCACTCTTTGATACGGTTCTCCAGGCTGATAACTGGTAGCTGTCACGCGGGCCGCCAGAATAGCCTTCGGAAAAAGGTTGTCGAGTCCAGAGGTAGTCAGTTCATCGCCGGGGCGGATGTCCGCTGAGGGCAGTGCGAAGAGAACGGAGAGCGTGTCGTCTCCTGTGCCCGAAAGGATGAAGAAAGCACCGGTTCTGCGGTTGATGACGGAAAGGCGGATGGTGTGGTCCGTGAGGAGCGTCACTTCAGAGAGACGGTTCACGACACGAGAAATTTGCCCGAGAACCCCAAAGGGGCCGATTACGGGCATGCCGACTTCAACCCCTTCGCGCGAACCAATATTGATCTGAATCCGTCGGGAGAAAGGATCTGCAATGCGGCCGATAACTTCTGCCGTTGCAACTTTATCCGCTGCTCTGGGGACAGTATTGATGAGGCGCCGCAAAGACTCGTTTTCCTGCTGCACTTCCTCATAGCGCGCAGCCGAGAGCTGCAGCAGCTGGTTTTCTTCGGAGAGGCGCTGCACTTCCTCATTGAGGCGGCGCTTGCTCATGAAATAGCCCTGTCCTTCGCCGAGAATCCGGCCGGGCAGATGAATCGCCTCCACGATGGGAGAAGTAAAGCTCACTACGGTGCTTCTAAGGCCGTCAAGCGAACGCAGGCGGCCATCAACAAGGATGGCTGCCAGCGAGAGCATAAGAAAGAATAGAAAACGCGCGCGGGCGGATACGCCCTGGCGGAATAGCGGCGGAGCTCCGTAGGCCATTGCCGGCTCGACAATCAGCCGACGGCGAAGGCAGTGCGGAGCTTGTCCATATTCTCAAGCGCAATGCCGCAGCCTTTCACCACGCAGTTGAGCGGTTCTTCGGCAACATGCACCGGCAGGCCGGTCTCTTCCTTGAGCAGCTGATCCAGGTCTCTCAGAAGAGCGCCGCCGCCTGTCAGCATGAGGCCGTGCTCTGCAATATCGGCGCCAAGTTCCGGCGGCGTTTTTTCAAGTGCGTTCTTGACGGCGACAACGATCTGATTGAGCGGTTCAGAGAGCGCCTCAAGCACTTCATTGGAATGGACGGTAAACGTGCGCGGCACGCCTTCGGCAATGTTGCGGCCCTTGACTTCGATGGCCATCATCTCGGACGCCGGGAAGGCGGAGCCGATCTTTTTCTTGATGAGTTCAGCCGTGGGTTCGCCGATCAGCATGCCGAAGTTGCGGCGGATGTAGTTGATGATCGCCTGGTCGAATTTGTCGCCGCCCACGCGGATGGATCCTGCATAGACCATGCCGCCAAGCGAAATCAAGCCCACTTCAGTAGTGCCGCCGCCGATGTCCACCACCAGGGAACCCGCAGCCTCATTGACGGGGAGGCCCGCGCCAATGGCGGCAGCCATGGGTTCTTCGATCAGATAGACCTCGGATGCGCCGGCAGCGAGCGCGCTTTCCTTGATGGCGCGGCGCTCTACCTGGGTGGAACCGCAGGGCACGCAGATGATGATGCGCGGGCTCGGTGCGAAAAGCCTTGACGGATGCGCCATGCGGATGAACTGCTTGAGCATCTGTTCGGTGACCGTAAAGTCTGCGATCACGCCGTCCTTCATCGGACGGATGGCGCTGATATTGCCCGGAACGCGGCCAAGCATTTGCTTGGCGGCCTTGCCGACAGCGTGAATGGTCGTCTTGCCGTTCGGGCCGCCTTCCTGGCGGATGGCGACAACGCTCGGCTCATTGAGAACGATGCCTTTACCGCGGACGTAAATCAGGGTGTTGGCCGTACCGAGATCGATGGCGAGATCGTTGGAGAAGTAGTTTCGAAAGAAGCCGAACATCGTTGTTTCGCTTTGAATCGCCTCGCGCAGACAGGCAGAAATCCAGTACCCGGCCGCTCGTGGCCGACTACCGCACGCATAAATAAGCAATGATAAACTAACTCACCCTTTCCAAGGAGCAGCGCCTCAGGCCTCGCCCTCTGGCCTTTGTGTGGGATTGTTACGGATTTTTTGTCTGTTTCCGCCCTCTGAACGCATGCTCCTTTTCATCCCTTTCCGGAAGACGTCACTATGCCTTTAAGCGCTGGCGATATTCGCCGTATCGCAGATCTCGGCCGCATTGATATTTCTGAAGAACAGATCAAGGTCATGCAGGGCGAGCTCAACGATATTTTCCAGATGATTGAAGAAATCCGTTCGGTTGATACCGAAGGAATTGAGCCTATGCCGAATCCGCATGACGGAGTGGAGCGCCTGCGTGATGATGTGGTCACTGAAGGCAATAACCGCAGTGAGAACATGAAGAATGCTCCGGAAAAATCCGAGGGCTATTTCCTTGTCCCTCAGGTGATCGAATAACGTTTCCGGAAGAGTTTCACCCATGGAAAAAGCTTTTGTCTCCGTCGCCGAACTGTCCCGGCGACTTCAGAGCCGCGAGGTTTCTGCCGTTGAACTTGCCCGCGACTATCTCGAACGCATTGAAGCTGGCCGCAGCCTGAATGCCTTCCTTGATGTCCGTCCGGAGGAAACGATCCGTCAGGCTGAGGAAGCCGATCGACGAATTGCCGCCGGGCAGGCGACGCCGCTTACGGGCATTCCCATCGCTCATAAAGACATTTTTGTCACCAAGGAATGGGCCTCTACTGCCGCGAGCCGCATGCTCGATGGCTATATGAGCCCCTTTGACGCGACTGTCGTGCGCAGTCTCAAGGACGCCGGCATGGTCTGCATGGGCAAGCTGAATTGCGATGAGTTCGCGATGGGCTCGGGCAATGAAAACTCCGCTTACGGTCGTGTAGGGAATCCCTGGGATGCCAATGCCGTTCCCGGCGGCTCTTCGGGCGGTTCAGCCGCAGCAGTCGCTGCGGGACTGGTGCCGATTGCAACCGGGACGGATACGGGCGGTTCCATTCGCGAACCTGCCGCGTTCTGCGGCATTACCGGCATGAAGCCCACGTACGGACGGCCGTCGCGACTCGGCATGATTGCCTTTGCTTCGTCTCTCGATACGGCTGGTCTTCTTGGTCAGTCGGCGGAAGACTGCGCCATGGTGCTCGGCTCCATGGTTGGCCACGACCCCTGGGATTCGACGAGCGTTGATATGCCCCGGGAAGATTTCTCCCGTGACCTTGGCAAATCCGTGAAGGGACTGAGAATCGGCGTGCCGCGCTCCTGGATGGGCGACGGCCTTGATGACGAAGTCCGCGCTTCCATTGATGCCGTTCTTGATTTCTATCGCCGCGAAGGCGCAGAGATCGTCGACATTGAGCTTCCGATGGCCAAGCTCGGCGTCCCGGTTTACTACGTTGTTGCCTGTGCTGAGGCGAGCTCCAACCTTTCGCGTTTTGACGGCGTGCGCTATGGCCATCGAGCGGCCGAATACACCGACATCGGCGACATGATGAAGAAGTCGCGTGACGAAGGGTTTGGTCCGGAGCCGAAGCGTCGCATCATGATCGGCACCTATGTGCTGTCGCACGGTTATTACGATGCCTACTACTTAAAGGCTCAAAAGGTTCGCCGCCTCATCGCTCGCGAATTCCATGAGACTTTCCGCAAGGTTGATGCCATTGCCTGCCCGGTAACCACCGGCACGGCTTATGACTTTGGCGCGAATGCCGATCCGGTTTCCGCCTACCTATCCGACCTTTATACGGTTCCGGCTTCGCTCGCCGGCCTGCCTGGCGTATCAATGCCCTGCGGCATCCATTCGAACGGCCGTCCGATCGGTCTGCAGCTTCTCGGCGAACACTTCACCGAAGCGAAGCTTTTGCAGCTTGCTGACGCATGGCAGAAAGCCACTGACTGGCATCAGCGCCATCCGAAGGGCTATTGAGCAGACGAACGCTTAAAGGGAAAAAATCAAGATGAAATGGGAAGTTGTCATTGGTCTTGAGACGCACGTTCAGCTCTCGACCCATTCCAAAATTTTCTCGGGTGCGCCGTGCCACTTCGGCGACGAACCGAATGTGAACGCCTGCTACGTTGACCTCGCTCTTCCGGGGGCGCTGCCGGTGCTTAACCGGGGAGCTGTGGACCGTGCAATTCGCTTCGGTCTCGCTATTGGCGCCCGCGTGGCCAATCATTCGGTTTTCGACCGCAAAAATTATTTTTATCCGGACCTTCCGAAGGGCTATCAGATCAGTCAGTTTGAGCTGCCGATTGTCGTCGGCGGCAAAGTGACTTTTGCGGTGGAGCCGAAAAACGGCGAGCCCTACATGAAGACCATTAATCTCACCCGAGCGCATCTTGAGGAAGATGCCGGCAAGTCAGTCCATGGCATTGTTCATGGACACTCCGGCATTGACCTTAATCGCGCCGGAACGCCGCTTCTTGAGATTGTGACGGAGCCGGAGCTGCGTTCTGCAGCTGAAGCAGTGGGTTATGCCCGCGCGCTTCATGCGCTGGTGGTTTGGCTCGGCATGTCGAAGGGCAACATGCAGGAGGGTAACTTCCGCTGCGACGCCAACGTCTCCGTACGTCCTGTCGGTCAGAAAGAATTCGGCACCCGCTGCGAAATCAAGAATCTCAATTCGTTCCGCTTCCTCGAAGAAGCCATCAACTATGAGGTTGAGCGTCAGATCGAACTGATTGAGGGCGGCGGAAAGGTGGTGCAGGCTACGCGTCTCTATGACCCGGATAAGGGTGAAACGCGTCTCATGCGCACGAAGGAAGATTCGATGGATTATCGCTACTTCCCGGATCCCGATCTGCTCCCGCTTGAAGTGAGCGATGAGTGGATCGAACGGGTGCGCAGCGAAATGCCCGAGCTTCCTGATGCCATGCGGGCACGTCTTATGAAGGATTTTGGTCTTTCTGAGTACGATGCATCCATTCTTACGGGCAGTCGCGATATCGCCGACTATTACGTCGCCGTAGCAGACGGCGTGAAGGATAAGAAGATCGCGGCCAACTGGGTGATGGGTGAAGTTGCTGCCGCCATCAACCAGACGGAAGGCATGAGCTTTGCGTCTGCTCCGGTTACGCCTGCAACTCTTGTGAAGCTTCTCTCCCGCATTGCGGATGGAACCATTTCCAACAAGGGCGCGCGCGAAGTCTTCACTGCCATTTGGGCGGGAGAAGGTCAGGACGTGGATGCGCTTATTGAAAGCAAGGGGCTGAAGCAGATTTCCGACACCGGTGCGCTTGAAGCGATTGTTGATGAAGTGATCGCCAAAAATCCGAAGTCTGTAGAAGAATTCAAGGGCGGTAAGGAAAAGGCTCTCAATGCACTTGTCGGCCAGTGCATGAAGGCAACGAAGGGCAAGGCCAATCCCGGACAGCTTAATGAGCTTCTGAGAAAGCGCATTGCCGGTTGATCAGATCCTCTGACAATCTGAAAAGAAATCCCCGGGGCCGTTCAAGCTTTCCGGGGATTTTTTTGAGGGTGCTGTTTCACGTGAAACAGCTTGCTGATCTTAATCAGGCTCCGTAGCGCTGACGATACTGCGCAACGGCATTACGGAAGCCGGCAACAGCTTTTGCTTTTTCCGAAGGGCCGTCCATAAAGGCAAGCAGATCGTGAAGATTGATGATGGAAGCGACGTGGAGCCCGAAAGTCTTTTCCACATCCTGTACGGCAGAGCTTTCAGTCATCACTTCGGCATTGCCGCCGCGTTCCTGGCGGTCAACAGCAATGAGCACACCGGAGGGCGTGGCACCGGCAGCTTCAATGATTTTCACCGATTCGCGGACAGACGTGCCGGCAGAGATGACGTCGTCGATGATGACGACGCGGCCCTTGAGCGGAGCGCCGACGATCATGCCGCCTTCGCCG
Organism: uncultured Sutterella sp.; assembly: GCF_937923675.1. Taxonomy (GTDB): domain Bacteria; phylum Pseudomonadota; class Gammaproteobacteria; order Burkholderiales; family Burkholderiaceae_F; genus Sutterella. Next base: position 524 of record NZ_CALDXB010000018.1, on the reverse strand, counting down.
TGGTCCTTGGCTTCCTTGCGGTTGAAGGCCCAGGGCACATCGCAGCCGAGACGAGCAAGATTCATGGCAACGCTCGCGGCAAGGGGAATGCCTTTGTAGGCAGGTCCGAAAATCATGTCGAATTCAATGCGGCCTTCCTTGCGGGCAGCAAGAAGCGTCTCAGCGTAGAAAGCCCCAAGCTTGTCAAGAAGCGCACCGGTATTGAAGAGCCCGGCATTAAAAAAGTAGGGGGAGAGACGTCCGGCCTTGGTTTTAAATTCGCCGAAGCGAAGAACGTCTGCATCCAGGGCGAATTCGATGAACTGCTGCTTGGTCGATTGCATGATGTGAAAGAGGGAAAAATCAAACAGCGGCAGCTCGAATGAGTCATCTGCTCAAATGGATGGCTGCCGCAGACATGTACGGGAGTGTTTATCCCGCAAATTATAGTTAAGGGGCCGGAGGCTCCTGGATGGTTTTTCCAAGACTGAGCAGGGCTGACGATTACAAATATTTATTGAAGCTCAGCCCTGTATAGTTTTATC
>NZ_CALDXB010000017.1 GCF_937923675.1 uncultured Sutterella sp. | reverse complement strand
GCCTTCATTTTCAAGGTCGGTCATATTTTTGGAAACCGACCGATGGGATCCTTACGCAAGACCCGGTATCGCGGCATTGCTAAGAACGCTCATCGCATCAATACGATGCTGGCGCTCTGCAGTCTCTTCACGGTCGACTGTTTCCTGAGGAGATTAAAGGCCTAATTGTGCCTATATCTAGGGAATTCCCTTAAAAAACATCATATTATTCGGATTTTAATGCTGTAAACAGACAAATTTATGTGTTTGGCCCGTTTTTCCCGGTTGCAGTCATAAAAATCGGTTCTTGCTCAGACCTTCCGATGAAGTTCGTGAAAAGTCTGCCACCCCTGAAGATTCCTCCTCTGGATCTTTGATGTGAGATCATTCCGGCAGTCAGGAACGCCGGAATGCTGGGCAGTAGACACGGCAGCGCAGAACTCAGCAGATGCGCTGCCGGGTCATCCGCACTGTACCGGCGCCATATTCAGGTCGCGTAGGCGCTTGCGGCGGCATTCTCAGGCGTTCAACTATCAGTAAACTTACTGAGTTTGAAACTCTTACCTATGCCTCTCCCAGAACTTCCACACACATGCCCGCGCTAAATCACGTCATTACTTGGAACAGGACTCGTCATCACTGGGACAGAATAACGGCACACGACGCATCTATCCGCTTTCAGGGCAATACCGTTAGAGCGGATTACAAGGTTTTCTATTGCGAACTCTGCAAGCAGCCGGTACTGCTGACGGCTGCCGGAAAGAAACAATCTCATTTCCGACACAGCAAACACGAAGACGACAAGAACTGCCCGGAGAGGATGTTCAATGCCCGCCCTGTCGACTATGACCCGCAGGATTTCGCTCTCCCTCTAAAGCTCGACTACGATCAACGCCTGAAGAGAATTCATCTTTTTCTGGGACTATTTGCTCCGAAGGGGTTGATTGCGCGCTTTCAGGCCAAAACGGGATGGATGCCCCAGTTCCGCATCGTCAGCATGATGGGCGGGACAGAAGAGCCGAAGCCTGACATATACAGTTTTGATCGTCTTGCAGAGGCAGGCATAACCTACTTCCGGCTTCGAAAAATCGCTGACGCCTATTCGCTGCACTGTGATGATGCGATTCGCAGAGAGCTTCATTGGCCAGCGAAAGTTTCCGGCGTGCCGGAACCTGCTGGCTGCATGTTTGACGAAGCAAGCACCAAACGAATTCCTGCTGACGGCGATATAGAAATCGGTCAAGTGTATCGGCTTCTAACTAGCCGAGATGTGCTCCGTTGCAAGGGAGTCGATATAGCGGAACTACCGCTCACAACAGATCCAGGCTGGCGTCTCTTCCGCATCAAACCGACGGAATACTGTGCAGAAGCCGCCAAATTCTTCATGCGTTGGCAGCTGAGGCTCACGGAAGCCCCGGTTCGCCTTTTCCCGCTCTGGCCGATGACGGTGAAGCGCCCCTATCTTATCGAGCGCGATTCCCGGCGCCCCACGCTTTTTTACGCGAGGGGCGATGCTACTCGCCATCATGTGGTCCCTCAAGACCTTGAAAGCAGCGTGAGGGAATCGGGCGGTAATCCAGCGCTCATCGAAATAGCCGCCGACTGGAAGCGACTCCTCATCACCTCCGGCAGAACTAGCGTGCTCAAATATGTTTTTCTCGATGAGTGCAAACTGCCGAAAATCACCTCTCCACGTCGTGATCTCTGCCGAATTGAAACGCTGCAGGGCGACCTGATTGCGGGGGAGGCGCTTCCTAAAGGCTGTTCTCAAGTGTGTGCAAAAGTACGCTTTAACGGAATGGCGGAGATCCATTCGGACAAGGTAGTGATCAGCCGCATAGAGCTCCGACCTGAAAAAGCCTCTATCCTGACGATCAAGCCTTCGGAAGTTTGCCGTATTTTTGTGGGATGCGATCTGATAAGAACGCTTTCCCATATAAAGTCTCTGAAGACAGACTTGAAGCACCCATTGTTGAAGCTTCAGTCATTTGATGGCCGGGAAGCAAAAGCTCAGGAAACTGCTCCGCTGCCGCATTCGGCATGGACGCAGCTCTTAGACAATCCGCAATACAAGCGCTTGGCACAGGCCAATCTTCTCTCAGACGCACTGCCTTTTGCCGCTCTGCGCGGCTGGCTTGCCCGTTAATTTTCCCATCACCCGATGAACTTGAAATACTCTCCACAAACTTTCACTTGCCGATCCTTATGCTATTCCTGCATTGAAAAAGACCCTGAGCATCAAAATGGAACACGCAGGGTTCTATACCGGAAAGCTGACCTGAAGGGAGGGAAGCTAAAACCTTTCGAGCCGAGTCTTGATGCCCCACGACTATTCAACAACCGCAACCGCTTTTTCCCCAACGGCGGCGATGAAAGCCGCGAGGTAAATGGGTGGGGGTTCTGGGATCTTAAGACAGAACCCAATAAAAAGAATCCCGCCTATGATTTTCCGACAGTCGCGTTGTGCGAAGATCTGAAGCCCATTCGTGTGGAGTCGCTCCCCACGGGAGTTGATTCTCTCATAGAGCTTCTAAAGAACGCGGTCTTCCGCAAATCAATCAACGCCTGCGGCGGCCTGCCGACGCTTTTTATGTACGCTGTCGGAGCCAAAGCAGAGGGCTGGCTCATTAATCCTGATCAGATTCTCCTGCAGGGCAATGAGTATGTATTCAGGGAAGCACTGTCCATTCCTCGGTATCAAGTTAATTCCGGCAATGTCATTCAGGCGAGGAAGAACCACGGAAAACCAGAAATCTTTTGGGCTGAAGCTGATCTAACTCCGCCTTGCGCCCTGAAAATCGGCATGTCCCCCACCTGCGAGCCGACAGAAGCTCTCGCGAGGCTCATCGACGATCACTTCTGCTCATGGTCGCAGTTCCAAGCGATGGGCATGCAGAAGAGCGCTCGGTCCGCGCTCGAGGCTCTTCTCAAAATTATTGAAAAGCCAGACCTGCATTCGCTGATGCTGGAACAGACGGGCATTTCAGAAGACGACTATCAAAAAGCAAAGAATGAGCTGATCGAGCACGGCACCAATGTAGTGAATGGAGAGGATCTCACCAGTGAAATCGTCTTTCATGCCATGTGTCGTCGTCCGGAGCTGATTGGCGCCGTCAAGAAGAATATTCGCTCTGAATGGGAGTCTGAACATCAGAGTGAAATCCGGAAAGCCAATGAAGAGCTGACCGGCATGCAGAAAGCTATTTCTCAACTGCTGCAGGATCGTCAAAAAGAAGAGAAAAATTACAGAATTGCTCTGAAGAACTGTCGGGACGCGGAAGAACGTGCGAAACGGCTTGCTTCAACGGAAAAAGAAGCGAGCGCCAGGTTTGCTGAAAAGCTTGAGACAGCGCGTCGCGATGCTGCTGAGCTCATTTCCGAGTTCCCTTTTACGGCTGCTATTGAGGCAAGTTTCAAGGATTCCGGCTTTTCTTCATCATCTGTAGTGCAAGGACACGCTCCGGCATCTGCATCACCTCTGCTCTGTCCACTGACTTCCGACACGGCGGCACCGTCAGTTCTGAATGAGCTCTCTGATGCTCTGAATCTCCTTCGGCACAACCTTGTCGCAGCAGGAGTCGAGAAGCCTCTTTCCCAGGATTTAGGCGGACTTCTTTTTACGGCGATGCTCCTCAGGCTTCCTCTGATTTTTGCCGGCCCCCAGAGCAGCAGCCTCGCGCTTGCGCTCTCTCTGGCCGTTACCGGTCGTCCTGCACTCACGGCTGACCTCGAGGAGCATTCGCCTGAAGCTCTACTCAGAGAAATAGAACGCGAAACTGCCGATCTGAATAATGACGAGATCTTTCTCCCCGTCATTGTTCTTAAGGGCACGCTCGGCGGTAGCCGCCTCACCCGCCTTGTCACGGATCTGCGCCTAAGACGGGTGCTGCCGATCTTCACCTTTGCATTCACGGAAGAGCTCGAGCTTTTTGCTCCGTCGCTCCTCAATTACGCCCTTCCGCTTTGCACGGAAGCAGTGATGACATACTCAGCGTTCACAAAACGCAACATGCAGCAGAGCTCTATGTCCGGCGATTTGGTGGAAAGGCTGAGGGCATCGCTAAATGTCAACAGTGTGAATGAAGAGCTTGAACTTCCCGAAGGCTATCGACTGCTTCCCTACGCAGAACGATCCTATGAGGTTCTTGCGGGACATGCCGAAGCGCTTTTCCCGGATCTTCGGGTGCAAAGCGCACTCATGCTCTGTCTCCTGCCGGCGCTTGCCGTCTTGGGGGAGAACCGCGCCGCTTTGCCGGAAATCAAATGGGATGATTTCGAGAAGGGACCATCCCAATCCGCCGTCGCCGCATTGGAAAAATTCTTCCTGCGATTCAAATCAGCTGTGGAATGACATGAACTGGAAAACCACTGTTGCTGAGAAAAAAACGGCCGGAAGCCTTGATCTGCAGCTGAAAGAAAGGGCTTTCAAAGAGATCACCGGAGCACTCGGAATACCGCTCTTTGATTTCAATGGTGCCTGGCTCTATCGCATCCGATCAACGGCCCTTTCGCTCGCCTGCCGCAGGATGCTCGCGTCTCTATGGGACGAACCCGAAGGCATCAGGGACGGCGTATCAGAAGTGCATGTCAAGCGCGCCTTCATCAACACCTACTGTGCCGTCCTCGAGCTCTGGCTGCCTCGTGGATCGTCCGCTTCTCCCGAGGAGTGCCGCCAGGAAGCTGTCGGTTATGCGGATCGCTGCTTCACGCTTTATGAAGCGCGCGGTTTTCTGTACCGTCAGCCCTATCTGGCTTTCCCCGCACCATTCCGCTGCACGGTTCTTCCCGGCGAAGATCTTATTCTGGCTCGCGGCATCGGTCCCGGGGTAGCATGCACCATGAGTGCCGGCGCCCCTTGCGTCAATCGGCAGGAAGCCGGGAACATTCTTCTGCCGGCTGGCGAAGCCGAATCCATAATGATTGCTCCGGAAACATTTCTCTGCGTCCCGCCGGAGCCTCCGTCAGAAGCCTGGCGCCGCGTCGTGAAGAATGCCGTCTGGCATGCGTACGACGATGAAGATCCGCCGCTTGAGTATCTCCATGAATCAGATTTCAGCCTGGGATATTGGGACAACACCCATAACTTCAGGAAGCGAAGTTCTGGACCCGAAGGGTCGGCTCTATCGCTTGCCCGACTGAAATCGGGCCCGACGCAGGCTTACTTTCTCTTCAGACAGCAAGGTGCAACAATGGAGATTGCGCCTCTCAGCCAGGCTGACGCACAGAGGAGTACTTCCTTTGCTGCGCAGATCCTCCGCGAGAGAGGAAAGCTGCCTCCTGTGAAAGTCAGGCGTATGAAATCAACCTCGGGCAACTGTCCCTATGCCTTTGTGCGCGTGAATTTCGGATACCTGCCGCCGCCGGAAATAACCTCATTCAGCGAACTTGCTGGGTGGCCGGCCGACTTCAGCCGCCCGACTCCTTTTCAGCGGATTATGGCAGAACCGTTATTCACCATGCTTATTCCGCTTTTGACTGCTGAAGGGTTCACCCTCAAATTCGAAAACTAAGAATTTGCTGCCATGCAGACTGCGGCTTCATTTTTCAAGGACTACCACCATGACCGAACAAGGCGCTTGGGGATTCCATCGCGAACTTCTCCTCGAACTGGAACGCTATCTCAATGCCCAGTACTTTGTCCGCTCTCCGATTCTGAGGCATATCGTTCCCCGGCTGCTCAAGGAACCGGGAATCATCCATCAGACGCCCTGGATTGAAACGACGCCGGCATACAAAGTCAGCCAGGAAGGCATTACGACGGCACGCATACCGGAAGAGGAGCGCCAGTTTCTTTCTGCTATGGCGAGTGCAGGCTGCGGCGTCTACATGAAGCCTTATCTTCATCAGATCGCAGCTCTTGAGGCTGTTCGGGGCCGCGGCGAAGACATTCTTGTTGCCACTGGTACCGGTTCAGGCAAAACTGAATGCTTCATGTGGCCGATGATCTCGAGGCTCGTTGGTGAAGCGTCACGCAGTCCGAAGAGCTGGGAGGAACGAGCCGTCCGAACGCTCATTCTCTATCCGATGAATGCGCTGGTTTCGGATCAGCTTGCACGCCTTCGCAAAATGCTGGACGACAGGAAGGGAATTTTCCGCAGGATTCTGTCCGAGTGCGCCCCCGGTTCCCGCCGACCGCAGTTCGGCATGTATACCGGACGAACGCCTTATCCTGGACCGGAACCGACGCAAAAAGGGAACGATGCGCTCGCGGCAACGCTCCGGTCGATCGTTGCCAATGAAGCTGTTGCGGAATATAGGGATCGGCTGGTCGAACTCGGCCGCATTCCGGCAAAGAAGGATATTGCTTCCTTCATCAAAAAACTCGAAGCAGGTCTTTATCCCGAAACGGATCCGGAGGATGCCGAGCTTCTGACGCGCTTCGAAATGCAGCAGACGCCCCCCGACATTCTCATCACCAACTATTCCATGCTGGAATACATGATGATCCGCAAGCGGGAAGCCGGGATCTGGGAGCACACGCAGCGCTGGCTTGAGAATCACCCTGACGAGAAGCTTCTAATCGTCATGGATGAGGCGCACATGTATCGCGGGTCTGCCGGCGGTGAAGTTGCGCTTCTGGTGCGGCGTCTCTTCGATACGCTCGGCATTGATCGCTCCCGTGTACAGTTCATCATTACTACTGCGAGCATGCCGGTTGATCAACTCGGCACAGTGGAGCTGTTCGCGAGGCTCCTTACTGCTGCTGATGATCCGAATCACCCCTTCCATCTCATCTTCGGCGAACGATCCGAATTGTCCCGCGAAAACGCTTTCGAAATACCGCCGGAAGCATTTGTCTCGGCTTCCCTCAACCTGCTCGAAGGTTCTGAGCAGGAAAAGCTCGGGGAACTCCGCCGCTTCTTCAGCAAAACGTCTCTTCCCTTTGATTCCGGGGTCTTTTCCTCGATTGAGGAAGCCGCGCGCTGGATCGGCCACAATATGGAGAACCTCAGGCCCTTCCGCAAGCTCATTGAATGCTGCCGAGGGAAAGCGCTGGCGCTAACCCGGCTCGGCAGTGAAATCTTCCCTTTGCTTGATAAAACAGCACAGGAACATGCCGTAAACGTTCTTCTGTCGATTGCCCCCATCGCCAGGAACGACGATGGATCAGTTATTTTCCCGGCTCGCCTCCATCTCCTTTTCCGCGGCGTGCGCGGCGTTTATGCCTGCATTAATCCGGAATGCTCCGGTGCTGAGGAGGCGGAAGACGGCATCAAGCTCGGAGCCCTATCCGTAAGCGACAGCGAATTCGGTACCTGCAGGCATTGCGGCCACATGGTCTATGAACTTAAGAGCGACCGGCGCTGCGGCGCGCTTTTCTTGCAGGGATACCTCTCCCCGGATGAAGAAGACGCCACTTATCTGTGGCAGCGGCCGGCTCCTTCACGTACAAATCGTCTTGTATCCACGGATTTCTACATTCCTCCAGAAGGCTTCAAAGCTGATCCCAAACGTCAGCGCAGGGTCTGGCTGAATACGCAGAGCGGCTGGCTCGATTTTACGGATTGTCACCAGGGCGAAGCAGGCTGGCGAGCTTTTTATGCACCTCTCGACCGAATGAAAACAGCCGGGAAAGACGAGAAGGAAGACGATCCGCTCGCTCCCTTTGCATTCAGTGCCTGCCCTCACTGCGGCAGGCAATCGGGCGACTCCATCCGTACATTCGAGACGCGAGGCAGCCAGTCCTTCTTCAATCTCGCGCACAGTCAATTCCTTCTGCAGCCCGCGGCTACGGGTTATGCACCTGACGATCCCCTCTATCCCAATGAGGGACGCAAAGTCCTCATTTTTTCCGATAGCCGCCAGCGTGCGGCAAGACTCGCGCGCGACATGAGCGAGACCGCCGATCTGTCTGCGAGCAGACAGATCGCTGGTCTTGTTCTTAAGGAATTTGAACAGAATGCTGGGAATCCTTGGAATCTCGAATCCTTTTATCCCCTCTTTGCGAGCTATGTCTTCCGGAAGCAGGTGCCGCTGCTTGCAGGCATCGAAGGTCAAACGCTCCACCGTCATGGCGCACTGATAGAAGAGACCCGCCTCGATGATGAGGCATGCGGTGAAGTTTTCAACCCGCAGGATGTCGATCCTGGAGAGCCGCCCAACGGCTACAGGGAACTCTTTCTGCTTCTCTGGTGCGCGCCTTTCAATACTTTTTACGAAACGGCCGTCAGCTGGCTCGAACCCAGTCGTGAATCAATTAAGCAGCTCCGCAAAGCGCTGAAGGAGGGCCAGCTTCCCCTGCAGAGTACTGAAGAAGCAAAAATCTTCGCTTCTTTATGGATCATGAGGCAGTGTGAATCCTCTGCATGCCTCGATCAATTTATTTCGAAGCTGATTCGAACCAAGGTCAGAAAATTTGCCGCTAATACGATCGACCGCATTGATGATCTCATCCCTCGTGAATTTGCTGAGATTCTCGGCTGGACGAAGGATGTCTGCATGATCGCATCCTCAGTGCTTACAAGAGCTTTTCTTGCCAGTACCAATGACGGATCCTTCGCGCTCTCTCTCAAGTATCTTAAGCCTCGGTACCAGCCCGATCATCCCTGGCTCAAATGCAGCGTCTGCTCCAGCCTCACCCCCTTTGATCTTCGCGGACACTGCCCTCATTGCGGAAGGAAGGCGACTCTCAGGACGCTCAATACTGATGAGGAAAGAGCGCTTGATTTCTGGCGCCGTCCCATATTCGAAGCAGCTGAAGGGAAACGGCGCATCCGCAATATCGATACGGAAGAGCATACGGCGCAGCTCTCCCACAAGGATCAGCGAGATGATCTATGGTCCAGGACGGAGAAGTATGAACTCCGGTTCCAAGACATATTGAATAGAGGGGAATCCCCTGTAGACATTCTCTCCTGTACGACGACGATGGAAGTTGGCATCGACATCGGATCGCTGGTGGCGGTGGCGCTACGCAACATGCCGCCCACGCGCGAGAACTACCAGCAGCGCGCCGGCCGTGCCGGCCGCCGGAATTCAAATCTCTCGACCATCCTGACATTCTGCGAAACCGGCCCGCATGATGCTTACTACTTCCGGGAACCCGCCGCGATGCTTAATGGTCCTCCGCGCCGTCCGTGGATCGACGTGGAAAATATGAAGCTGATCGAGCGCCATGTATCGATGCTGCTTCTGCGAGCTTATTTCCGCGATGTTATCAAGAAGGAACTCGACAGTGCCGAAAGCATCAGCGGCAAAGACTTCTTCAGTAAAGAAAGTCTGGAAGTTCTCAGGAACTGGGCAAAAGCATGGACGATTCCTTTAGGTCAGCTTCCGGGGAGTTGCGACAATCTCCAGACGAAGGTTTTTCTGGAGTCTTTCTTCGCGAAAATGGAGGAGATCGCACGATATGCCCGAACTCATGAAGCGGAATATGAGGAACTTTCCGTTCTGGACATCCTTTTCGGCGAAGGCGTCATACCCACGTATTCATTCCCCAAAAATGTAGTGAGTCTGACCGTTCAAAACAGAAACAGGCCTTACGCCATTGATTATCAGATCGAGCGAGGCATTGATCTTGCCATCAGCGAATTTGCACCTGGCCGTGCGCTTGTGGTGGATAAGAAGACTTTCCTCGTCGGCGGACTCTTCAGCAAGCCTCTTGAAAAGGCCGGCTGGATGAAGCCGGTAGAATCGCATTGGAACGATCCCAGGACGAAAAAGAGAGTTTATTCCTGCAAGGAATGCGGTTGGTTTGGATTCGACAATGGGATGAGCTCCGATTACCGTTGTCCAATGTGCGGCGGGCAGACAACCGAAGACCGCCCATTGGTTCGGCCATGGGGCTTCGGTCCGCTTCGCGGCAAGGAAGTCCTCCCGGGTGATGCGAGTGAGGTGTATTCGCGCGCGATGCCTCCGCAGTATTCAACGCTTCCCGATTTGAGCGAAAACATGGCGGAATATCCAGGGGGACGCATGCGGATTGCCTTCCGCTCCAATCAGCAGATCATTATGCGTAATCAGGGCGTCGGGGATGAAGGCTTCGCGTTCTGCACCGTCTGCGGTGCGGCTGCTCCCGGCCCAATGCTTGACAGCAAATTCCCGGCCCCATATTTAATGCCCTCGGAACGAGGAAGCAAGATGCGCCCGCAAACTCCGAGATGCGCACACAGCGATGTCCAGTCCATCGACCTGGGCTTTGACTTCATTACGGATATGCTTGTATTTGAAATCCGATTCGATGACGGACTCTTCGATTTCGCCACCGACAGCGAATGGATAAATCGCGCCGGACAGTCTCTCGCCGAAGCTCTGCGTCTAGCGGCATCCCGCATACTTGACGTGGATTTCACGGAACTCGTCACCGGGTACCGCCGTCGTCTAGAGCGCGGCAAGGCCGTTGACGTTTTTCTCTACGATGCCCTCTCAAGCGGTGCTGGCTACGCGGTGGCGCTGAAGTCGAGGTTTGAGGAATTGCTTAAGGAAACACGGCGCATTCTTACAGAGTGCAAATGCCGCACGGCCTGCCAAAACTGCCTGAGGCATTTCAGAAACCAGTACGTAAACGAGCTACTGGATCGCCAGAGTGCCCTGGAGCTACTTGATTGGGCCGAGCATTCATCGCTACCTCCTGATCTTCCGTTCTCAAGGATCATTCTGCTCCTCACACCATTGCAATCAACGCTCAGGATGTATGGCATTGGAATGGAGGCACAATCCGATCTACTGCTGTTGAGAAGAGGTTCAAACGCCCGAAAGGTGATCGTTCTAGCCGCCATGCGGCAACCGCCTCAGCACTCAGAAGACATTTTTCTCAATGAGGGGCTTCTGCGCTTCAACCGCCCTGCGGCGGTAGAGGAAATTAGAAGATTGATGTCGACTTCCTAGTGATATTGTGGAATGCGGGGCAGTAAAGCTCATAACTGCTCCGCTTACGCGTTTCTGTTCCCGTAGCAACAGCCTTCCTAAAGTGATTTATTAACACGGCATCGATATAGTTGACAAAAGGTTTGGGCTGGGTATACTTGATAAATGAATTACGAAAACAAATCTACCGCGACTCTTGACGGTCGCAAGACCACTCCTGAAGTCCAGCTGGAGCTTCGCTGCCGCTGCGTCATTTACTTCCGTGATGGAGTAAAGCGCGCTGAAATCGCACGCAGACTTGGATTGAGCCGCCAATGGGTTACCAAGATCATCCAGGTCTACCAGGCCGAAGGCTTTGACAGCGCCGTTGCCGGCAAGAAGCGCGGCATGAGTGAGGCATCTGCAGAAGGAATGCGGATGCTCAGCCATGAAGAAGCAAAGAAGGTTGCCAACTGGATTGTCGACAAGAATCCGGCGCAGCTGAAGTTCGACTTTGCCTTGTGGACGGCCAAGGCAGTGCGCCAGCTCATCTACAGAGAGTTCGGCAGACAGCTCGCCCTCTCGACCGTACGCAATTACCTGCGTTCATGGGGCATGACGCCTCAGCGTCCGAAAAAGAAAGCGATTCAGCAGGATGATGCTGCGGTCCAGCGCTGGCTTGAAACGGAATACCCGGCTATTGCTGAGCGTGCCAAAAAGGAAAAAGCCACCATTTTTTGGGAAGACGAAACCGCTGTCCAGCAGGATACCAATTGGATCCGAGGCTGCGCGCCGCGCGGAAAGACGCCGACGATCCTGCATGATCGCCGCACCTGCTGCGGCGCCCCGGTCATGATCTCGGCCGTGAACAATCAGGGTCTGTCGGCTTTTGCATTTCAGCGAAGCGCCGTGCGCCGCTATTCATTCATACGCTTTCTGCATCGTCTCATCAAAGACTACGGCGTGAAGGGCAAAAAGCTTTTCGTCATCTGCGACAACTGCAGAATTCACCACGCAAAGCTGGTCGCCGCCTGGTGCGAAGCTCATAAGGAAGAAATCGAACTCTTTTTCCTTCCCTCATATTCGCCGGAACTGAACACGGATGAGTTTCTGAATCGTCAGCTCAAAACGAATCTGCGGCTGAAAGGGCCGAAGAGTCACGAAGAAACGCTCGAGCACGCAAAGGAGATCGCCTCCGCCTTCAAAAGCGACAGGGCTGACGCACATTAATTTCTAATTTCAGCTGGAATCTTTTGATTTTCAGC
>NZ_CALDXB010000016.1 GCF_937923675.1 uncultured Sutterella sp. | reverse complement strand
TAAACTCTGAAATTTTCAGAATTTACAGGCATTTATTTTATGGAAGTCCCCTTTATGCTGATTATGTATTTATTGAGGGAAGCAAAAATGCGGGCTACCCGGACCTTTGCTGGACGGCAGGAAAGCGGCGCGCGACATGAAGGCATTCGCCCATGCGCATTCCGTGGAACAGGCCAGCCGCCTGAACAATATTGACGTTCTGCGCCGAAAGTACCCGCGAGGCACTTCGCTGACTGAGCTGCCGTGAAGAAGAACGACGCACTGGCGATCGACCATAATTTTTGAATCGCTCGTATGGATAAGAGCCCTCGCCTTTGGTGGGATGATGTGATCAGTCTGAGGGCTTCTCCGGGATGGAGCCATCGAAGTCAAGGCCGGTTAATATTCTGGGGCCCGGACGGAGCCGGACTTGCAGCGTTTGTTGCTAGCGACAACAAGGGAATACCCTACACATACATATAAACCTGAAATTAAATGGAATAAGATTTAAATTCCTATGCATTAGGGTTAACCCCCCCCCCCCCGAAAATGCATGACTCTAAGCTGTTGCAGTGCCTTGCCAAAGGCATGCGGCCGCTTTGCTGCCTCCCACTGCAGCAAAGCGGCAGAAAAATTTTTCACTTGGAGTAATCAGGAATGAATTCCAATTTCAAGGTGGTCTTCAACAAGGCGCGCGGCGCCCTGATGGTGGCCAACGAGATCACATCGAGCGTCCAGGCCAAGGGCACGAAGACGGTTGTTGCGGCGGCTGTTGCTGCTGTGATGGCGGGTGTCGCCGGGACGGCGATGGCGGCTGATGTCACGTCTACATTGGTTAACGATAAGACCGAGAACACGGCTACTGTCCTCGCCAAGGGCTACGAGAACCTTACGATTAATAAGGAAACCAATTTTGGCGGCAAGAACTATGGTGCTGTGATCGTTAACGGCGTCAGCGGTGCTTCCGGTGCTGTGCTCTCTGTTGACGGCGCTAAGTTCAACAACAACACGGCCTACACCAACGTTACAGATACTGCCGCTGCTTACGGTCAGGGTGGTGCGCTTGCTGTTTACAACAGCAAGCTTCAGTTCAACAATGCCCAGATCTCCGGCAATACAGCTCAGGGACACGGCGGTGCGGTAGTTCTTCAGAGTAGCTCTGAAGTGACCTTCCATGTCTCCGGGCATCAGGACGTCGTCTACGCCGGCAATAAGGCGGGTTCCGGCTATACCAAATACGAAGACATGGGCGGCTTTGCCTATGTCAAGGATGGTTCGACTCTGACGCTTTCAGCTGACAAGGGTTCGTCCCTGACGATCGGTAATGCCGGCGCTGCTGAAACGGCTGGTCTTGACTCCATTGCCTCCTATAACAACGGCACGATCAAGGTCGGCGGCGACGTGACCATCAACGGCTCGACCGAATGGTTCACCGGTACGATCACGGCTCAGTCTGGCTCTACGCTGACGCTGGCTACGGGCTTTGGCTCGCGCAATACTCAGGTGCAGGTTGCGGCAAATAACCAGGCCAGCGGTGCTGCAGTCTCCGGAGCTACCCTTGCAAGCGGTTCTGTTCTGACTGTGGAATCGGGCGCTTCCGTCACCATTAACGACGTTCTGGAAGTGACCGGTACTGTGGGTCAGAGCGGGGCCGGCACGACGGTGAATGTCAACGCGAACGGCAAGTTCGTGGTTGACGGCATCAAGGTGACGACGCTTGCCTATGCAGATAAGGATAGCGGCGCTTCTGGCACGGCTATCGGCAAGGGCCTCACGACTGCGGGCTACGGCGTTATCAATGTGGAATCTACCTCTGGCGCCGCAACGGTCCGCAAGGATGTCGTTGTCGATCAGACCACCAAACTGGATAAGACCGGCGCAGGCGTTCTCAAGATTGAGGGAACGCTTTCTACCGCAGCGGAAACGAAGGATGCTTCCGGTGCTGTTACCAAAGCCACCGGTCAGTTCAACCTCGCGTCCGGTTCGGTTACGACCAACAATCTCGCCAACGCTGGTGCAACCAATGTTGCGGCGAATGCGAAGCTGACGGTTACAGGCACTGAAGGTGCGAACTCTGGCGTGATCACGCTCGGAACCGCTAATGATCAGGCTTCCGGCGGCAGCCTTGTTGTTGCCAAGGGCGGCTCACTCGTGAATACGGGCTCGATCGCGGTTGCAGCCTCCGGTGCTGGCAACGTCATCGTGAACGGCAAGCTCGACAACTTCGTCACGAAGGATGTTTCGGGCAAGGCTGTGAACACCTACGGCAAGATCTCCGGCGTGACGGTTACGGTTGCTGACGGCGGCGTCCTCAGCACGAAGATCGGTGCGGATGAATATTTTGCTAAGAAAACGATTGTCTCTGAAGGCGGTACGTTCAATCTGACGGAGCTCAACTCCCAGAGCACGCCCAATGCAACAACTCCGGTTTATGACCAGACGCTGATTGCAGGCGGTACGACGCTGACGCTTGACGGCGGCGCTGTTACGCTCAATGGCGAAGCCTATGACAATGCCAAGATTCAGCTTGGTCTGATGTCTAAGGTTGGGGAACAGAATGTCTATACGAGCGGTACGCTCGAGGTGAAGAGCGGTACTTATACGGCCGATCAGCTGGTGTTCCGCAAGAACGATCAGCAGGGTTCCCAGGAGAAGTCGAACCTGACTGTCGGCGAAGGTGCGGCCTATACGCTCAATACTCTGGATGCCCGCAACGGCAAGGTCGATGTGGCCGGCTCCCTCACGGTGAGCAAGAAGCTGTCGGCTGCTGCTGATAGCTCTTTCACGGTTGAGAAGACCGGCGTCCTCACCACGACCGCGGATGCGATTGGCCTGACGGTCACAGCCAGCGGCGCCTCTCTCCCGACAAGCGGAGCTACGTTTGATTCGGGCTCTGTTGTCAACAACGGCAAGCTCGTTCTGAGCGGCCTTGACGCTACGACAACGAAGGCTGGCGTTCAGCAGGCTAAGAATGCAATCCAGGCTATAGCCTCTACTGGTCTGGTTGACTTCGGTACCCTCAAGATTTCGGATGCTCTGACGAGCGGCGGTACGGTTAAGTTCTCGGACGTTACTTCTAGTGGTGCTCTTGCCGGCATCACGAATGACCAGATTAAGAAGGCGACTGTTGAAGGCGTCGATGGTACCTTCGACAAGGCCGGCTCCTTTGGCAACCTGCTCCTTTCGGGCGCGACCTCGACTGCTACGGTTGGCAGTGGAGCTGCTCTGACGCTTAATAATGGCGGCGACCTTGTCAAGTTCGTGCCTGCCTCCGGCGATGCCACGATCAAGGGCATGTCGCTTGAATCTGATGCCTCTCTGACGACTACCGGCAAAGACGCCAAGATTGGCGCTGTTGTTAAGGCTCAGAATGCTACGGGTACGGCGCTTTCGGTTGCTTCCGGCAACTTGGAAGTCGCACAGACCGGTTTGAGCGGCAGCAATCTTCTCGTAGATGTTGCAGAACTTAATATTGCTGATGGCGCAGCGCTCTCCGTCGGTCTGACGGTTGCTCCGAAGGCCGCTTCGGGCAACACGCCCGCTGTTGAAGCCAAGTACGGCGACATCACCACGGGTACTCTTACTGTTGAAGGTACTCTCGCCGCTGACAAGAGCACCGTGACGGTTCAGTCCGGTGGTACGGTCAATGGTGTTGCGAACATCAAGACTCTCGCCCTGACCGGTACTCTGAACGTCGGCGCCAAGGAAGCCGCTGGCAGCCTCTCCGTCGGCGAACTCCAGGGTTCTGGCTACATCTTTGCGGATCCGGCCTGGGTCAACGGCGTCTCCGAAGAGCACTCCGTCGTCGCTGTAGGCAAGCTTGCTTCAGGCAGCACGGTTGAAGCCGGCCGCAACTCTATCGTTGCGGTGGGTACGTCGAATACGGCTGAAGCTGAAGCTGCTTTCAAGCAGTCGGGCTTCGTGCTTGCCGATACCGATGAGGAAACGGCTCCTTGGAATGCGGTCAGTTCCGTGGTTTATGTGAACGGCGGCAAGACGGTTTCCGGCTCTGCGACCACCTATACCGCGGTTGATGGTTATGTCCTCGCAACTGGAGCTGACAAGGGTACGGCAAAGACTGGTGAAGGCGTATACGTTGACGATGGCGCTTTGCTGATCATTGATGCAGCTACAGTCGATACAGAGGGCAATGAGAAGATCTTTAAAACCACGAATCAGAACAATGTGGAGATCAACGGCACTGTTTATGTGGCGAACACCGTCAACGGTGACAAGCTCAACCTCACAACGACTAACCTCGATACGGGCGATCAGTTCGTCTTCGACGGCGATATTCTGATGAGCTTCCGCCAGATGACTGATGCTCTTGACCATGGCACTGGCGTTTATGCCCTTGCGATGGATGACGAAGAAATCAAGACGCTCGGCATTGACGAGTTTGCTGGTTTCGACGCCGCCTACGCGATGTTCGAACAGGGCCTCAACCACGGCAAGTCTTCTTCCGCGGCCTTCAACAACTGGCTCTACAGCAGCATGAGCCATGGTGAAGACATCACGATCCCGGGTCTCCGCAAGATCGCCAATGACGTCGCTTCCCTCGGCGCCACCACCGGCGTTCAGACGCTCACG
>NZ_CALDXB010000015.1 GCF_937923675.1 uncultured Sutterella sp. | reverse complement strand
CCAGGCTCCCTATAAACGAAGCCCCTGTTGATTTGATGTCAGCAGGGGCTTTTGTTTGCTGGATGTTCGTAAGCTCCCCATTGCTTCCGCCGAGATTTGAAGCAAGGACTGAGAATGGAAATTCCCTTTCAGGAGTTTTCCATGAAAAAATCCTCTATCTGGCGTCAGGCTTACAGCGACTTCCTTAAAAGCGGACTAAGCAGGGCTCAGTTCTACCGCTCCCATATCGAACACTACTTCCCCAAAGTCAGGCCCTCCCTGTCCGCCCTTTACGGGCGCTTTCAGCAATTTGATCGGGAAGCCGCACTCAGCGAGGCGGCAGCGCCTGAGACTGAATCCACTCCCGAGCAGACGGTGGTGGTGCGTCAGCTCGGCGAAAACATTCAGCTTGCCGAAATCAAGTCGGAAGCGGCGGTCTTTAGGCCGAGCAGTGCCGCCCATCGCCCGGCAGTCTCTGCGGCGGCAGGCTCGCAGGAACTTCCCTTCCGAATACGACTTCCCAACGGCGTCCTCTTTGAATTCATGACGCCGTCGCCGGAAAGGTCAGCAGTCGTTCTCGCGGAGGCGCTCCGATGAAGTTCCCTTCTGGAAACCGCCGCATTACGCTCGTCGTCTCTCCGGTCGATCTGCGAAGCGGATATCGAAGCCTTTCTGCGATCGCACGCGCCGCGCTGGATATCGATGTTGAGAGCGGAAAGGAAATCGTCGTTTTCATTTCCCGGCGCAGGACCTGCTGCAAAGTGATCTGGTGTGATGAGCGCGGTTCAGCAACCCTGGTCCGGGGACTTCATGCCGGGCGCTTCGAGTCGTTCCTCGCCCGGGCTCAGGGGCCGGCAACCCGATGCTTTACAGCGGCGGATCTGGAGCAGTTCCTCGACGGAGAACCGATCTACGCGAAGCGATCCGGCATTCTGGCCTGAAAATTGATCTGAATCAACATCTAATTATTTGATTCTAAAAGAATATCTAACAAAAAAGTGAGGTTGAGAAGGTTCGCGTATAAGGCCCTCGGTGCGCTCTGTATTGCTTCTCATTCGCGTTCGAAGCATGCAGATGACCCCCGGCGCATCCTCAAATTCAAAGTCCTCCAGAACGCTCCGGAGAGCCTTTATCGCATTGATTTAAAAAGATAATTTAAAATTTTTAGCCACTCGAAACGGTATAATTCAGACAGTTTCCCCCCACATGAAAGACCCGTTTCCATGCAGTACACCGCTGAAGATGTCCACAAGCTCCGCGAACTGCTTGCCCAGGCAGAGGCAAGAGCCGACAAGGCGGAAAAGCGAGCCGGCAAGGCTGAAAGGCGCGCTGACAATGCTGAAAAACGGGCTGATAAGGCTGAAAGTCGAGCCGGCAAAGCGGAAGACCGCGCTGAAAATGCCGAAAAGCGTCTTGCGGAAACCGAAGTCAAGCTTGTCAAGGCAGAAGCACGGGCAAATCTTGCAGTCAACGTGACTTCAGCCACGGCGGCGATTTGTCTCGAGACCATAGAGCGCGCCAAACAGGCCGGCGTGGATATCCCTGAAGCGCAGAGAGATCAGCTGAAGACCATTCTCGGCGAATACGCCTACATCGACGGCTGCGCCCGCAGCAGCACTCAGCTCCTCGAGTACCTGCTGAGCAAGGGCACGGAGCAGTCGGACGGACTTTTCTCCAGACTGCTCACGCCGCAGACGGCCAAAGAGTCGGAGGCGGTTGCCGAGCAGACTCAGAAGACGGTAGCCAGCGAGGTCGTCAACATCGAGAATGGCCAGAAGAAGGCTGACGCCGTCATTTCCGTTCTTGAGACGGCCGCCGGCGAAGCCGCGGCTCTCCAGCAGAACAAGGAAAAGAAGAATGAAGCTCTGGATGCCTGCGGACGCATTGCAAAGATCACGCCGCCGAAGCGGGAAGTCAGCAAGCCTGTTCTGAAGGAAGGCAAGAAGACCCG
>NZ_CALDXB010000014.1 GCF_937923675.1 uncultured Sutterella sp. | reverse complement strand
CTGAAAATCAAAAGATTCCAGCTGAAATTAGAAATTAATGTGCGTCAGCCCTGAGAAGTGGAATCAGAGGTTGAAGTCGCGTGCGAGACGGGACCTCAGGACGTTTCTCAGGGCTTCGATCTTCGTGCCGTAGTCCGGATCGAGATTTCCGGGCGTGCGGTCGTTGACGAAGCGTCCGAGATTCTTCATGTCCTTGCCGACGGCGGCATCGTCGTCAACCACGCGCATCGCGAACATCCAGGTTTCCCATTCCTGAGGATTCTTGTTGAGGGAGTCCCCGCTCTGGCCCTGGCCCATGCCGAGCCAGCCTGCGTTCATGATGGTGTAGAAGATCTTGCCCGGAAGCAGTCCCACGCGGCCCTTGGGAACGTTGCCAGCGGGAAGCCTTTCGAGGAGACCGAGAAGCTTGCAGTCTTTCGTATAATGAAATGCAGAGACATACAGAGAGACGACGTGAATTTAACAGAGACGCAAAAACGTGCAGTGGTGAAGCGCATCGCTGATGTTCTGGAAAAACTAGGTGTTGCGGGTTTGGCTGTCGGCATTTTCCAGGGCAACAACATAGGAACAGTGGTCGGCATCGCATTCGTTTTTACGTCAGTGGCATTATTAACACAGCATCGATATAGTTAACAAAAGGTTTTGGCTACGCTATAATTGATAAATGAATTACGAAGACAAATCTACCACTACTCTCGACGGTCGCAAGACCACTCCTGAAGCCCAGCTGGAGCTTCGCCGCCGCTGCGTCATTTACTTCCGTGATGGAGTAAAGCGCGCTGAAATCGCACGCAGACTTGGATTGAGCCGCCAATGGGTTACCAAGATCATCCAGGTCTACCAGGCCGAAGGCTTTGACAGCGCCGTTGCCGGCAAGAAGCGAGGCATGAGTGAGGCATCTGCAGAAGGAATGCGGGTGCTCAGCCATGAAGAAGCAAAGAAGGTTGCCAACTGGATTGTCGATAAGAACCCGGCGCAGCTGAAGTTTGACTTTGCCTTGTGGACAGCCAAGGCAGTGCGCCAGCTCATCTACCGAGAGTTCGGCAGACAGCTCGCCCTCTCGACCGTACGCAATTACTTGCGTTCATGGGGCATAACGCCTCAACGTCCGAAAAAGAAAGCGATTCAGCAGGATGATGCCACGGTTCAGCGCTGGCTTGAAACGGACTATCCGGCTATTACTGAACGCGCAAAAAAAGAGAAGGCCACCTTTTTTTGGGAAGATGAAACCGCGGTTCAGCAGGACACCAATTGGATCCGAGGCTACGCGCCGCGCGGAAAGACGCCGACGATCCTTCATGATCGCCGCGCCTGCTACGGCGCTCCCGTCATGATCTCGGCCGTGAACAATCAGGGGCTGTCGGCTTTTGCTTTTCAGCGAAGCGCCGTGCGCCGGTATTCATTCGTACGCTTCCTGCATCGTCTCATCAAGGACTACGGCGGAAAGGGCAGAAAGCTCTTCGTCATCTGCGACAACTGCAGGATTCACCACGCAAAGCTGGTCGCCGCCTGGTGCGAAGCTCATAAGGAAGAAATCGAACTCTTCTTCCTTCCCTCGTATTCGCCGGAACTGAACCCCGATGAGTTTCTGAATCGTCAGCTCAAAACGAGTCTGCGGGTGAAGGGCCGAAGAATCACGAAGAAACGCTCGAGCACGCAAAGGAGATCACCTCCACTTTCAAAAGTCAGAAGGCCCCTATTCGCGCCTGTTTTACGAATGAGAGTACCCTCTATGCACAGGCGGCCTGACACCGAACCGTCTATAGCACCATTTGTCAACTAAATCATTGCTTTGTTAATAACTTAAAGAGCTCTGCGCTTCAGCATGATGAGCTTCCACGCAGCCGGAATCACAAAGAGCGAAAGGAGCGGCGCCGTAATCATGCCGCCCACCATCGGAACGGCAATGCGGCTCATCACCTCGGATCCAGCGCCCGTCGAAAGGAGGATCGGAATCAGGCCCGCAAGAATGACGGCAACCGTCATCGACTTCGGCCGCACGCGAAGCGCCGCCCCGTGCTCGATGGCGCGGTCGAGTGCTTCAACGCTGAAGGTCTTCGGATTCCCGAGCGAAGGGTCGGCCGCCACGGCGTGCCTCAGGTAGACGAGCATGACGACGCCGAATTCCGCCGCAAGACCGGCGAGCGCAATGAAGCCCGCGCCGACAGCCACCGAGAAGCGGTCGCCCATGAGGTAGAGAAGCCAGAGTCCGCCCACCGTCGCAACGGGAAGCGTCGTGAGGATGAGAAGCGCCTCGGAAAGCCTTCTGAAGCAGACGTAGAGCAGCACGAAGATGATGAGCACCGTCATGGGGGCCGCCACGAGGAGCCGCGACTTCGCGTGCTCCATCATTTCGTACTGGCCCGTAAAGGCAACGGTGACGCCCGCCGGGAGCTTCACGCTTTTCGCGATTTCCATCCGGAGGTCGTCGACCACCGAAGCCATGTCGCGCCCGCGCGCGTCGACATAAATCCAGGCTGCGGGCCGGCCGCCTTCGCTTTTAAGCATCGAGGGACCCGAGGTCACCTTTACCTCTGCGACATCACCCAGCGTAATTCTCTGCCCCGACGGCGTAATGACGGGAAGGAGCCTCAGCGCCTCCGGCGTCCCTCTTTCCGCCTGCAGGTAGCGGATCGAAATCGGATAGCGCGCGACGCCGTCCACGAGGTCGCCTGCCATGGCGCCCCCGACGGCCGACGAGATGTAGTCCTGAACGTCCCCGATCGTCATGCCGTAGCGGGCAGCGCGGTAGCGGTCAATGTCGATGTCGACGTAGCGCCCGCCCTCGAGCCTCTCAGCAAGGGCCGACTGAACGCCCGGCACCTTTCTCGCCGCTTCCTCGACCGCTTTGGCAGCGCCGTCAATGACCGCGAGGCTCGGCCCCTGAATGCGGATCCCGATCGGCGACTTGACGCCCGTGGAAACCATGTCAATGCGCGCGCGGATGGGCGGCACCCAGAGGGATGCGAGCCCGGGGAGCTTCACGCGGCTGTCGAGCTCGTCGATGATTTTTTCCATCGTCATGCCCGGACGCCACTCGCTCTCGGGCTTGAGGTGAATCGTGGTTTCAAGCATTTCGAGCGGCGCCGAGTCCGTTGCCGTGTCGGCGCGCCCCGCCTTGCCGAAAACAGAATCCACCTCGGGGACCGACTTGATGAGGCGGTCCGTCGTCTGAAGGATTGCCGCCGCTTCGCCCGCTGAAACGCCGGGCAATGTCGTCGGCATGTAGAGAATGTCCCCTTCGGCAATCTGCGGAAGGTATTCCGCGCCGATTCTTTCGAGCGGATAGAGCGCCGTAAAGAGAAGAAGCACCGCAGCGCAGATCGTCGTCTTCGGGAACCTGAGCGCTCCTGCAAGGAGCGGCCTGTAGCCCGCAATCAGCGCCCGGTTGATGGGGTTCTTCTCTTCGGGCGGAATGCGGCCGCGGATCCAGTAGCCCATGAGGACCGGAACCAGCGTGATCGAAAGGAGCGCAGCGCCCGCCATCGACCAGGTCTTCGTCCAGGCGAGCGGACCGAAAAGCCGTCCCTCCTGGCCTTCGAGCGTAAAAATCGGAATGAAGCTCAGCGTAATGATGAGAAGCGAAAGGAAGATCGCCGGCCCCACTTCAGTGGCGGCCGAAGTGATGAGCGCCCAGCGGGGCTCGCCCTCGAGCTTCTCGCCCGGATGGTCCCTTTCCCAGTCCTCGATCTTCTTGTGGGCCGACTCGATCATGACGATCGCGCCGTCGACCATCGCGCCCACGGCGATCGCAATGCCGCCGAGCGACATGAGGGTCGCCTCGATCCCCTGAAAATGAATGGCGATGAAGGCAAAGCAAAGTCCTAGGGGAAGCGTGATGATGGCGACGAGCGCGGACCGGAAGTGCCAGAGGAAGATGCCGCAGACGAGCGCGACGACGATCGCCTCTTCGATGAGCTTCGAGGTGAGGTTGTGAATGACGCGGTCGATGAGGTCGCTCCGGTCGTAGACGGGAACGATCTCAACCCCTTCGGGGAGACCGGGCTTGATTTCCTCGAGCCGCTCCCGCACGGCGGAAATGACTTTCTTCGCGTTCGCGCCCTTGCGGATGATGACGACGCCGCCCGCGACCTCGCCTTCCCCGTTTAATTCAGCAATGCCGCGGCGCATTTCAGGCCCTGTGCGGACCTGCGCCACATCGGAAAGCAGAGTCGGCACGCCCGAGGCATTCGCCTTCAGAACAATGTGCCGGAAGTCGTCGAGCGTCCTCAGGTACCCGCGGGCGCGCACCATGACTTCGGAGCCCGCAAGCTCCACCGACCCCCCGCCCATTTCGGAATTGGAGCGCGAAAGCGCCGTCCTGATGTCGCCGATCGTGACCCCGTACTGCTCGAGCTTCACGGGATCGGGGAGAATCTGAAATTCCTTCACTGCGCCGCCGACGCTCGCCACCTCGGCTACACCCGGAATCGTCTTGAGGTCGTAGCGGAGCACCCAGTCCTCGAGCGCCCTCAGGGACTCGAGGTCGTGCTTTCCGGTACGGTCGACGAGCGCATATTCATACACCCAGCCGACGCCCGTGGCGTCGGGGCCGAGCTCGGGCGAAACGCCCTGAGGGAGCGATCCCGTGAGGCCCGAGAGCGACTCGAGCACGCGCGAGCGCGCCCAGTAGAGGTCGGTGCCGTCCTCAAAGATCACGTAGACGAAGGACGTCCCGAAGGAAGAGAACCCGCGCACGGACGCGGCTCCCGGGACCGAGAGCATGGCCGTTGAAATCGGATAGGTAACCTGATTTTCAACGATCTCCGGCGCCTGCCCGGCATAGTCCGTCTTGATGATTACCTGAACGTCCGAGAGATCAGGGAGCGCATCGACGGGCGTGCGCATGATCGTAACTGCGCCCCAGAAGGCAAGGAGAAGCGCAAAGAAGAGGACGAGAAAGCGGTTTTTTACCGATGCTTTAATAAGCGCGATCATTTCCCGCTCTCCATGGTCATCCCAGCAGCATCGGCTGCAGCCGGGGCCTTTTCAGCCGGAGACTTGAGGCGCTCGAGCGCTCCGGAGATCGACGCTTCCGAATCAATGAGATAGATGGAGGAAAGCACGATTTCGTCGCCGGCATTCACTCCCGAGACGGCGGCCGTGCTCCCTGAGGCATCCTTGACGGCAACCGGCGTCGGATAAAAGCGCCCGTCTCGCTTCACGATCACCCGCGTCAGGCGGCCGTCGTCGATCACGGCTTCGCGGGGAATGAGAATGCCTTTTTCGCCCGGCGCATCAATATGAAGGACGGCCGTCATGCCCGGGCGCAGCGTCCCGCCGGGGTTCGCAACCTGAAGGCGCAGTCTCAGCGTCCGTGTTGAGGCATCCGCCCCGGGGAGAAGCGCCTCGGAGAGGACCTTCCAGGATTCGCCGGGGAAGGCGTCGGACGTGAGGCTGAATTTTGTTCCTTCCTTCGCGACATCCCGCGCATAGGCTTCCGGAATGGAAGCGACGACCCAGACGGGGTCGATGCCCTCAATTTCCGCAACCGTCTGAGAGGCATTCACATTCATGCCGGCACGCATCGAAATCGCCGTCACGACGCCGCTGATCGGCGCCTCAATCGTGAAGACGGTCTTCACGCGGCGCGTGCGGATGAGCTCGTCGATGTCCTTCTGCGGCATGCCGAGGAGCTTCAGGCGCCTCAGCGTCCCTTCAATCGCCCCCTGAGGCGCATTGGTTTCCCGCTGCACGAGGTATTCCGTCTGCGCTTCCGTCCACCCCGGAATGGTGAGTTTTGCGAGGATCTCGCCCGCCTTCACGGGGTCCCCAACGGCAAGGGGCGACACCGATTCGACGAAGCCTCCGGAGCGCGCCTGAACGACGGCATAGTCGTGTTCGTTCAGGACCACCTCCGCGGCGAGCCTTGCTTCTTTGCGGAGTTCTCCCTCTTCTGCCCGCATCGTCCGGAGTCCGAGCGACTGCTCTACGGCCGGCGATACAGACACGGACGGCGCATCGCCTGCAGCCGTCTCAGCCCCCTCGTCGGCATATTTCGGCACCAGGTCCATGTCCATGAAGGGCGAGGGCCCGGGCTTCGGAAAATGCGCATCGGGCTTCATCGGGTCGTACCAGTAAAGCACATGGCGGCCGTCGGCATCGGGCTCGGCAAGCTCCACGCCCTCCGGCGTCTTTTTCCCGGAGGCGGCGGAAAGCGGCGCTTCCGTTTGCGGCGTCCCGGCGCTCTCATGCTTCATGTAAAGCATCACGCCGGCTCCGCCCAGGGCGAGACCGGCAATAAGCGCGAGAACAACGGGGAGAATGCGGAATTTCTGCGAGGCTTCAGACATGGCGGCCTTCTTTTTTTCTCTATGGACGACCGGAGCGAGACAATGCGGCTCCGGGATGAAGGAGGCTCTTTCAGCGCGAGAGCGTCTGAAGAACGGAAAGCGTTCCCTCCTGAAGGAAGGTGAAGTTCACCTTGTCGCCCGCCTTGACGCCTTCAACAAGCTTCGGATCGCGGAAGGTAAAGCGCATCGTCATCGCAGGCCACTTGAGTTCCGGAATCGGTTCGTGGCTGATCGTCACTTTCCCTGCCTTCAGGTCGACCGACTTCACGACGCCCTTCGCAGCCACGGCATGCTGAGCCGTTTGGGTGCTTTCGCCCTGCATCATTCCCATATGACCGGAGTGATCCATGCCGGCCATGCCGTTCATGCTGCCGCCGGCGGCATAAACGGAAGCGGAAAGAACAGCCAGAACACCAAGGGTAAACATGCGGTTCATTTTGAAAACCTCCTTTTTCCAAGAGCAAAATACCGATATGGGTAAAAACGAGCATAGTGTATACCCTTATCCGTACGATGTCGAATCGAATGGTTTCACTCTGTGAACCCGAAATACTGTTTTCAAATGCCGCGCTCTCATGCAATTTTCAGAGGGATCTCAAGTGAATCCATTGAAATACATGGATAAGCATCAGAATAAAACGGATAAACGCAAAATTTTCCAGTGAATTCGTTCTGAATCCAATCGGCTAAGCGGAAACGCCTAGGATCGGCGCTTTCCCGCTCGAATCAGGGTGTTAGGATTTTTCCTGCCCGGAAGCCCGAAGGCTTTCCGGGGAAAAAGTTTCTTTCGGGGCTTCAGGCTTCACTAGCGATGCCGGGAGCTCAGCAAAAAGTGGATGAAAAATAAAATGGAACCCAAAAAAGACATCGACTGGTCGAAGCTCGGCTTCGGCTACACCGCCACTGAATATCGCTGGCAGGCTACCTGGGAAAACGGCAAGTGGACCGAAGACGGCCTCGTTGAGGATCCGAAGCTTCACCTTTACGAATCCGCCTGCGTCTTCCAGTACTCCCAGAGCTGCTTTGAAGGACTGAAGGCCTACCGCACGAAGGAAGGCAAGATCGTTACCTTCCGTCCGGACATGAATGCCGAGCGCATGTACAACTCCGCCCAGCGTCTTGAGATGCCGCCCCTTCCGAAGGAGCTCTTCCTCAAGTCGATCGACGAAGTCGTCCGCGCCAATGCCCAGTGGGTTCCGCCTTACGGCACCGGCTGCTCGCTCTACATCCGCCCCTTCATGATCGGCTCGGGCCCGCAGATCGGCGTTGCTCCGGCTCCCTCCTACCTCTACCGCGTCTTCGTGATGCCGGTGGGCGCATACTTCAAGGGCGCCGTGAAGCCCCTGAAGCTCTGCGTTTCCGACTTCGACCGCGCGGCCCCGCACGGCACGGGCGACATCAAGGCGGGCCTCAACTACGCGATGTCCCTCCATCCGACGATGGAAGCTCACCGCAACGGCTACGCCGAAAACCTCTACCTCGATCCGCAGACCCGCACCTACGTCGAGGAAACCGGCGGCGCCAACATCCTCTTCGTTGATCAGGACAACACGCTCGTCGTTCCGAAGTCGAATTCGATTCTTCCGTCGATCACCCGCCGCTCCCTCGTCTACGTCGGCGAACACTACCTCGGCCTCAAGGTTGTCGAACGCCAGGTCCGCTTCGACGAGATCAAGAACTTCAAGGAATGCTGCCTCTGCGGCACGGCCGCGGTGCTCGCCCCGGTGGGCCTCATCCACACCCACGAAGGCGACATCATGATTCCGTCCGGCATGGACAAGATGGGCGAAGTGTGCACGAAGCTGCGCACGACCCTCACGGGCATCCAGGACGGCGCCATTGAAGCTCCGAAGGGTTGGATCCGCGAAATCTGCTGATAGCTTGAATTAAAGCTGACAGCTCATTTGAAACAGGCTCCTTCGGGGGCCTGTTTTTTGCTGTAAAGTATTGATTTCCCTGCTCCTCTGCAGGGGTGTTTCACTAGATTATTAGGTACTTTCCTGATATTTCTGGTTTCCCCGCGAAAGCGGGGTTGTTCGGGAACGCCGGTCTTCGGGCCGGCGTTTCTTTTTCTGCTGAAGAGCAATGTGCCGCGGCAGTAGAGAAACTGTCTGTGACTACCACTTCCGATCATCCGCGAACATTGACTATTTCCCCGCAAGGATCTTCTCAATTCTCCTCACCGCCCTTGTGACGCCCGCGGCCCCGCGCACGTCGAGCTTTCTCGAAACCTCGCCCCGGTAGACCTGCACGGTCTTGGGCGAGATGCCGAGTTCGGCGGCGATTTCCCGGTTGAGAAGCCCGGCAGCAATTCTTTCGGCCACCTCGCGCTCGCGGTCGGTAAGCGTCTGCCATCTCGCAACTTCCCTCGCGGCATCCTCGGGCTCGGCCCCTTCAGCTCGCTCAATAGCCGACCAGATGGCCTCAAGAAGCCGCGTGCGGTCTGAGCCTTTTCTCAGAAAGGCAACCGCACCGCTCCTCATGGTGTCGACCGCCATGTCGATGTCGCCGTGCGCGGATAGGAAAACAATGGGGAGCGTGATGCCGCGGCGGATCATTTCCTGCTGCAGCATGAGACCGCTCATTTTTCCCATGCGGACGTCGAGAATCGCGCAGCCCGGAACGGAAGGCGCATCCCCTTTAAGGAAATCCTCAGCGCTCGGATAAGCCGCGCAGTCGAAGCCTTCCTCCTCGAGCATGAAGGCAAGGCTGTCGCGCGCCGCCGGGTCATCGTCGACAATTCTCACAAGGAGGCGTTTCATCTGAGCCATCAGGCTTTCTCCTTTTCGTTTTCCTTAGCTTCTTCCGCCGGGAGCGACGCAACGGCTCTCAGCCCCGCGGGTTCAATCCGCTCAAACCGGATGCTCCCGAGCGCTGCCTCAAGGAGCGCCTTCACTATCATGAGGCCGAGACCAAGCCCCTGCGCCTTTGAGGACTTTCCGGGCGTGAGGCCGAGATGAACATAGGCCTCATCGGAGAGCCTGGGGCCGTTGTCTTCAACGCGGATTTCTATCGTTTTTCGATCGGATGCGAGAGCAACCTCGAGCCTCACTTCCGGGGACGGGCTCTTTGAAGCCGCATCCACGGCGTTTGCGAGGAGGTTGACGATCACAAGCCGCAGATCGAGCGGATCCATGCGCACCCGGAGTCCATCCGTCTGAGGGGAAAGATCGAGCGAGAGCTTCGCGCCCTTCGCCCTTCGGCTCACCCGGAACTGCCGGAAGGCTTCGCGGACGGCTTCCGCGACGGAAAGCGCCTCCGCTCTTCTCCTGCCTTTGCCGTACTCCCGCACGCGGTCGACAATGTCGCTCGCGTGGAGCGCTTCCGTGCGGATTTTTGCGACCGCGTCGAGCGTTCTTGCCGGAACGTCGTCCACGTCCTCGAGGCTTCTCATCGTGCCGCGCGAGAGATTCTGAATGGCTTCGAGAGGCTGCTTCAGTTCGTGCGCGATGATGCTTGAGATCTGCCCGACAGCGCCTGCGTGCTGCATGGCGCTGATCTGTTCATTGGCCTGTGCGGCCTCGCGCTCGAGCCTGCGGCGCTCCTCGATTTCGTCCTCAAGCGCCCTCGTGCGGATTCTCACGAGCCGCCGCAGAATCACGCCGTAGAAAAGAAGCGCCGCAACCAGAATCGCGCTGCAGACAACGGCGGACGGATACTCCTTCCAGACGCGCCGGAAAGTCCACTCGCGAAGATACTCATAGGGCCCTAGCTTCAGGCTTTCGAGCATCTGGTCCGTCCGCGTGAAGTCGGTCGAAATCCCCCAGTAGCTCCCGTCCTCATCCACCGGCATTGAAAGGAGAAGCGCCGTCACGCGCCGCGCATGCTCAACGCCGAGCGGGCTTGTTCCCGCAAGGATGATGCCCGGATAAAGCACTGTGGAATGAAGGCACGCGAGACCGTCGACGGGCTGGGCATTGAGCACCCGGAGCTTTGAGCCGATTTCGGCAATCCGCTTTTCACCGAGATCCTCAAGAAAGCACCCGCGCAGAATTCCGCCGTCGATGCGGCCTGCGAGCACATCCTCAAGGATTTTCCGCATCTGCCCGGGCTCATCGCGGCGCACCGACCAAAACCCGTCCGGGTTGAAGCCGGCTTTGGCGATTTCATGCTCCACGTAGTGGAGGCCGAGTTCGCACTCCTCCGTCTGGGCCGCAATTCTTTTGCCTCCCAAGTCGCTCAGGCGCACGAGGTCACTCCTATCGGAGCGGACCACCACAACCGCCGCAGACGACCGGTTGGGGTCTTTCGCGCGCGGGCTCACCAAAGCCGCGAGCGGGCGGACCTTTTCCGTCGGATCCATCGCGAAGAAGCTTGAGCTCGCGATCACGAGGTCGGCATTTCCGCGGCGAAGCTCCTCGCGAAGCGGAATATGCGGGAGCGACCGGAAGGTGAGCTCGAGCCCGGGCCAGTTCTTCTTCAGATACTCCATCGAGCGCACGATGAAGTCGTAGTCCTTCCAGGGGCGCGAATAAAGGAGCACTGTTACGCGAAGCTTTGCGGGTGAGGCTTCGGGAGCGGCAGACGGTGAAGCATCGGTCGATCCTGCCGACGCGGCCAGCGCAGCCGGAAGGAGAGCGATCACCGAAAGGAACGCGGCAAAAGTGGAAATAAGGGGCTTCAGTCTTCTCATGACGAGGATTCTGCTTGACGGGCTTCCTACCACCATTGATGCGCGTCAAACGCGCGTTTTCGAAAAGTCCTAAGACATTTGAGTCCCCCGGGCATCACCGCAAGGAAGCTGATTTTCAGGGGAAAAGAGAGGAATAAAGTTCCTTTCGCACGCCGCGGACGCCGCCCGGACTTCTCTCGGAAAAGCCCGATTTCCTTCAGCGCACCGCGGCATAAGTCAAAAATTCTTGAAAGGAATTACCCATGCAGCTCAAAGCGCCCACCTCAACCCGGGACAAGATCATTCTCGGCCTTCTCCTCGGCCTCGTCGCCGGCATCGTCGTCGCCTTCGCCAAATTCGGCTGGGAGGTCCCCTTCCCGCCCCGCACGCCGCTTCGCGACGCCACGAACCCGCCGCAGGAGCTTCTGCAGCAGCTCGGGTTCTCTTTTGAATTTACGCACACAACCTACGAGTACTCAGGGAATCCCCGTCCGATCGTGAGCTTCGTCGTTCATTTCGGCTTCTCGATCTTCTTCGCCATGCTCTACTGCTGCATCGCGGAGTACTGGGCCGGGATCAAGAAGTGGCAGGGTGCGCTCTACGGCATCATTCTCTACTTCGCCTTCCACGTCGTCATCATGCCGCTCATGGGCACGGTGCCTGCTCCCTGGGATCAGCCTTTTGCCGAACACTTCTCCGAGTTCTTCGGTCACGCATTCTGCTTCTGGTTGATGGAAGTCGTGCGCCGCGACATGCGCTCGCGCTGGACCGGCCTCTCGGATTCTGAATACGGTTCGGTTCCTGTGACGCGCTGATGGAAGGAGAAAGCCTGAACAAGACGCATTGAAAAAATAGTTCTGAAGGGCCGCCCGGTCGATTCCCCAAAATCGGCCGGGCGGCTTCTTTATTAGGCGCGAAGCCTCTCAACAGCTGACCGGCCGCTCATCGTCTGATAGTGCCTGGGCGATGAGCCGTAATGACGGGAAACGGCAAATTTGATCAAATTTATCGAATATTACAAAAACTCTGTAATATTGCATCAAATTCGTAAGCTCCCCATTGATTTTGCTGCGATTTAACGCCATAAATGAGAATGGGAATATCTAATCATGAGCTTCCCATGAACAAATCAACCGGTCGTCTTCTTTATTGGACGTGACACCTCTGAGAGGCAGCCAGGCCCCACCAGCGCGAGTCCCCACGGTTAAATCTCGAAGATGGAATGCGCGATCACATCATCGGAAAGGAACCGCTTCTTCTCCGCCATATTGCAGATGATCGCGCCCAGTCCTCTCTTCAGACCCATCTTGTCGAGAACCGCAAAATTCTTTGCCATTTCAAGGTGCGGCGTTTTCGTCGATTTAATTTCGACCGGATGCCAGCATCCTTCGTGATGGATGATCAAATCGATCGTTTTCTGCCTTTTGGGGTCCCGGTAGAAGTAGAAATCCGGCACGCGGCCGTTATGCACCCAGCTCTTCAGGATTTCCGTGATGACGAACGTCTCAAAGAATGCGCCTGAATTCATATCCGCCTTCAGTTCGGCGGGAGTCGTCCTTCGGCAGAGAAAGGCCGCCAGGCCGACATCGGTCATATAGACCTTCGGGGATTTCGTGAGCATCTTCCCGGCGTTTCCTGCGAGCGGCCTCAGCAGATACACCAGACCACTCGCCTCGGCAATGGAAAGCCACCGTTTTGCGGTCGACTCATCCACGTCCGCAATCCGCGCGAGCTGTCCGATTCGAAGTTCCTGCCCGGTCCTCAGCGCCAGTCCCTGCATGAAGCGCTGATAGGCGGAGAGCTTCCCGACATTCCAGATGCCGGCGACATCCTTTTCGAGGAAAGTCGTGATGAACACATTGAAATAGCGATGTCGCTCCTCCGAATTAAGTTCAAGCGCCTCCGGCCATCCGCCCTGCCAGATGATGTTCCAGATCCGATCTGCGTCTTCATCGGGCAGCCCGGCTTTTTTCTGAGCATCCGGGAAATACGGTTCCTGCTCCAGACCTTTCCCTGCCCGCTCATAAAGACTGAGCGGCATCAGCTGCTGATCATAGATTCTTCCGGCAAGAGAATCGCCGACGCCCCTCATCTGCACGAATTTCTGAGAACCGGAAAGCCAGACTCCGCCTTTTTTCTCCTCACGATCAACGAGAAGCTTGATGGTCAGGAACAAATTCGGGGCGCGCTGGATTTCATCAATGGTGAGAGGCAGCTCATGCTCCTCGAAGAAAGCTTTCGGAGAGTTCCAGGCAAGATCCAGGGCGTCCAGATTCTCAAGAGTCACGTAACCACAACTCGGCTCCTTGAGGTGCCTGAGCGTCGTGCTTTTTCCTGTCTGGCGCATTCCGGAAAGCATGACAACCTTGAAGCGCTTTGAAAGTTCCGGAATTATTTTTTCGACAGTTCGAGGAAGGTACATCTGTATTCCCTTAAGTCCTTGGAGCCGGGGCCTCTTACTTCAGAGTCAATGCAAAGCGGAAGCAGAAGAAAAAATGCAGAATCACTCCGGAATTTTTCCGGAGTCATGATTCCAAAGCTTCAAAATTCCATCGTCATCGGGGAATTCCCGACATGGCCTTTGACTTTCACTCCCGGATCACCATTCGATTTCCTTCACCTTCAACTGGATCCATTCAAATTCCCGATCATCCTTCGGCATGGAAAGCAGGAACTCATTAAAGGTCGGTTTCCCGATCTTTTTCCCGTCGCTCAGTGCCGCGACCTCGGGACCGCTGGGATCAACCGCCGCGCGTCTTTTCTCCCGATCTGCTCCTACCCGTTCGGGAGAAGAGTCAGATATTGACTTCATAAGAGCATCCGTCCGCTGAGCGCTCTTGTTCGAGCCCTGGCGACCGGGTACGCGTTTTACGCTCGACTGTGGATTCATTTCTACCTCCGCTCCATAGCAAACGGCCGGTCCCACTCTAAACCATGGAACCGGCCGCTTACATTCATCGCGAGATGCCGGGAGAAGCCTCAGGCGATCTCAGCCCGTCATAGTTTTCTTAGAGAATGACAACCGACGCGAGGAAGGTGGCAAGAAGCGCGAAGACCATGACGGGTATCGTTCTTCGGACAAGCTCGAAGGGCGAAACCTCAGCAATGCCCGACACCGCCATGACGACGCCGGCGATCGGGGACATCGAGCGGGCGATGCCGCTCGCGAGCTGAACGGGAACGGCCATCGTCACCGTGCTCCAGGCAACCGATTGCGCAGCCTGCGGCAGGAGCGGCGAGAAGGCAAAGAAGGCCGCGTTGCCCGAACCCGTCACGAATGCGGCGAGCGTCATGATGAGGAACATGGCAAGGAGCATCGTGACGCCGCCCGCGCCCTGCATCTGCGCGACGCTCTGAAGAATCGTGTCAATGCCGCCCGAACGCTTCAAGCCTTCGGCGAAGACTTCCGCGCAGACGATGAGAAGAACGGTCGAGGAAAAGATCTTTCCCATGCCGTTGAACATCGCCTTCGTGCGGTCCGTGCATTCGCGCAGGTTCCTCACCGTCAGGAGATCGACCACAAAGGCGACGAGCGCGCAGGAGAGGATGGCCGTCACGACTTCAAGACGAATGCCGGCATAGACGAGCTTCGAGAAGACGAAAAGAAGAACGACCGGGAGAATCGGAAGGATCGCGTAGTAGATCGGAGCCTCGGGCTGTGCCGCCGCGCCTTCCTTCTTGACTTCGGTTCTGAGCTTGAAGTCGTCCTGCGTGAGCCGCCCGCTCGCGAGATCGCGCTTGTCGAAGAACTTGCCGAGAACCACGTGGCCGACCGCAATCACAGCGGCCGTGATGATGCCGACGGGGAGCTGATTCTCAATAAAGAATTCCATCACGTGCAGATTCGAGATTTCCGCCGCAAGGAGCGAATTTCCCGAGGCGGGACCCAGGTCGAGGCAGCTCGCCGTGGCGACCACGGCAGCAGCCGAAAGGCGCGACACGCCCACCGCAACGAGAAGCGGATAGATCGTCACCATGAGGAGCATGCCGAGGCCGACGGCGGACGGGATGAAGACATTGAGAAGCTGGCCTACCAGATACGCGACGCCGAGAAGAACGTAGGGCGCATGAATGTAGGAAAGGGGCTTGATGCAGATGTTGACGAGCGCCTTCGTCGCGCCGATCTTGTCCATGTAGTACGCAAAGCCGCCCACGCAGATGATGTTCATGCCGATGCCGGCCGTGCGGCTCTGCAGCAGGTTCGTGAAGACCTGAACGATGTCGAAGACCGCGCTGTGGGTCGCCTTCTTCCCGGTAATGAGGGGCGCCCCCGAAATGATCGAAACGCAGATCAGAAGAAGAAGGCCGACCATGAGCAGCGCCCATGGCGCGTAGTAGCGCTTGATGACGAGATACGCCGCCAGTATGACGCTCGCGACAACCAGAAAAATGCCCAGCATGAGTTGGTCCTTATAGTGTGGGTTCTGTTGGGTGAGTGCCTCAAAATGTCTTTCAGACCGTTTGTGACAATAAGTAAATTTTACTCATCCATACTCTTTACACGACGCGGTTCATGTCAATGAATGACCAAAAAATACGTATTCATAGCGTTTGTCTGTAGATTAAATTTTATCAATCGTATTAATACTAAATACTTTTATTCAACAGATGGCGTCTTCACTCAATGCATAGGAATAATCCGCGCAGAGCGGCGCTGCCGCTAATCTACTCAATGCGGCCGAGGTCCGACGGGAGCCTCAGGTCGCCGCGGGGCGAGAGCGCAACCGAGCCGATCTTGGGGCCGTCAGGCATCGAGCTACGCTTGTACTGCTGCGCGTAAAAGCGCCTGAAGAAAGTCTCTGCCGTGCGGTCGATCTCTTCAGCCGTAGTGCCGCTGAAGGCGATTTTCGCGAGCGCGACGATCTTTTCCCTCGCAAATCCCGAGCGCATCAGGTGAAAGAGGAAGAAGTCGTGAAGCGCATAGGATCCGATCGTCGATTCGGTCGACTGAATGCGCCCCAGCGCATCGGGGGGAAGAAGTTCGGGGCTGATTTCGGTTTCGGCAATGGTCTGAAGAATATCCCGGAGTTCCGGGCGCATATCTCCTTCCGTGACGACGAGGTGCTTCACGAGCGTCTTCGGGACGCCTGCGTTCACGGCATACATCGACATGTGGTCGCCGTTGAAGGTCGCCCAGCCGAGGGCGAGCTCACTCATGTCGGACGTGCCCACCACGAGGCCCGATTCCGCATTGGCGACGTCCATCAGAATCTGCGTGCGCTCTCGCGCCTGCGCATTTTCAAAGACCACGTCGTACCTGTCTTCCGGGTGCCCGATGTCTGCGAAATGCTGCCGGCAGGCCGGACGAATGTCTATCGTGCGGCTTTCAATGCCGAGCGCTTCCATGAGGCGCCTCGCGCTTTCCTTCGTGCCTTCGGAGGTGCCGAACCCCGGCATGGAGATGCCGAGGATGTCGGATCTCGGGCGGCCGATCCGGTCGAAAGCCTCCGCGGCGACGAGAAGCGCGAGCGTGCTGTCGAGTCCCCCTGAAATCCCGATCACGGCGCGGCGGATGCCGGTCTTCACGAGCCGTTCGGCAAGCCCTGCCGCCTGGAGACCCAGAATTTCCCGGCAGCGTTCATTCCGGCGCTCCTCCCCTTTTGGCACGAAGGGCATGGGATCGACCGCCGCGGGCCAGAGCGGCGATTTGGCGGCATAGGTGGGTTCTGCGGCGACGCGGCGGTAGTTGAGCGCTTCCTTCGGGAGCCCTTCCTTCATCGTGCGAAAGCGCACCCGCTCGAGCTCGATTCGCTCGAGGTCGATCTCTGCCGAGACGATGCCGCTCTTCCAGATGGACTCAGCCGCAATGCGCCCGCCCGCAGCAATGATCTTGTGGCCGCTGAAGACCAAATCCGTCGTGGATTCGCCTTCGCCCGAAGACGCATAGACGATGGCGGCAATTTCCCGAGCGCTCGTCATGCGGACGAGGTCGCGCCGGAAGCGCGCCTTCCCCGTGGTCTCGTTCGAGGCGGAGAGATTCGCGATGACGTTCGCGCCCGCGGCAGCGTGGCGAGCGCCCGGCGGAACGCCCACCCAGAGGTCTTCGCAGATTTCGGCTGCCGCCCGGATGCCGCTTTCCGATTCGACGATGATGTCGGTGCCGAAGGGAATCCGCATGCCGGCGACTTCAACCGAATCCGAAAGCGCATCGGCCGCAGGGGAGAACCATCGCGCCTCGTAAAACTCCTGATAGTTGGGGAGAAAGCTCTTCGGCACGGCAGCAAGCGGGCGTCCGTTCTGAAGGAAGAGCGCGGCGTTGTAGAGCTGACCTTCGGAAAGCAAGGGAAGCCCGAGGAGAACCACCATTTCAGGCGTCCTGCGGGAGGCTTTAAGGACCAGCCCGAGCGCTTCATTCACCTTGCCGAGAAGACCCGCGCGAAGGAAAAGATCCCCGCAGGTGTAGCCCGTAAGCGCGAGTTCCGGAAGGACCAGGAGGTCTGTCTTCGCGCGGCCCGCATCCTCAAGAACCCTTTCGATTTCGCGGGCGTTGGCGAGGGGTTCGCCCGGATGCGTTCTGAAGGAAGCCGCTCCGAGCCTCACGAAGCCGGTCGAATTGGAGCCGATGCGCATGATTCCCTTTCCTCTGGTCGCCGGGCGTCCGATCCGAACGAAGGCGTCCGCGTTTTGAAGCCAATAATGGTTGCAATTTTAGTCGGTGCGGAAGACGGGTCTCCGCGCTTTTCTGAATACTCTCCCCGGGCGATCCTCTATACACTTCTCCCTATTCTTATCCGGGGCCGGATAAGCCGGATCTTCCCGGCCGCGGCCTCTCTCAAAAACAAGGGGAATAGATACATGTGCACGAGTCTCATCGCCGGTGAAAAAGCCACTGCCGACGGTTCCTTCATCGTTGCGCGCAGCGCCGACAGCGCCGCCATCAAAGCGCAGCATTTCGTACACCACCCTGCCCGCCAGGGCCAGAAGGGCATCTACAGCACGAAGGCCCACGGCGGCGTGAACGACTTTACGTATCCGCTCCCTGAAAATTCCCTCGCCTTCACGACGATTCCCTTCTGGAAGACGCAGCTTCACGGCGCCGCGGGCTTCAATGAAGCGGGCCTCGGCCTCACGGGCACGGAATCGATCTTTGCGAGCGAAGCCGCCCTTGCCGTCGACCCCTACGTGAAGGAAACGGGCATTACCGAGGACGACATCGCCGACGTGCTCCTCTCGCGCTGCCGCACGGCCCGCGAAGGCGCCATGACGCTCGGCGCCATCATTGAGGAAAAGGGCGCCGGCGAAGGCTTCGGCGTCGCCTTCGTCGACCAGTCCGAAGTCTGGTATCTCGAAACGGGTTCGGGCCACCAGTGGCTTGCCCAGAGAACGCCCGCTGAGAAGTACTTCGCTTCCGGCAACCAGGGGCGCTTCCAGGACTACGACCCCGAGTCGTCCGACATGATGGCTTCGAAGAATCTCGTGGAGTTCGCGATCGAAAAGGGTCTCTACAACCCTGAAAAGGACGGCGCCTTCAACTTCTCTAAGGCCTATACGCGCGACGACGACCGCGACCGCATCTACAACGACCCGCGCGTCTGGGTGATGCAGAAGTACTTCAACCCCTCTCTCGTTCAGGACCCGCAGGCAGGCCGCACGTTCCCGGTCTACCTCGTCCCGGAAAAGA
Organism: uncultured Sutterella sp.; assembly: GCF_937923675.1. Taxonomy (GTDB): domain Bacteria; phylum Pseudomonadota; class Gammaproteobacteria; order Burkholderiales; family Burkholderiaceae_F; genus Sutterella. The sequence goes on along the minus strand of NZ_CALDXB010000014.1, from coordinate 8,396 downwards.
AGGTGACGGTTGAGGACGCGAAGGCCATGATGCGCGACCACTTCGAAGGCACCGAACACGACCCCTATTCCCAGGGGCTCCGCGGCGACGAACCCTGGCGCCCGATCAGCGTCTTCCGCACGTACGAAGCGCATGTTCTTCAGGTCCGTCCGTGGCTTCCGAAGGAACTCGGCGAAGTGATCTACGTCGCCATGGGCATGGCCGACCTCTCCGTCTTCCTTCCCTTCTATGCCGGTCTTTCGCGCTCCCCCGAATCGTGGACGAAGGGCACCGACCAGGGCGAGGCGGATTCCGCCTACTGGAAGTTCCGCCGCGTGCAGACGCTCGCCATGACGGACTACCCGAAGCTCGCCCCGATCGTGAAGAAGACCTGGGCCGACTTTGAAGCCGATGCGAAGGTCCGTCAGGAAGCCATGGAAGCGAAGGTGCTCGAGCTCTATGAAGTCGACCGCGCGAAGGCGCTCGCCGAACTCGAGGCCTTCAACCTCGGCCTCATCGCCGAAGCCGAACGCACGGCCGAAAAACTTCTTGAGAAGCTCTTCGTGATCCGCACCGTCGACATCGAAGCCGTTGTTCCCGCGAAGAACCGCAAGAACAAGGACTGATTGATTGTGCGATCAGGGAGCCCGGGCGGCTGAAAGCCCCGGCTCCCGACAAGCATTTAGGGCGCCTTTTCCCATCTGCGGGATCAGGCGCCTTTTTCATCCCGCTTTCCCTTACCCGGGCATCACTTCCGGAAGCACATGGTCGCCGTTGAAGTGCGGAATGAACTTTTCCTCGTTCGTCTTCCCGATCTGCATGAAGCCCTTCGTGATGCCGATCTCTTCGGCGTGCCGGATGACCTTCTGGTACTCGAGCGTCGTGAGCGGCCGGTTGATTTCCGGGTGCCTGCACGCCTTGAAGATCGGCATGTACTGATTCATGACGGAAATGTAGATGTCGTCGCCGAACCGGTCATGGAGCCACGAGAGGCACTTGCAGCTGTCGCGCCACTGCCAGGGGAGCACCAGGTGCCGCACGATCATGCCGCGCTTCATGAGGCCGTCCTCGCCGATGACGGCCGGGCCCGTCATGCTGAACATCGTCTCGATCGCTTTTGAGGCGTATTCGAAGTAGTGCGGAACGCCCGAATACTTTTCCCCGAGGCGGCTGTCGAAATACTTGAGGTCCGGAATGAAGATGTCGACCAAGCCGTCCAACATCCTGAGGGACTCCGCGAGCTCATAGCCGTTTGAATTCCAGACGACGGGAAGAGCGAGCCCGCGCGCCTTCGCGGATTCGAGCGCCTCAACAATCTGCCGCGTGTAGTGGCCGGGCGTCACGAGCTCGATGCAGGTTGCGCCTCGCTGGGCCTCTTCAAGAAAAATGTCCGAGAGCCGCTCCGTCGACACGCGGAGGCCCTTCCCGCCCGCGCTGATTTCGTAGTTCTGACAGAAGCAGCAGCGCAGATTGCAGTGAGAGAAGAAGATCGTGCCCGCACCCGTTTTCCCGGAAATGCAGGGCTCCTCCCAGGCGTGAAGGCTCACGAGGGCTATTTCAATATCGTCGCTCGCGCGGCAGATGCTGCGCTTCAGGCCGGCTGCCGAGGAACGGTCGGCATTGCAGCGCCTTGGGCAGAGATTGCAGATCATGACGGTTGAGAAAATCGAGCTCCGGGAAGCAGAATGCCCGGCTCTCCTTCAAGCAAAACGAAAACCCTGATGTCCGGACGCAGAGCGCCGTCGCTCGGGCGCCCTCCAAGGCATCCGGTCAGGAAGGAGAGGAGTTTACGCCGGAGGAAGGCGTTGATGCCGAAGCCTGACCTTTCGCTCTGCAGTCGCTGCAGAGTCCCTGAATGACGGAACTCTGGAGATCGAGCTCCACGCCGTGGTCCTCAAGGAGATGATTCGAGAGCGAAGCCGTCATGCGGTCGATCTCCGAGCAGCGAAGATGAAAGAGCTTGCCGCAGCTGCGGCACTGAACGTGGTACTCGGCCGCGCCCGGGTCATTGAGATACTCGTATTGAGCGGGCGTCCGCTTGTCCAGAACGAAACGCCGCACAACGCCTTCCCGGGTGAGCGTTTCAAGCGTCCGATAGACCGTTGTGCGGCCGACAGCCGCCCCGCCCTGTCGAATCGCCTCCACCACCTCTTCGGCGCCCATGTACTTGCCGGCATTCGCCTGCAGTGCAGCGAGGACTGCTGCACGCTGGCGCGTCGAATATCGAACGGGCATAGCCAGAATCTCCTGCTCTCTTCCGTCTCCTTCAAGAAGCTTTAATGATACGCGCGCCCGGAGCACTCCCATCACCGCAGAACCGGAATGACGCGCATCAGAAGCGTCGTGAGCGCGAGCACCGCAACAGAAACCAGTGCCGTAAGACCGCCCGGCGCCGCATTGACGACTGCTGAAAGCACGAGGCCCGCCGCCGCATCAAAGAGGCTGATTCCGATGGCGCTCCAGAAGGTCGCGCGAAAGCCGACCTTGAGCTGAAGCGCCGTGGCTACCGGGATTGCAATCATCGAGGAGAGCACCAGCACGCCGGCGATGGGGATGGCGGCGGCAACGGCCGCGGCCGTGAGAAAAGCAAATGCATACCGGTGAAAGACCACATGGATGCCGGCGATCCTCGCCGAATCCTCATCAAAGGAGATGGTGATGAGTTCGTTGATGGAGAGCGACAGATAAAGGAGCGCAAGCGCCGTAATGCTCCCGATCATGAGGATGTCGTCGTCGGTGACGGTGAGAACGCTCCCGAAGAGAAAGTTTTCCGCTCGCCCCTGAACCGCCCCCGAAGTAATGAGCGTCACCGCTGTGCCGACGGCGAGCGCAAGCACAACCGTGAGAATCAGGTCCGTGCGCTCGCGAAAGAGATTTCTCATGGCTTCAATCAGCACGCCGCAGAGCGCGGTGAAGAGAAAGGCGCCCGCAAGCGGATTGGCGCCGAAAACGAGCGCGGCGGCGACGCCCGCGAGCGAGGAATGGGCGAGCGTGTCGCCGATCATCGAAGTGCGCCTCAGAACAAAGAAAATCCCGATCACGGGACAGAGCACGGCCATGCAGAGAATGGCCGCCGCAGCGCGCTGCATGAATCCAAATTGAAAAAGTTCAAGCATGATCAGCCTTCATTGCGATCCGGTTCCAGTTCCTTCTTCTCTTCCTCCTGATAGGAAGCCGGCGAACAGATGTGCGCGCGGCCGTCCCTGAGGTGAATGAGCTCCGTGCTCGAGGCGACGGCCTCAGCGAGGTTGTGCTCCACCGCGACGATCGTGATTCCCCTCTGCCGGTTCAGGCTTTTCAAGAGCGCATAAAGCTCCCGCTGGCTCCGGAGATCCACGCCGGTCGAAGGCTCATCCAGAATGAGAAGACGGTTCTCGCCCAGCAGCGCTCTTGCCAGCAGCACGCGCTGGCGCTCGCCTCCCGAAAGACTCGGGAAAAGGGAGCGCTTCATTCCGGCCATGCCGACAGCTTCGAGCACGTCCTCTACGGCTTCGTCCCGATCGCTCCCGGGCATTCCTTTTGCTGAGGCAAACGAGAAAAGAAGCTCCTCCACCGTGATGGGGAACCCGGCCATGGAGGTCGGATCCGTCTGCGGCACATAGCCGATCGCCTTCGTCGCCACCCTGATCCAGCCGGAAGATGGGGACAAAAAACCGAGAACGAGGCGCATGAGCGTTGTTTTTCCCGCGCCGTTCATGCCGATGATGGAGGCGTAGCTGCCCTCCTCGATATCGAAGGAAAGATCCCTCAGCAGATAGGGCGCGCCTCCGGTGTACGAAAAGTAGAGATGCGAAATGGAAATCATCCCGGACATTTCAGACGCTTCCTCCCTCCCCTTGAAAACAACCCGATGGGAGGCGTAGTATACGCGTCGCCGATCAAATTGGGAATGGATTCCAATTTCATTTTAAGGAGCTCAAAATGCAGAGGAGAAAATTCGTGGGACTGGGGGCTGCCTGCGCGCTCGCGCTGACTGCAGCGCTTCCGGCACGTGCAGAAGGAGAGCAGCCGATTCTGGTCGCGGCGAGCTTTGACGCCATGGCCGAACTCGTAAAGGCCGTGGGCGGCAGTCTTGTCCGGGTGGAGACACTTATTCCGCCGGGAGCGGAGCCGCATGACTTCACGCCGACCGTGAAGACGACAAAGCTTCTCAGAGCGGCGAGCGTCCTCGTTGTGAACGGCTTTGGAATGGAACCCTGGGCGCAGAAAATCGCAGCTGCCGCTGACAATCCGCGCCTGATGCTCGTTACCGCCTCTGAGGGAGCGGTGCCCGTCAAAAATTCAGATCCCGATGAAATTGCCGAACACGGCGCGGATGACCCGCACCTCTGGCTCTCCCTCTCGGGCGCAGAGATCGAAGCGAGGAACATTGCCGAAGCGCTCGCCAAGGCGGACCCGAAGAATGCCGAAGCGTACCGAATGCAGTTCACGCTTTTTAAGGGAAAGCTCCACGTCCTTAAAACTCAGTATTCGGAGCGCTTCAGGAATGTCAAACGGCGCTTCTTCGTCACCGGCCACGCCGCTTTTGCTTATCTCTGCCGGGACTTCAATCTTGAGCAGAAGAGCGTGGAAGGCGTTTTCGCAGAGGGAGAACCCACGCCGAAGCGGCTCGCAGAGCTTGCAATCGAGCTGAAGAAAGCCGGCGTCAGAACGGTTTTCGCCGAGAAACTCCTGAGCCCCGCAGTTTCAAAAACGCTCGCCCAAGAGGCAGGCGCCCGCGTGGAAACGATCTATACCATGGAATCCGCCGAAGACGGAAAGAACTACCTGGAGCGCATGAGGAGCAATCTCGAAAAAATCGAATCCGCGCTCGACGAATGAATTGCGGAATCGTTAATGTATTACCCGGCTTCCTTTTCGCTAAGCAATAAGTACTATTGACAGTCAACGCAAGAAGGTAGAGACTAACCCTAACTCGCCGGATGCTTCACCGCGCCGGCAATGCTTGGTCAACTTTTTTGGGAAGGAAACGTCATGATGGTCTCCGCGTTCGCAATGATGTGCATCATGTGTCTGATGTGCACCATGTGCCTCCAGAGCCGCCGCGACGCCTGCCCGGTCTCCCTGCGCATTCCCCTCGTCATGAGGGCCTGAACTCGCGCACCCGAGAGATCAGAAAGTTTTTTTGAAGGCGTCCCCGCAAAGGACGCCTTTTTTTTGTTCCTTCACCACCCCACCCGCAAGCACGCAAAGGCCGCTCAATGACCTCCTTCAGCTGTCTCCGTCCGCGCATTTCGGCTTCCTGTCGAATGTGCATGCCTCCAGCCTCAATGCTTCAAGCGCCGGCAGATTTCTCACTTTTCAGTACGAAGGTGATTTGTTCCTGCTCCTGATCGGATCGGCGCCCGCACTGTCGACGCATTGAGGCCGAAGCGAAGAACCCCCTTTTTCTTCCTGCGGCCTTTTTTGCACCCTGAAAAAACGTACCTCTTTCACAAAATACCCAAGGATTTCAAATGAAATACGCAACGCTTGCCGTTCACGGCGGTTTTAAGGATGAATCTCACCAGGCAGTCACGTATCCGCTCTATCTCTCCTCGACCTTCATCCAGCCCGATTCCGAACACTTCCAGTCCTACGGCTACTCGAGAAGCGCCAACCCGACCCGCGCGTCGGTTGAGAAGCTCGTCGCGGACCTCGAGGGCGCGAAGCACGCCTTTGCGACGAGTTCCGGCATGGCCGCAAATGCCCTCGTCTTCGAGCTCCTCGAAGAAGGCGACCGCGTTCTGATCTCGAGCGACGTCTACGGCGGCACGTGGCTCTTTACGACGCAGCTCTTTGCGAAGCGCGGAATCGAATTCGAGGTGGTGGACGACTTCAACACCTACGACTTCTCGAAAGCGCCGGCCAATACGCGCCTTGCCTTCATCGAAAGCCCGACGAACCCGCTTCTCACCGTAACGGACATCCGGCGCGTTTCCGCAGCCGCCAGGGCCCGCGGGATTCTCACCGTCGTCGACAACACCTTCCTCACTTCCTACCTTCAGAAGCCGCTCGACCTCGGCGCCGACATCGTCGTCTATTCGGCCACCAAGTACTACGCCGGCCATTCGGACCTCCTCGCGGGCTTTGTGGTTCTGAACGACGACACGCTCTATGAGCGCCTGAGAATTTACAGCAAAGCGCTCGGCGGCATTCTCGACCCGCTCGACAGCTTCCTCGTTGCCCGAGGGATCCGCACGCTTCCCCTTCGCATGGATCAGCACAACCGCAATGCTGAGCGCGTGGCGGAATTCCTCTCGTCGCACCCGGGCGCTGCAAAAGTCTTCTATCCGGGACTCAAAAATCATCCGGGCCATGACATTCAGGCGAAGCAGGCGAGAGGCAGCGGCGGCGTTCTTTCCTTCCGCTTCAATGAGTCCCAATACGACCTCGACCGGTTCGTGAAGGCCCTTCGCATTTTCGCCTTCGCCGTGAGCTTAGGAGGCGTCGAATCCCTCATCTGCCGCCCGGCCACGATGACGCACGAATCCTATTCGCCCGAGCTCCAGCAGAAGCTCGGCATCACCCGGAACCTTCTGCGGGTCGCCGTCGGCATTGAAGACCCCGGGGACCTCATTAAGGACCTTGAAGACGCTTTCGCGGCAGCGAAGCGCTGATTTGAATCCATCCGCTTTTCCGGAGGTCCGGGCATTCCATTCCTTTCTATTGACGCTCCCGCCCGGGCTTCCGGTCCCCAATTCTCAAGGACATCCATCATGACCATCTTTTCCTCCATTCGCCGCACGTTCCTTTCCGCCGCTCTCTTCACGACCACCTTCGCCGTGCTCGGCCTTCCCCTTGCGCCTGCCCATGCCGCTGACGGAGATCTTCTCCAGAAAATCCAGGCCGCGGGAGAAATCCGCATCGGCACCGAAGGCACCTACCCGCCCTACACCTACCATGACGAAAAGGGAACGCTTACGGGCTTTGACGTTGAGATCGCAGAAGCCGTAGCGAAGAAGCTCGGCGTCAAACCGCGCTTCGTCGAAACCGCCTGGGATTCGATGATTGCCGGGATCGACGCGAACCGCTTCGATATCATCGTGAACCAGGTCGCCGCTACGCCTGAACGCAAGGAAAAATACGATTTTTCAGAACCTTACCTTTACGTCACGGGCGCCGTCATCGTGAAGAAGGGCAATAAGGAAATCCGCAGTCTCAGGGACCTCAGGGCGAAGCGCGCCGCGCAGACCGTCACCTCCGACTGGGCGGATCAGGCCCGCAGGGCGGGCGCTGAAATCGTGAGCGTTCAGGATTTTTCGCAGTCCGTCCAGCTCGTCGCCTCGGGGCGCGCCGATGCGACGATCAATTCGGAAGTGTCGACGCTCGACTTTCTGAGCCAGAAGCCTGATGCGCCGATTGAGATCGTCGAGCGCACGCGTTCAGGAAACGGCATTGCAATCCCCTTCCGCAAGGGCAATCCCGGATTCAAGGCCGCAATCGACAAGGCGCTCGAAGAGCTCAGGGCTGACGGCACGCTCTCAAGGATCTCCCTCAAATACCTCCGCACCGATGTGACGAAGGATTGATGCTTCTCGCTTCAGTCTCAGACTGAGCCCGCTTCACCGGGAGGAGCCAATCCTCCCGGAAGAACGCTTTTTCTTGCTCCGACTCCATTCAATCCGGCCTGGATGCCGGGAAATCCCCCATGAACGACCGCATCATCGGAATCCTCGAGGATTCATTCACTCAGCTCATCATTCCCGGCATCACTGCGACAATCCCGCTCACGCTCATCTCCTTCGCCTTCGGTCTGGCGATCGCGCTTTTCCTTGCGATCGTGCGGACGAAGAATGTGCCAGTGCTCTCGACCTTCGCGCGCCTCTACGTCTGGATCTTTCGCGGCACGCCGCTCCTCGTGCAGCTTTTCGTCATCTTCTACGGGCTCCCGAGCATCGGCATTACGCTCGAAGCCTTTCCTTCAGCGATCATTGCCTTCTCGCTCAACGTAGGCGCCTACGCTTCGGAAGCGATTCGCGGCGCCATAGCGGCAGTCCCCAAAGGACAGTTTGACGCGGGCGCCTCCATGGGCATGAATTACCTCCAGATCATGCGGTTCATCATCCTCCCGCAGGCGATCCGGATTGCCTATCCGCCGCTTTTCAACGAATTCATCTCGCTCGTGAAGAGCACGTCGCTTGCGTCTTCCATCACGGTTTTCGAGATGTTCATGAGCGCGCAGCGGATCGCCGCGCGCACCTATGAGCCTTTCTGGCTCTACCTGGAAGCGGCGGCGATCTACCTCCTCTTTTCCACGGTGCTGACGCGCCTTCAGGCGATCGGCGAAAAGCGCCTCAGCAGATACGGATATTGAGTCTGCTCCGCATTCTTTTTTCCTGCCGAGGCGAACTTTGCCGTCGCGCCATCCATGAGTCTTCTTTCTAAATTGTTCTGTCGGCGTACGTATGAATGCACCTGAGCGCGCTACCCCTACC
>NZ_CALDXB010000013.1 GCF_937923675.1 uncultured Sutterella sp. | reverse complement strand
GATTGCTCCGCTACCCCCTCAAAGTAGTGCGTCTACCAATTTCGCCACGACCGCGGCCCTTCAAGTTGTTCTCTGCTGATTTGTTTTTGAACTGAGGTGTTCATCAGCAGAGGAGAAGAATTCTACCTCGGAATTTGATTGACGGGGGCATTATTTTGATTGTTGGGCATCCCCTGTTCTTGGGATGCCGGCTGCTCGACCGTCGAAAGGACGCCGCCCTGGGGGACGGAGGCGCGCTTGTTGAAGGCGCCGGAGGCGAGCGTAAGCGCAATGGTGGAGCAGAAGAAGACCGTAGCGGCAATGGCGGTGGAGCGCGAGAGGAAGTTCGCGCTGCCCGTGGCGCCGAAGACGGAGCCGGAGGCGCCGCTGCCGAAGGCTGCGCCGAGATCGGCGCCCTTGCCGTGCTGCATCAGCACGAGGACGATGACGACGACGGCTGAGATGATCTGCAGAACAAGCGCAATGCTGAGCAGGAAGTGCATGGTTCTCTAAACCTTTAATGCTTGGAAAAAAGTGGGGTGAAATCAGGGTCTGGCCGCAGAGAGCGCCTCGCCGATGCTGTAGAAGCTCTGTGCGTTGAGAGAGGCGCCGCCGACAAGCGCGCCGTCAATGTCGGCTTCGGCAAAGAGCGAAGCTGCATTTTCAGGCGTGACGCTGCCGCCGTAAAGAATCGGCGTGAGCTTGCCCGCTTCCGGAGCCGCCTGCACGAGGCGCGCGCGGATGCCGGCATGGACGGTCTGAGCCGTTGCCGGATCAGCAGACCTCCCGGTGCCGATCGCCCAGACGGGTTCATAGGCGATTGCGCCGATGCTTTCGGGCTTCAGAACAGCGAGGACGGCATTGAGCTGACGGAGAATGACGGCGGGCGTTTCTCCGCGCTCGCGTTCCTCGAGCGTTTCGCCCACGCAGATGACGGGACGGATGCCGTTCTTCACGAGCGCAACGGCCTTCATGGCGACGCGGTTGTCCGTTTCGCCGTAAAGGCGGCGTCTTTCGGAGTGGCCGACGATGGCGAACCGAATGCCGAAGTCCGCGAGCATCGCCGCAGAGACTTCGCCCGTGAAGGCGCCGGAGGAATTTTCATTTACGTCTTCGGCGCCGATTTCAATCGAGGTGTCCCGGCAGGCTTCGATGAGCCCGGGAAGATAAATGAAGGGCGCGCAGACAACCGTGCGGCAGGAAAGGCGCACAGGTTCCGCAAGGAAGTTTTTAACCCAGAGGGCATTGGCTTCCCGACTGCCGTTCATCTTCCAGTTGGCTATGACGATTCGTTCGCGCATGAAGTATTCGTAGTCTCTCTAAAGCGGGAAAAATTCCCGGATTCCGCAGGGGATAAAGAATAATTCTAGCTTCTTTGTCCCCGGCGGGGCTTATGCGTGGAAAAGCCGGCGTGCGTCTTTATTGAGACGCAGGGCCGGCTTGAAGCTGCAGGCGCTGCAGACATTTGCAGCGGGAGAAGGATCAAAAAGCTCCCTTCCCGCCGGAGTCAAACGTTACTGCTGCTGGGCGCCTTCATCGCGCAGAAGCGCCTTCATGGAAAGACGAACGCGGCCCTTCTCGTCGGCTTCGATGACCTTCACGCGGACCTTCTGGCCTTCCTTCAGGTAGTCGGAAACGGCGTTGACGCGCTCGTTGGCGATCTGGCTGATGTGGAGGAGCCCGTCCTTGCCCGGGAGGAGCTGGACGATGGCGCCGAAGTCGAGGAGGCGCGTGACCGTGCCTTCGTAGATCTGACCGGCTTCAACTTCCGCCGTGATGTCCTCGATGCGCTTACGGGCAGCAGCAACGCGGGCCATATCGGGCGAGGAGATCGTGACGGTGCCGTCGTCCTCAACGTTGATGGTCGTGCCGGTTTCCTCGGTGAGCGCGCGGATCACGGAGCCGCCCTTGCCGATCACGTCGCGGATCTTTTCCGGATTGATCTTGAAGGAGACCATGCGCGGAGCAAAGTCGGAGAGCTCCTTCGCGCCGCCGCCGGCCATGTCGTGCATGCGGCCGAGGATGTGCTGACGGCCTTCATGCGCCTGCGCGAGGGCAGCCTGCATGATTTCAGCCGTGATGCCTTCGATCTTGATGTCCATCTGGAGCGCGGTCACGCCGTTTTCCGTGCCGGCCACCTTGAAGTCCATGTCGCCCAAGTGATCCTCGTCGCCGAGGATGTCGGTGAGGACGGCAAAGCGGTTGCCTTCCTTGATGAGGCCCATCGCGACGCCGGCGACGTAGTCCTTCAGCGGAACGCCGGCATCGAGCATCGAGAGGCAGCCGCCGCAGACGGAAGCCATCGAGGAGGAGCCGTTCGATTCGCAGATTTCGGAAACAACGCGGATCGTGTACTGGAAGTCTTCAGCAGAGGGAAGAACAGCCTTCAGAGCGCGCTTGGCAAGACGGCCGTGGCCGATTTCGCGGCGCTTTGGGGAACCGACGCGGCCCGTTTCGCCCGTGGCGAACGGGGGCATGTTGTAGTGGAGCATGAAGCGGTCGTGCGATTCTTCGCAGAGACCGTCGATGATCTGCTCATCCTGCTTCGTGCCGAGGGTCGTCGTGACGAGTGCCTGGGTTTCGCCGCGGGTGAAGAGGGCGGAGCCGTGGGTGCGCGGAAGCACGCCCTGGCGGATTTCGATCGGGCGGACCGTACGGGTGTCGCGGCCGTCGATGCGGGGTTCGCCGGCGAGAATCTGCGAGCGGACGAGATGAGCTTCGAGCTCGAAGAGAATGCCGTGAACTTCGTTCATGTCGGGCGCTTCGGTGCCGGCGGCTTCGGCGTCGGCGGCGAGCGTCTTCTCGACGAGTTCATAGACTTCGCGGAGCTTGTCGTTGCGGGCCTGCTTCGAGCGGATCGCATAGGCGGCGTGGAGGCCTTCGTTGGAGATCTCGGTCACACGGGCGATGAGCGCTTCATTGCGGGCGGGCGGCTGCCAGTCCCAGGCGGGCTTGCCGGCCTTCGCGACGAGTTCATTGATCGCCTTGATGGCCGTCTGCATTTCGCGGTGGCCGAACATCACGGCGTCGAGCATCGTCTTTTCCGGAAGGATGTCGGCTTCGGATTCAACCATGAGCACAGCGCGTTCCGTGCCGGCGACGACGAGGTCGAGGCGCGAGGTCTTCAGCTCTTCAGTGGTCGGGTTGAGAACGAACTCGTTGTTGATGTAGCCCACGCGGCAGGCGCCGATCGGGCCGCGGAAGGGAATGCCGGAAATGGCGAGAGCGGCGGAGGTGCCGATCATCGCGGGGATGTCCGGATCAACCTGCGGGTCGGCGGAGAGAACGTGAATGATGACCTGTACTTCATTGAAGAATCCGTCCGGGAAGAGCGGGCGGATCGGGCGGTCAATGAGGCGGCTCGTGAGGGTTTCCTTTTCAGAGGGACGCCCTTCGCGCTTGAAGAAGCCGCCGGGGATGCGGCCGGCCGCGTAGGTCTTTTCAATGTAGTCGACGGTGAGCGGGAAGAAGTCCTGACCGGGCTTGGCTTCCTTCTTGCAGACGACGGTGGCGAGAACCACGGTGTCGTCCATGCGGCAGACGACGGCGCCGGTGGCCTGACGGGCGATTTCGCCGGTTTCAAGCGTGACGTCGTGATTGCCGAACCGGAAGGACTGCGTTGCTTTATTGAACATCGTCATGAGTAATGCTTCCTTATTTCTCTGGGAGGATGTCTTTTCGCTGACGTTCCATTTCTTCCCGCTTTCGCCGGCGGTTCGGATTCGAATCGCCGGCACGCTGCGGTTTGAGCATTCACGGCTTGAGAAAAGTAAGTGCTCAAATCGCAACGCGCTTGGGGTGGAAGGCAGGAAGATGAGGGGTTTTCGTCAACGATCAGACGGGGTTGGCAGATAGGACGACGGCCTGTCGAAATCGGCAGGCCGTTGTCTTGAGAATCTCTTCGAGCTTACTTGCGCAGATTGAGCGTGTCGATCAGCTTGCGGTAGGCGTTAAGATCGGTGCGCTTCAGGTAGTCAAGGAGCTTGCGGCGGCGCGAAACCATGCGGAGCAGGCCGCGGCGGCTGTGATGATCCTTGGCGTGGACCTTGAAGTGATCCGTGAGGTGATTGATGCGGGCCGTAAGAAGGGCCACCTGGACCTCGGGAGAGCCAGTGTCGCCTTCGGCGCGCTGGAACTTGGCAACGATCTCAGACTTGGTCAGTTCAGACATGGATATTCCTGTCAAAGAGATGGTAAAACTTGCGGACACGAGCGTTGTGACTCGAGCCGTGAAAGCGGGCATTTTATCTGCCTCACGGGCGCCATGCAAGCAAAATGCATTGTTTTTTCATCATGACGCCCGGAGACGGGAATTTTGTTGAGTATTAACGATCGTCGGACTTGCGGAAGCGCTTTTCGAGCCAGGAGATGAAGCGCGAAATGGTGAGCGTCATCACGAGGTAGAGAATCGCAACGCAGGTCCAGATTTCAAGCGTGCCGTAGGTTTCAGCAATGATGAGCTGGCCGGAGCGCGTGAGTTCCTCAAAGCCGATGACGGAAACGAGCGAGGAGTCCTTCAGCATGGCGATGAATTCATTGCCCATCGGCGGGATGATGCGCTTGAAGGCCTGCGGAAGGATGATGTAGCGCATCGTCTGCGTGTTCGTCATGCCGAGCGAGAGGCCGGCGCGGTACTGGCCGAGCGAAATCGACTGAATGCCGCCGCGGAAGATTTCCGCAATGTAGGCGCCCGAGTTGAGCGAGCATGCCGCAACGGCCGCCACATAAGGATCAATGCGGTGCCCCACGATGTTGGGGAGCGCAAAGTAGATGATGAAGATCTGAATGAGGAGCGGCGTGCCGCGGATGAAGTCGACGTAGACCTTCGCGGGAATGCTGAGGAACGGGCTCTTCGAGAGCTGCAGGAGCGAGAGCAGAAGGCCGAGAAGCAGACCAATGCCTACGGAGAGCGCGGTGATTTCAAGCGTGAGGCCTGCGCCGCGCAGAAGGAGCGGGAAGCTCGAGGCAATGAGGGAGAGATCAAATTCCATGGTGTTTCTATAGAGACTGATCAGTGCCGGAGGTCCGCCGGCTGTGGGAAAAACGGATGAAGGTTCATCCGGACTCAGGTTGACGCAGCGAGCTGAAGCGTGCCTGAGGATAAGCAGCTCAGCTTCCGGCTTTGGTCCGGCCGCGGCATTCTATATGACGCCGGCATCGCGTTCGCGAAAAGAACGTCGATGCCGGGAAAATGCCTGTCTCAGGAACTTCCCTGACAGGTCTTGCTGGCGCGCGCGAGCGGCGTCCGAAGGATTATTCCTGGAACCACTTGCTGTAGATCTTATCGACTTCGCCCGAAGCCTTGAGGTCTGCATAGGCCTTGTTGAGCTTCTCGAGGAGCTGGGTGTTCCCCTTCTTCACGGCAAAGCCGAAGCTCTCTGCATCGGCAATGTAGGGCGGAATCGTGAGGACCTTCGCGGCGCGCTCCTGGTTCTTGAGGTAGTAGGCGAGCACCGGGCGGTCGAGCACGACGGCGTCGGAGTTGCCGGACATCAGGTCCATGAAGGCTTCGCTCGTGGTATTGAAGCTGGAAACCTTGGCGCCGGGGATCGTCTTCGCCTTTTCAGCGCCCGTGGTGCCGATCTGAACGGCAAGGTTCGTGTTCTTCAGATCGTCGAAGGTCTTGTACTTTCCGACGTTCTTTTTCTGAATGAGCATCGAGAGGCCGGACGTGTAGTAGGGCGTCGTGAAGTCGACGCGCTTCTGGCGTTCGGGCGTGATGGAAACGCCCGCGGCGATCACGTCGATCGTGCCCGTCATGACGGCCGGAACGAGGGCGTCAAAGCCCATGTTGAGGATTTCGACGTCGTAGCCCGCCTTGTCGCCCACCGCGCGGATGAGATCCATGTCGAAGCCCGTGTATTCCTTCGTCTTCGTATCAAGGAATTCGAAGGGCGCAAAAGTGGGCTCAGTGCCGACGCGCAGCAGGTCGCGGGCTTCACCGATCGAAGCGGCAAGACCGCAGGCAACTGCACAGGCGCAGACGACAAAATTCTTGAACTGCATGACTGAATCTCCGGAAGTGGTTTCTCGTTCGTATTCCGGATGTCCGTCGCTGGCGGATAAACCGGATCATATTTCCGGGGATCATAGCGGGGGGCCGGCTTCGCTCTCTGAGCAATGTCGTCTCTTCTTGTCCCAACCGGAATTACGATGGTTTTCCTTGAGGATTCATGCGATTAAAGCGCGAGAATGGCCGTGCTATTGGCGGATTTGGTCGACAAAAAGATGCGCTCAGGATGCGGATTCCGCAGGCGCCGCTTCAACCGCTTCCCGGCGCCAGGCAGGAGTGCTTTTGGACTTCTTTTCGGCAATGTCGAGGATGCGGTTGTGTTCAGCAAGCTCTTCTGCAGTGGCGCGGATGATGACGCAGTCCTCCTCCTTCGGCATCGGGGGAAGATTGTCGATGTCTTCATTCACAAGCGTGAGCGTGTCCTGCCCGCGGGTGAGAGAAATGTAGACCTCGGCAAGCAGCTCCGCGTCAAGGAGCGCCCCGTGGAGCGTGCGATTGGAGTTGTCGATCTCGTAGTAGCGGCAGAGCGCGTCGAGGCTCACGGCGCGTCCGGGGAGAAGCTTCTTGGCGAGCTTCACCGTATCGATGACGTCGCAGTAGTCCTCGATCTGGCCTTTCCCGATGCGTTCGAGCTCCATGTTGAGGAAGCCCGTATCGAATGCGGCATTGTGGATGACGAGGGTTGAATCACGGACGAAGTCGAGGAATTTATCCGCAATTTCAGCGAATTTAGGCTTGTCGGCAAGAAATTCCGTCGTGATGCCGTGAATGGCGACGGCGTCCTCGGGCACCTCGCGCTCCGGATTGATGAAGATCTGAAGGTGGTTTTCCTTGGTGCTCTTCATGACGCGGCCGTCGAGCGCCACGCAGCCGATTTCAATAATGCGGTCGCCGCCTTTGGCATTGAGGCCCGTGGTTTCGGTATCAAGCGTAATCAGACGATTTCTTGCGGCCATAAAGTTCACCCGTGAGAGGAAAGGAAGATCGGGAAGCGAGAAAAATTGTAGCCGCGCAGAACGTCAGTCTTCGTCGCACGGAAAACAAAAAAGCCCGGCAGAACTTTCTGTCGGGCTTGACGTCTTTCGTCTGGAGCGGGCGAAGGGAGTCGAACCCTCGTCATCAGCTTGGGAAGCTGAGGTAATGGCCGTTATACGACGCCCGCTTCGCGCGCCTTGATGAGACCGGCTCATCAAGATAAGCAATTCTGGCGGAAGGAGAGGGATTCGAACCCTCGATACGGAATTTCCGTATGCCGCCTTTCCAGGGCGGTACAATCAACCACTCTGCCATCCTTCCATGAATGTCCTCAGACGCTTGATCCGGCCCGTGGTGATTGGGTATCGAATCGCGAGGGCAGTGCCCTGAACTGAGGAAGCGGAATGTAGCATGTTCCTTTTTAATTTGTCAAGTTTTTTCCCGATAACGGGCTGAATTTCTTCCTGCGGCGAAGAATCCGGGCTTTGTTTCCCTCCGGCGATATCCTTCTATGAGTTTGAAAATCTTTAATTTTCAGTGTGCAAACGGTCACGTTTTCGAGGCGTGGATCCGCAGCGACAACGCGGAAGACCTGCCGGAAATTTGCCCTGCATGCGGCGATGTGAATCTTCGGAAGCTCCCGTCGGCAGCAAAGATTCGGCCGGTGGAAGGAACGACGAGAAGCGATGTTGAAGAGGATCTCGCGGCGAGAGACGCCCGGAAAGCACGCGAGCTCGGGGAGGCGCTGAGAGCGCAGGCGCTCGGCATTATGCGCGAGGTCGCAAGGAAAGCCGAGGATGTCGGGGAAGCTTTCCCGGAAACGGTGCGGAACATGGAAAAAGGCAGCGTTCCGAAAAAGCTTGTGCGCGGCACCTGCACTCCGCTCGAAGCAGCGGACCTGCGCGCGGAAGGCATTGAAGTCTTTGATCTGCCCGATGAGGCGGTCGATACGCTCAATTAAGATTTTTGGCGCATTCCTCCCGTTAAAATCCTCCTGCCTGCCGGAATGAGGAAAGAACCTCATTTGAGCGGCAGTGCGTGATGCTTTATTCAATTGAGCGACATTTCCTTATGCAGCAGTTTCCTCCCGTCAATGAAGTCAGGCCTTACGGCGTTGTTGATCTCACCGATCAGAGCACGATGCTTCTGGTGCTTGAGGAGCTCGGCATCGCTCACCTGCAGGATGAATGGCTGAGGACGCATACGCCGGAAGCGCCGGATGCCGCACAGGCCGCTGAGCAGCATAAAGAATTCTTTGATGATCTCTGCGCCATTCTCGAAGGAAAGGCCGGCCCCGACCGGGTGGAGCCTAACGGCTGGGCGGGCGTGAGGCTCGCAGCGCACCTGAGAAAGGCCATGCCGGAGGTTCTTGCCCGGTCGCTTGCCGAGGCGGGAAAGGAGAGCAATCCGTCGCTTTCTCCGGATCACGATGTCGTTGCTGCGGCGCTTCAGGCTTTTGAAGCCTCGCTCTCGCGCCTCTCGATTCATCAGGAAAAAATCAAAACGGAAGGTGCTCAGGCGGATCCCGCTGAATACATTCAGCTCATGATCGGCTGGTCCGGCGTCTTCTCCGGAAAGGCAGAGTCGCTTAAGCTTTCCGACCTATATATGCCTTACCTGTAAGGAGGTACGGCTAGGCCTGAGGATTTGAGGGCAAATGCCTATTGCCATGGCCTTTTATCAATAAAAATTGAATTCCTAACGGTCTGACATCTTCGCTTACAGTGCGGCTGATGGGTAAACTTCGGCTAGACGCTACGAAAAGTCTGCTTGTTTTCGATAAGAGCGAATACCTCTAGGGGATTACGATAATAATTACCTCTTTTGGCGAAGTCTGAGCGAGGCTCATTCCTCATCACTCACTCGAAAGCGACGGTTCTTTTCCCTCTGGCGTTGTCCCATCCACAACCAAAGGAAAAGATCGTTATGGAAACGCTGAACGGGGTGAATGCACTCACCATCGTATTCGCCGCTCTATGCATCTTTGCAATCGCATACCGCTTCTACGGCTTATGGATTGCTCAGAAGGTGCTCAACATCAATGCCGCCCGCGAAACCCCTGCCGTGCGCTTTGATGACGGCAAAGACTATGTGCCGACGAACAAGTACGTTCTCTTCGGCCACCACTTCGCCGCTATTGCTGCCGCCGGTCCCCTTCTCGGGCCCGTTCTTGCCGCGCAGTTCGGCTATCTCCCGGGCCTGCTCTGGATTCTGATCGGCTGCGTTCTCGCGGGCGGCGTGCACGACATGGTCGTGCTCTTCTGCTCGGTACGTCACCGCGGCAATTCGCTCGCCTACATTGCGAGCCAGGAAATCGACTCCACGACGGGCCGCGTTGCCGCCTGTGCAGTGCTCGCGATTCTGATCCTCACGCTTGCGGGTCTTTCGATTGCGGTCGTCAACGCGATGCACAACTCGCTCTGGTCGACCTACACCGTGGCCGCGACCATTCCGATCGCCATTCTGATGGGCCTCTACATGCAGGTCTGGCGCAAGGGCGATGTTTCGGGCGCCACGATCATGGGCGTCGTGCTCCTCTTCCTCTGCATTCTGTCGGGTCCGTGGGTTGCCTCGCACCCTGAATACTTCGGCTTCCTTGACATCGACAAGCCCGAGATGAGCCTCCTCATCCCGATCTACGGCTTCTTTGCCTCGGTCCTTCCGGTGTGGCTCCTGCTCCTGCCGCGCGACTATCTCTCGACCTTCCTCAAGATCGGCACGATCGGCGCGCTCGCGATCGGCATCGCCTTCGTGATGCCCAACTTCAACATGCCGCCCCTCACGGAATTCATCCACGGCGGCGGCCCGATCATCGGCGGCCCGGTGATTCCGTTCCTCTTCATCACGATTGCCTGCGGCGCGCTTTCGGGCTTCCATGCCACGATCGGCACGGGCACGACCCCGAAGATGATCGGCAATGAAAAGGACGTCCTCTTCGTCGGCTACGGCGCCATGCTCATGGAAGGCTTCGTCGCCATCATGGCTCTCGTTGCCGCCTGCGTCCTCGTTCCTGCCGACTACTTCGCGATCAACGCTCCGGCCGACAAGTTCGCCAAGCTCGGCATGTCCGTCGTCGAACTCCCGCAGCTCGAGGCTGAAGTTCAGGAAAGCCTGATGGCCCGCCCGGGCGGCTCGGTGTCGCTTGCCGTCGGCATGGCTCACATCTTCTCGAAGATTCCGTTCATGGAAAGCCTGATGGCGTACTGGTATCACTTCGCCATCATGTTCGAGGCGGTCTTCATCCTGACAGCTGTTGACGCCGGCACCCGCGTGGGCCGCTTCTTCCTGCAGGAAATGATGGGCAAGGTCTGGCCCAAGTTCGGCGACAAGGAATGGTGGCCCGGCATTGTGATCACCTCGGCAATCTTTACGGGTACCTGGGGCTACCTCGTCTGGTCGGGCGACATCGGTTCGATCTGGCCGCTCTTCGGCATCTGCAACCAGCTTCTCGCCTCCGTGACGCTCCTGATCGGCACGACCGTCATCATGCGCATGAACAAGGTGAAGTACGCCTGGGTGACGGGCGTTCCCGGCATCCTGATGACCATCATCACGTTCTGGGCCGGTCTCTGGCTGATCTTCAACCAGTACCTTCCCAACAGCCAGATGCTGCTTGCCTTCCTCTCCGCGCTCATCATGGTTCTGATGCTCTTCGTGATCATCGGCGTGCTACGCCGCTGGGTGGCTCTGCTCAACATCCATACGACCGTCAAGGACTCGTACGGCGTTGAGGTGAAGACCATCGTTGAGGAATAACCTCATGACGCATGAGCCCGGGAAGCGCCGCTTTCCGGGTCTCTGAAGCTTCGAAGCGCTCTCCGGGCAAAATCCCGTGGGAGCGCTTTTTTCTTCACGTGCGTCGCCCGACTCCGCAACCTTATAATCAGCGTTTTCGTTTTTTCGAGCGGAGGAGCTGATGGCATCCAATCAGTACGAAACGCTCCTTCGGGAGATTTTTGAAAAGGGGACCCATAAGTCCGATCGAACCGGCACCGGCACCCGGTCGCTTTTCGGCTGCCAGATGCGCTTTCCGCTCTCGGAAGGCTTTCCGCTCGTGACGACGAAGAAGCTCCACCTGCGCTCGATCATCTACGAACTCCTCTGGTTCCTCTCGGGCTCGACCAACATCAAATACCTGCACGACCACAACGTAACGATCTGGGACGAGTGGGCGGATGAAAAGGGTGACCTCGGTCCCGTTTATGGTCATCAGTGGCGCTCGTGGCCGACTCCGGACGGCGGCACGATTGATCAGATTTCGGATGTCCTCAGGCGCATCCGCGAGACGCCCGATTCACGCCGTCTCGTCGTGACGGCCTGGAATCCCGCGGAGCTCTCCAAAATGGCGCTTCCGCCCTGCCACTGCCTCTTCCAGTTCTATGTGGCGGACGGGAAGCTTTCCTGCCAGCTCTATCAGCGCAGCTGCGACATGTTCCTCGGCGTTCCCTTCAACATCGCGAGCTATGCGCTTCTCACGCACATGATTGCCGAGCAGTGCGATCTGCAGCCCGGCGACTTCGTCTGGACGGGAGGCGACTGCCACATTTACGACAACCACGTCGAACAGACGAAGCTGCAGCTTTCGCGCGAGCCCCGTCCCTATCCGAAGCTCGTCATCGCGCGTCGCCCTGCATCGCTCTTTGACTATCAATACGAAGACTTCTCGTTCGAAGGCTACGACCCCTGGCCCGCCATCAAGGCGCCGGTCGCGGTGTAAGGCGATTCCAACCTTTTGAATTCCTACCAGGAGACCTGCAGATGGCTTCCATTGAACTGATAGCGGCAGCCGCCAGAAACGGCGTCATCGGAGGCGGGAACCGCCTTCTCTGGCGCATCCCTGAGGATTTCGCGTTCTTTAAGAAGACGACTTACGGCTCGCCCGTCCTGATGGGGCGGAAGACCTGGGAATCGATCGGAAGAGCCTTGCCCGGACGCCTCAACATCGTCATTACGCGCAGACGCCTCTCTCTCCCGAAGGGCGTGCTTGTTGTCCGGTCGCTTTCTGAAGCCATCGAGGCTGCCGGCGATGCGGAGCGCATTTTTGTGCTCGGCGGCGGTGAAATCTATCGTCAGGCGATGCCGATTGCGGACAAAATCTGGCTCACAAGGATCGATCAGGATTTCGAAGGCGATACGTGGTTCCCGACCATACCCCGGGCAAAATTCAGAAAATCAGTTTTGAAAATCCTGTTTCCGACCGCTCGCCGGCCATGGCGGGTTGAGTTCGAGGAATGGTCCCGGCGCCCCCTCTGAACGCACTTTACGCACAGCAAGATTTCCACACAGGTTCCGACTTCATAAGAGAAGCGGAACCTTTTCATTTGTTAAAGCCGGAATCATTTGCAGCAGAGGGCGTTTCGGCATGAAATGCCACTCGAAAAGAGACACTTGTCCACAGGCCCGGGAGGAAGGTTTTCCACAGAAAATGTGCATAACTCCCCATCAAAAAGTGCACAAATGCTTTCTTCGCAAAGGAATCATGCAGTTACGAATTTGCCTATTTTTTAAGCAAATTGATTTTCAGGCTTATTCAGAACCGTGTACAGAGGAGAACCAGATAGCATGACATACATTTTCAAATGGCAATAAAAAAGAGCAACTGTTCATCACAGCTGCTCCAATTTCCAATGCGCTTTAATTGAAATGGTGCGCCAGGCAGGATTCGAACCCACGACCCTCTGGTTCGTAGCCAGATACTC
>NZ_CALDXB010000012.1 GCF_937923675.1 uncultured Sutterella sp. | reverse complement strand
GGTACTGTCGGCGAAGTGGAAAAACTGGCTTTCCGAATTTATGGAAGCCCCCTTATATTTCAATAATGTCATCTGAAAATGTTTATTTATTTTCAGATGACGTTTTCTTTTACCACCAGGAGACGAAATTCATGACATGGGAAATGTGGGCGGCGCTCGCCGTAGTCTGCGTAACCGTATACGGGCTTTTGAAACGGTGGGAAACGCGCCTTGTGCTTCTCACCTCGGGCTTCGTCATGTGTCTGCTCTCGCTCAACCCGATTGCAGCCTTCCAGCAGTTCGACAAATCGATGACGAGCGCCTCGCTCATCATCGTGATCTGCTCGGCAATGGGCTTTGCGCGCGTGATGAACATCACGAAGTGCGACCTGCATCTCGTCTCGCTCCTCACGAAGCCTCTCAACAAGCTCGGCATTCTGCTTCTGCCCTGCTGCATGATCGTGACGGGCGTCGTCTCGATCGCGATCTCGTCGCTCGCCGGCATGTGCGCCGCGATCGGCCCCACGATCTGCGCCCTCATGATCCGCGCGGGCTTCCGTCCGGCCATGGCTGCCGCCACGGTGATCGCCTCGACGCTTCCCTCCTTCTGGTCCCCGGGGTCCTCGCACAACGGCTTCGTCGCGAAGCTCGCCGACTGGCCCATCATGGAGTACCTCACCTACACGGGCACCCGCACGCTCCTCATTTCCATCGTCTGCATTGCGCTCATGGTCGGCTGCTGCCTTCTCTTCGGCGACTTCAAGAAGGGCGGTTTTGAGAACGACGGCGTTCATGACGCCGCCAACAAGGTCGACCTCCCCGAACACCCGAACCTCCTCTGGGCTTTCGCGCCGCTCCTTCCTGTGGTGCTCCTCTTCGTCGTCGCCGTCTGCTTCCCGCAGGTGAAGATTTCGGTTGCGACCGCCATGCTGATCGGCGTGATCTACACGCTCCTCGTCACGCGCTTCAATCCCGCCGACATCACCCGCAAGTTCTTTGACGGCATGGGTCACGGCTACGGCAATATTCTCGGCCTCATCATTGCGGCGGGCGTCTTCGCGGCGGGCCTGCGCTCCTGCGGCGTGATCGACGTCTTCGTCGAGGCGCTCAAAGGCTCTTCCGACCTCGCGAAGCTCGGCGCTGCCGTCGGCCCCTACGTTCTCGGCGTGATGACGGGTTCGGGCGACGCTGCCGCCTTCGCCTTCAATGAAGCCGTGACGCCGCATGCCGCCGCCTTCGGCCTCACGATCCCCGACCTCGGCTACCTCGCGAGCGTCGCCGCAACGTTCGGCCGCGTTTCCTCGCCCCTCGCCGCCGGCGTGATCGTTATTTCCGGCATTGCCGGCGTCTCGCCGATCGAAGTGATCAAGCGTTCCGCGCCGGTGCAGATCTGCACGCTCACGTTCCTCTTCCTGATCAGCTGACGAAGATTGCTTTCAGCAATGTCCGGACGCAGTGAAGCCTGAGCCCGGATGTCGAGAGCGACAGGTTTCGCTTCAGAAGGCCCGGATTCCTCGATGGGATTCCGGGCCTTCTCTATTAAATCAAGACTGCTCGAAAAGTGTTTTTCTTTGAGAGAAAGAGGCAGATGAGAGAGAGCACGCGCTTCTAGACTTTTCCTCAAGTTCAAAACATTCTTGAGGAGAAGAACATGACGAATCGCACTTTGCAGCGCAGAACATGCCTCAGAGCATTTGCCGGACTTCTCGCCGCTGTGGCCGGCTGCCGAGCCGCCCATGCAGCAGACCCGAAGAAGATGATCGTTCTCTATATCTCCTGGTCGGGGAGCACGCAGAAGGTTGCGGAGGAAATCCAGCGGTTTACGGGCTGCGACATCGCGCGGATCGAAACGGTGACGCCCTACCCGCGGGACTACCAGGCAACCGTGAAGATCGCCGTCCCCGAACGTGAAAGCAAGGCGCGCCCGCCCATCCGGCCTCTCCCCGATCTCGCCGCCTACGACGTGATCGCGATCGGCCACCCCATCTGGGGCGGTCAGATGCCTATGGCGCTCTATACCTTCCTTGAAGATACGGATCTCTCGGGGAAGACGATCTTCCACTTCTCCACGAGCGGCGGCAGCGGCCTCGGCAACAGCCAGCAGGAAATCGCGAGGCTCGAACCCAATGCAAGGCTACTCCCCGGCCATACGGTCTACGGCTGGGGAGGCGTGAGAGATTTGTCCGTCGTCCGCGGATGGCTCGAGGCCGACGGGATTGCGGTCAAAAGCGGAGCTTGACTTTTATCCGGGAGTCTTCAATTCTTTATGAGAGCGCCTGAGGCGGCATTGCACGAGCCGCCTCAGGATTCGTGAAGCATCACGCGGATGATTTCACGGTCCGTGTCGACCATTCCCTGGCTCGCAATGCGTCCGACCGCGGCCGCCGTATCGTCGGTCGTTTCCTGCACGATGCCGTCGCCCGCGCGGAAGGCTTTCTTATGCTTCACCATATCGAGCGCAAGGAGCGCGCCCTCGACCGACATGGAGATCTTGGCGGCGCACGAAGACTTCGCCCCGTCGCAGAGAAGTCCCGACGTGATCGCAAGCGCATTGCTGATGACGGCTTCAATATCCTTGTCTGAAAGGTGCTCGAGCATCGCGATGCCGGCGCCGCTTCCGCACCCTGCGCTCACCGCGCCGCAGTAGGCGGAAAGCTTGCCGATCCCCTGCTTCAAGGCAATCGTGACGAGGTCGGAGAGAAGGAGCGCGCGGATGACTTCCTCATCCGTCGAATGAAGCGCCTCGCCGAAGATCGCCACCGGAACGCTCGCCGTAATCCCCTGATTGCCGCTCCCCGACACAATAACGACGGGGAGTTCGCAGCCGTTCATGCGGGCGTCGGATGCCGCTGCCGCCCAGGCGCGCGCCTTCACGGCAGGATCATCGGCGTCTCTTGCAAGGAGAATCTGACCGATCGTGGCGCCCCAGCTGCCCTTCAGCCCTTCTCGGGCGATTGCGAGGTTGCATTCGAGCTGTCGGCGAAGGAGCGCTTCCGTTTCTGTGCCCATAAGAGGCATTTCGCGCGCGATGCGGATAAGCTCCGCAATCGACCAGTTCTCTTCGGGGGCGTCCTCCTCGCAGGCGTCGCCTTCGGAAAAAATGCGGCGGCCGTCCTCTTCAATGCAGGTGATGTTCGTGTGATAGGTGCGGATCGTGACCGACGTGGTTTTGCCTCTCAGCTTTCCCGTCACGCGTATGAAGAACACGTCGGGCTCCGTCGACTGACGGATCGTCATGGGTTCATGAACGCGCTCGCCGATCTCCCGGCGCTCTGCGTCCGAAACAGAAGCGAGCACCTGAAGCTTCGCCTCCGGACGACGCGAAACGAATCCGGCCGCCACCGCGGCTTCAATGCCGTAGAGGCCGCCCGTGTTCGGAACGATGACGCTCTTTACGTTCTTCACAATGTTGCGGGAGACTTCAACGTCGATCGACTCCGGGTAGCCGCCGAGGCGCTTTCCGGCTTCAGCGGCGGCATAAGCGAGCGCAATGGGTTCGGTGCAGCCCATTGCGGGAAGAAGTTCCTTGAGTAGCGCTTCGCGGTAGGGAGTGAATGAATCCGTCATGGTCGCAGGGGTCGGGAAAGATATAGGCAAAACAACTTAGCCAATCGGATCAGGAAACGCAACAGAGAAGAATCCATTACGCGTAAACAGGGATCTGCGGGGACGATGCCGGCACCGCAGGAACTATCCGTCGTTGGAAAGCGAAATAGTCGTCACTTGACATTTGTTGACGCACGGGAACCGAGTTCGCACCTGACGAATGCCTTCACCTCATTCTCAAAAGCCTCAAGCGTCATGCGCCCGGCCTCGACTTCCTTCAACTTCTCCTCAAACTGCGCGGTGAGAACTGCGCTCCTCATCCTCGGACTCACCTTGAGAAGGAGCGCTCTGCCTTTCTCAGAACAATGGAGCTTCTTTCCTTCCGTCACGAGAAACTCCCGGCGCTTCAATTCCGAAATGATCGCGGCGCGCGTGGCAGGCGTTCCGATCCCGTCGGCTTCCCTGAGGCGCGCGCGGATTCTCGGGTCGTCGTAAGCCCGGTGAATGCTCTCCATCGCCGCGATGAGCGTGCCTTCGGTGTAATAAAGCGGCGGCTTCGTCTTCGCCTCAACGCCCTTCACTTCGCGGACCTCCACCTTGTCGCCAGCCCTGAGTTTCGGGAGCTCCTGCTCGTCGTCGGCGCCGCCCTCTTCCTTCCGGGCCTTCTCCTTTTCCCGCCGTTCGGCCTCAATCTGCTTTCTGTAAAGCACCTTCCAGCCTTCTCTCTTCGGGATGTTCCCAGAGGCTTCGAACATTTCCCCGCCGATCCGAAGAAGAATCTTCGTCGACTCATATTCATAAGCCGGGAAGAACTGCGCGAGATAGCGCTTGGCGATGAGCCCGTAGAGCTTCTGTTCGTCGGCGGAGAGCCTCGACCAGTCGGTGGCAAGCCCCGTCGGAATGATGCCGTGATGCGCCGTCACCTTGCCGTCGTTCCAGACGGGCGACTTGATGGCGGGATCGGCCTTCCCGCAGATGCCTTCGGCTCCGGGGATCGTCTTCGCAATCGCGGCAATGACCTTCGGCGCATCCGCATGCTGACTCACGGGAAGAAACTGGCAGTCCGTGCGCGGGTATGAAATGCACTTATGCTTTTCGTAAAGCGACTGGCAGATGCTCAGGGTCTTTTCCGCCGTGAAGCCGAAGGCTTTGGAACCCGCCTGCTGGATGTCCGCGAGCGAAAAGCATCTGGGCTGCGCCTGTCGCTTCAGTTTCGTTTCGGCAGAAATCACCTCGCCTTCACGGCAGCTCTGAAGCTGCCCGACGAGCTTTTTCCCGAATTCGAGGTCAGTGAGGCGCCCTTCCTCGTCGAGACCCGTCTGATTCGCCCCGGGCTTCCATTTCGCCTGGAAAGCCTTCCCGCCGCCGAAGCATGAGGCCAGGATATTGAGGTACGGCACGGGCTTGAAGTTCCTCACGGCGTAGTCGCGCTGGGCAACGAGCGTCAGGGTCGGCGTCTGCACGCGCCCGACGACGATCAGATTCCTCGCACCCTTCGCTTCCTCGCGCAGCGTATAAAAGCGCGAGAGATTCATGCCGAGAAGCCAGTCCGCGCGGCTTCTGCCGCGCGCAGCATCGCGCATGCCGACGAAATTGCGGTTGGGCTTGAGCTGAGAAAGCGCCTTCCGGATCGATTCCGGATCAATCGCCGACGCCCAGAAGCGGTCAACGGGCTTGCGGCACCTGAAGTGCTCAAGCACCTCGTCCACAAGAAGCTGCCCCTCGCGGTCCGGGTCGCCCGCGTTGACGACGCGCCGCCTTGTTGACTTGAGAAGCTTCCCGATGGCGGCAAGCTGAGCTTTCGCGCCGCCGTCGGTTTTTCTCACCATCTGCCACGCTTCCGGGAAGATCGGTAGATCCTCCATGCGCCAGGGCTTTCTGCCGCTTTTGAGCGTCGGGACGCTCTCTGGCAGATAAGCGTCGGGCTCGGCCTGCTCGAGGAGATGTCCGAAGCACCAGGTGACGACCGTCCCGCTCCGGCAGATGATGAAGGACTTCTCCCTTCTTTCAATGCCGATTCCTTCGGCGATCGCGCGCGCGAGGCTCGGCTTTTCGGCGATGTAGAGCGTGTCGATGTCGGTCAAGGGAGCGGTCCTCTTAAAAGAATTTGGCGGGAGGAAAGATACACCAGCACGCACTCAATGAGCGTGCTGCTGTTCGATAAAGGGGAATGTTCTCCTCTAATGAAATTGGATTCAGACAATCTCTTCTTCATTTTCCGGTTTTCGAGAACGCTCTCCGATGAATCGATTGAGCCACGCAAGACAATATTCGGTGCTTCCGCGCACTTTGAGTCTGGTCTGATTTTTAAATTTGCGGTCGGAATTCTTCGCAAATGATTTTGCAACGCAGTTTATTTCACCAAGTCGTGTACAAAATTCAAGATATGAAGCATCTGTACTTTCCTTTCCGAGCATAATATTAATGCGCTCCTGCTGTTCCGGTTCCAATGGCGGAATCGCATTTTCCATTTGAGGAACAATCAGAATTGCTTCCTTGATATGCCGCAGAAAGTTCAAAAGATCTTCATTGAGAATCTTCGCAGTATTCAAATCCAGCGTCTTTCTGAAATCACTGATCCGGGGCGAGAGAATCTCACAGGTCATTGCGAATTCTTTTCGATTGAAGCCTTTCTGAAAACTCTGCGGAGGATTTGCGGCTCCCCCTGACGAATTAGTGGATGCCCCTTTCCCGAGTCTGGCGAAAGCCTCGCTGCGCGTGAGGCCGCTCAGCGCGAACAGACGGTCGAGAAGCGCCGGAAGGTCGGATCCCAAGCCGTTCTGCGGAGACGGAAGTGCCTTCATGCGCTCATAGGCTCGTTCAGTCTGGGCGCCGAAAAGACTGAGATAGCCCTCAGTATTTTTCTTGTATCCCGGAAAAAGACGACTTGCGAGAACAAATGCGTCGTCGGGCGATGCGCCAAGCTCAATAGTTCGGACATGCACGATACGCTTTCTATTGGTTCCGCATAATTCGACTTTCGTTTCTTCGCTGACAATGTGCTCTTCCGTCAACGGAATTTTTCCGTCGTACTTCGGATGATGCATTGCTACCCAATATTCAAAACATGGATTTGTGAAAGCCAGATGAATTGATTTGAAATGCGACTTAATTTCAAATGCTGAATGGAATCCATGATGTCCATCTCGGTCGAACACCATCCAGTACTCCCCGAAAGACTCTTTTCCAATAGCCTTTTCCCACAGCAGATTCTTTGCGATGGCCTCTATGTGAGCGCCAGGGTCGCCGCCATTCACCGCGAAGATCTGAATCCTCGAAGTGAGTCCCAAAGCATTCGCGATTTCTCGTAGGTATCTGGATTCCGTCTGTCCTTCGCAGTAAATGGCGATTTTCGATCTTTCCCTGCGGATTCGGTCTCGGAGCATCGTAAGGCGTTTCTGGAGCTCCGCCTCATCGGCATCAGTGCATTCGAGCCGCTCGATGGTGAACTCAGGCTCCTCGCCTTCACGAGCGAGCACTGCAAGCGCAATGCTGCGCCTGCCCTTTGCCGTCTTTTCATAGAAGAGCCAGCTCCTGCCGTCTTTCTGCTTTGCGTAGTTCATGGTGTCTGGTGCTGATGGTTGGTGACGCCACCATCATGCAGAACCCATCCGTCTACACGTGTCGCAAGGAAGCAAGGGAACGGATAATTTTACTTTTTTATAGAAATTTCTAAGAGTTTAATGCGTCCTCCCTACCACGCCACAGGAGAGAAAGATAGATGCATCATTTCTGAAAGGCAAACCACACCGCCAGAACAAGACAGATGAAGGCCGCAATATGGTTCCAGGCGAGCTTCGTACCGAAAGCCGCCATCGAGAAGAGGATGAAGATCGTGAGCGTAATCACTTCCTGAATGACCTTGAGTTCAAGAAGCGAGAACGGACCGCCGTTGCCCTCAAAGCCGAGGCGGTTGGCCGGCACCTGGAAGGAATATTCAAAGAGCGCAATGCTCCACGAGAAGAGGACGACCGCCCAGACGGGCCAGAGCGTGATGAGTTTCATGTTCTGAAGCTTCAGGTGGAGGTACCAGGCAAGCGTCATGAAGACGTTCGAGACGATGAGAAGACCGATGGTGGTGAGGCCTTTGGAAAGCATGGCAGCGACGACGGGAAAAATCATGAGAAAGGCGCCCGCCTCTTTGCGAGGGGACGCCTTGGAATTGGGAAGCATAAAGCTTTTCTGCGAAGCATTCTTCCCGCGAGGAAGCCGGATTCTATTAATCCTTCAGACCTTCCTCAATAAAGGCCTTGAGCTCGCCCGGGGTCTTCACTTCGACGAGGCGGTTTTCCTGGGGCTTGCCGCCCTTGAAGATGATCATCGTCGGAATGTGCTTCACGTCGTAGGTTTCGCGGATGCCGGGGCATTCATCCACATTGGCGCCCGCGAAAACCATGCGGTCGGAATACTGCTTCGCAAGCGCCATGAGGAAGGGCTGCGCGCGGCGGCAGTCGATGCACCAGGGGGCGCCGATCGTGAGCAGAACGGGCTTCTCGGACTTGAGAAGATCGGGGATGGTATCAAGGTTGACCATGACGAAATCAGACATTTTTACTCCTTGGGCTGGACGGGCTCCGTGCGCCGATCGGGGATGAGACGGCATCGCAGGCGCCAATCATATGTTCCTCAACTCTACCCGAACGCACGGAAAATCTCTTCCGACTTTCGGGCGAGATCTGTTTCGATCTGCCGAGGCTGCCAGTCGACGACACATTTCATTACATCCTCGAACTGACGGTTTTTTGGGGGAATCAATCTTTCGGGTGATCCCCAATTGGTACGCGCACGGCACCCGGTTCGGTATCATCCGTAAACTCCAGAATTCAATCGGAAGGACCGCAACTACTGGTAGTTATCGCAATTCATTTGCGCTAGATATTGTGGCCTGCATTCTTCCACGCGACTCCCTGACGGGGGTTTCGCTCGCTTTTTCGAATAAAAACAAGATGTCAGTAAAGATTGATCCGAGCCGGGACGCGCTCTTTGATGAACTCGGCCGCATGCGCCTGCGTGAAAGCTACATGCGTCCCGAGGAAAAAAGCCCTCAGGAACGCTTCACCTTCGTGGCGGAGCATTTCGCGAGCAACCCGGAGCACGCGCAGAGAATTTACGACTATGCGAGCCGCCACTGGCTCTCCTTCTCCACGCCGATTCTCTCCTTCGGCCGCGGAAAGCGCGGGCTCCCGATCTCGTGCTTCCTCACCTACATGGAAGACAGCGCCGAAGGGCTCGTCGACACGCTCTCCGAAGTGAACTGGCTCTCGATGCTCGGGGGCGGCGTCGGCATCCACGTGCGCATCAGAAGCGCCGATGAAAAGTCTGTGGGCGTTCTCCCGCACCTCAAGGTCTACGACGCTGCGTGCCTCGCCTACCGCCAGGGCTCCACGCGCCGCGGCTCCTATGCGGCCTTCCTCGACGTGAGCCACCCCGACATCATTCAGTTCATCGAGATGCGCAAGCCCACGGGCGACCAGAACATGAAGGCCCTGAACCTCCATCACGGCGTCAATATTCCCGACGCCTTCATGGAGAAGATTGAGGCTTCGATGCGCGACGCGAATGCGGACGACACGTGGGAGCTTCGTCACCCGACTACGGGCGAGGTCGTCGACCGCGTGTCCGCACGCGAAATCTGGCAGCGCATTCTGGAAATGCGCATGCATACGGGCGAGCCCTACCTCGTCTTTACGGACACCGCCAACCGCGCGCTCCCCTCGTGGCTGAAGGACAAGGGGCTCCGCATTCACGGCTCCAACCTCTGCACGGAAATCTTCCTTCCGACCTCGCGCGACCGCACCGCCGTCTGCTGCCTCTCGTCCCTCAATCTCGAATACTTCGACGAGTGGAAGGACGACCCGCAGTTCATCACGGATGCGATGGAGTTCCTCGACAACGTTCTTCAGTACTTCATCGATCACGCGCCCGATCAGATCGCGCGCGCGAAGTATTCCGCCATGCGCGAGCGCTCCGTGGGCCTCGGCGCCATGGGCTTTCACGCCTATCTCCAGAAGCACGGGATCCCCTTTGAATCCGCGCTCGCCAAGTCGATCAACATGCGGATCTTCCGCCTCATCCGCGAAGGCTGCAAAAAAGCGGACGAAATCCTCTGCAAGGAACGCGGCGCCTGTCCGGATGCGGCGGACTCTGGGGTCGAACGCCGATTCTCGCACTGGATGTCGGTGGCGCCCAATGCCTCGTCCTCCCTCATCATGGGCGGAACGTCGCCTTCGATCGAACCCTATCGCGCGAACATCTATCGTCAGGACACGATCTCGGGCGCCTACATCATGAAGAACCGGTTCCTCAAGCAGAAGCTCGCGGAACTCGGTCTCGACAACGACGACGTCTGGGCGGACATCATTGCGCACGACGGCTCCATCCAGCACCGCGAGGACATTCCTCAGGAAGTGAGGGACGTCTTCAAGACCGCCATTGAAATCGATCAGCGCTGGATCATCGACCTCGCGGCCGACCGTCAGCAGTTCATCGATCAGGGTCAGAGCGTGAATCTCTTCTTCCCGCCAGACGTTTCGATTGCCTATCTCCACGCCTGTCACTTCCTCGCCTGGAAGAAGGGCCTGAAGTCCCTCTACTACAACCGCTCGGACAAGCTCCGCAAAGCCGACCGCGTCGGCGTCAAGGCCGAGCGCCGCCGCATTGAGGACGAAGTCGACATGCGCGCCGTTGCCAACAATTCCGAATGCCTCGCCTGCGAAGGCTGAGAAGCCGCCAAACTTTTGTGGAAGCCGAATTCAAATGACCGAAGAACAGAAAAGCGCCGGCGGCCTTCTCGAAGGCCGCAACTACTACAAGCCCTTCCAGTACCCGTGGGCCTATGAAGCCTTCATGCAGTCCGAGCAGATGCACTGGCTCTGGACGGAAGTCCCGATGATCGAGGACGTGAAGGACTATCAGCAGAAGCTCACCGAAAGCGAAAAGGACTTTCTCACGAAGATCCTGCGCTTCTTCACGCAGGGCGACATCGACGTTTCGGGCGCCTACGTCAATACGTATCTGCCGAAATTCCGCCAGCCTGAAGTCCGCATGATGCTCTCGAGCTTTGCGGCCCGCGAAGCCGTGCACATCGCCGCCTATTCGCATCTCATTGAAACGCTCGGACTCCCGGAATCGATCTACAACGAGTTCCTCCAGTATGAAGCCATGGCCGACAAGCACGACTTCTTCAATGAAGTTGAGAAGGACGACCAGGACCTGGCCGCCCAGATTGCCGCCTTTTCGGCTTTTACCGAAGGCATGCAGCTCTTCTCGAGCTTCGTGATGCTTCTCAACTTCACGAGAAACGGCACCATGAAGGGCATGGGTCAGATCATCGCCTGGTCGATCGCGGACGAGACGCTGCATACCGAATCGATGACGAAGATCTTCCGCGAATACATCAAGGAGAATCCTGAGCTCTGGACCGACCGGCTTAAGGCCAAGATCTACAGCATCGCGGAAACGATGGTCGATCTCGAAGACAAATTCATCGACCTCGCATTCGGCGTCTCCGAAATGAAGCGCCTCACGCGCGAGGACGTCCGCAGCTACATCCGCTACATCGCCGACCGCCGTCTCATGGGGCTCGGCATGAAGGGAATCTTCCACTCAGAGAAGAATCCGCTCCCCTGGGTGGACGCCATGCTGGGCGTGTCACACACCAACTTTTTCGAAAACCGTGTGGTCGACTATGCCAAGGGTGCTCTTACGGGCGACTGGGGAGATGTCTGGGGGAAGGCATCAGATTGATTATTATGAATTTAAGACTGTAGAAAATACTTTTTTGCAGTCTTAATATTCGTTCTGTAAACAGCCATAATGCGCCAAAAAAACCTCTTTGGCCACCACTCTGGCCACCAGGACTTGTTCAAATTTATTGATCACTTCGAGTTCATTTCACGTTTCGATGAACGTTGCGCGGACGCAAATCACACCCAATCCGTACGCGTAAAACCGGGCATCAATAACAACTATGTTGTTACAGCATCGACCATTCCAACACTAGGTTTCGCTTCGAAGCTGAAGCAGAGACGCTGTTAGTAAAAAATAAGGTGCAGGAATAAAAAAAGGCGCCCACCCTCTTCCCAAACGGAAATTAGGTGTGCGCCATTTTTTTAATTCAAGCTTCTTCGACAAAGGAATGAAACCGAAAGCAGCAGTTTGAACGACGATCAGAAACCTTCATTTGAGTAGGCTTCCTGCATAGCAGGATCGTCGTCATCAGCAAACTGAGGCTCATCGAGACTTCTCTGAATAAATTTTTCAGGGAAGAAGTTGTGCGCCCAGTTGCTGATGAGCAGTACGGCCACATCTCCGAGAATGTTCTCGACGATGACGTCCGTATCGTCGCCGTTCATGCGGCCGTGGATAATGTCTCGGCCGATGGCAGTCCTCAAGTCGATGACGCTCTCCATGAGACGCTTCATGTCGTCGAGCGTGACTGCGGCCGTTGAAGATTTGATTGCATGCATGGCAAGCCTCCGTAACCAGTGCTGGAGACTACATGCACCCGAATGGGGGAACAGCGTCCCCGCAGGGTAATTTGATTCTCCGGCTCAAACGAAATGGTTGAGCGATTCGGAAAGAATACTCAATGTCCGACTTCACTTTCTATGCAGGAAGTGCCATCAAAGCGGCTGGAATCTTCATCCTCCGTTACGGCTCTTCCCATGGCAGCTTCCATCAGGAACTGAATGTTTCGGTAGCCTTTCAGCGACCCACTATTTAATGTATGGAATCCCTTGATTTTTCCGCTCTGGGAATTCGCAGACGCCATTTCCTGACAAAGCATATGCAGCTCGAGGAGGCATCTTAAGATCATCTCCGATGACCGTGCCCGCTGAGGAAGCGCAGAGCTTTCTCAGAGCGCTTCTTTTGCTTTCCCGACATTACGATGAATTCATCCATACCGTCAATTCCGTATGAGTAGCTGGCGTCATTTCGAAAAAGGAACGATCGGATCTCATCCGGCATTGGGAGTGGTGGCTCAATACGGTCGCCAGATATTAGCCTTGACGGAGGATGATATTGAAATGCCGGTTTCTGAAAAGGAAATTGAAGAATGAGGCTGAATGTTCGCAGAGTACTATGCCTGGAATATCAAGTCCGAATTTTCACATCGACATGGCTTCCCATGCTGTGGAATAGAGCAGATGCAGCATCAGAAATATCTGCACTTCCAATCACTCAAATAAACTTTAAATCAGCGTGGCATAATTGAGCTTCTATTTTGGAATCTCAGCTATTCATCCCCCTTCATCTGCAGCCTGGATGTGCCGCATCGAAATGAAGATTTCAGTTGGGGAACCAGAAGCGGGATTCTTTTCACGCAATCCAGGGGTCATAGATATGGATACCAATGCTTTTGATTTCAATTCCGTCGCCGGCAGACTCAGCGAAGTCGAAGAAAAGCAGAAGGCGCTCGATGCCGAGCGGGCAGCTCTCCGCGCCGACGTTCTCGCGCAGTGCCGCAAGTACGCTGAAATGTTCAAGTTCACAGCCAAGGAACTTGGCATAGCCTGCGAAGCCGCAGCCCCTCAGCCCAAACGTGTTCGCTCCGCCGCTCCTGTGAAGCCCAAGTACAAAAACCCGGACGGTGAGGAAACCTGGTCCGGCCGAGGCGCCAGGAAGCCGGAATGGTTTCAGAAGGCAATTGATGCCGGATTCTCGCCCCAGGATATGTTAATCGAACAGTAGTAATCATAATTCGATGGCATTTCAGCCCTTGACCCCATCAAGGGCTTATTTTTCTGCTGCCACGCGCGGAATATATACGTTATCGATGTTTGTATAATATTTGTCAATCATTTAGCGGGAATCGACTATCTAAAAGAATATGAATTCAGCAGTACCCTACTCTAAGCCTTGGCTGTCCTACGCTGATCAGATTAGTCTTTTGCAGAGCCGTGGATTGATAATTACAGACCACGCTTTGGCAATAGAGCACCTCGAAAGAATCGGCTACTATAGACTCAGTGGTTACCTTTATCCCTTTCGAACAACTGTTAAAACGCAAACCAACAAAATAGAAGTTAGAGATCAATTCAAATTGGGAACTGGCTTTGGTGATATAGCAGCGCTGTACGTCTTTGATAAATCCTTGAGGCTTCTCTTAATGGACGCATTGGAACGTATAGAGGTTGCTTTACGAGCTAAATTCGCTTATCTTTTAGGCAAGTACGACCCTTTAGGTTATTTAGATCCTGCATTTTATGATTCTGGGAATGCTTCCTTTTCGTTTCCAGATTTTTCGCAAAATTTATATCGATTAATTACAAAATCGAAATCTGAATGTATTGTTGTTAATGTGGCCCATTATGGAACTGACTTACCTATCTGGATCGCTTGTCAGGCGTGGGATTTTGGAACAGTTAAGTGGCTCTATAAAGGCCTGAAATCGCAATTTAAAAAGGAAATATCGAGAGAATTTAACGTCAGCAGGCCGTCTACATTTGAATCATGGCTTCTTTCTCTTAATTACTTAAGAAACATCTGCGCGCATCATGGCCGTCTTTGGAACTTAAATATGATTTGTAATCCTAGTTTCAAAGGAACCAGTTTGGACTTGAAGCATGCAGGAATTAATCAAAATCGATGCTTTGCATTGATTTGCGTGATTTCTTACTTACTTGGAATAATTTGTCCGAGATCTCAATGGAAAAGTAGATTAAATAAATTGATTAAAGACTTCCCTGATTTATCTCATATCCAAGTGGCCCCATACGAGAATCAAGCAAGCTTAACTATCCAGGCAGCGGGCTTTCCGAAAGATTGGGGTGGTTTCTAATAATTCCTTTTTCCAAAAAAGAAAGCCCCCGGCTGTAGGCAACTAATGTCACCAAACCGGGGGTCATGCTTCTGTTATTAGAGCAAAGTTTAATCTAACTGTCAATAATTCATTAACAATTTGATGTAAATATTTATATAAAACAATAATATACGTATTGTTGTGCGTTTAATACATCTTTTCGTCATGCAGATCTTGCTCTTCGGATCTGCAGCGTCCTCCCGGGATATCTAAATAAACGGACTGCACGCAGCCATTCGCAGGTTCCGTGCATCGGGCCGCACTAACGTCCCATGGTTACTGAAGTAACGCTGCTGTGCAGAACTTTGCAAGTCAAGACTGTCACCCGGCGGATGGCCTTCAGATCGAGAGAGGCGCTAGCACTATTTCGATGAAACGAAGGGACCCAGTGCAAAGAGGTGCATTGGGTTGCCTTCGCACGCATAAGCAAAGCCATTTTGCAGATAAAAGCGCTCAGCTTCCTCGGAAATTGGATGAACAACTACAGCCGCAACACCGATGGATTTTGCAATTTCAATAGAGGCTCTGATGGCAGCCAAAAGCATTGATTTCCCAAGACCGCGGCCTGCGTATTTTTTATCTACAGCGAGCCGGCCGAGCAGAATCGTCGGGACCGGGTTCGGCATATTCCTTCGGTATTTGGCTTTTAAATCGCCATGCTCGACCGAATGAGCGGCAAGGCAGAAATACCCGGCGAGTTCGCCCGACTCAGTGGATACAACATATGTGCGGCTGCCTCCCGTCTTATCGTTGTGAAGCGCCTTTTGAGCAAGCCACCGATTGAGAGGTTCGGAACCGCAGTCAAATCCGGGCAATCTGGCCTCATCTGCCTGCTGCAGCGGCCGGGGCGGCAGAAAGCTGGCCATCAATCCTCCCAGACAGGCTTGAATTCAAGAAGGCGTTTCCGCGCAGCACTGACCGCAGGATCTGCTTCGGGATTCATGACTTTATCCATGAAGGCATCAAAATCCTCGGCAGACAATCGGGTTGCGCCGCTTTCCTCCCGAAGCTCGAGGTTCAGGTTTCGAATCGCTTCCACCACCAGCGATGTCTTGGTTCGTCCGGTTGACTCGGCTAAAGAGTTAAGAACTGAGTTGTCGAAGTCGCTAAGTCGCAGGTTCAAAGTCGGCACAATGATCCCCGTAATGAAAATTGCTTTACAACATTTAGTCTATCAGCAAACGACAGTCGCTAAAGCCTGATGTCTGTATTCCGTGGGAGCTCACGAAGGTCTCATCATTGAAGGTTCTTCCCTGCGGTTAGGTAAGCCTCTCTGAGTTCTGAAATCTTTTCACCATTACTCCGTTCTCCTCCTGAAACTTCGAATCTCATTGAACGCAGCTTGAGATCCCATAGATGCTGCTCGCATGGAGTCCGGATCCAGCCAGAAGCACTGGGTGTCCACGGCATGCATCAAAAGATCATCTGCTTCAGGTCTGCACTTCTTCTCAAGAGTATTGGGCGGTATTTCTTCATCAGAAAAGGAACCGCTTTTTCCGCCTGTCGCGTAAAAATTACGCATTCTAATTTTTAAAATGGACATTTAGTCCATACAACTGTAATAATTACGCGCACCACGGACAAATCGGCCATCATTAACGCCTCGATGCCTTTCACAGGGGCTCGAGGAGGAGATGAGAAATGCGATTGTCCGCCCTTAAATCGTTAACGACCGAAGAGTGCCGCCGCAGGCTTGCGGCAGGACAGATCACCCGGTTCCAGTCAATGTTTCGAGACTATCTCAACGGCGAAATCAGCTGGCCGCAATACTGCGGTCCGGATGTAGCGTCCTTGCGCGAACGGCTCAACCTTACTCAGGAAGCCCTTGCTGCACTTCTCAAGGTTTCGCCCAAGACGGTATTCCGCTGGGAAGCCGAAAAAGAAACGATCCAGCCCAACTACTGCATTGCGCTCTGCATGCTCGACAAGCTCGGCGAAGGCGTATTCACGCTGATGGATGAGCACCAGCAGCACTTTACGCTCGAGGCCGCGCCCGAGAGACGGGACAACCTCACCGGGGATCTCGCTGATTCCGTCCGCTACAACCTTGAAGCCAACCGCAGGGACGCCGGGTTCCCGGAACCCTTCGACGGCAAGGCCGTGGCGGATCTTCGCCGTCGGCTCGGCCTCACCCGCAGGGGGCTCGCGGAAGAACTTTCGGTGTCGCCCTCAACTGTCGACAAGTGGGAGCAAGGCGACGTGGCGCTCCGCGGTCCGGCACTGACGATTCTCAAAATTCTGTGGCATCAGGGACTCAAGGCGCTTCCGCCCAGAAGTTAATTCCCATCCTCAACTCCTCCTCCAACCCTTTCGTGATTTTCACCCGATGAACGCACGCTACGCCCTCATCCCGATTCTCGGCGCATCCGCGCTTCTCCTTTCCGGATGCTTCTCAACGCTTCAGCCGGCTGTCGCTCCGCAGTCAAGCACGACCGATCCGATTGCCGAAGCGCAGTACATCCAATACAACACCAGCACGCGCGCCAACGCCCTCATTAATTTCGGCGGCCTCGACAAGGACTACGCCGTTGAGGAAACTGCGTCGCACCGCACGTTCGATCATGTGTGGCTCGCCAATCCCGTCATTTTTCAGGATCACCTGACGCTGGACGCCGCTCAGCTTGAAGCCCGCTTCTCTGAAATCTGCACCAATCTGCAGGGAGCGGTGAGTCAAGAAGGCTGGTGCGTTGACGCTGCAACGCGCAACTACCCCCTCTTCTGGGCGAAGACCAATCAGTTCTCGCGCGACGTTCAGGGAATCGCGAATAAGTATTCCGGCATCTATGTTCTGGCGCCCGCTACGGGCAAGGACCATAAGGACCCGCTCTGGCTTCAATTTGCCAAAGGTCAGGGCTTCCTCGGACGCGACGAACGCCGCGCGCAGGCAAAGGAGATGCTGAAGGACGGCAAAGGCGTCATGGTCTGCCGCACCGTCACGCACGGCATGAAGCCCCTGTGGCGCGGACAGGACAAAGGCTACATCGAGGAGACGGCGAACAAGCGCGTCAAAATCCGAATTTTCGAGTCAGTGAAGGACCGAACGGCCTACGGCGGCGCGAAGGCTCGCAAGGACGTGAACAACGAAACCATCTGGGATCGTCCGGACAACTGGTACATTTGCGAGTGATCTCCCGGGCTCTCCCTTAAGCGGGGAGCCCGTTTTTCACAAACCCTACTGGATCTCCATTTTTTACATGAAGAAAACCCTCCTCTGCTCTCTTCTCGCCGCTTCTCTCCTCGTCTCCGGCTGCGTTTCCTATCGTGCAGGCAAAAACGGATTCGACGCTTCAACCGTCGACCCGTACGTCACGCTCAACAAAACGACGCTCAAGGACGTTCGAGCTCTTCTCGGCACACCTACTCTGACCGCCCGTGATGCGGAAGGCAATCTCATCGTGGGCTACGGCCTGGTCGGACACAACCTCGGGGCCGGCATTGCGCGCAATCTTACGAAGAGCATCGCGACGATCGGTCTCGGATCGAAGAGCCGTGAGTATGTCGTCAAGAACGTGCTCTTCAAGCTCAACAACGACAACGTCGTCATCGACTACAAGAAGAACGGCGCAAGCTACGTCACCCGCTGGCGCTTCAAGACCTGGAACGAATGCGAACGCACCCTGACCGACGAGGAAGTCAATTCTCCCGTCACCTACGACATCGATCAGGTCTGTGAGGTGTACGCCGAGGAAGTCGCGGCCAAGACCGGCGTTCCGGTTGATGAGGTGGATACCGGGAAGGAATTCCCCTTCTGCTACATCTCGTGCCAGACCGAGCGCGGCGCCAGGGCTATGTTCGGCGAGCTTGCGAACGTCGACATCAGCGTCTCGAAGGAAGACGGCGACAACTCTCAGAGCAAGCTCATCTTCAAGTAATGGAATAAGACACTACTTTTAGTCTGCACCGCCGCGATTGCACGAGTCTTTCTCGGCGGCTGCTTGACGACATTATTTCAAGCAGGCTCAGTGCTCGACTGGCTGCCGCACTCTGGAGGTTTGGAATTCCTCTTCTGCTTCATCGACCCATAAATTCGAACGTTCCGGGGAAATCCCGGATCCAGCCGCAGCGGTAGTCGAAGAAGAAATGCTTCGTCCGGTGTGGCAACCCCTCGAAATGTATCTACATTGGATATCCGATGCACGGAACTATGCTACGATGATGATGGCCGTCTAAAGGAGATCTTTCAATGCAAACGTCGCTTAAACAATGGGGAAACAGTATTGCTGTTCGTATCCCTCAGGCATTGCTTGAACAAGGTAATTTTCAAAAAGATGATATGTTCGATATCAAGATCCGCAATAATGAGATCGTTTTGAAACGCATTTCCTCCAGTCGTCAAAAAAAATTAGAATCCATGCTGTCTAAAATTACGCCTCAAAACATTCATAAACGCATGGATTTTGGAGCACCGGTTGGTAAGGAATTGCTGTAATGTCCAACCATTATGTTCCAGAGTGCGGAGATATTGTTTGGCTTGATTTTAATCCAGTTCTGGGCCATGAACAGGGTGGACGCCGCCCTGCTTTGGTCTTATCTCCCTCTTCCTATAACGGAAAAACCGGCCTGATGATTTGCTGTCCAATGACAACAAGGAAGAAAGGATATCCTTTTGAGGTTGTTTTATCAGAAAACCCAGATTCCGTTGTCCTTTCTGATCAAATAACAACCGTCGATTGGACGCAACGTCATTGCGATTTTAAGGGCCGCATTACGACAAATCAATTGGCTGATGTCCGAGATAATATATCCCTTCTCATATCACTTCCAAGCTAATTGTTTTTACGAAAATAATATAACCTGGATTAATACAGGGAGAAGCAGCATAAAAAAATGCTGCCGCTCCCTCATTAATCACAGTTAGAACCGGAAGACGGTTTTCGCTGAGAACATGCCGCTTCTGGTGCTGTCGGAGAATTCGAGACCGGCGCCGAGACCGATATCCCAGAACTTTCCTGCCTCAAACGACAAGCCAAGCTCAGCAAATCCATACGTCTTCTCACGCTCAAGCTCAGCCGCGTCTCCGTGAACGCCGTAAGAAACCTCCATCTTCGAGTCGTCGCGCTTAAGGAGATGCGTCATCCCAAGGAGAGCATAGGGTCTGAACGCAACTCCCTCGCTTTCCCCAAGATACTGCCATTTCACCTGTGCCGTAGCCTCTACATCGCTGAGTGTTGTGCTTCTGTAGCTTATGCGCCCGAAATTGGCACCGAAATCCGTATGGAAGTCATCAAGCTTCGAGCGAACCCAGAAAACGCCAAGGGACGGCTCAATAACATGGCGAGGCAGGAATTCGATCGAAGCGCCACCGCGCAGACCGGCGGTGTACTGTGAAGAACGGAAATCCGCTTCGCTCTTAAGGAGCCCGTGCATCATCATGAGATCAGCGTCGCCTGAGGACCTGCCAGATGCAAACAAAGCCTCACCCCATGGTTTGAATACATCGGATTCAACGGGGAAGTTCATGCGTCCGGCGAGCCCGAGGAGCCAGCCGTCAGCATCAGTGCGGTCAATGTTCTTCCGTTCGTCAGTCCTTGTGCGGTCCCACATGCCGAATAGCATAAGAGAAGCATTTTCGGAATTCCAAGATGCCCCTGCGAAGATCCCCGTTGATACGGAGTCTGCTCTGGTATTCGCCATCGTCCTGTTTCCGACCGCGAAATAGGGTTCGGCAAAGAAGGCAAACGGCTTCCCGGCGCTGCCGGCTCCTGATGCCGCCTGTCGATCGGTCATTCGATACATCCGATGACGGCGTTCTGCGTCGCTCGCCAGAAGGTCGGATGCGAGCGTTCTGCCCTGCGCCTTGTCGGCGTTCATTCTGACTTCTGCAGTCTGATCAGCTAATGTTGAACCGGTTGAATAGACCGAGAAAAGATCATCTATGCCCTGTATGGCCTTGAATCCGGGCTTGCCGGTTAGATCCGGATTGATCTCTGCAGTGCCATTCCCGTCGTAGAAGACAAAGAGATCTCTGATGTTGATGGGATCCTTGAACCCAACATCTGGAAGAACATATAGAGTAGCATTCTCCCAGCTAACAGTCCCGGCACTTTCACCGACTGAATCCTGAACCGCTATTGGTCTCTCAGAGAGAGCGGTACCCCCCTCCCCGGCACGTACTGTTATTGCAGAAATATCAATCTGCCCGTTATTAGATGTGCGCGCAAAGACAGCATGATTACGGTCGCCACCGCTCGTTTTAATGAAGCCGTAGTTGGCCACTTCAACGCGAATTTGAGGAGCATGAGCTTCCGCAAACATGCCGTAAACCTCTACGGGACTGGAATCGTCAGTAAATTGCAATTCAGCGGCTTCACCGTTCTTAGTAAGGGACTTTTCAACCGAGGCCTTGGCAGTGATCATTCCTGTATTGACAAGGTGAATGGTATGAATCAGAGGTTCCGGATACTGAATCGGCGTTGAGATTACTGAGGCGGATTGTGCGTCATAGTTTTCATAAGACATGAAGCCGCCCCGCATTCCGACCACTTGAAATGAAGCTATGAAATGTTCAGAGGTCGTCGGATCTGTCGGACCTAACGCCTTAATTTCAGCATAGTGGCCGTTGCTCTCATATCTCCCGAGCGGGGCATCAATCACCGGATCAAGCGTCGTCAGCTCGTCTTGGATTTTGATCGCACCCGTGACGTTCAGAGTACCCGAATTGAAGACAAGAACCGGATCCGCTGCAGGAGCGCCAATCATGCCGATCGAACTAACGTAATAGAACCCGTAGTTGCGGGCATAGGGCGCAAGATAGTAGCGCAGACTGTAATCTTCACGCTCGAGAACAGTGCCTTCTGCAGGCAAAGCGAGCGTACTGGCAAACTTAATCTGCGACTCGGCCGACATATCGGCTTCTGCAACTGCTGAAACGTTAAGTGTTCCTCCGTTTAAAGTCAGCCCGCTTCCGGAACTGGAAAGGCCAATCGCAAACGCCGAAATATCAGTGCGCAGTCCTTGATTGAAAAATACGCCGACATCAAGCGTTCCGGATAGCTCCGTCGGCTTATTATCGCCGCGAACCGGTGCATTCACCCAAGTAGTTTCATACCCGCGAGTTACATCTGCGATGCTTATATCAAGACGATTGGAGTTTCTCAGAGTAGCTAATGAATAAGCTTCCACAGTTAAAGTGCTGGTATTGACTCCGGCAAAGCCCTCTGCAGAATCAGTGACAACAAGAGTTTGATGATTATTGCCAACGACTCCTGTTTCACCAACCCAATCGGTAAAGTCACGAAAATCTTCAAGATTCCAATAGAGATCGCTGATGTAATCTTCAGGAAATTCTGGATTAGAGAGCGTTAAAGAACCCGTTTCATAAGCAGAGACGGAGAAGGCAGCAGCGGACAAAACTGCCGCTACAAGAAGCGTTTTTTTAAAACCACCATAGGCAGACTTCGCACGGCTAAAGCGTGCCGGTGGTGGGTTTACAGGCTTAATTGATTGCATTATTTGCTCCTTAGGGGGAGAACCCGATCAGGGATCGGTCAAATTCACTATAACTCGATTCGGCATTACTTATTTTCGCCTCATTGCTCTCTGTTTTTGGTTGTCTTTTAGCAGCTGATCTAGAAAAGAGATCTGCACTACTTGTTTCATGTCGAGAGGCCTGAACGTCCCCTTCAAGCACTTTTGCTCATGTGCTTCCATCGACAAAGAAAAAGCCCCGGGCGGTTCAATCGCACCCCGGGGCTTCTGGGATTCCTGAAGAACTAGCGGCCAAGCTCCGCTCATTCATCAGAGATTCTTCTTCATGAAGTCCTCAATCTTGTCAAACGGAATCACGTTCGTCTTGTCGTAGAGATCAGTGTGGTTTGCGCCCGGGATGATGAGGAGCTCCTTGTTGTCGCCCTTCAGCTGCTTGAAGGTGTCTTCGCTGAAGTAGCGCGAATGCGCCTTCTCGCCGTGAATGAGGAGAACCGCACTGCGGATTTCGCCCGCGTACGTGAGGAGCGGCATCGTCATAAAGGAAAGGGACGAAGTCATGTTCCAGGCGCCGTTGGAGTTGATGGAGCGCGCATGGAAGCCTCTCGGCGTCTTGTAGTACTCCCAGTAGTCCTTCACGAACTGAGGTTCGTCGCCCTTGAGCTCCTCCGGAAGGCCGGGTGCCGGCGCATAGGTGCCGGACGCATAGTCTTTCGTGCGCTGAGCGTTCAGCTTCTCGCGGAGCGCGTAGCGGGCATCCGCATCCATGGCGTCGAAGTAGCCGCGGGCGTTGACGCGGCTCATGTCGTACATGGTCGATGCAACCGTCGCCTTGATGCGCGTATCCATCGAGGCCGCATTCACAGCCATGCCGCCGAAGCCGCAGATGCCGATAAGACCGATATGGTCAGGGTTGACTTCGGGCGAGGTCGAGAGGTAGTCCACTGCGGCGCTGAAGTCTTCCGTATTGATGTCGGGCGACGCCACATTCCTCGGCTCTCCGCCGCTTTCGCCCGTATAGGACGGGTCAAACGCAATCGTGAGGAACCCGCGCTCCGCCATGGTTTGCGCATAGAGCCCCGAAGCCTGCTCCTTCACCGCGCCGAAAGGTCCGCTCACGGCAATCGCGGGGAGCTTGCCTTTGGCATCCCTAGGCTTATAGGGGACTTCCATAAAATAAATGCCTGTAAATTCTGAAAATTTCAGAGT
>NZ_CALDXB010000011.1 GCF_937923675.1 uncultured Sutterella sp. | reverse complement strand
TCTTAACCGATGGGAACGGTGCTTAATTACCCGAGCGCGTTATGAGTTTCGGGGCAAACATAATATTCAATCGCTGTTTTCGAGCCAAAAACAATCGTCGTCTTTAAACAACAGTTCTATTGTATGTTATCCATCAGCGAAATATCACGTTTTTCAATTTATCCGCCGGTTTCTTGGTGAAAACACAACGAGGGTTAGTATGGAATTAA
Organism: uncultured Sutterella sp.; assembly: GCF_937923675.1. Lineage (GTDB taxonomy): Bacteria > Pseudomonadota > Gammaproteobacteria > Burkholderiales > Burkholderiaceae_F > Sutterella. The sequence continues at coordinate 47,125 of NZ_CALDXB010000011.1, read as the reverse complement.
GGGTTAATCCGGCATAAGCAAACAAATTGAAACCCCCATTCATAAATCATGTAACTACTTGTTTTATCACGTAAACACATGAAATATAGCGCTCAATCGACGATCCAAATCTCTTGACAAACGAACCACCCCATCCAGCCCCCAAACACACCTCTACGCCCTCTTCCAATTTCCGGCGGATCGATAAGACACTCCGTCTGCCCTCATCTTCCCCGCCGGAATCCCCATCAAAACATCAATACTCGTCAAACATGCGCTGAATTTCCTTCAGATCGCTCGTCTTCGTGAGGGCAAGCTGCAGAAGCAGTCTCGCCTTCTGAGCAGAGAGCGTGTCGCCATCAAGGAACTTCTCTTCGGTGTAGCGCGCAACGGAAGGCACCGTGGGCCCGGTTCCGACGCGGGCACTGCGCACGATCACAACGCCAGCCTTCTGGGCATTTACGAGTTCCTTTTCAGTATTCTGATGAATGCTGCCGTTTCCGGTACCGGCATGAACAATCCCCTTCGCACCGGCCGCAACAGCAGCTCGCGCGAGCACGCCGTCGTCACCCACATGCGAATAGAGAATGTCGACGCGCGGGAGAGTCTCGAGCTTCGAAACGTCGAACTCGGACTTCGCCGTATGGCGGCGAAGCGACTCCTTGTAGTACATGATCTTCCCGCCCGCGATGTAGCCGATGTTGCCGAGATCGGGCGCGCGGAAGGTGGCGACATTCGTCGTATTGGTCTTCGTCACGTCGCGGGCGTTGTTGATCACGTCGTTCATGGCAACGAGGACGCCCTTGCCGATGGAGTCCTTATTGACCGCAACGCGGACGGCGTTCAGGAGATTCATCGGGCCGTCGGCAGAAATCGCCGTGGCGGGACGCATGGCGCCCACGAGCACGACGGGCTTGTCGCTCTTCACCGTGAGGTTCAGAAAGTAGGCCGTTTCCTCAAGCGTATCGGTGCCGTGCGTGATCACGATGCCGTCGACGTCCTTCTGCGCCAGGAGCTCATTGCAGCGCTTTGCGAGCTTGAGGAGCGTCGGCGTATCCATGTTGTTGGACGAGATCTTCACGATCTGCTCGCCCGAAACATCGGCGACCTCCTTGATCTGAGGAACGGCGTCAATGAGCGTCTGGATGGCGATCTTGCCTGCTTCATAACCCGTCGTCTGGGTGGCGGAAGCTGCGCTTCCGGCGATCGTGCCGCCCGTAGCGAGAATCTTCACGCTGGGGAGATCCGCGGCTGAGGCGGATGCGGCCGCGAGGAGAATGGCAGCTGAAAGTGCGGCTTTTTTGAAGAAATTCATATTTTTTCCTTTGGCGGGTGGTTTGCCGGGCTTCTCAGGACAAGTCTTCCGACTCGTTTCTGAGAGACCCGGAACAAATCGACGGTATCAGACCCAGATCACTGCCGAACAGCCCGGAAAAATACGAAGACCGCAAAAAATCCCGGCCTTTCGATCTCTCGGGAGAGACCAGAAGACCGGGATTGAGAAGTACCTTCCAGGAAATGAAGCCCCATAGCTGCGATTCAGGCTTCATTCGCTGAAGGGAGAGAGAAATTGAATGAGTGATGAACTACTTCTCGTGGCAGCCTGCATCGCTGCACTTCTGGAAGTTCTCCATATGGTGGCAGCCGTAGCACATCGAAAGCGTAGCTTCCTTCGGCTTATAGTCCTTCGGAATCGGGAAGGGATGAGCTTCGTGGCACCCCTGGCAGTCCGGCACCACCTTCGCGCCTGCATGCGGGTTCGCCGCATTCGGGTCGAGGTACTGGTGGGGCTGAACCGGGGTATCAAACTCGTCCTTCCAGTTTTTCGTCTGCTCTCTCAGCGCGTCGAAGCTTCCGCCATGACACATCAGGCACTGTTCCGAAGTGACCTTCTCTGCCGCGTAAGCTTCGGGAAGAGCCGAGAGAGCCATGACGGCGCAGGAGAGCGCCAGCGCTAAAAGCGGGGTCTTTTTCATGGCTCTTGGGTCTCTTAAAGGTTGAAGGATTTACTTGAGCGACGCGAAGGTCTTGCCGAGGACGTAAGCCTGGACGAGGCCGCGCGAGAGGCCGTGCATGGAGCTGCCGCCCGTCACTTCGCCCGCTGCGTAGAGGCCCGGGATCTTTTCGCCTTCCCAGTCAAGCACTTCGCAGGCGTTGTTGACGTGGAGACCACAGTAGCAGTCGTGGAGCGTCACCGAAGTCCAGGCGGCGTAGAAGGGGCCCTTCTCGATCTTATACTGCGGCGTGGGCTTCTCGAAGTCCGGGTCCTTGCCCTGGTCGACGTAGGAGTTGTACGTCTTCACGGTTTCGGCGAGAACCTTCGGATCCATCTTGTGGCTCATCCACGGATTCGTGTTGATCTTCTCGGCAAGTTCCTCAATCGTATCGGCCTTGAAGAAGTATTCCGGGTCGACTGACTTCTCGTCCGTGTGCATGCGTTCGCGCTTGACGGCTTCGCTGTCGAAGATCGCCCACTGGGGACCGGCAGACCAGTCCGGAGCGTGCGAACCCTCGTTGATCTGGAGCGCAGCCGCGATGAAGTTGATCGGGTTGTACTTCGTGCGGTCGATGTTCTTCCAGTTGCCCTGGATGTACGGATCCTTGTCGGTGCCCTTGAAGAAGGCGCCGTTCGTGCCGTTCATGAGGCCGCGGGTGGAGTTGGCGGTGCCGTAGGACGTGAGCTTCGCGCTGTCGGCGGTGAGGCCGGCGGAGGACGTTTCCTCAAAGAAGCGCTTGCCGACCCAGTTGACGACGATCGCGTTCTGCCAGTTGCGCAGCGCCACGCCCGAGTGCTTCACGAGCGGGAAGATCGGGGATTCCGGAGCCCAGCGCAGGTACGTGTCGCGAACACCGACAACGGCGCCGCGGGTGAGCGAAATCGGACGTTCCGTATAGGCGTTCGTCAGACCCCAGAGGCCGGCGCCGCAGCGCATGGCAGCGAGCGTGCCCGAGGCGTCCTGCGGCGAATATTCGCAGGCGGCGGAAGCGAATTCCTTCGTGAGGCGCGGGTCGACCATGCGGCGGAAGGGAACGTGGTCGGTGTAGCCGGCAGTTGCGAGAACGAGCGCCTTCTTGGCATGAACCGTGATTTCCTTCGCGGTGGAGGCGATGTCTTCAGCTGCGCGGAAGCCCTTGAGTTCCGTGCCGTCAGGGAGAACCTTCGGCGTGCGGTGAGCCTTGAAGCCGACGCAGCGCCCTTTTTCATCCTGGACGATGTCGTCCATGTAGTAGTTCATGAGGAACTTGACGCCCGCCTTCCTGGCGGCCTCCTCGAGGCTGCGCATCAGAACCGTGCCGGAAGTGCCGGCAGGGGCTTCAAGCGACGCGCCCTTCGTCCACGAGAAGTGCAGTTCGCGGGGAGCCGAGCAGCCCGCGCCGTAGGCGCCTGCATTGTCGGGCTTCTTGTCGAGGAAGGGAACGCCGATCTTCACGAGCCAGTCGTAGGTCGGGACCATTTCGTCGGCAATCATGCGCTGCATGTCGCGGTCGTTGAAGCGGTAGTCGGCAAAGCCGTTGGGGAGCGTCACGGACCAGTCAGTCAGGTCCTTGAAGACCGTTTCCGGGTCATCCTTGATGCCGAACTTCTGCTGCATGGCGTTGCCGCCGCCCAGAAGCGTGTTGCCCTGGGAAATGATGGCGTGGCCGCCGATATCGTAGTTGGCGTCGACCACGAGGACGGAGAATCCCGCTTCCTTCGCGCGGATGGCGGCCGGGATGCCGGCGGCGCCCGCACCCACAACGACCACGTCGGCTTCAAAGTCCCACTTGGCGGGGACCTTCGCCGAAGCGCTGCCGGACATGCCGAACATCATGCCGCCCACTGCGGCGGAACCAGCTATGAAGGAACGACGGGAAAGATTCGCAGACATGCTTTTTCTCCTTTTGGCGGTCCGCTCATGCATCCGAAGTCTGAAGAGCGGTCCGATTCTTATGAATGAAGCTGTTTGAAGCTTTAGCCGGGGATTCCGCATCCCGGAAATCAACTGTTCCGGACTGCATCTCCTGCTGATTCGTATCTTTTCAGCCGGGATACTCGAGTAGCGTGACATTCATCAATCTTTTTCGCCTCCCCGACCACTCTCGACTCGCCCGCTGCGAGCGCATTTCTCATAAAATTCAATAAAGAACAATCCTGCTATACGGATTTCAAATGAGGCTCAAATGCTTGACTGCGGCGCGCTCGCCGGGGCAGCTCGCCCGGACTCTCCTCTGTCTCCTCCCGCTCGCAGCGGCGCTCTCATCTGGCGGCATCCGGGCGGCCGAGCTTGACGGCGTCTCTCAGGCAACGGCGCAGCTCTATCAGAAGCGTCCTCTCAGAGTCGGAATCATTTCGCTCTGGGAGACCCCGGAGACGACGCTTGCGCTCACGCGGACGCTCGAAACGATCGAACGCGCCTTTGCGCCCTATCCCGTTGAAGTCCGCCCGAGAATTCCCTCAACGGAACTCGAAAATCTGATCCGCACGGGCGGAATCGACGTCTTCATTGCAAGTTCGGGCTTCAGCATGCGCATGCAGCCTTACGGCGTCGTCGCGCTCGCAACGCTCATTACGGAACTTCAGCCCAATCCCAATACGGGCGTGGCGACAGCAATCATCACGCGAAGCGACGACGATCGCTTTCAGAAAATCGAGGATCTGCAGGGGACGAGGCTATCCGCGAGCTACAACACGGCCTTCATGAGCTTCAGAACGGGGCTCGGCGAAATTGCCGTGCGGGGCTTTGACCCGGAACACTTCTTCTCGAACATTCACTACACGGGGGACAGCGAAAACGGCTCCATCGCGAGGAGGCTCGATACGCGCGAAGCCGACGTCGCCATGGTGCGCGCCTGCTGGCTCGAGAGCCTCCCCGAGCAAATCCGCAGCCGCTACCGGGTGCTCGAGCCGAGAATCGACCCGACCCTCAACTGCGTGCACACCTCGCGCACCTATCCCAACATCATGGTGTCCGTCATGGAAGGATCGGCGCCGGGCGCTGCGCACATCATTGCGAAGACGCTCCTGTCGATACCTGAAATCGCTCCGGGCCACAAATGGGGCGTCGCCACCGACCTGAGGCCCGTGAACCGCCTCTATCGGGAGCTCAAGATCGAAAACTACGCGTACCTGAGGAACCCGACCGTCGAGGAATGGATCAAGAACCACTGGGCGGAGTGCGTGCTTGCGCTTCTCCTTGTATTGGGCCTTGCGCTTCACAGCTCCCGCGTCGCCTACCTGGTGCGGATCCGCACGGCGGAACTGAGAAAGTCGATCGCCGAAGAGCGCGCCGCGCAGGCGCGCGTCGAAGAGCTCCATGGCCGGATGGAGCGCATGCAGAAGGCCACCGTCGTGGGGCAGCTCTCGAACCTCATCGCCCACGAGCTCGCGCAGCCGCTCGCCGCCGTTCAGTACTACTCTGAAGGCATGAAGACGCTCCTTCAGAGCGAAAACCCCGACCGAAAGCTCCTTGAAATAAGCCGCGCCGGGATCGCCAAGGGGATTGAGCGCACGAAGGAGATCGTGGCCAAAGTACGGAGCTACTCCAAGAACCAGACGAAGCGCGACGCCTCGGTGCCGCTCATGCCCGCCGTCGACCGGATCTACACCGGGATCTCGCCCGACCTTACGGGCGACGTCCACTTTTCCGCCTCCGGCCTCGCCGACCGTTCGGTCAGGGGGGACGGCCTCGAAATTGAGCTTCTCTTCAACAACCTCCTCAAAAACGCTTTTGAAGCGGCAGCCTCTGCGGGCACGTCCGAAAGCCCCTTCGTCAGGATTTCCGCCGACCCCCTCGAAGGCGCCTCGGGAACCCTCGTCATTACCGTCGAGAATTCAGGACGGCTTCTCACGGACGAAGCCTTCCGCGACCTCACGACGCCGCTCATTACCTCCAAATCCGCCGGCCAGGGCCTCGGCATACCGATCGCAACCGCGATTGCCGAAGCCTCGGGCGGCCATCTTGAATTCGAGCGCCGTCCGAAGGGCGGCCTCATCGCCCGCGTGACGCTCCCGCTTGCCTGAAGCCGCAGGCGAGAATGAAAGCGAAGCCAGTTAAGGAAACAACACTATGCCCGCACCCAAGGAGAACGTCCTCATCCGCATCGTCGACGACGACGAGGAAGTCCGCAATGCCCTCTCCTTCATGCTTGCCTGCAAGGGCTGGAAGACGGAGTGCCATGCGAGCGCGGGGGACTTTCTGAAGAACTACCGCTCGACCCCGCCCGGCTGCCTTCTTCTCGACATCCGCATGCCCGGGATGTCGGGACTCGAGCTCCAGACGCGCATGAAGGAGATGAATCTCACGCTTCCCATCATCTTCATCACGGGGCACGCCGACGTCCCGACCGCCGTGCGCACGCTCAAGATGGGAGCCTTCGATTTTCTCGAAAAGCCCGTCGACGCCGAAGCGCTAGAAGCCGCCATTGAAGCGGCTTCAGAAATCAGCATGGCTCAATCGTCGGGCGGCCTTTCGCGCGAAGCCGTAGAGGCGATCCTCAGCGAAATGAGCCCGAGAGAGCGCGAGATCACGAAGCTTCTCTCCCAGGGGCTCGCCAACCACGACATTGCCGAGCACCTCTCGCTCTCGGACCGCACCATTCAGGGCCACCGCAACAACATCTACCATAAGCTGCGCGTGCACAACCTGAGGCAGTTTTCCGATGTGATCGCGGGCTTTGAGGAGCTCCTGCGCTAGCAGCGACCTTCCTTTCGAAAAGCAGGAAAAAAACGGAAGACTCCGAAAATGGAAAATCTTCCGCTTTTTCTATTGCAGAGCGCATCAGGCGCCCGATCAGCTCGCGAGCAGCATCTTGTCGGAGACCCCGTCGCCCGCCTTCTCAAAGAACTTGAGGAGATCCACAGGGGTCAGCTTCGCCTTTTCCTCGCCCTTCACGTCGAGGATCGGGCGCCCGTCGTGCATCATGATGAGGCGGTTGCCGTAGCGGAGCGCATCCCTCATATTGTGCGTGATCATGAGGGTCGTGAGCTTCTGCTCGTTCACGATGCGCTCCGTAATGTCGAGGACCTTGGCGGCGGTCTTGGGGTCGAGCGCCGCCGTATGTTCGTCAAGAAGCAGAAGCTTCGGGCGCACGAGCGTCGCCATCAGAAGCGTCAGCGCCTGGCGCTGGCCGCCCGAGAGCAGGCCCACATGCGCCGTCATGCGGTTCTCAAGCCCGAGGCCGAGACTCGCCACGAGCTTCGTAAAGTATTCGGTGCGCTCGGGCCTCGCGCTCCAGCGCAGCGTCGGGCGCTGGCCTCGGCGGTCGGCGATGGCGAGGTTCTCCTCAATCATCATGCCGGCGGCGGTGCCCTTCATCGGATCCTGGAAGACGCGGCCGATGAAGGCGGCGCGCTTATATTCCGGCATCTTCGTGATGTCCGTGCCGTCGATCACGATATTGCCGCTGTCGATCGGAAAGACCCCGGCAATCGCATTGAGCGTCGTCGACTTACCCGCGCCGTTCGAGCCGATCACCGTGCAGAAGTCGCCGTCATCGAGCGTGAAGGTGACGCCGCGGAGGGCCTTCTTCTCATTGGCCGTGCCGGCAAAGAAAGTCTTGTGTACGTTTTTGACTTCGAGCATTTTTCGTTTCGTCCTTTGAATTCGTTTCTGAGAGACCCTGCATCAGGCGCGGCGCTTCAGACCCGCGAGATTCCCCTTGATGAGCGGGAGCGCAAGCGCGAAGGCGACGAGCACGGCCGTAAAGAGCTTGAGGTCGTTGGGAGGCATGCCCATCTCAAGGACGAAGGCGATGACGAGACGATAGATGATCGAGCCCATGATGACGGCAATGAGGCTCGTCTTGAAGGATTTGGGCGCAAAGAGAACTTCGCCGATGATGACCGAGGCGAGCCCGATCACGATCGTGCCCACACCCATGCCGACGTCGGCAAAGCCGTTCGCCTGGGCGACGGTCGCGCCCGAGAGCGCCACGAGGGCGTTCGAGATCACGAGCCCCAGGACGATCATCGTGTTGGTGCTGATGCCCTGAGCGCGGGCCATCTGCTGGTTGAAGCCCGTCGCACGGATGGCGGTGCCGAGCTCGGTGCCGAAGAACCAGTAGATGATGACGGAGACGATGACGGCGAAGATGGCGCCGACGATGAGGCCCGAGAGCGAAACGGAGAGGCCGAGCCCGTTTTCAAGAATCGTGAAGACCGTCTCATCCTGCAGAAGCCCGATGTTGGACTTTCCCATCACGTGAAGGTTCACCGAATAAAGTCCGATCATCGTGAGAATGCCGGCAAGAAGCGCCGGGATCCTGAGCTTCGTCGTGAGCCAGCCGGTTACGGCGCCTGCGAGCGCGCCCGCAATGAGCGCGAGGAGGAAGGCCGCCGGAAGTCCGAGCCCCGAGGTGATCGCGGTCGCGGCAACCGCAGCCCCCAGGGGGAAGGTGCCTTCAACCGACAGGTCTGCAATATCGAGAATGCGGAAGGTCAGAAAGACGCCGAGCGCCATAACGGACCACTGCAGGCCCTGACCGACTGTGGAGAGGATGAGATCAAGCATGAAAATTCCTTTCTAGGTACGCGCCGGCGCGGGGAAGCTTTTTCAGGCCTTCTGGAATGCGCCTTTGGTTTTCTTCGTGGAAAAAAGTGAAATTTTAAAAACAAATCCCGGAGAAATACGGCCCTCCGGACGGCCCATCAAAAAAATAAAGCGGAGCCCGGGGCGGAAGCTTCCCTCTTCTGATGGGAAGCTCCCCGCTCTTGCTCCGCTCTATTTCAGGCGCGGCGCCTTCGGGAGGCGCTACTCAAAAAGCTTCGCGCCTTTCTTAAGTTCCTCAGGGATCGTGAGGCCGATCGCCTGCGCAGTCTTCATGTTGAAGACGGGAACGCCCGTCTTCACGTGCTCGACCGGCGTATCGGCGGGCTTCTTCTTCCCTTCGAGAATATCGGCGCCCATCTGGCCCGTCATCTTGCCGAGCTCATAGTAGTCGACCGAGATGGAGCCCAAGCACCCTGCGCCCACCATGCCCATTTCGCCGGCAACGGCCGGGATCTTCGCGGGATTCACGACCTTGGCGAGGGCCGGCACCGCGGAAGCGATGACGTTGTCGGTCGGGAGATAAAGCCCCTGAACCTTGTCCTTCAGGCTCGCAACCGCCTGCTGGATGTCGTTCACGTTGGAAACGGTGGCTTCGAGCACTTCAACGCCCTTTTCTGCCGCAGCCTTCTTGAGGATGTCGACCTGGTAGGCGGAATTGATTTCCGAAGAGTTGTAGATCGTGCCGATCGTCTTCGCGTTCGGAACGAGCTTCATGAGGAGATCGAACTGTGCGGCGATGGGGCCGAGGTCGGAGACGCCCGTGACGTTCCCGCCGGGAGCGGCGTCAGACTTGACGAGCTTCGCAGCGACGAAGTCCGTGATGGCCGTGGCGACGATCGGCGTATCCTTCGCAACCGTGGCCACTGCCTGAGCGGCCGGCGTCGCGACGGCGAAGATCACCTTGTCCTTGTTGGAGACAAAGCGGTTGGCGATGTTGTGCAGATTCGACTGATCGCCCTGCGCGTTCTGAATATCGAGCTTGATGTTGACGCCGTCCTTGTAGCCGCGTTCAGCAAGCGCGTCGACGATGCCGCGGGTTGCCGCATCAAGCGCACTGTGCTCGACGAGCTGCACGATGCCGATGGGCGTGAGCTCAGCCTTCGCGGCAGTATTCGCGGCCGGCGCCGCTCCCTTGTCGCCGCAGCCCGCAAGCGCGAGCGCGCCCGCAACAGCCGCAGCAATGAGCCCGCGGCGGGTAAGCGTGGATATCTCCATTTGAATTCGTCCTCTTCGGTCTTCGGGGTTGGATTCCGTTCAGCCCTGCCGGGAGGGATCAATAGAGCCGCTCTCCCGCCGTCAGGGCTTCAGATGCTTTATCTCATTATGCGCGAGCCCCGGGCTCTTCTTTCCGAACCCTTCGCCTTAGCGCTAGATAGGAATCCCTAGCCCTACCGAAGAAGGCGCAACATTAATGAAGATTTTGAGGAGCATATTCGAGGAAACCCAAATGAGAAGGCGCGCTTCAGACGGGAAAACGCCGGATTTCAGGACTCTGTTTTAAGGCGCTTCAGAACGAATGCCGCAAGGCCCGAAACAATGCCGCGCGGAAGCGCCCAGGCAAGGCGCGCGATCACGCGGTTTCCCCAGCCGTCGATCACGATGCGCCTTCCTGCCTTCATGCCTTCCCAGCCGGTGCGCGCCGCGACATCAGCGGGCCGCTCCGCGCTTTCGAGTTCGCAGAGATCAAAGGCATTCTCCTTCGCGAGCCCCGCCGCGTCGCCGAATTCGGTCCTCGTCGGCCCCGGACAGAAGGCTGTAGCGGTCACGGCCGTGTCCCGAAGCTCCTCGGCGAGCGCCTCCGTGAAGGAGAGCACGTAAGCCTTCGTCGCGCCGTAGACCCCGAGATAGGGACAAGCCTGAAAGGCCGCCGTGGAAGCGACGTTCATGATGCGGCCCCGTCCCATGTCCCGCATTTCGCGCCCGATGCGAAGCGACAATTCCGTGAGCGCTCCGGCATTCAGTTCGAGCATCCGCCTCAGCCTCGCCGGATCCATATCGAGCGCGGGACCGAAAGCCCCAAAGCCCGCATTGTTGACGAGCACGTCGGGCACGAGACCAATGGAGTCGAGCGCCTCCATCACGCGCCCGGGCGCGTCGGGTTCAGTGAGGTCGAGCCCGAGGACGTGCGCCTCAACGCCGTACTTTTTCTTCAGTTCGCCCGCGAGCGCATGAAGGCGATCCACGCGCCTCGCGATGAGAAGCGTCTCAAAGCCGTCTGCGGCCGCGAGCCGCGCGAACTCAGTCCCGAGGCCGCTTGAAGCCCCGGTGATGACGGCGAGTCGCCTAACTTTTCCGGGCTCAGTCATTTCTCTCTCCATCTCGTCGCGAAAAAAGCAAGCATATTCCGGTTTCGCGGGCGATTCTATGGCTCGAGCCTGAAACGAAGAATCGCTCCGGGGATCATTGCCGCGACTTTGCAGCATCCTTCGAGGCTGTCTCAGGATACCCTGTATACGGTACCATTTCCTGCCGAAACAAGGGTTAACCCTAATTCGATTCTCTTGTTTTGTCTGGCTTTCGACCGGGTGCCTGAAATCTTATTCAAAGGGACGCGCTTTCAATCCCCGTTTACAGCAACCCAGCAGCATGTGCATAATCATTCACAGCAAAAGAGCAAATTGCTCTCCGTTTTATCCCTATTCCCCTTCATTCCAATATCCAAAACCAGAAAAGTGCATTTTATTTTTCTGGCTGAAATGCACATTTGGTCTTTCATCATGACGTTCCGTTCCTTCACGACTGTAATCGCTTCCGCCATCTCGTCCATGTGTATGCGCTGCCGCATGCCCACGGGCCTGACGTCGTGCGTCCATAAACGAAGGAACGAATAATCATTCGCTCAGGAATTTAAAAAGACCGCATAAAGCGCCGGCTCCACAAATTAAAGAGCCGGCGCTTTTTATTTTGCCTGGCCATTTTCAGAAGTACCAGCCACAAATCGAATCAATTAAAAAAACAACCTGTTTTCATTTTTAATGAAGCAATCAAGGAAAAACAAAATGTCTATTTTCAAAAAACTGCTGGGTTTTGCCGCTCTCGGCGCCGCAGCGCTCCTGGCCGCTCACCCTGCACAGTCGCGCGAGATCACTGCTGCGGTGGTTTCCGGGTTCACCACGCTTGACCCATGGGATGCCAACGACAACCTCTCGAGATCCGTTTCACGCTCCATCTACGAAGGCCTCTACACGTTCGACAGAAACCTGAGGCCCGTCCCGCAGCTCGCGGAAAGCTACGAGGTCTCGAAGGACGGCCTCTCCTACACCTTCAAGCTCCGGCGCGGCGTCAGATTCCATGACGGCACGGAATTCACGGCTGATGCTGTGAAGCTCAATTTCGACCGCGGACTCAATCCGGATCTGAAGCTCATGCGCCGTTCATTCTTCAGCTTCGTCGACCACGTCGACGTCGTTTCCCCTTATGTCGTGAGGTTCACGCTCAAAACTCCCACGGCAGGATTCATTCAAAGGCTTTCGAACGGCACGGCCGCAATGATTTGCCCGGGCCTTCTGAAAGGCGCAGATTCGAAGCAGGCTCTCGCCTACAAGGCCTGCGGCACCGGCCCATATTTGCTCAAGCGCTTCAATCCGACAGAGGAGCTCTACGTCGTCAGGAATCCGCATTACCGGACGGACGGCCTCCCGAAGCTTGACGCCATACGCTGGGTCCCGGTGCCGGAAAATGCCACCCGGGCCGCCATGCTGCAGACAGGGGAAGCCGACTTTATTTCTCCCGTCCCGAGCGAAGAGTTCCGGATGCTCGAAGGGAGGAAAAATCTCGTTCTTGAAAAAATACCCTCCGTCGTCACGCGCTACATCTCGATGAACGAAACAAAAAAGCCTTTCGGCGACATCAGGGTCCGACAGGCCGTGAACTACGCCATCAACCGCAGGGCGCTCGTCAAGGTCGCCTACAACGGTATGGCCGTCCCGTCCACAGGCTACCTTCCCGCGCAGATCGAGGGCGCCGTCGATTTCGGCGAATTTCCCTATGACCCGCAGCGCGCAAGAGAGCTCCTGAAGGAAGCCGGCTACCCGCAGGGATTTGAAACGACGCTCTGGTCAGCCTACAACGACAGCAAAAGCATGAAGATGCTTCAGTTCCTCCAGCAGCAGCTCGCCCAGGTCGGAATCCGCGTCACGACGCGAGCGCTCGAGGCCGGGCAGCGAAGCCTCGTCTTCGGCGCAAGAACGCCCGAGGAGTCCGAACACCGGCTCTTCCTTCGCGGCTGGAGCAATTCCACCGCGGAACCCGACTGGGGACTTCGCCCGCTTCTTTACAGCCGCAACATGCCGCCCGTGCTCCTTGACGATTCCTACTACCGGAACCCGCAGGCAGACCGGCTCTTCGACGAGGCCATTGCAGAAACGGATCCTGCCAGGCGCGACGCGCTTTACGCGGAACTCCAGAAGCTCGTGCATGCGGACGCGCCGTGGGCGCCTCTGGTCTTCGAAATGACGACCGCAGCTGCCAGAAAGGAATTGAAGAACTTCCACGTGATGCCGGACGGTAGCTTCGACTTCTACGACGCCGAATGGGCGGAATGAGGCGAAGACCCGCCGCCTTTAAGCCTCAGGCAACCGCTTCGTGAGAGAATCACCGCAATTCCGGAGCGGACACGACGCGCATTGCGTGCTTCGTCCCTCCATAATGTTTTTCATTTTTGAAGAATTTCATCATGATGAAGAAAATCGGAGCCGCCTGTGCGGCCGCTGCGCTCTCCTTCGGCATCGCCGGGAGCGCCCATGCTCTTGAACCCGTCAACCCCCAGCCCGCGGTTCCCCTTACCTATTCAAACCCTGCGTACGCGAAGGTTGCCCCGGCAGAAGCCAAAAAGATGATTGAAGCCGGCGTCACCGTCGTCGACGTCCGCGAACCCGACGAATTCGCCTCCGGCCACATTCAGGGCTCGGTCAACGTGCCGCTCTCGACCTTCACGCCCGGCATGCGCCTCAAGGCGATTCCGAACGTCGACGACAAGGTCCTCGTGATCTGCCGCTCGGGCGTTCGTGCTGAAAAAGCCTCGCGCATCCTCGTCGAATCGGGCTACAAGCACGTCTACAACATGTACGGCACGAGCCAGTGGCCGTACGGTCTCGTCCGCTGATCGCGCCTGACGTCATTCAGCACAGAAAAACCCGACAGAGCCTTCAGAAGCTCTGCCGGGTTTTTCTTTTCCCGCGCTTCCCGCTTTACTTCCTTCTGAAGCGATCCATTACGCGCTCAAGGAACGCGTAGAAGACGGGCGTAAAGAAGATTCCGATGATGCTTGCAAGGAGCATCCCGGAAAAGGTCGTCACGCCGATCGCCTCGCGGCTCCCCGACCCCGCACCCGTTGCAAACACCATCGGGAGGACGCCGAAGATGAAGGACCAGGCGGTCATCATGACGGCGCGGAAGCGCTGCGAGGCGCCAGCAGCGGCGGCGTCATCAGCCGGGAGCCCGGACTCGCGCTTCACCTTCGAAAATTCCACCATCAGAATGGCGCTCTTCGCGGAAAGCCCGATCAGCATGACGAGCCCGAGCTGCGCGTAGATGCTGAGGTCGAGCCCGGCGATTTTGAGCCCGAGAAGGCCGCCCGCGAGCGCAAAGACGACGGAGAGCATGACGGAAACCGGCATCATCCAGCTCTCATACTGCGCAACGAGGAAGAGGTAGGCAAATAGGAGCGCGAGACCCGTGAAGAGCACGATCCTCCCCTGATTTTCCACCTGCTGGCGGCTTAAGCCCGTCCATTCAATCGTGTAGCCTTCGGGGAGCTTCATCGATTCAATGACGGAGAAGACTTCGCCTTCGCTCGCGCCTTCTGCCGTCTGCACGTTCATCGAGGCCGAGCTCATCTTGTTGAAGCGCGAGAGCTCCCGCGCGCCCGTCTCGTAGGAGACCGACCCGATCGCGGAGAGGGGCACCAGGTGGCCCGACGAATTGACGACCGAAATTTCCTCAATGTCCCGGGCATTGGCGCGGAAGCCGGGCTCCGCCTGCATGATGACCTCGTAGTTGTTGTTGTTCATGGTGAAGTCATTTATGTAGTAGGAGGCGAGCGCATTCTGGAGCGCCGAATAGGCGTCCTGCGCCGAGACGCCGAGGAGTTCCGCCTTTGCCCGGTCAAGCGTGAAGCGAAGCTGCACCGTGTCCGCGCGGAAGCTCGTCATTGCGGAGCGCACCGCGCCCGACTTCGCGAGCTCGTCGGCGATGCTTTGGGCCGTCCGGGCGAGTTCAGCAGGCGTCGTACCCGAAGTTGAGCAGAGTTCAAAGGAAACGCCGCCCATGGCTCCGAGCCCCATGATTGCGGGCGGCGCAAAAGGCGTGACTTCGGCCGAGGCCATGTCCTCGGTCGACCTCCGGATCTTCGTCATGATGCTCGCGATTGAGCGCTCCGGGGCCGTGCGCTTGTCCCAGGCGTCAAGGTCCGCGATGCACATGGCGACGTTTTCGCCCGAGCCGCTCATCATGCTCATGCCCGACATCGTCATGGTGGAGCGCACGCCCGGGATGGCCGCGATTCTCTCGCGCATCCCGGTCATGGCGGCTTCCGTGCGGACCTGCGCCGCACCGGGAGCGAGCTCCATATTGACCATGACGACGCCCTTGTCTTCAGCGGGGAGAAACGATGCCGGGAGGCTCCGGTAGAGGAACCAGACGCCCGCGCAGACCCCCGCGAAAATGAGGAGCGAGAGGGTCATGTGCTTCAAAAGCACGCCGACGCCCCCGAGATACCGGTCGCGCAGCCATCCGAGACCGGATTCGGCCGCCCGAAGCAGGAACCCGCCCGAGCCCGCCTCGCGCCGGCGAAGGATGAGGCCGCAAAGGGCCGGCGAAAGCGTGAGCGCCACGACGGTTGAGAGCGTGAGCGCAATGCACATGCTCGCCGCAAACTGCTTGTAGATTTCCCCCGTCATGCCCGAATAGAAGAGAAGCGGCGCGTAGCAGGCGATCGTGACGAGCGTGGTCGCAATGACGGCGCCCGTGATTTCCCCCATGCTCTTCTCGGCGGCCTCCCGGGGTTCGAGCCCTTCGTCAATCAGGCGCTGCGTGTTTTCAACCACTACGATGGCGTCGTCGACGAGCGACCCGATCACCAAAATGAGGCCGAACATCGTGAGCGTGTTGATGGAGAACCCAAGGAGATAGAGGCCCGCAAACGCTCCGAGAAGCGACACCGGAATGGCGGATGCGGGAACGAGGGTCGCGCGCCAGTCGCCAAGGAAAAGCCAGGTGACGCCGACGACTAGCGCGAGCGCCGCGATGAGGGTTGTCGCCATCTCTTCCATCGAGACCTGGATGAATTCGGTGGGGTCGTAGCCGAAGACGTAGGAGACGCCCTCGGGGAAGCGGGGCTTCCAGCGCTCGAGCTCCGCCTTCACGCGGTTCATGGTCGAGAGCGCATTGGCGTCCGGCGCCCGGTAGAGCCCGAGGCCCACGGACTCCTCGCCGTTATGCATGACTTTGCCCGCATAGGAAACGCTGCCGAGTTCGACCCGGGCAATGTCCTTGAGAAGCACCTGCCGGCCCTTTTCCGGATCCGTTCTGACGACGACGTTCTCGAACTCTTCAACGGTTCTGAGGCGCCCGGTGACGTTCAACTTATAGGTGATCCACTGACTCGCGCCTTCGGAGCCGATGGAGCCCGCCGCACCCGCGAGATTCTGCGATTCGACCGCCGCCCTCACGTCCTCGGCCGAGAGCCCGAGCCCCGCGAGACGCAGGGGATCAAGCCAGATTCGCATCGCGCTCCAGCGGTTCGACATGAGTTCCGCGGACGACACGCCTTCCACGCGGGCGAGCGCGTCCTTCAACGTATCGTTCACGTAGTTGACGAGGTCGGACTGAGAGAGCTTCGAGCCGTCCGTCAGAAAGGCAATCATGCCGAGATTGTCGTCGCCGCGTTTTTCAACGCGGATCCCCGTGCGCGTAACTTCTGAAGGGAGCTGCGCCTCGGCGCGCTTCACCGCATTCTGGAGGTTGACGAGCGCAATGTCCGTGTCCGTTCCCGTTCTGAAGGTGACCGAGCAGCTGTAGGAGCCGTCGTTCGAGCTCGTCGACGAAAAATAGAGCAGATCGTCGATGCCGTTGATCTCGTCCTCGATCGGCATCCCGACCGTCTGCTCCACCACGTCCGCGCTCGCGCCCGTATAGCTCGCCGACACAAAGAGCGACGGCGGCGCAATGTTGGGATACTCCTCAACGGGGAGATTCATGAGACCGATGATGCCGGCGAGCGTGATGATGATGTTGAGGACTGCCGCAAGCCTCGGCCTGAGAATGAAGATTCGCGAGAGCATCGTCACTCTCCTTCGACAATCCGCACGGGCTCGCCCTCGCGGGGCTTATGGGTCCCGTCCGTGATGACGGTTTCGCCGGCGCTCAGCCCCGAGGAAACAATCGCGGCGGACTCCGTCGTACTCTCGATCTCTACCCGGCGCTTCTCCGCGCGGTTCTCCTTCGTCACCACCCAGACCCAGGCGCCTTTTTCGTCATGCATCACTGCGGATGGAAGAACCCCGAGCGCGCCGCCCCGGGCGCGCCGCTCGAGCTCAACGGCGACGGTGCTTCCCGGAACGAGCGCTTCATCGGGATTCGAGATCTCGGCATAAACGTCGAGCGTATCGGTGTCCGCGCCTGCGCTGTTGTCGGTGAACGCTATGCGCGCGGCACCCGGGAGCTTCGTTCCGTCGGCGAGCATAATCCTCGCCGTTCCTTCCTCGCGGAGCTTTTCGACAGAGCCGAAAAGCGAGGCCGCATCCTTCATGGAAACTGCAAACCGCACGCGCACGGGATCGGTTGCCGCCACGGTCGTGAGGGCTCCTGAAGAAGACGTGACCCAGCTCCCGACCGGAAAGGCGGCGACGCCCGCACGCCCGGCGGAGGGCGCGGCGATCACCGTGTGCTTCAGATCATCCTGGGCGAGCGTCTCATTGGCTTCGGCCGCGAGGAGCGCCGCTTCCGCAGTCTTTGCCGTGCGCACCGCCGCATCATAGGCGTCGCGGCTCTCGGCATTCTGCTCCCAAAGCTTTTTGACACGCGCGAGCGACCGCCTTGCATACTCGAGCTCGGCTTGAGCCTCCCTTCTCGCGCCTTCGGCGCTTTTCACCGCCGCCTCGTATCGAACCGGGTCGAGCCGGAAAAGCACATCTCCCTTTTTCACGCGCCCGCCTTCGGCAAAAGGCGCCTCGATGATCTCGCCCGAAATGCGGGAGGTAATGCTCACAACCGCAGGCGACACGATCCGCGCGGAATACCGGCGCCCGGGCAGGGCGTCGACCGCAAAGACCTTCCCTGCGGCCACTGCCGGGGCCTTCACGCCCATGCCCGGCGCTCCGGACGGTGCGTCCGGAGAAACAGCGAAAGCGCCCGGAACGAGGAAGCCCAGGCAAAGAACGCCCGAAAAGAGGCCCGGGGCGACAAGCGAAAAGAAAGCGTGCGGCGTCATCATGATTTCAAAATTGAACGTTCGGTTGATTTTTCGAGCTTCCCGGAAGCTTCCGTCACTACCCGCCAGAAGGCCTCGAGGTCGCTCGCCGGAATCCCTTTCGTCGTTTCCTGCCAGATGGCGGCGAGTTCCTTCCCGACCGTGCACTCACGCCCTTTTTCCGTAATGCGGATCGCCACCGTGCGCCGGTCAGTCAGAAGCCGCTCGCGCGTAAGAAGCCCGAGCGCGGCGAGTTCCTCCACGGCTTCCGAAACCGTGGAAGGCGCGAAGCCCGTCAATTCCGCGAGGTCCTTGAGGCGCAGCGCGCATTTGCTGCCGTCCGGTCCGCCGCTCTGCCGCGCGAGGACGGATAGGATCCGACCCTTTGCGATGGAAATGCGGCCTGAGCGCACGTCCGAAACCTGGTCCGGCGTCTCGGCGCCCCGGACAAGGAGCGCGAACGCCAGATCGAAAAGGAGCGTTATGGGAGGAGAGGAAGCGTCTTTCATGAGTAATTTCGGATTCAAAATAGTTCGTATTCCGAAATATTATTCGCGCAGCTTCTCCTCAATGGCCTCAAATCATTTCAAAATGTATTTCTTCGGGCCTGCGCCCGTAGTCTTTCAGATTGAGACGCCCTCAATTCCGAGAAGCATGCGCTTGGCATCGAGCCCGCCGCCGTAGCCCGTGATGGATCCGTCCTTCCCGATCACGCGGTGGCAGGGGACGATGATGGAAAAGGGATTTTCACCGACGGCTACCCCGACGGCACGAGTGGCTTTAGGACGCCCGATCCTGCGGGCGAGGTCGCCGTAGCTCACGGTTTCGCCCCAGGGAATATCGAGAAGCGCATTCCAGACATCCTTCTGGAAATCGGTGCCGAGAAAGAGGAGCGGAAGGTCGAACGTGCGGCGCTTTCCAGCCCAGTATTCGCGAAGCTCCGCCTCCGTGCGGTCGAGGAGCGCATCAGGGCGATTTTCATAAGGGCCCTTCAGAAATCGATCAATCCGCTTCTGGACGGTCGCGCGATGCCAGCCCGACTCCCAGTCGCAGAAGGCGAGCGTTCCGTCAACTGCGCCGAGAAGGAGCGTGCCGCAGGGAAGCGTGAGGCTGCGCGTTGAAACGACGGCATTCTGGAGAAGCGGATCGACCATGGAAGAAACTCCTGACAAACATTCGAAGCGTTCGGCATGCTCCTCATCATACGCGGGCTCGCCCGGGCCGGCCCGGCCTACGAGAAAGAGCGGAGCCGGGAGGACATGGATCAGCTTCCCGCCGCGCCCTCTTCTGCCGCTTTTCTTTCCCGGGCCCATAATGGAAGCACCCTGAAATTCTGATTTGGTTTTCTTTAAGGAGCTTTCCCCAGATGCCACGCACGCTTGAAGCGCTTCTCGGCCGCGAGGATGCCGAGCGCATTGTTGAATTCCGCCGCGATCTTCACCGCCATCCGGAAATCGGCATGGATACGGCCCGGACGGCAGAAAAGCTTGAGGCCTTTCTCTCGACCTTCCCCGTCGACCGCGTGGAGCGCGTTGAAAAGAACGGCGTCGTTGCGCTCATCAAGGGCCGCGAGGACGGACCCATGATCGGTCTGCGCGGCGACACGGACGCGCTTCCCATTCAGGATGAAACCAAGAACCCGTGGACGAGCGAAGTCGAAAAGTGCGCGCACCTATGCGGTCACGACGGTCATACGGCGGGGGCTCTGGCAACAGCGCTCTATTTGTCGAAGCACCGCAACTTTGCGGGGTCCGTCGCCGTCATCTTCCAGCCGGGCGAGGAAGGCTGGGCGGGCGCCGATCTCATGATCAAGGACGGGCTCTTCAAGCGCTTCCCCTGCAAGGAGGTCTACGCCATTCACGGGGACCCGTCGCATGATCTCGGCACCATTCTCCTTCAGCCCGGCCCCATGACGGCATCGGTCGACATCGCCTACATGACGGTCGAGGGCCGGGGCGGCCACGGTGCGCGTCCGCAGGAAGCAATCGACCCGATGCCCGCCGCCGCCGAACTCATCCTTGCGCTTCAGACCATCGTCTCGCGCCGCGTTGATCCCAACGACTCCGCCGTCGTCTCCTGCTGCTACGTGCATGCGGGCGACCCGCTCGCTCCCACCGTCATTCCGCAGCGCGTGGAGCTTTCCGCGACGATCCGCACGTTCGACGGAAAGGTGCGCGATCTGATTGAAAAGCGCTTCAACGAAATCACCTCCGGCATCGGCACCACCTTCGGGGGCGTCGTGAAGCTCGACTACCAGAGGCGCTATCCGCCCCAGATCAACGATGAGAAGCTCGCGCTTGCGGCGATCGACGCTCTGAAGCCCGTTTTCGGCGACGAGAACGTCGTCACGAACGCCAAGCCCTCGATGGGCGGCGAGGACTTCGCCTTCATGAGCGAAGCCGTCCCCGGGGTCTACATGAAGGTGGGCCTCAGAGACAAGGAACACCTGGCGGCGCTTCACAATCCGGGGTTCGACTTCAACGACCTCGCACTTGCGAACTCCGTCGAAGCCTTCCGCGCAATCGTTGAGGCGCGGCTGCCGCTCAAAGCGTAATTTCAATCCGTCCTGACAGGAAAGGCGCTTCACGGAACGAGTCCGGAGCGCCTTTTTCATCCCTTCATGCGGATCAGGACTGCGGACCTCTCCTCACAGCCTCCCGCATGGCAATTGAAGCGGCCGCCATGCCGAAGCTCGCCGTGACGACAATCCCTGAGCCGTAGCCCGAGCAGGCAAGCCCCGCCGTCGTCTCCACGCTGCAGGCTTCGTCGCCCAGGGGCTTTTTGACGGGCTCCGCCGAATAAACGGCCGGCACGCGAAAGAGGGGCGGGAGGGGCTTCCCCGGCTTCCCGGCATCGGGCGACGCCTTCGGGAACCCGTATTCCTTTCTGAGGCGATAGCGCACCGATGCGAGAAGCGGGTCGCCCGAAATGCGCCCGAGGTCGCCCTCTTTGATTTCAAGGGGGTTGGTGCGGCCGCCTCCCGCCCCCGAAACCACGATGAACTGCTTTCTCGAGCGGCAGTGCGCAATGAGCGCCGCCTTCGCGCGCACCTGATCGATGCAGTCGAGCACGATCGCGTCCGCGGGGATCAGGTCCGCCGCATTCTCCTCGTCCACGAAGTCCTCAACGCAGGACACGACGGCCCTCGGATTGATGAGCGCGATGCGGGCCTTCAGGGCGTCCACCTTCGCCATGCCGTAGGCTTCGCCGAGCGCTTGAATCTGGCGGTTGGTGTTGCTCTCGGCCACATTGTCGAGGTCGATGAGCGTCAACTTTTCCGCCCCGGTGCGGGCGAGCGCCTCCACCGCCCAGGAACCGACGCCTCCCACGCCCACGACGCAGAAGTGCGTCTCCCGGATGGAAGCAGCGCCCTCCTTTCCATAGAGGCGGGCGACGCCTCCGAATCGTCTTTCAAAATCAATGACGTGTCGCTCGGTCATAATTCGCATGAAGAGAAAAGAGGAAAATTAAGGGAAATTCCGTCCCCATTGCGGGTAATTACGGGCGAATCACCCGGGTGAGTACGCCTTTTGGCGGACGCGCCCGTCATGGAAACGTCACACAATTTAAAGCAAACCTTAATGGCCGGCGGGAAGAATAACGAGCGCCCCTTAGTGTCCAGGCACCGTTCTTCAAATCCCGAACCCGTCTTTATATCACCGGACACGCCATTTTCAAGGAATCCGCCATGGCCCAATTCCCCAAAGCGCACCCGTCGATCCTCGCCGGTGCCGTCATTGCCGCGAGCCTCTTTGCCTCTCAGGCCTGGGCGAGCGCTCAGCACATGGTCGTGGCCATGCCTCAGCTGCCGACCATCATCGAGCCGCAGGGCAAGAACCACAATCCGCTCGAGCGCGTTGCGTTCTCCATTTTCGAAACGCTCATCCACGCCGATCAGAAGACGGGCGAACTGCAGCCGGGTCTCGCGGTTTCCTGGACGCGCATTTCGCCTGAAACCGTCGAATTCAAGCTCCGTCAGGGCGTGAAGTTCCAGGACGGCACGGACTTTACGGCCGACGACGTGGTCTTCTCCTTCGGCCCCGAACGCTTCCTCTCGGACACCGCCCCGGGACGCCCCGCTGCGGTTGAGTTCCTGGGAGGCCTCAAGTCCGTTGAAAAGGTGGACGACTACACCGTGCGCGTCACGATGAAGACGCCCGACCCCCTGATTGAACGCCGCTTCTCCGCGCGCATGTCGGAAATCATTTCCGAAGACGGCTGGAAAAAGGCTGGCGGCTGGGACAACTGGATCAAGCACCCGATCGGCACCGGTCCCTATGAAATCGTCTCCTTCAGGACCGGCAACCGCCTCGAACTCAAACGCTTTGACGGCTACTGGGGCGAAAAGGCTCCGGCCGAAAAGCTCTCCTTCGTTGAGGTGCCGGAATTGTCGTCGCGCGTCGCGGGCCTGCGCTCGGGCGAATTCGACCTCATTACCGAGGTTCCCCCCGATCAGGTGAAGCCCTTGTCTAAGGACGGCCGCATCGACGTGGTCGGGGGCCCGATCGACAACATCTACTCCCTCGTCTTTGACGACAAGTCGAACAAAATCATGACGAAGGAGCTTCGCCAGGCATTCCTCTACGCCATCGACCGCGACCTCCTCGTCGAAGCTCTGATGGGCGGAAAGACGACGCCCGCGAACAGCTTCCAGTCAAAGACCTTCGGCGACCTCTTCATCCCGGAACTCGACAAGAAGCTCTACAACCCGCAGAAGGCCCGCGAGCTCGTGAAGGCGTCGGGGTACAAGGGTCAGCAGATCGTCTGGCGCATCCAGGCGGGCTACTACACGCAGGAGCTCACCGTTTCCCAGGCGATTGCCGGCATGCTGAAGGCGGTCGGCATCAACGTGAAGATCGAGGTGAAGGAAAACTGGTCTCAGGTTGAAGCCCCGGGCGCCACCCGCATGATCAACAATGCGTCGCTCTCGGCCTACTTCCCCGATCCCGCCTCGCAGCTCTGGCGCCGCATGAAGCCGGGCGCCTTCTGGGATGCGAGCGGCTACTTCGTCCACTCGCCCGAGTACCAGAAGTTCGGCGACCTCGGCAAGATCCTTGAATCCTCGACCGACCCGGCCGCCCGCAAGGCCGCCTGGAAGGAAATGCAGGAAGTCTTCTTCACCGACCCGCTCGCCTGCCCGATCTACGCGCTTCCGATGATTTACGGGAAGCAGAAGAACGTGATCTGGGAGCCGGGCACCCAGGGCGCGCTTGATCTTTCGGCAAGAAACCTGAAGTTCAAGTAATCCCCTGATTCCTGACCCCGAAAAAGACCAGAAGAATGAAGGAAACAGACTTATCCTCCGATCTCCGTGCAGACCCCGAACCGCTCCTCACGATCCGGGACCTCCGAGTCGCCTTCAGCGGCGTTGAAGTGCTTCACGGAATCGACCTTGATCTTCCGAAGGGCGAGACGCTCGCTCTCATCGGCGAATCGGGGTCAGGCAAATCCGTCCTCGCAAGGTCGATCCTCGGCCTTGCGGGGTCGAGGAACACCACGACCGGGAGCATCCGGTTCGAGGGCCGCGAACTCGCAGGCGCCCCTGAAAAGGAGCTCCGCCGCATCCGCGGCGCCGAAATCAGCATGATCGTGCAGGACGCCATGGCGGCTTTGAACCCCATGCGCACGATCGGCGACCAGCTCATTGAAACCATCGTCTACCGTCATCCCGACTACCGGGACCGCGCGAGCGAACGGCTCCTCTTTGAAAAGAAGAAGGAACTCACTGAGCTCGCGATCTCATTCCTGAAGCAGGTCGGCATCACCG
Organism: uncultured Sutterella sp.; assembly: GCF_937923675.1. Classification (GTDB taxonomy): domain Bacteria; phylum Pseudomonadota; class Gammaproteobacteria; order Burkholderiales; family Burkholderiaceae_F; genus Sutterella. The sequence continues at coordinate 23,442 of NZ_CALDXB010000011.1, read as the reverse complement.
CCCCCGAAAAGCGGATCTCGAGCTATCCGCACCAGCTCTCGGGCGGCATGCGCCAGCGCGTGCTGATTGCGCTTGCGCTCATCGGAGCGCCGAAGCTTCTGCTGGCCGACGAGCCCACGACGGCGCTCGACGTGGTCGTGCAGCGCGAGATCCTCTCGGAACTGAGAGACCTCGTGCGCGCCCGCGGAATGTCGATGCTTCTCGTCACGCACGACCTTCACCTCGCGCGCGACGTTGCCGACCGCGTGGCCGTCATGTACGCAGGCACCCTCATGGAAGTGGGTCCCTGCAGCAAGGTGATTCCCAATCCCTCGCACCCCTATACCGAAGGGCTTCTCAATGCCATGCCCGACATGGAAAGCCCCCGGGGGTCCTTAAAGCCCATTGAGGGCGAAGTGCCTTCGCCCTCCGAATTGGGGAAAGGCTGCCCCTTCGCGAGCCGGTGCGTGCTCGCGGAAACCCGCTGCCGCGAAAATCTTCCACGCATGATCGCCATTGCGCCCGACTGGTGCACGCGCTGCGACAATGCCCATACGCGCACGGCCGACCTCGAAAAGCTCGAGGAGCTCGCGGCTGCGGCTCCGGAAGGCGCGGGGTCGATCAGGATCGAACAGGAAATCGACCGGAAGGGGTTCGGAAGCGTTCAGAAGAGCGACTTCCCCGTCATCGTCGACGCCCGGATCAAAAAGCACTGCTACTACGCGCGCCGCGGTTTCTTCGGACGCAAAACGCCCTGGAACGTGCTCGAGGACATTGATCTTCAGATTAAGAGCGGCGAAGTGCTCGGGCTCGTCGGCGAATCGGGGTGCGGCAAGTCCACGCTTGCCCGCCTCATGCTCGGCCTCATGCGCCCGACCTCGGGGTCGGTCAAATTCCGCGACGAGGAATATCCCGAACCCCGGACCGCTCCCTGGAGAGCGCAGCGAGCCGCCGCGCAGATGATCTACCAGGACCCCTTCAGCTGCTTTGACGAGCGGATGAGCGTCCTAGACCAGATCGCGGAACCTCTTGAGGTGCACCTCCACCTCTCCCACGAAGACGCATGCACGAAGGCGCTCCAGGTTCTTCGCGCCGTGGGTCTTCCCGAACACAATGCGAAGAAGCTCCCCGGCGTCATGTCGGGCGGGCAGCTTCAGCGCGCGGCGATTGCCCGAGCGGTGGCGCTGCGGCCCGCACTCCTCGTCTGCGACGAACCCGTGGCGTCGCTCGACGTCTCGATTCAGGCCCAGGTCCTCGCGCTTCTGAATCGCCTGAAGGCCGCCACCCACATGGCGATGCTCTTTGTTTCGCATAACTTGAACGTCGTGCGCTACCTCTGCGACCGCGCGGCGGTGATGTACCTGGGCCGCATCGTCGAGCTCGGGCCCGTCGACGAAGTCTTCCACCACCCGCAGCATCCCTATACGAGGCTCCTTCTCGCCTCAACGCCCGGCGCCGAGGACGACGTGATCCGCTTCTATCCGAAGGGCGTGATGCCGAGTCCGATGGAGCGCCCCGAGGGGTGCGTCTTCGCGAACCGCTGCCCCGTCGCGTGCGACCGCTGCAGAAAAGAGGTTCCGCAGCTCGAGGCCGTCAACGACCATCACCAGACCGCCTGCTTCGTGAAGCACTCCTTCATCACCGATGCGCCGCTTCCCGGCCCCTCGCAGCAATCGGGAGACTGATTCATGTTCGCACTCATTTCGAGACTTGTCTTCCGCTCGGCCCTGACGCTCCTCCTCCTTGCAGCCTGCGTCTTCTTCGGGCTTCACATGACGGGCGACCCCGCGCGCCTCATGCTCGGCGACTCGGCCGACCAGATCGCGCTCGACGCCTTCCGCGAACAGTGGGGGTTGAATAAGCCCCTCTGGGAGCAGTTCATCGTCTACATCCAGAAGGCGCTCACGCTCGACATGGGCGTGAGCTACGCGACGAGCCAGCCCGTGAAGGACGTCTTCCTCGAGGCGCTCGACGCCACGATCGACCTCATGGTCCCCACGGCCATAGTGACGCTTCTCATCGGCATTCCGTCGGGCGTCATTGCGGCGCTCCATCGCGACACCGCGCTCGACCGCGGCATGATGGTGCTCTCGGTCTTCGGCTACGCGGTTCCCAACTTCTTCATGGGCGTGCTCCTTCTTCTCGTCTTCTCGATCTGGCTCGGGTGGCTTCCGTCCTACGGTAATGCGACGCTCCTCCACTACATCATGCCGATCATCACGATGGCGACCGCAGAAGCGGCGATCTTCTCGCGCTACGCGAGAAGCGCGATGCTTGAAGCCATGCGGCTCCCGTGCGTGCGGGCGGCAAAGATGAGAGGGCTCCCGAAGGCCCGCATCATCTGGCTCCATGCGCTCCCGAACGCAATGCTCTCGATTCTCACGATTCTCGGCTTTTTCCTCGGCACCCTCGTTGCCGGCGCCGTCATCACGGAAACAGTCTTCTCCTGGCCCGGCGTCGGGAAGCTCCTCGTTCAGTCGGTGGCGCTTCGCGACATTCCGGTCGTGCAGATGATCGTGCTCGCCACAGGCGCATCCCTCATCCTCGCCAACCTCCTCATGGACATTCTCGCCCTCGTCGTGAATCCGCGCCTGAGGAAGGAAAACTGACCGCTTCCCGGGGGATCAAACGAAAATGACTGCTGCCACAGACACGCTTCAAAAACCGGGGCTTCTCTCCCGGATCATTGCCGGAAGGCCCCGCGGGCTCGCCGGGCTCTCGGCCATAATCCTCGTCGTCTTCTTCTGCGCGGGTCTTCTCGCGCCGGTCGCCGCCCCCTACGGGCTCGAGGACATGGATCTGATGTCGAGGCTCGTAGCGCCCTTTACGTCGCTCGCGCACCCGCTCGGGACCGACGAGCTCGGGCGCGACGTGCTCTCGAGGCTCCTCTATTCCCTGAGGCTTTCCTTCGTCCTTGCCGTGACGGGCACGCTTCTCGGTGCCATCGTCGGCACGGCGCTCGGGTTCCTCGCCGCCCGGTTCGGGGGCTTCATCGACGACCTCGTCAACACCGGGATCGACTTTACGGCGTCGCTGCCCTTCATCGTGCTTGCGCTTACGATCCTTGCCTTCCTCGGCACCGACGTGAAGGTGATCATCGTGATCATGGCGGTCTACGGCTGGGACCGGTACGCGAGGCTCGCAAGAAACCTCGCGCGGTCGGCCTATACCGAAGGCTATGCCGGAGCGCTTGAGAGCCTCGGCATTCCGACCCGGCGGATCCTTTTGAGGCACATTCTTCCCAACATCGCGAGCGCTCTTGTCGTCAACATGACGCTCAACTTCCCCGGGATGATTCTGCTTGAAACGTCGCTCTCCTTCCTCGGCGTGGGCGTGCAGCCCCCGATGAGTTCGTTGGGCACCATGCTCGGCTTCGGGCGCGACTACCTCACCACCGCCTGGTGGATCGCCGTCATTCCGGGCGTCGTCATTGTGATTTCGACGCTTTCCATGTCGCTTCTCGGCGACTGGGTCCAGCAGAAGCTCGACCCGCAGAGCCGATAAGGTTTTTTGATTGTTTTGGATGAAATGCCGCACGCAGAACCGCTTTCTCGTGCGGCATGTTTTTTGAGATGTCCTTGAAATTTCTGATCGTGGGCTTCGACGGGCTGAGGCCCGACTTTGCGACGCCCGAAAACATGCCGCGGCTCGCGGGCTTTCTGGAAAAGTCCCATACGTGGGAGAACTACCTCGCCTGCTTCCCTACGGAAACCTACGTCAACCACCCGTCGATCTTTTCCGGGGTCCGCCCGGAGCGCCACGGCGTCATCGCCAACAGCTTCTGCTACGAGGACGAAAAGCGCCGGACGCACCTCTTTGAAGGCTTCCGCATCAACTCCGTCATGGAAGCCGACGCCCTCATGCACGGGCTCTATGCAGTACCGGATTTAGGCGCCCGGCTCGCGCGAGAGGGAAAGCGCCTTCGAATCTACTGCGCCAATTCGCCGGGGAGCACGCGGCTCCAGCATGTGCATGCCTCGGACTTTAAGGGCCACCTCAACGCTCCGGTGCATGCGCTTGACCAAACGATTCCGGCGAGAGAAGCGCATGAACTCATCCGCACGCACGGGAAAGGCGTCCCGCTCGAATTCCCCGATATGCTCGGCACGAAGCTCACGGTCGACCTCTTTTTCGAGCGCGAATTGAAGGACGGCCCCGAGGGGCTTGCCGAAGCGACGGTTCTCTGGATCGGGGAGCCCGACCACAGCGAGCACGAGCTCGGGCTCTTCTCCGACAAAACGCTCGAGGGCCTCCGGCAGGCGGACCACGAATTCGGGCGGGTGCTCGACTGGTGGGAAACGCAGGGGCGCGCGAAGGACATTCAGCTCGTCGTCATGTCGGACCACGGCCATGTTGAGGTCGCGCGGCATGCCGACTTTGAAGAGATTCTCGAGAATGCAGGTTTTCACGTGCTGACGGGAAGCGACATCGCGCGGGGCGCAGAACCCCGGGCAGACGACGTCATTCTGATCGGCGAATACACCTCCGGCATCTGGGTGCCGGGGAAGAAGCGGGAAACGCTCGAAGCCGTGCGGGATGCCCTTATGAATTCGCCCGAGGTCGGCATGGTCTTTTCCCAGCCCGATCCGGACCGTCCCGGCGCCCGCGAGGGCCTCATTCCCGGAACCTTCTCGGAGGGACTTCTCTCGAGCGCTCACCCGCGCGGCCCCGACATCCGGTTCATCCCGAGGGGCGACCCCGAAACCGGGCGCTGCGTCATGACGAATGCACTCTGCTTAGGGAGCGGCGCGCACGGAGGGCTCCTGCCGCAGGAAACGCATGCGCTTCTCGCAATTGAGGGGAGCCGCTTCCCCGGCTTCGGACGCCATCCGGAACCCGCGACGCACGAAGACTTTGCGGCGACCCTCATGACGATGCTGGGGCTCCTCGACGACGATGCGCCGCTGCCGCTTCCGACGGGAAGAATTCTCTCTGAGGCGCTTTCCGCAGAAGCACCGGCGAGGCGAGCACCGGCATCCCGGGAAACGCTTACGATTGCGAGGGGCGATTTTTCCCAGACACTTCACTTCCTCACCCTGGAGGGGCGGAGCTACGTGCTTTCGGGCGGACGAACGGAAAGACTGCCGCTCTGAAGCATCGGGGAGGCTAAAGGAGAAAGGCGGCGGGGAAATCTTTAAAATCTGAAGCTTTCAATCTTCTCGGGAATCGCACATCCTCATGCAGAACGCCGCACAGATCCTCGACTGGGCAGCCTGGGCGCCCGGCCTCGCCGGGAAGGACGACTGGCGCGAGGCCGCCTCGCTCCCGTCCTTCGGACTTGAATCCTCGCCCTATGCGCCTCCCGGTGCAGAAGAGCCGTCGGCGAAAGCTGCTGCGATCCCTGCGATGCTTCGCCGGCGCCTCACGCCTCTCGGGCGGGCGCTCGCCGAGGTGCTGGGGCCCCTCGCCGCGAAAGCGCCCGACGCCCCCTGGGTTTATGCGTCCCGCTGGGGAGATGCGGCGCTCGCGACGGAGCTTCTCACCGCTACGGCGCACGATGAGCCGCTTTCGCCCGCCAAATTTGCGGCGAGCGTTCACAACGGCCCCGCGAGCCTTCTTTCGATTGCGCTCGGCCACAAAGGAGCCTTGACTGCACTCGCGAACGGCCCCTGGAGCGCTGAAGCCGCCTTCGAGTCCGCCGTGAGCGAACTTCTTCAGCACGAGACGGTCATTCTGACCGTTGCGGAAGCCAAGCCCCCGGTCGACTTTGATGCGCCCGGCGTCACGCATGTCTGGGGACTCCTCCTCGGGCGCCAGAATGAAAGTGCGGACCCGGAAGTCTGGGCGAAGGAAAAGCAGAAGGGCCCCTATTGCGCCATTACCACGCGGCCCCTCGAATCCGGCGAAGTCCCTGACCCGCGCCTCGCGGAACTCGCCGGCACGCCTGCCAACCTCGAGGTTCTCAGGTGGCTCATTGCGTCGGAAGCGCCCTTCTTCACGCACCTCGACCGCCATGCGGCCTGGGTGTGGGCGAAATCGGGCGCACTCGCTCTCTGACCCATAGAGGCCCTTCATGCGGTACGTTCTGATGCCCTTCCAGTTCGCGGGCACGGCCTTCGCTTTTGCGCTCTTCGGGATCGGAGGCGTCATTTTCGGGCTTCTCATTACGCCCGTGCTCAAAATGACGTCTAAGAGTCCCGAAGAAGAGCGACGGCGCGCCCGTGCGGTCGTCCGGTGGTGGTTCGGGCGCTTCGTCGCCATCATCACGGCGCTCCGGCTCGTGCGGGTAGAGGTCAGAAACCATGAGGCGCTGATGAAAGAGGGAGCGATTCTCGCCTGCTCCCATCCCTCCCTCATCGACGTCGTCTGCCTCCTTTCCGTCGTGCCCGAGGCGACGACCATCGTGAAGGCGTCGCTTTTGAGGAACATCTTCACGCGCGCGCCCATTCGCGCCGCCGGCTACGTCTCTAATGCCGAGGGGCCGGATGCGATCGAAAAGCTCGCCCGGGAGCTCGACTCGGGGACGGCCTTCGTCATATTCCCCGAAGGCACCCGGACGCCGAGCGAATTCCCGGAGGGCGAAATGCCGCGGCTTCACCGGGGCGCCGCGCAGCTCGCGCTCCACACGGGGCGCTCGATCACGCCGGTCCGCATCACCGCGAGCCCGCGCTGGCTCACCAAGGACCGCGGCTGGTGGCATTTGCCCGAGAAGCCCATGACGCTCACCTTTGAAGCGCTTCCCGAGATTCAGGCGGCTCCCTATCTCGACCTTTATAATTCGTGCCCTCGGCTCGCTGCCCGGCGGTTTACGCTCGCCCTAGGCAGAGAACTTTTCCCCGGGATTCGTCAACCTACTTCCTCCGATGCGCCATGACTGATCTGATCTCCGAAATCCAGTCCCTCATCATTTCCTCGCTCGGGCTCGAAGACATCCGGCCTGAGGACATCGACCCGGATGAACCGCTCTTCGGCGAAGGGCTCGGCCTCGACAGCATCGACGCCCTCGAGCTCGGCCTTGCCGTCAAGAAGCGCTGGGGCATCACGCTGACCGCGGAAAGCGAAGAGGCAAAGACCGTCTTCAGGAACGTCCGCACGCTCGCCGCCTACATTGAAACGCATAAGCAGAATTAAGAACATGACAACCTTCACCCCTCAGGAAGAAAAGGTCTACCAGGTCCTCTCCGAAATCCTCGTGAACGATTTCGAGATCCCCGCCGACAAGATCAAGCCTGAAGCCCGTCTCTACGAAGACTTCGACATCGATTCCATCGACGCGGTCGATATGATCGTGCAGCTCAAGCCCCATCTCGGCGGCCGCCGCATTTCCCCGGAAGCCTTCAAGCAGGTGCGCACCCTGGGCGACGTCGTCGCGGTCATCGCGCGCGTCCTTGAAGAGCCCGCCGACGGAAAGGCCGATTAAAGACCATCTTCAGACATGTCGGCATCCCGACTTCTGAACGTCATTACGGGCGGCGCTGCCGCCCTTTTGATTTGCCTTTATCCCTTCTGGGCCTGGTGGGGATTAAGCCGCTTCGGGATCCTGCCCGTGGCGCTCTCCTTGGCCGGCATCATGCTTCTGCGGGCGCTCATGTCGCCCTCGCGGAATAACCTCGGATTCGCCGGCATTGCGCTTGTCCTTGCCGCACTCTCGGCGATCCTCGATGCCGAGGAGCCGATGCTCTTTTATCCGGTCGCGGTCAACGGCTTCCTTCTCTGGCTTTTCGGCTCATCCCTATCCTCAACACCCATCGTTGAAAAGTTCGCGAGACTCCGCACGCCCGATCTCCCGCCCGAAGGCGTCCGCTGGTGCCGCGGCGTCACGAAGGTCTGGTGCGGGTTCTTCGTTCTGAACGGCTCTGTTGCGCTTGCCACGGTGCTCTATGGAGACCGCGGACTCTGGATGATCTGGAACGGGTGCGTGAGCTATGTCCTCATCGGCATCCTCTTTGCGGGGGAGTTTCTGCTCCGCAGAATCCGCATGCGACGCGCCGCCGCGAGGAAATAGTCCGGTCGCCCTCAGTTTTACCTCGAGGACGCTCTCTTTCGCAGCTTCAGGTCCTGCAGATCCCTCCCAAGGGGATCGTGCTTCGCCAGCAGTTCGATGTCGTCCGCAAGCTGCATCGCATAGAGCACCCGCAGGTAGGCGCCCATGGAGACGGTGGGCTCCCCGCGCTCGATTTTGCTCACCGTGAGCTCAGAGCACTGAGCGCGATCCGCGACTAGCGCCACCGTGTAGTTTCTGCGAAGACGCGCCAGACGGATTTGTTCTCCCGCGATGCGGAGCTTCTCTGCAATCTTCCTGGGAAGCAAGGTGGAACGGGTGGCTTTAGTCATCATTAAAGATAGATTGTTTTGAGTAATCTATATTTTATTATGGATTATTGAGTTTTACCTGGATCATTATTCTCCCGACTCTGATCTTTCCGGAATCCCTGAGGCACAATAGCGAATGCAACCAACTCTTTTGCCTGCAGCGCCGTGACCTCCGAAACCCGCAATTCCCGCATTCTTACCCTTCAGCCTTCTGATCGGCCCATCGGCATTTTTTCCGACGGAAGCGTGCTTACGTTCAAAGGCTTTCTCGCGGGAACTGCCGCCTGGCGGGAAGCAGCGCTGGCGCTTCCACCCAACACTCGCGAAAATGCGGTGCTCTATTCCGAAGATGCGCTCGAGCTACTCCCCGCACTCTTCGGCTTCTGGGCGGCAGGCGTTCATGTCATCCTGCCCGGAGACATTCTGCCCGGCACTCTGAAGCACCTTGAGGATTCCGGTGTCGCGCTCGATAAAACCATCCTCGCGCTCGGCGCCGTCGGGATGGATGACGGGAACCGGGTCGCGCATCTTGTTTCGCCGGTGGAGAGAACCTCGGACTTCAATGCTTTGGCAGCCCCTCATGATCTCGGTCTGCTCGACGACAAAGCGCCGCTTCTGTCTCTTCTAACGAGCGGAAGCACAGGAAAGGCAAAGCTCTGCAGAAAGCGCCTCGAGCAGGCCTTTTTCGAACCCGAATCGATTGACGCAGGAATTCCTGGAGGCACTTCTGCCCTTGGCGCCATTGAAGTCTTAGGCACCGTGAGCGCGCAGCATATTTACGGGCTGCTCTTCCGGGCGCTCTGGCCGCTGCTTTCACCAGAAGCGCTCATCGTCGGAAAGCGCCTTCACTATCCGGAAAATCTGGCCGAAGCGCTCAAGGAAGCCAAAGCCCGCGGACATCGCGCCGTCGTCATTGCGGCTCCTGCGCACCTGAAGCGCTTTACGGATCCGAAGCTCTTTGAGGATGCGAGAGACTGCGTCATCCTCGCCTTTTCCTCCACCGGCCCGCTCGATGACGAGGGCGCCCGGGTCGCACGCGCAGCGCTCGGGCTTTTCCCCATGGAAGTCTTAGGCTCCACCGAAACAGGCGGCATCGCCTGGCGCAGGCGGTCTCTCGAAAGTGACGGGACAATCTCAACGCCTCCCTGGAAAACTGTCCCCGGCATCACTGCGGGCGTGCGTCTCGAGGACGGCCGCGTGATTCCTGAGGGAGAAGGACTCCTCACGCTCTCCGGACGCCACCTTGATCATGAAGGCTGGAACGATGGATCTGACCGCATTCGCCTGGACAACACGGTGTTTACGCTCCTCGGCCGCGCGGACAGAATCGTCAAAATTGAAGGAAAGCGCGTTGCGCTCCCTGAAGTGGAAGCGCTTCTCGTCAAGGGCGGGCTCGCACGCGAAGCGAAAGTCTTTGCCTTTGGTGAAGGGAGGCGCGAAGCGCTCGCGGCTGTGCTCAAGCCCACACCTCAGTTGAGGGACATCTTCTTTGCCGAAGGCAAAGCTGCCGCAGTGCGAAAGCTTCGCGAAGAACTTGGCCAAAATCTTCCGGCAGTGTCGATCCCCAGACGCTGGCGGTTGGTCGACGAACTTCCTTCAAATGCTCAGGGAAAGACTACAGTGAAGGCCCTCGAAAGCCTCTTTGACCCGCGCCGCCCGGAGTGGCTGCTGGAAAGCGACGAAGTTCTAGAAGGCACCCGGCGTCTGCGCCTGAGGCTCGAAGCTTCCCCCGGACTCGAATGGTTCAGGGGACACTTTCCCGGACTTCCGATTCTCCCCGGCGTGGCGCAGCTTCTTTTGGTCGAAAGGGCTTTCCGCGCCTATGCGCACGTGAGCGGCGACTTTAAGGCGACGCAGGTGAAGACGCTCAAATTCCGGGCGGTTACAACACCCGGCATGCGGCTTGCACTCGAGCTTGAATGTCCCTGCGGCATTTCGTCTGAGGAAAGCTTCTCTCTCAAATTTGCCTGGAAGAAAATCGGAGACTCTGAAGACGTCCAATCGAGCGGCACCATTGTCTTCTCAAGGAAGTGAAGTCTTTCACCGCGTTTTTACGCTCCCGCCTTTTTCCTCCGGGCGTTTTCAAAACGCGCTTGCGTCGTAAAATGGTCTTTTATGCCTGACGGCTGCGGGGAGCTCTTCTTCCCAGTTCCAGCCGCCCGGCATCGCGACTGCTGCGGCATCCGACCGCTCAGACCCAATTCAAAACGAGGAGACTCTTGATGCAGTTCGTTTTTGAGACGCCCACCCGACTCATCTTCGGCCCGGGAAAACTCGATGCCCTTCGCACGGAAAAGCTGCCGGGCAAAAAGGCGCTGCTCCTTACATCGCGCGGCGGCTCGGTCGTGCGTTCCGGTGCGCTCGCCCGCGTGACGGCCGCTCTTGATGCGCAGAAGATTGAATGGGTGCATCTCGCCATCGTCGAACCCAATCCTCTCTCGACCACCGTCATGACCGGCGCCAACCGCGCCCGGGAGGAAGGCTGCGACTTCGTGATTGGTTTGGGCGGCGGCTCCGTGATGGACTGCGCCAAAGCGATTGCGCTCTGCACCACGAATGACGGAGACATCTGGGACTACGTCCAGCAGGGCCAGGGCGGGAGGAAGCAGATCACTGCCACGCCGATCCCCATCGTGGCCATCACGACCACTGCCGGCACCGGGTCAGAAGTGGATGCGGGCGGCGTCATCACGAATCCGGTCACGCAGGAAAAGTGCGGCATCGGCCATCCGACGCTTCTGCCGAAGATCGCCATCGTCGACCCGGAACTGATGCTCTCGGTTCCGCCCATGCTCACGGCCTATCAGGGCTTCGACGCGCTCTTCCACGCTATCGAAGGCTACGTCACGAAGCGCCCCAACTACCTCTCCGAAATGTATGCGCTCGCGAGCGTGCGCCATTGCGCCGAAGGCCTCGCCCGCGCCGTCCGAGACGGCTCCGACTATGAAGCCCGCGAACACATGGCGATTGCCAACACGCTTTCGGGCTACGTCATGGTCTGCGGACGTCTCACGAGCCAGCACTCGATGGAACATGCGCTTTCCGCCTTCCATCAGGATCTGCCGCACGGCGCCGGCCTCATCATGCTCTCGCTTGCCTACTTCGGTCACATGATCAAGACGGGCGCCCGTTCCGATCGCTTTGTCGAGCTCGCTCGAGCCCTGGGCGTGCGCGATGCCGTTCATCCTGCGGACTTCCTGCGCGCGCTGCATGACCTTCAGGTCGCCTGCGGCGTCGACAACCTCCGCATGAGCGACTACGGCGTCACGCGTGAAGAAATCCCGGCGCTTGCTGAGAAAGCCCGCTCTGCCGGCGGCATGCTCTTTGAGCAGGACCCTGTGGCTCTGACTTTTGAAGACACCGTGGCGATTTTTGAGGCGGCTTACCGTTAATACCGCTCCATCTGCTTGATTTTTGTATTCAGTTCAGCCGCCTTCGGGCGGCTGAACTGTTTTGGGGTTACTCATCCTGAATCAAAAGTCCCCGGATGCGCTCCGGGTAATCGCAGGCGAGCTCAAGCCTTCCGTCCCGCCTTCTGAGGAGCGCCTGCTTCTCCCAGGCATTCAGCACTTTGCTCACTGCGGGACGAGTAGCATGAATCAACTCGGCAACTTCAGAGACCCGTGCATCGATGGTAAGACGCTTCCATGCCGCATCTGCATCCTCCGGGACGAGTTCGAGAAGCACCAGGAGGAGTTTTGCGAGTCGCAGCGGCAAAGGATCGACGCCGCAGACGAGAAGCCCTCCGATCTGACGTTCGTGATGCTTCGCAAGACTCATAAGGTACTTGAGCTTGAGCTCACTATCCTGCTCGAGGAGCTTGATGAAGGCAACTTCCTCCATGACCCTGACTGAGACCGGCGACAATGCAAGCGCCATCAGCGGCATATCCTTCCCGGGATGCAGCACGGCCTTCGGGGCCCCCAGAAGATTGCCGGGTCGAAAAAGACTCGCCATTCGGTCAAAAGTATCGCCTCTGCCAAAACAAGTAGCGATCAAGCCAGATTCGATATAGAAGACCTGCCGCTGAACTCCGAAAAAGAAAAACTCATGTGCAGGCATGATCTTCTGCGGACACTTCATGAACATGGCTTCAAACGCCTGATCATCAGGCTCGAGCAGCCAGGGTACTGAGGCAAAAATCCTGTCGCTTGAAAATGCCAGGGTGAAGACGGATCTCGGTGAAGCACTCATAATCGGGTAAAGCGCGGCCATAAAAACAAAGACCCCTGCCGAAATTCTTCAGCAGAGGCCTTTGATTCTAATCAAAAATACCGATTAGAACCCTTTCTCGATATCTGCAAGGGCGTTGAGCGCCGCCACGCGGCCGGAGGTCATGGCGAAGGACGAGGCCGAACCTTCGCAGCGAAGGTCATACGAAGAGTCGTAAAGACCGCCCATGTCCTGACCAACAACGTACAGATTCGGAATCACATCGCCCTGAGGCGTCTTAGCTTCAAAGCGAGGCGTCACCTGCACGCCGCCAAGCGTAAGGAAGAAGCAGCGGATGGCCTTAAGCGCATAGTACGGCCCCTTCTCAAGATTGAACTTCTCCAGGTGCTCCGGCTTCTTGCCGAATTCGGGATCCTGCCCCTGTTCGGCGTATTTGTTTACCTTCTTCATCGTGTCGAGAAGGTTTTGAGGAGGCACGCCGATCTGGAGCGCAAGCTCTTCGATCGTATCCGCCTTGAAGGCCCAGCCGCGTTCCATACCCACCTTCCAGGTCTTGGGGAGCTCCTTCAAGGGAGTGCCCGCGAGGACGATCGCGTTGAAGGGCAGCACAGCGCCCTTATGGATCAGGCGATCCATCTTTTCCTGGTCAAAGATGGTGTAGGAGACGCCGCCGGCGGACGTCATTGCGTTGTAAACATCAACGAAAACTGATCCGCGCGACTCATTGAAGAACCTGCGGCCGGTGTGATCGACCCAGAGCCAGGGCTGAGCGAGCGCGCAGCGTCCCTGAGTCAGTTCCGGAACCTCGCCGAACTGCCGAATCGGAGGAACATCAGGGAGATACGGCGCATTACCAGCCACCGTATGCATACCGGCAAGACCCGCGCCCACGAGCTGAGCCATGCGAATGCCGTCGCCCGTACGGCCGTCGACTACCGGGCCGCGAAGCCAAATCGGCTCGACCATGCCGATCGCGGAGGAGTCAAAAACATGCTGTGCCAGCATCTCCCGGTTGGCAGCGAAGCCGCCCGTGGCGATGATCACCTTGCGGGCATGGATGATGACCTTGCCGTCAGGGCCGGAGGCTTCCACGCCAACGACGCGTCCCTGGTCAACGATCAGCTTCGTCGCAGGCGTGCGCTTGCGGATCTCGCCGCCCCGCGATTCAATCTCCTTCACGAACTTGGCGATGACGCCTGCCGCACCACCCTTGAAAAGGTGCCAGGTCATCAGCGACTCATCCTTATCGTACATCGTGCGGATGCCGCGGAACTCGATGCCGAGATCCTGGATCTGGTCAATGGTTTCCTTCGACTCCTCGATCAGGACACGAAGGACGGACGGATCGCAGCGGTAGTGGTGATACTGCAGCGCCGCATCAAGGACCTGCTGCACGGTCGTATGGATCCCGTGCTCTTTCTGGTACCGGGTGCCGACGCCGAGCGAGCCTTCAGGGAAAAGGCCGGCGCCGCCGAGGAAGTCTTCTTTTTCCAGGATGATGGGCTTCACGCCCTTGCGGACAGCAGCAAAGCCGGCGGCAAGACCGCCGAGACCTGCGCCGATGATGACCAGGTCCGTCTTCTTTTCGACGACTGCGGCTTCAGCCACGCCCGCAGGGGCTGCCACGACCGCAGCCGTGGCGGCTGCACTGCCCAGAAACTGACGACGATTGAGTTTCATGATGTCTCCTTTCCTTTTTGATCCAGCTGAGAAGTACTGAAAAGCACCTCAACTAAATAAAAAGTCTAAGAGCGATCAAGTTCTGCTTCCGTCATCCGGATTACGCATCGAGTGGAAACCCTGATCAAGAAGTTTTCTATCTTGAATCAATCTGCCGCTCGAGGAGAAGAGATCGACTAATGCTGGAAAAACGACCCCACCGAGATGGGGAAAATAAGAACGAATGGGTTAAACCCCATCGTTGCTAAGAACACCCCCGCTCGCGCGGGGAAAAGTCCATTTTTTGCCGGAAGACAAAATCAACAAAAGAAACACCCCCGCTCACGCGGGGAAAAGGCTATTACGGATGAGGAAGAGATTTTAACCTGGGAAACACCCCCACTCACGCGGGGAAAAGACCAGCATTTAGTCGATCGGACAAGGATAGTAGCAGATCTAGTCGTTCTCCACCCGTACATCCGAAAATAGAATTTCCGTCCTTCCCTGAGCCGACACCACCTCGATCCGCTCCACAAAACTCCTTCCCTTTGCCCTCACTTCTCCTAATACTTTCGCAAGCTCAGGAGACTTCGGGCGCGCGGCGATTCGAATGCTTCCGTCCGCAAGCTTTTCAGCTCTGAGATCGAACGCTTCCTTGAGCGCCGCAAAATTCCCGGAGAAAACCCCGGAAAGGAGCTCTGAAATTCTGCCAACCGCCGGAATGTCCGCTGCAGAAAGCACCTGTCTTTCTCCCGCCGCCTCCATCACCACGCCGTCGGGCCCTGCCGTCATGACCGACGGAAAAGGCTTCTCGGCTTCCCAGCGGAGGATCTTTCCCGTGAGCTCAAAGACGCCCGTCGTCACCATCGGTTTCGGGAACCCGGGGAGCGTGCGACGCTCCTCAAAGCGGCCTTTCAGGGACTTTGCGGCAAGGGGCTTGAGAAGCGCCTCATCGGGCGCCTGCGCGGGGAGCTCCTCATAGGACGGGAGAGCTCCTCCCGCATCGACCTCAGCCGCACCCGCTGCGGGAATCGCAAGCATGAGGGCGGCCCCCGCGAAAGAAAGAAGAACCCGGCGCAGAAAATCTAATAGTCCCATCACTTTCGGAAGTCCTCCCAGAAATCAAAGTAATTGGCCCAGTCGAGGGGCGACCTGAGGAGCTCCGCCTCGAGGCTGCCGGCATAGAGAGCCGCCATGCTCGCGAGCCACGCGTCCCGGGCTGCTCGCCTTACGCGGGGCGGCTTTTCGCAGAGTGAATAAAAGCACACGCGGTAGCGGCGCTCTTTCAAATCCGAACGCGTGCAGACCATCATTCTCAAGGGGATGCCGAGCAAAAGCGAAAGAAGCGCGCCTCCGGTCGGAAAACGGGCCGGGTCGCCGAGGAACCTCACGCTCGCGGCAGCATCAGACCCCATCGGCACGCGGTCTCCGGCGAGGATGATGTAGGCGCCCTTGGCGGCGCGTTCCGAGAGCTCCATCACGAGTGCCGGAGAGAGCGTCTCCCCGATCTCGAAGAAGGTTGCCTGCGGGGGCTTCGCACCCGCTTTCGCAAGAAGGTCATTGAATTTCCTGGCATGCGCCGTATGCTGCAGGATCACGATCTCATGCTCGGTGAAACCCGAGGAGCTCGTCATGAGAAGCTCCTGACAGCCCGTGTGGGAGGTGAGAATCACGGCTCCGGAAGTTTTGCCGTCCGAGCTGAAGATTTCCTCAGAGACGACATCGAGACTCGCGGATTTTCCTTCTCCCGACAACGCCGCGAACTTCTCAAAGATCGCGAGCGCAAAGTGTTCGAGCTGCGCGATGCCGGAAAAGATCCCGGGCTCCGGGCTCCCGAAGCGTGAGAGAAAAGGCGCGAGCTTCTCCACGCGCCTTTGATACGCTCCAACAACCAGCCTCAATCTCGGGCTCGTGAGCCAGTATGAGGCCAGAACGGGCTTCAGGATCAGCCGCAGGATTTTGTCGCCGAGCACCTTCTGAACGGCCAGAAGGATCCGGATTCCGATGGTGCTCGTGCGCTCCCTGAGGAGCGGCCATTCCGGTCGATCGTGAGGCGGCATGAGTCGCAGAAAAAGCTTTATGAAGAGAAAAGGCCTGGACGTTCAGTACGATCAGGACGAAGGCCTGTCATCGGCTTTGCGGGGCGAGGATTGAGCAGCGTTCCCCGTGGCGGCAAGGCGCACGCGTTCGGCAGCTTCCTGAGCCGCCTGCGCGGCATGGGTTGCCCGTCTGGCGCGCTCCGGATCGACGAGAGGGGGTCTTCCGGGACGAGCGGGCTTTGCTTCCTGGGGCTTCTGCACGGCGGGCTTGGGCGCTCCTTCGCGGAGGCAGACCGGATCGCGCCCGAAGGCACGCGACCAGATGATGATGGGAAAGCGCGTAATCATCTGGAGAAAGAGCTTCGCATGCATCCAGCTGATGCGCATGTTGTCGCCGAAGGGACGGAAGTGACTCACGCCGTCTGCTGGGTAAGTCACCGATACCGGCACGTACTTCAGGCGCACGCCCGCCCAGAGAAGACGCACGAGAATTTCGGGGTCAAAATCCATGCGGCGGCCGAGCCTCGCGTTTTCGCAGACATCGAGCGCTGCCGCCACCGGATAAATCCGGAGACCGCACATCGCGTCCTCAATCGAAAGCGAGAGGCTGTTCACCGCGCACCAGAAGTTCGTGAGCTTTCGCCCCCAGAGGCGGGACTTCGGCACGCTCGCATCGTATTTCGGATAGCCGCAGATGAGAGATGCCGGGTACTTCTGCATGAGCCGAAGCAATGTGGGGAGCACCGCCAGATCAATCTGCCCGTCCGCATCCACCTGCAGAACGTGCGTGTAGCCCAGACGCGACGCCGCCTTGAACCCCGTCATGACGGCCGCGCCCTTGCCCTGATTGACCGGGTGATGAATCACTTTCACGAAGGGAGCTGCCAGCCGGTCGCAGAGACTCTTTGTCGGCTCATGCGACCCATCGTCGACGAGAATCACCGGAAGAGAAAGCTGCCGGAGCTGTGCCACCACGCCCTCGAGCTTCGCGGGCTGATCGTAAACCGGTATGAGCGCGCAGACGCGCACCTGCGGCACCTGGGGCTGAGGGGGCGTGCGGATGCCCGAACGCGCGGGCTTCACCGTAGCGGGCTGCTGAGGAGGAATGGAAGACCCTTGAGCGGGCTTGGGCTTATCTTCTTTGGATTCAGACATTGGCGCAGACTCTTCTGAAGCCGGCACGTTAGCGTTGAATGGCTTTGGTGTTGATTGTCAGGGGGGATTGTACTTTCTGCCGCACTGCCTGAACATCAACGCCGCATAAATCTTCTCTCAGGAAAAACTCCGGGCGCGAACAATTTTTTCTTCTTCTACACCCGGGGTAGTAAGCGATGCCTCTCCCAAAGGCTATACTGCCGCAAGCATTCCCCCGCTTTCCCCGAACCTTACCAGCGCGACGATGGAACACTCTCTTCCTCTCATCTCAACGCTCGTCATTGCGTTTTCCCTTGCCCTTGTCTTCGGCTTCATCGCAGAACGCTTCCTGAAGGCGCCTGCGCTCGTGGGCTACCTGCTCGCCGGCATTGCGGCGGGCAAATATACGCCCGGCGTCTTCGCGGACGCGGCGCTTGCGAACCAGCTCTCAGAAATCGGCGTGATGCTCCTCATGTTCGGCGTGGGCCTTCATTTCTCGATGAAGGACCTCTGGTCGGTCAAGAGCATCGCAGTCCCGGGAGCCGTGCTCCAGATGGCGATCGCGACGCTCCTCGGAGCCCTCTGCGCGCACTGGTTCTTCGACCGCTCATGGGGGGAGGCGATCGTGCTCGGGATTTCGCTCTCCTGCGCCTCGACCGTAGTGCTCCTCAAAGCCCTTGACGTGCGCGGAAAGCTCGCGAGCTCTGACGGCAGAATCGCCGTCGGCTGGCTCGTCGTGGAGGACCTTGCCACCGTCATCATCCTCGTTCTGCTGCCGCCCTTTGCAAGCATCATGATCCCGGGCGAGCCCGGCACCACGGCGCGCCTTGCAGGAAGCGGCCTCGCATTCGTCATTCTGAAGACGCTCCTCAACGCCGCGCTCTTCGTCGCCATCATGCTCGTCATCGGCCGCCGGGTGCTCCCCTGGGCAATGGGCCAGGTCGCGCGCACGGGTTCGAGAGAGCTCTTCACGCTCTTTGTGCTTGCCGTCGCGGTGGGCGTCGCCTACGGCGCCGCCGAAATCTTCCACGTGAGCTTTGCGCTTGGCAGCTTCTTCGCCGGCATGGTGATGCGCGAGAGCCGCTTTGCCCACAGAGCGGCCACGGAATCCATTCCGCTCCAGGACGCATTCGCGGTGCTCTTCTTCGTTGCGGTCGGCATGCTCTTTGACTGGCACATCCTCATTACGAGCCCCTTTGAGGTCCTTGCCGTTCTCTTCATCATTCTCTTCGGAAAGTCGCTTGCGGCCTTCCTTCTCGTCCACACGCTGCGCTATCCCCTCCATACGGCGATCATCGTTGCGGTCTCCCTCTCGCAGATCGGCGAATTCTCCTTCATCCTGATCGGTCAGGCGGCGGGGCTCGGCCTTGCCGACCAACACCTCGTGAACCTCGTGGTCGCGGGCGCCATTCTTTCCATTGCGCTCAACCCCGTAGGATTCTGGCTCGAACCTAAGATTTCCAAGGCGCTCACGAGCCGCTGGAGCTGGGCGAGAAAGGCAGCGATGCGGGAAGCTCCCTTTGAGGCGCTCCCGGCTGAAACGGTTCCTGAGAAACTTTCGGGCCAGGTTGTCGTCACGGGTCCGGCCAACCTCACGGAGTGCTTTGCGCTCCAGCTCGATCAGGCCTCCGTTCCGCTCGTTGCCGTCGTCGACGATGAGGCCGCGGCCGAAAACCTTGCCGCGAAGGGCATCGCCGTGATTCTCGGCGACCCCTCGAAGGACGACACCTGGGTGAGCGCGCATCTCCATCAGGCGCGGCTTCTTGTGCTTCTCGACTCCTCGGTCGACGCCTTCCACACGGCTGAAGCCGCCCGCCGCGTGGCGCCTGAACTTCCGATCGTCGTGGCCGCAGAAAGCCGCGGCATCTGGCCGGAAGCCGACTTCGAACACGTGACCTACCTCTCCACGATCGACGCCGCTGCCCGTCTCTTCTCCGCCCAGACGGCCTCGGCCCTCAAGGCCGGCGCCTCCATCGGCGAGCCGATCGGCACGCATGCCGAGGAAACCCGTCAGGAAGAATCCATGATGGATGAAGAGCTTCGCGAGGAAGCCGTCCCTCAGGACGTAGTTCCTCACGCGGAAAAGAAGCCCCGCCCGGTGAGAAAGCTCGCCAACTTCCTCAAGGCCAGGCTCGGTCAGGGGGAATCTAAGAGCGAGACGAAGCCGGCAGAACCGGCTCCGAAGCCTGAGCCCGCTCCGGCAGAACCGGCTCCGAAGCCTGAGCCCGCTCCGGCAGCTCCGGAAGAGGCAAAGGCTGACGAATCAAAGGAGGATCCGCTCGCAGGAACGGAAGCTTCCTCTGACGCGCTTCCACCTCAGGCGCCGACCGGCAAAAACGCGCCGTGAAGCCCGTTTGAATCCTGAAGCCTCAGAAAGCCGGCATGCATTTGGGTGCGTGCCGGCTTTTTCCCGTCAGGAGACCTGGATTCATTGCCTGATTCTCTCTCTTCAGGCAAATTCACTCATCGGATCAATTGGAAAAATCTCCGTTATAACGGAGAAATTTCCGGAAGATTCTCTGTTATAACAGAGATTTTTCTTATGCATCCACTGAGAAATTCTCCCAATTTAAATCTTAATCTATTGATTTTTATTGATAAACAACGATTCCCTAGATATTCAGTGATGGGAAGTTAAACAGGCTTGCAGGAAGTTCTACCTTTTATGCCTGAATTTGCCGAAATCTGCAAACATGATCTTCCTGTACCAGCAGAACATGCGCAGTCCCACGATGAAGAAGGTCGAGGCGAAGAGCGAGATGAATTCCGGGCATTCGAGGACGCGCATGCCGACATAGAGCCAGGCGCCGATGAATGCGGCAAAGGCATAGGGCTGGCGGTCCGACATTACCATCGGAAGGCGGTTGAGGAAGACGTCGCGCATGAGTCCCCCGCAGACGCCGGTGCAGACGCCGAGAAGCACGGACGGGAGATAGGGCAGCCCGCAGGTGATGGAAAGCGACGTGCCGCCCGCAGCAAAGAATCCGAGCCCGATCGCGTCCGACCAGATGAAGAGCTCGCGCAGAACCTTTGCCTGAAAGCGCCGGATGATGGCGGGCGCAAACATCGTCATGATGAGCGTCACCCAGACGTACTCGGGGTGCGCAATCCAGTACATGGGCCGGTTGTCGATGATGAGGTCGCGAATGATCCCGCCACCGAAGGCGGTGGTGAAAGCCATGACGAAAACGCCGACCGGATCGACCTTTTTGTTTTCAGCAGCCAGAATCCCGGCGAGCGCAAAGGCGACGATGCCGAGAAAATCCGTGAATTCAAGAAGCCCGGACTGCATATATTTCTCCCAAAAGGCTTTGGGGCTGCGCGAAATGCGCAGAAAGGCTTTTCATGATTATCGCGCGGGAGAGAGGCTGGTTTACGGGAGCAGCCACATCTTTCATGAAAAAAAGAAACAAAAGGGAGCACTCCCGTTTTGAGAATGCCCCCTCTCTCTTCTCTCAAAGCCTATCGCCTGTTGATCACCACGTATGGCGAAGGCCGATATTCCAGCGCCAGTTCTCCTTGACGCGGCCGCCGTCATTGCGTTCCAAATCCGCGTAGATGTAGGTGCCTTCGGTCAGATTGAAATTGGCGCCCAGGCCGTATTCCATCCAGGTGCCGCCGAGATCATCATGCGTGGCATTTCTTGAGACCGCTCCGTAGCGGTATGCAGTATCAAGGTCGCCCTCAAAGTCGTGAACAACGGAAGCGCGCGCGTAGATGGTGCCCTTCTTTTCCGGGAAGGACATGCCGGCGCGGAGCCCTGCGCGGCCGATGAAAGTCTTGAAATCATCCTGATCGACCTGCACGCCGTTCTCCGTCCTGAAGCTCGCGCCCTCCACAAGACCGTAACTCAGGCCGGCCTGAGGTTCGACGAAGAAGCGCTCTTCCGCAAAGGAGAACTTGTATCCCGCCTCCGCATTGAAGCTCCAGGCATTGTTGTTGTAGGAACCGTTCATGCCGTTGAGATCGAAATCGTTGTCGAGCCTGTTGTAGCGGGCGATCAGGTCGACGTACGCGCCGCAGGGAATCAGCCAGGTGCCGTAGAGAGCGATGCCGTAGTTGTCCGTGTCGGCCTCTCCCAGACCATAAGACGCCTTGCCGTCGGTGTAGCTGCCTGCGAGACCAAGCTTCCAGTCGCCGAGGGAAACATCGGCGCCAGCCTGAATCGTCGTGCTCTTGTTTGTAATGCTCCTTGCGCCGTATTCCTGTTCTGAACCATAGAGACGCACCCAGCTGCCAATGCCGGACGGCGAATCACGAAGCTCGCCCATGCGTTTGGAGAGCGAGTTGATCTCATGGCGCCACGCCAGTACGGAAAGCGCATTGACCGAACTGAATCCGACGAGCTTCTGATTCGCCCTTGTCGTCGTCGTCCATGTTCCGTCTTCGTTCTGCGCAGCTGCTATGCCGTCATTCACGGTTCCTTCCTCTACCACGTAGACATTGTCCGTGCCTTCGGCGACAACGACTTTCGTCTTCAGAGCATTGAATGCTTCGAGGCCATTGGCGTAGCCGTCATTAGAACTTCCCGAGGCCGCAACGGTAAGGGATGACGCAGAGTTAATGTCGACGGAATCCGTCGACTTGAGATTCGAGAGATAGAGCGTATTGCCGGTTCCGTTCAGCGAATCAACCGCAAACTTGCCGGCTCCGAGAGCTACCGTCGCGCCGTCGGCTGCAATGGTTCCAAGCTCCGAACTGCCGCCCACCTCTCCTGCAACCGCGAGGAGCGACCTGTCTGCAAGATTGATCGTGCCCTCGCTCGACATCGTGTTGGTTGAGAGAACCGCCTCTTCCTTAAGCGTCATGGACGAATCCGCGTCAATCATCACGCCAGCCAATTCGCCGGCAGCCGTAGTTGTACCCGACATGATGATCTGACCGGACTTCTGCGCTGCCAGGCCGACGGAGCTCGCGCCCGAAGCCGCAATGGTATTTACGTCCCCGTTAAGCGCAACGATGCCGCTGTTGTTTGCTGCAATGCCAAGAGCAGTGCCGGATTCAGATGATGCCTGGACAGCAACGCTCCCGAGCGTCACCTGCGCGAGATCGCCGCTTGCTGCGATGCCTGCAGCCTGATTCGACTTCGAGAAAACAGTAATAACTGTGGATCCGGCGACGGACAGGATGCCGTCATCTGTCGACGAACCCGCCTCCTTAGAGTTCGAATCGTTGAGAATGCCGTAGGCGCTGGCTTCATCTGCCGTCGCTGTAATCGTCAAGGATTTCTCGAATGTTGCATTGCCGGCATAGTTGGCGTAATTCGTCACGCGCACGCCGTACGCAGCTCCGGAACCATGCGTAACAGCTTTGATTGATGCATCGGCAGCGAAGTTCGCATGACCGCCGTATTGAGTCCAGACTCCGGCAGCCACCCCTTTTTCGGATTCGACTTCCACGGATGCGGATTCTCCGGTGAAATTAATTTCTCCCGGGACGCCGGAGGGCCTTACTCCGAATACATGATTCTTTGCCGAAACAACGATTTTTGTTTCGGAACCGGAAAAATTAACAACGGTATCAAATTTATTTCCCGGATCGCACTGAACATCCACGCCGTAAGTCTCGGCAGTATTTCCCTTTACTGCAATAGTGGCGTTTCCAGTGAAATTAGTTGTAGATTGATACGCCAGAACGCCCTGAGAATATGTGCCCGACCCAGAGGAATTATCCACGCTTATGGTGGTTTGCGCGGCATTAAAATCGATAATTGCTCCATTGCTAGTATGATTCTGAACGCCGATAACACGTCCTCCCGTCGAATTAACTGTGATGTCTGTTGATTCTCCAGCAAATTGAAGATGTCCCCCTTCCCATGCCTCTGCACCGACAATATCGCCCGATCCCCCATTGACGACGAGATTAAACTTTCCATCAATCCTGGTATCGCCGTATGCCCTTACGCCGCGAATGGACGCATTGGATGCTGTCTTTAATGTGCCGTTGATATCGCCCGTTATATCAAGCGAAGCACCCGGCCTGCTCGATACTAAATAAATGCGATCGGCACCCTGAATATCCTCCAGCGTCCCTTCAATATTCAAAGTTTTTCCATCCGCAACCGTGACGGATGTATTTCCCGTCGTTGCAGAGATGCCGGAATAACGATTGGCTTCCCCGGATGCAGCATCAGTAATGATCGTCGTATTTCCTGAACTTCCCATCAAAAGTTACACTCGCTCCTAAGATGCCTGCAGAAACGTCA
>NZ_CALDXB010000010.1 GCF_937923675.1 uncultured Sutterella sp. | reverse complement strand
CCGGAGTTGACAACGTGAGAGGCTGCCGTCCTAACCGCTAGACGATGGGGACATCACTGCGGAGAGGTCGAACTATACAGAAGTCTCCCGAAAAAAGCAAGTGCGCAGATCCCGAACGTATGAAAAAAGAAAGGGACCATCCTTTCGGACAGTCCCTTTTCTCAGGAAATCGGAAACGACTTCTCTTTAGGCCAGCGCCTTCGCGATGCGGGCGAGCACCTTTTCGCGGCCGATGAGGCAGAGCGTGCGGTCGATCTGCGGCGTGCGGTCGGCAACGCAGACGCCGACGCGAAGCGGCGTGGCAAGAACCTTCATCGGGATTTCGCGCTCAGCCATCACGGCCTGAATGACGTGGTAGACGTTTTCAGGGGTGACTTCATCGAGGGCCTTCAGCTTTTCGCCGAAGAGCGCGAGCGCTTCGCGGCCGCCGTCGGCGAGGGCCGCAGCGAGGGCTTCGGGGTCCGCATCCTTCTCAACATAGAAGAAGAGCGCGGCGTCGGCGAGCGCTTCGAGGGTGGCGCTGCGGGTCTTCAGAAGACCGCAGACCTGAACGAGGTCGGGACCATTCTCAATGAGGCCGCCGCGGGCTTCGATGCGGGGCTGAACGAGTTCCGCGAGGCGCGCATCGTCGGCTTCCTTCATGTACTGGCCGTTCAGCCAGTCGAGCTTCTTCCAGTCGATGCGGGCGGAAGCGCGCGAGCAGTCCTTGAGGTCGAAGACCTTGGCGAGCTCCTCGCGGGAGAATTTCTCCATATTTCCGTGGCCCCAGCCGAGGCGCGCGAGGTAGTTGAAGATCGCTTCGGGGAGGTAGCCCTTCTTTTCGTATTCGAGAACGGACACCGTGCCGTGGCGCTTCGAGAGCTTCTGGCCGTCCTGACCGCAGATGAGCGGGAGGTGCGCGAAGACGGGCACCTCAGCGCCGAGCGCGCGGTAGATGTTGATCTGGCGCGGGGTGTTGTTGATGTGGTCGGCGCCGCGGATCACGTGGCTCACCTTCATGTCCCAGTCGTCCACCACAACGGCGAAGTTGTAGGTGGGGATGCCGTTGCGCATGATGATGAGGTCGTCGAGCTCGGAATTCTGAACCGTGATGGGGCCGTAGACGGCGTCGTCCCAGGTCACCGCGCCCTCGTCGGGGTTGCGGAAGCGGATCACGGGCTTCACGCCTTCGGGAATCGGGCGGCCCTTGCAGTTTTCAGGACGCCAGCGGCCGTCGTAGCGGGGCTTGAGGCCCTGGGCGCGCTGCGCTTCGCGAAGCTCATCGAGTTCTTCCGGGGTCGCGTAGCAGTAGTAGGCGCGGCCGTCGGCGAGCATCTGGTCGACCACTTCCTTATAGCGGGCAAGACGGTCCATCTGATAGATGGGGCCCTCGTCGTAGTCGAGGTTGAGCCACTTCATGCCGTCAAGAATCACCTGCACGGCTTCCTTGGTCGAGCGCACCTGATCGGTATCTTCAATGCGCAGGAGGAACTTGCCGCCGAAGTGACGGGCGACAGCCCAGCAGTAAATGGCCGTGCGCGCGGTACCGAGGTGCATCATGCCGGTGGGGCTCGGCGCGATGCGGGTGCGAATTTCTTTCATGTCGAAAAGCTCCGGAAAAACTCGTTCGCGTTCCGCAGGCGGCGTGGATGAAGTGAGGCCGCCCGGGAAGCGGAAAAGAAGAATTGGATATTTTAGAACGCTCAATCTTAAGCGTTTGTGCTTAGGCCCATGTGAAGTAGGTCCAGGCGGAGAAGATGACGGCAAGGATCGCTTCGCAGATGAAGATCTGCTTGAAGGACTGGAAGAAGTCGGCCTTGAAGTAGTCCACCGAAATCGTGAAGCAGAGATGCACGGGGGTGAGCATCTGGCCGATGCAGCCGAAGACCATTGCCATGCCGGCGTAAGTGAGGCTTCCCGGTGCAATTGCCGCGCAGATGGGCATGGCCATCGCGATGTAGCCCTGGGACATGCCGGTGAGAAGGCCGACCAGGACGGAGAGCATCGCGAAGATCACGGGAGTCGGAAGCGGAAGCGCCTTGAGAGCCGCGAGCGTTTCGTCAAGAACCCCGGTGCCGGAAAGGAGCGAAATGAAGTAGAGAATCATCACGACGTTGAGAAGGAGCTTCCGGTCGAAGGCCTCGAGGAAAATGTCCTTGATGGGCACGGGGCGCTTCAGGAAGTAGAAGGTCGGGATGAGCGCCAGTACGGAGATGCCCATCGCGATGCCGGCGGGCATGTTGAAGATGAGCATGAGGAGAATGTTGAGAACGACCGGGGAGATCGCAAGGGCGACGTTTCCGAAGTCCGCGAGGCGCGAAGCCCCCGTCGAGACCTTCTTTTTGACGTGATCCTCGCCCTTCAGGGGCGCGAGAAGCACGAACCACCCCACGATGAAGGTGGCTGCGGCGAACCAGATGAGGTGTAGCACGAGGTCGGAGAGGTGAATGCCGGCAATCGCGCAGGCAAGGAGCATTCCGGGCACCGTCGGGCTTGAGGTCTCAAAGATGTGGCGGAAGTAGTAGTTGATGGAAGCCTTCCGGGCCGGAGAAATATTCATCCCTTCGCTTGCCGCCTGAACGATCGGGGCGGAAAAGCGCGCGCCCCCGAGCGACGGGAGAAGCCCGAGGAACGCGGGCATGACGGCGAGCGTGATGCGCGATGAGGAGAAGAGCCGGTTCAAGGCCTCGACCATGCCTTTCAGCGTTCCGGATTTTCTCAGCTGCACCTCAAGGCACATGACGAAGTAGAGCGCGAAGATGAGGTCGTAGGTTCTCGGAAGCGTCGCCGTTTCCACGGCGCTCGACCAGAGCGTTGCGAGCGACCGGTCGTTCAGAATCCACATGACGGCGCCCGCCGCGAGAATGGCGAGGCCGATCATCACGCGAAAGCGCAGAAGCACTGCGATCGCGAGAATAGCCAGGAAGAGAATGAGGAAAATATTCATTTTTTTGAAATTTCCGAGAGAATTCCGGTATCGGAACTTTCTATTTTAGGAGCGTCCGGGAGGTTCGGAATTTGAGAAACGTCAACCCGTAAACGCGGCGAGCATGGCGCACATGACGGCCACCGATACCAGGACGGAAACGGAATTGATGTTGGCGGCGGCCTCCCAGTCGAGATTCGCCTTCATCGTGAAGATGACGCCCATGACGGGAAGCGGCGACATCATCGTAACGGCGATTGCCTGGCGCACTTCAAGGGGAAAGGGCAGCAGGAAGTAGAGGCCGACGGCGATGATTGCGTTGACGACGTAGCGTACGCACATCATTTTGAAAAGCTCGCCGAACTTTTCCCAGTTGATCGCGAGGTTGATCGAGAGGCCGATGAGGAGCATCGAGAGGAAGGTATTGGCGCCCCCTACGACCTTGCAGAACTGCAGAATGGGTCCCGGAACCTTGAGTTCAAGGAAGGAAAGCGTGAGGAGAATGAGGTAGGTCCAGATGGGAGCGGCGTGCGCGAGCGTGCGGAAGACGTTGAGAAAGGCTTTCAGGGCGCCGCCGTTGCCGCGGAATGCAAAGGCGTAGGTGCCGCCTGTGCACATGATGGCGTTGCCGATGTCGAAGAGGCAGACGACGAGAAAGCCGAGCGGCGAAACGAGCCCCATCGTGAAGGGCATGGCGAAGGTCCCCACGTTGAAGCTCGACATGTTGAGCATGGCAAAGGGGACGGCTTTGTCCCGGTCGGGCCGCCGGTGCGTCATGAGCCAGGCAATGCCGATCATGATCCAGGTCGCCGTAATCGGAATGAGGATGGTGGCGAGGAGTTCGACCGGAAGCGTGACGCCGTTGAGGAACGTGATGATCGCGCAGGGGAGCGTGATGTTGAGAACGAGGAACCCCACGGGCTTCGCGAGATCTCTCGGAACGAGTCCCTGCGCGCGGATGAAGACGCCGATGAGAATGACCGCAACGTAGCCGAGGACGGTGATGAGCGCGGTCATGAATGCTTCTCCTCTTCCTTCGCTTCCCTGGTTTTGTCCCCGAGCTTCAGAACGAATTCGCGCGCATAGACCGGGATCTCCTCAATCGGGCGCAGGGCAAGGTGCCCCATCGAAAATTCGCAGCCGCACCAGAGCTGGTTGTAGAAGCCCTCTTCCTTGAGAAGCTCGCCCCTGCGCTGCTGCAGACCGCCTTTGCGCCAGTTCATGTCCCAGTAGGCTGTCCCGGGCGTGAGGCGTGCGGCTTCTTCGGCCGCCTCGCGGATCTGTTCGAGCCGCTTCCAGCGGCTCCCGGCCAGAGTCGTTGTAAAGGATTCAATGCCGAGTCGCTTCGCGGTCCGGGCGGTGGCGAGCATGCGCACGCCGAAGCAGACGCGGCAGCGCGCGCCGCGTTCGGGTTCATTCTCGAGCCCCTTCACCGCCTCGTGCCAGAGCGCGTGGTCGTAGTCGCCGTCGACGAAGGGGACGCCGAGCTTCGCCGCATAGCGCTGGCACTCGTTCTTCCTCACGAGGTATTCCTCCTGAGGGAAGATGTTCGGATTGAAGTAGAAAATGGTCGGGGCGTAGTCGTGCTGAAGGAGCCATTCAAGGATGGCGCTCGAGCAGGGCGCGCAGCAGCTGTGAAGCAGTACAGGCCGTGGCATGAGGAGGTCTCGGTTGCAGGATTTTTTAGAGCGAAATTTTAGCAACCGCTCCTCTTCAGAATGACGTCTTCGGTCAATGAAAAATCAGGCAAATCGGCCCTGCAGGAACCATCTTCCGGACGCATCCTCGCGGTAGAGCCAGAGACGTTCGCCGCGAACGCTCCGGGCGCTGTAGTAGGTTCTTCCGTTTATCGCGCGGTCTTCGGCTTCGAGCGCGAGCGGTCCTTCAAGGACCGGCTGAAGTCCGTTGCCGAGGGGAAGCTCGCGCGGTTCCGGAAAGACTTCCGTCGGGAAGGGAAGCCCGCCCGCATCGCTTCTGACCGGCGCTCGCTGGTGCGCCAGAGGGCGAAGCGCTTCAGCAGGCGCGTGTCTCTGAAGCGTTTCAGGGAGCATCCTTCCCGTCCGCTCGAGCTGAAAGACGCGCCTTGAGCCGAAGCGCTCCTCGAGCTTCCGGACGAGGAAAGACGCCTTACGGACGCGCTTTTCGCCGCGCGCCCTGAGGGAGAGGCTTCCGAGGAGCGTCGCGGAAGCGGCTTCAAGCAAAAAGCGCGCGAGCTCCCGGGTTGTCTTTTCCGAACCCGTCTCGCTGAAGAAAAAGACGCACGACTGCTCCCAAAAGCGCCTGACCGGACGGCCCGCTTCATCACGAAGCGCGATTTCCAGGGTCAGCCGATTGAATGCTTCTGCAGCCGCCCACGAAGCGATGGCGGCAGCCATGCGCTCCGCCTGAAGGGGCTTCGCGTCCGGGTCAAGCGTTGCCCGGAGCGCCAGGGCTTCATTCATTTCCGGAAGATTCGGGACGCTCGCGCCGAATGCACGGGCGTGCTTCACGAGGCCTTCGGCATCGAAGGCTTCCGCTTCGTCTTCTGCCGAACCGGCCGCTTTCTGAAGCGCCTCCATCAGGGTGGAGGCGGATGCTGCAAAGTTGTTGAAACCGAGCGCCTCAAAGCATGCATGCGCTTTTTCGGCTTCCTCGCACCCGCAGTGAAGGAGGAGCGCCGCCGCGCCGGATCCGGGAGAGCGGATGAGCCGGGCTTCCTTTGAATAGCGCCGCGCGAGAAGAAGCATCAGCGTCGTGAGTTCAGCGGCGGCGGTTGCTCTCGCATGTTCAAGGCTGAGACCGGGAAGGCGCAGCAGGGCTTCCTTTTCTGTCATTCCCCGGCGGATCCCGTGCGCGTCAGCAGCGGCGTTCCTTGCTTCGATGCGGCCTTCGACCGCGAGCGCGGCGGGATCAGAAGACCGGGCAGAGAGACGCTTCGGGTTGAGCGCCAGAAGAAGCTGCGGGAAATAAAGAATCGTGAAATCCGGAGACATGAGATCGGGCTCGAAAGAATTTGGGAATCAGAAGGCCGGGAGCGCTTCCGGGAAGAGGCTCGGCTGGCAGGGCCGGGAGGTTCTTTCGTCTTTGGAAGACTGACGATCCGGGGCATTCGCCGGCCGGGCACCGAGGGCGAGCTTCGACGGCTCGAGAAGAATTTCTTTTGCGGTATTGAGAAAGGTGCTCATCCGGATGGCCCGGATGCGGATCGCCTCAGCGCCCTCCGGCAGAAAGAGAAGCCTGAGAACCCCTTCGGGCGCGAGGCAGGCGAGCGCTGCCGGGCGGATGGCAAAAAGCGCGGCGCCGTGCGTTTGCGCTGCGAGCTGAAGCCTGCGCATGCGGATGCGGTCCTGCTTCGGCGAGAGCGCAGGGAGCCAGGCGACGACGGCTTCGGCTTCGCCGCTTGAGAGTGCAAGCTCGGCCGCGTCGAAAGCCTCCTCTGCCGTGGGCGGCACCACAAAGAGTTCCCGGGAAATGTCGATCCCGAACGCCTCGAAGGCCGGCAGGAACGGTTCAAACCCGCGCTCTGGGAGCACCCAGACGGCGGAAGCCGCATGAGAAACCGCGCCGAGGAGCATCCTGACTTCGCCGCGGCGGGATGCCGGCGCGAGAATCTCAGTGAGCCCCGCTTTGGGGAATCCTCCGTCGAGAAGGTCGTCGAACTCCCTGATCCCAGAGGCAAGGCGGTCCCCGGCTTCAGCGGTTTTGGAAGCGAAGAAGATGGCCCGGCCTTTTGCGGCGAAAGCGCTCAAATGAATGCTGACTGACATGAGGAACCTCCCTTTGAGGAGAAAAGTGCGTCTCTATGTCAAAGGAGTGTACGAGAAAGAATTTTTCAAGATCGATCGTTGATCTTCAACGATGATCCTGATTCTGGATATTTTTAAATTTATTTAGATAAAACAATTGAATAAGTGAGTGATCCTCACTGCATTCATAACGAAGGGGAAAAGCGCCCGGAGCGGAATGGAGAGGACTCCATCTTTGTAATGCACTCTTGGAGTAGCCGTTCCCCTCTACTCTCCTTTCAGAGTGATCCTTACCGTGCTTCCTGAAGGACCCGCCGGCACTCCCGCAAAGGCTCAAAGGCGTGCTTCTCTGTCAGCCGGATGCAGTCTTCCTTGACCTGAATCAATAGCGGAAAAACGCGGCGCGCCTTTTGCGCGTAAGCGCACCCGAACGCGATAACCTTTCCCACTTGAAATCTACTTTTAAAGGAATGCCATGACCGATCTGACTCCCGGGCTGGATGCCCGGTGGAATCACGTTGTTCAGGAGCTCCATGAGGCGGAGAAGAAGGCCGGGAGGAGCGCCGGCGACGTGACGCTTCTTGCTGTCGGTAAGACCTTCAGCGCGGAGGCGCTTTTCGAGTGCGCGAAGCTCGGCGCCCGCGCCTTCGGCGAAAACTACGCTCAGGAAGGGTGCTCGAAGGTGGATTGGTTTCGCGAGCACCATCCGGAACTCGCGCTCGAATGGCATTTCATCGGGCCGCTCCAGGCCAATAAAACGCGCGGCGTTGCCGAGCGCTTCGACTGGGTGCAGTCGATTGACCGTGAACGCATTGCGAGGCGCTTGTCCGAGCAGCGTCCGGAGGATCTTCCGCCCCTCAACCTGCTTATCGAAGTCAATATCGACGGCGAGGAATCGAAGTCGGGCGTCAAGCCCGATGCGCTCGAGGCGCTCGCCGCAGAAATCGAAATGCTGCCCCGCGTGAGGCTTCGCGGCCTGATGGCGATTCCGGCGCCTGCGGAGACCTATGAGGCCCGCATGAAGCCGCTTCTCGCGATGCGGGAGCTCTTCAATCAATTTAAAAAGGCTCATCCCCATGCCGACACGCTCTCCATGGGCATGAGCGCAGATATGGACGAAGCCGTTGAAGCCGGATCCACAATGGTGCGGATCGGCCGCGCCATTTTCGGCGAACGCAATTACGCGCAAAAAGCCTGACTTGGAATTTAGGAGAGAATCATGCTGACGATAGGATTTCTGGGCGGCGGCAACATGGCCGCGGCGTTGATCGGGGGCCTTCTCAAGGAGAAGGCCGAAGACCTGACGGTTCACGTGGTGGACCATCACCCGGAAAAGCTCGCGAAGCTCGAAGCCCTGGGCGCCAGAACGCATAAGGAGCCGGGCGGCTGGATCACGGCCTGCGATCTTCTGGTGCTCGCCGTGAAGCCCCAGACCATGAAGGCGGCAGTGGAGCCGATCGTGAAGCTTCTGAACCCGAAGGGAGCTGCGCTCTCAATCGCTGCCGGCATCGAAGCGGGCGTTCTTTCCGGCTGGCTCGGGGGCTACCCCCTCATGCGCGCGATGCCTAATACCCCGGCGATGGTCGGGGCCGGCATTGCCGGGCTCTGGTCGCCTAAAGGGATGGACGAATCGCTTCGCGAGGCGGCGCTCCGCGTGCTGCGCGCCGGGGGCGAGGTCGTCGAAGTGAGGAATGAGTCGGAGATCGACCTTGTGGGCGCTATCCCCGGGAGCGGTCCGGCCTACGTTTTCCGCTTCATGGAGGCGCTCGAGAAGGCGGGCCTGAAGCGCGGGCTCTCTGAAGAGAGCGCTCATGCGCTCGCGCTCGGCACGGTCTATGGCGCCGCTGAGCTTGCGCGCGTGTCCGGCGAGGAATTCTCGCTTCTGCGCGAAAAGGTAACGAGCAAGGGCGGCACGACGGCAAAGGCGCTCGAGGTCATGAACCGGCTCGACATTGACCGGATGATGGACGAGGCCGTGGAAGCAGCCCTGAAGCGCACGGCTGAAATGAAGGCGCTCTTTCGCTGATGGGCGACATGACGGCATGGGTGCTTGCGCTCTTTGCGAGCGACAGCATCGACATTGCGCTCTTCGTGACGGCCTTTGTGTCGGCGACGCTTTTCCCCGGGGGCTCCGAAGTGATGCTCGCCGGGGCGCTCGCCGCGCAGCCCGAGCGCTGGGCCTGGCTCCTTGCCGTCGCGACGGCAGGAAACACGCTGGGCTCCATGACTTCCTGGGTGATCGGCCGCTTCATCCCAACGGTGAAGCGGGAGACGAAGGCCGTCCTGTGGGTGAGGCGCTGGGGCGCCTGGGCGCTTCTTTTTGCGTGGCTTCCCGTCGTGGGAGACGCGATTCCGGTGGCGGCGGGGTGGCTCAGGATTGACCCGCTCATGAGCCTTCTCGCCATTGCCGTCGGCAAAGGCATCCGCTACGCCTGCGTAGCGGGAGCGGTTCTTCCGCTCGTTCTCTGAGAGACGGCTAAAACCGCTCAAAATCATCTAACGGCGGCGATTTTCAAGGGATTCCCGCCGTTATAATTGCGAATTGCTCTCAGGCGGAGCTTCTCTCCGCCTTCATAATCCTCCCCTCCGCAGAAGGTTCCGCCAGCGCTTCGGTTAATGGAAGAAGCCCAGGCTGCGAGCTCCGGACCGGGGCGCATCCCGATTTTTGTTGAGGAACGCAATGAAGATATTAGTTGCTGTGAAGCGGGTCGTTGACGCGAAGGTCAAGGTCCGCCCGCTCCCGGACCATTCCGGACCGGACATCAAGCTCGCCCGCATGGCGATGAACCCCTTCGATGAAATTGCGGTTGAAGAGGCCGTCGAGCTGAAGGAAGCGGGAAAAGCCTCGGAAGTGGTTGCGGTTTCGATCGGCGGCGCGAAGTCGGTTGATGTTCTGCGCACCGCCATGGCGATCGGCGCCGACCGCGCCATTCATGTGGTTACCGACGACGCCGTCGAACCTCTCGCCGCCGCGAAGATTCTTGCTCAGATCGTCGAGCGCGAGAAGCCCGGCATCGTGCTTCTCGGCAAGCAGGCGATTGACGACGACTGCGGTCAGACGGGCCCGATGCTTTCGGGGCTCCTTCGCTATCCGCTTGGCGCCTTTGCAAGCGAAATCGAATTCGCGGACGACGGACGCCTCGTCGTCACGCGCGAAACCGACGGCGGCACGCAGACCGTGTCACTCTCGATCCCGGCCGTGATCACTGCGGACCTCCGCCTTGCCGAGCCCCGCTACGTGACGCTTCCCTCCATGGCGAAGGCCCGCAAGAAGCCCGTGGAAGCGATTCCCGTGGGCGAACTCGACGTCGATCTCACGCCGCGCGTGAAGACGCTTTCCGTCGAACCTCCGCCGGCACGCAAGGCAGGCGTGATGGTTTCGAGCGTGGATGAGCTCGTTGAGAAGCTTCGCAACGAAGCGCATGTGATCTAAGGATTTGAAGGAACGAAAGAATGACTGCGCTTCTGATTGCTGATCATGACAATGTGAATCTGCGTCCTGCGACCGCGCATGCGCTGACCGCCGTCCTCCAGATGAGTGAGCCCGTCGACATTCTGGTTGCCGGCAACGGCTGCCAGGCCGTGGCCGAGAAGGCCGCGAAGCTGAAGGGCGTGCGCACGGTGATTCTCGCCGAGAACGCGAAGCTCGCGCAGGAGCTCCCCGAGGTCCTCGCGGACCTTGTCGTGGCGGAAGCTCCCGGGTATTCCCACATCTTCTTTGCTGCGACGGCGCTCGGCAAGGCCGCCATGCCCCGCGTTGCGGCGATGCTCGACCTCACGGCGATTTCCGATGTGGTGGGCGTGAAGGGTCCGAAGACCTTTGTTCGCGGCATTTATGCCGGGTCGCTTCTTGCGACGGTCGAAACCGAAGAAGTCGTCGTGGTGGGCACTGTCCGCACGACCGCCTTCGAAGCAACCGGGGAAGGCGAGGTTGCCGCCCCCATTGAAACCGTCGAATGCCCGGATGCCGACGACACCTCGCGCTTCGTGAAGTTCACGGAAACGAAGAGCGATCGTCCGGAACTCGTCTCCGCACGCGTTGTCGTCGCGGGCGGCCGCGGCCTCATCGACGAAGCGGGCTTCAAGGCCCTCGAGGAACTCGCCGACTCCTGCGGCGCTGCCATCGGCGCCACCCGCACGGCGGTCGACATGGGGCTCTGCCCCAATGACTGGCAGGTCGGTCAGACGGGCAAGATGATTGCCCCGCAGCTCTACATGGCCTTCGGCATTTCGGGCGCCATCCAGCACACGGCCGGCATCAAGGATGCCAAGGTGATCGTTGCGGTCGACAAGGACCCCGAAGCGCCGATCTTTGAAGTGGCCGATTACGGTCTCGTCGCTGACGGCGCCGAAACCTGCCGGGCGCTCAAGGGCAAGCTCGGCAAATAAGCGCATCGGATCCCGAAAGGGAAATCCGCGCTCTGTGAGAAGCGGTCTCTGGGATTCCCGGGACCGCTTTTTCTTGCGTCGTAAGGATTATTGCGGGAGACGCGGCAATCGGCTAGAGTTGTTCCTCGTTATTCATATTGGGAATAGCGACATTTTTTTGCTGCGGGAGACTTTTTCCTAAATGCTGAAGGCCCGATTCCGAAAGACGCTTGGCGGCTTCACCCTTGAGGCTCAACTCAACCTTGAGCGCGGCATCAATGTGCTTCGAGGCGAATCGGGAGCGGGGAAGACGACGGTTGCCAATCTCCTTTCGGGCGCGATGAGGCCCGATGACGGCGAGATCGAACTTGAAGGCCTGACGGTTTATTCCCGCGCACGCCGCATTTCGCTGCCGCCGCAGTCCCGCGGAATCGGCTTCGTCTTTCAGTCGCACCGGCTTTTTCCGCATCTCACGGTGCGGGAAAACATCCTTTTCCCGAGCCTCTTCGGCGGCCGGAAGTCTGCGGTCGATTTTGACGAAACGATTGAAATTCTCGGGCTTGAGCCGCTTCTTGAACGTCTCCCCTCCGGGCTCTCGGGCGGCGAGGCGCAGCGCGTTGCGCTCGGGCGGGCCCTCATGGGCGCCGAGCGGCTCCTCATTCTTGATGAACCGCTCTCGAGCCTTGACCCCAGGCGTCGGCACGTGCTCATGGACTTTATTGACGGGGCGGCGCGCCGAATGAATGTTCCCTTTATTTACATCACGCACTCGGAAGAAGAGATGAGAAGACTCGCCGACCGAGCCTTCCTCGTTGAGGACGGAACGATCGCAGAAATTCCGCGGAGTGCTTTTACGGAGGAGACTCTTTCATGAAGAAGATTCTTTTGACGGCTGCCGTGCTCGCAGCCTTCGGCTTTTCTGCCGGCGCCTCGGCGCAGGTCACCGTGACGACGGGCGGCGGCTACGTCAAGATGGTGGAGGCCCTTGCCGACAAGTACGAAGCGGAAACGGGCGCAAAGGTCTCGCGCGCCTTCGGCGGCAACATCGGACAGATGCTCGCTCAGGTAAAGAGCGGAAGCCCCGTGACGGTCGTGATTTCGGACGCCACGAGCCTTAAGAAGTTCACGACGGTCCTTAACGTCGATGCCGGCGTTCGCTTGGGCGACACGCCTCTGATCCTTGCCTGGAGGAAGGGACTTGAGCTCAAGGCTCCGTCTGACCTCGCCAAGTCCGAGGTCAAGCGCATTGCCATGCCGGATCCGAAGGCCGCAGTTTACGGCCGCGCCGCGAAGGAATTCCTTGACGGCGCCGCTTTCGGCAAGGACGTTGCGTCCAAGATGAACGTCGTCTCCATGGTTCCGCAGGTCCTCTCCTATGTTTCCCAGGGAGAAATGGATGCGGGCTTCATCAATCTCCTCGCCGCGCGACAGGGAAAGGCGAAGCTCGGGGGCTTCATGGCGGTGAAGGAAGGGTATGAACCCATCCGCATGACTGCGCAGCCCGTGAAGGGCGCGGAAGGCGAAGCAGCCGACGTGAAGGCGTTCCTGCAGTGGCTTTCTTCGCCTAAGGCGGATGCCATTCTTGACAAATTCGGCGTCGTCCGTTGATCGGAATAGACGCTGATGGATACCCTGCGCTCGCTTCTGGGGTCGCCTGAGCTCCTCTTTGCCGTGACCCTCACGGCAAAGACCTGTGCTGCCGCGGGCGCAGGCTTCATTCTTTTTGCACCGCTTCTTGCGCTCCTCTTTTCGAGAAGAAGCGCCTTCTGGGTGCGGACCCTGAGCTTCGTCGTGACGCTCCCCCTCGTTTTCCCGCCGGTGGCGCTCGGCTACCTGCTCCTCCTCCTTTTCGGACGAGGCGGCTTATTGGGCGGGATTCTGGATGAGGCAGGACTCTCCATTGTCTTCTCTGAGAATGCGGTGTTTCTCGCCGCCTTCATTGCCGGCCTTCCCCTCGTGGTGCGTCCCATTGAGGCCGCGCTTTCGGGCGAACGCCTGAAAAGCCTTGAATTCGCCGCGTGCGTGCACGGCGCGAATGTCGTCACGGTTTTTCGGCGGGTGACGCTCCCCCTCGTTCGCGGGCAGATCCTTGCCGGCCTCCTTCTCGGCATTTCCCGGGCTTCGGGCGAAGTAGGCATCACGATGATGATCGGCGGCAATATTTCGGGAAAGACGAATACGCTCTCGCTTGAAATCTTCAACGCCGTATCGCGCGCGGATTTCGACGCGGCAACAGCGCTCTGTCTTCTTCTTTCTGCGTTCACGCTCATTATTTTTGCCGTGCTCGATCGGCTGCAGCGCCGCGCGCAGGCGCTCTGACCGATAAACCCATGTACTTCTGCTTGCAGAAGGCTTCCCATCTCGAGTAGAATCGCGCATTCTGTGAGACCGGGAAAGCAGTTCAATGCCGCTCGCCCGGAATTGCACAAAACTTTCGCAGAACCGCTTCTCCCCGGGACGGGGGTTCGGTTTTGATTCAACGCACCAATGATTTAAGAGGTAACTCATGGTCATCATTCGTCTCGCCCGTGGCGGCGCCAAGAAGCGTCCCTTCTACTCCCTCAACGTTTGCGACTCCCGCTGCCGTCGTGACGGCCGCTTCATCGAGCGCGTCGGCTTCTACAACCCGATGGCTGCCGGCCAGGCTGTCAAGCTCCAGATCAATCTCGAGCGCGTCGCTTACTGGCAGAGCAAGGGCGCCCAGCTCTCCGAAACGGTTGCCCGTCTCGTCAAGGAATTCAAGGCTCAGCCGGCCCCTGCCGCTGAAGAACCTGCCAAGGCTGAATAATTTCAGTTCTTGAAGGGGACGGGATGCTTCCCTGAAGCATCTTCCGTCCCGCTGAAAAACCCCGCATCTCTTTTCGGTGCGGACTCCCGCGAAGCTTCCCGCTCGCAGATCGTGCCTCTCGTGTCAAAGCACATTGGATCAGCACCAGGGAAGGTCGCCAAAATGGAGTCCGGTATCTACGCCAGAGGAAAATGCGGGGTTTCGCTTGTCTGCAACATTCCCATTCTTCATTCGCTATGACAGATTCCGACATCTCCCGGAGCGATTCCCCGGACGAACTCATCGAGCTCGGCCGCACCGCCGGCGCCTACGGCTTCAAGGGCTGGGTGCGCATTCAGCCTGAAGGTACGGGCGAGGTGCTCCAGAAAGTGCGCGACTGGGTGCTTGTCGACCGCCTCGGCGTCAAGACGCCCGTGCATGTGAAGGGACTTCGCGTTCACGGCACGGGACTCATCGCCAAATGGGACGGATGCGAATCGAAGGAAGCGGCCGATGCCGTCCGCGTGAAGGTCGGCGTCTTCAGGAAGGACTTCCCGGCTGCCGGCCAGGATGCCGTCTGGGCGATCGACCTTGAAGGCGTTCCCGCATTCAACCGCGAGGGGACGGAATTGGGCGTCATTGCGGGCGTCAGCTCCAACGGCGCACAGGATCTCTTCGTCATTGAGTATGAGGATGAAGCCGGAGAAAAGAAGCAGTTTCTCATCCCGAACGTCAAGGACGTCTACGTGCTTGAACTCAACCCTGAGGAAAAGCGCGCGGTCTTTGACTGGGATCCGGCCTGGCGCTGAAGTCTCAAAAGGTGAACTCCATGCGTTTTGACGTCATTACGCTCTTTCCGGAAATCTTTGCGAGCGTTCGCGACTGCGGCATCACGGCGCGGGCGAGAAAGCGCGGCCTCTGGTCCCTCAACACCTGGAACCCGCGCGAAACGGCCACAGACCTTCACCGCACGATCGACGACCGGCCTTTCGGGGGCGGCCCCGGGATGGTGATGATGGCTGAGCCCCTCGCTCAGACGCTCGCTGCGATCCGTCAGTCGGGCAACACCGGCCGCGTCATGAGCTTCGCGCCCAACGGCACGCGCCTCACCGACCGGCGCGTGAGGGAAATTGCGGCCGACGAAGAGCCCGTGGTGCTCGTCTGCGGACGCTACGAAGGGATTGACGAACGGTTCCTTGAAGCCGAGGTTGATGAGGTCGTGAGCCTCGGGGACTTCGTGCTTTCCGGGGGCGAAATCCCCGCGTGCGCCCTGATCGACGCCGTCGTGCGGCAGATCCCCGGCGCCATCAAGGATCTTTCTGCTTCGGACGAGAGCTTCGCGACAGGGCTTCTCGACGCGCCGCACTATACGCGGCCAGAAGTCTGGCGCGGCATGCCGGTGCCGGAGGTGCTCCTTTCGGGGCACCACAAGAATATTGAAAAGTGGTCGCGCGAAAAAAGTCTCGAGCTCACCTTGCAGACGCGCCCCGACCTCATTACAATCGCCGATTCTTCGGGTCTGCTGACCAAGGAGGACTATAAGTTCCTCAGGTCTCTCGGCGCGAAGATCGAATCCAGGGGCGGGCGCAGATAACCCTATCCGCGCTGTCCCTTTCACAACAATCACCATCCTATCTGCGGCGGGATTTTGTCCCCTAACATTCAGGCCGCATGATGATGGCTTTGGAGCAAAAAATGAATCTCCTTCAGGTTCTTGAACAGGAAGAACTCGCCCGCGTCACCGCCGGCAAGACCATCCCCGATTTCCGCGCCGGCGACACGGTTGTCGTCTCCGTCAACGTGGTTGAAGGCTCGCGCAAGCGCGTCCAGGCCTTCGAGGGCGTCGTCATTGCCCGTCGCAACCGCGGCATCAACTCCTCGTTCATCGTTCGCAAGATCTCGTCCGGCGAAGGCGTGGAACGTTCGTTCCAGACCTACTCCCCGATGATCGCCAGCATCGAAGTGAAGCGTCACGGCGACGTCCGCCGCGCCAAGCTCTACTACCTGCGCGAACGCTCCGGCAAGGCTGCCCGCATCAAGGAACGTCTCGTCCGCAAGGCCGAAGCCTAATCCTCGAAGCGACAGGGCCGGAAGGCCCTTTGCCCGAAACCCCCTACGTTTACGAACGCCGGGGGTTTTTTATTGCCTCAGAATCGAGCTTTCTGCCATTTGAGGTTTTCTGCTTAGGGCGAATATCCATTCCCGTTGGAAGTGCCGCAAGGAAGAGAGGAATTCTTTTCTCCGCCTCTCTTTGGATGATCCTCTCTTTTCCTAGAATCGACAGACCCGCCCTCAAAAGGTGCCTCATGCACCAGGAATGCGGGCTTCCGAGTGCAGTTCCAAAAGCGCGCCGGCACGCAATCTGCGCTCCCATCCAATCAACGGAGAAAAGACAAAATGGCTGAAAACTACACAGTGACGCTGCCCCATTACAGCGTTGGTCCGAACTGCTACGACAATATCGGCGAAGTCACCCACTTCCTCGGCAAGACGGCTGCCGTGGTGGGCGGTGAAACGGCCCTTGAAAAGGCGGGTCCGCAGCTGCGTGCGGGTCTCGAAAAGGCCGGCATTGAAATCGTCGACTGGTTCGTCTACGGCAAGGACGCCACGATGGCCAACGTTGAGCGCATCACCTCGAACGAAAAGGTGAAGGGCGCCGACATGATTTTCGGCGTGGGCGGCGGCCGTGCGGTCGATACGGTGAAGACCGCGGCCGACATTCTCGACAAGCCCTTCCTTTCGGTTCCGACCGTGGCTTCCAACTGTGCTCCGGTGACGGCGATTGCGGTCATCTACAAGGAGAACGGCGCGCTTGACCACTATCACTTCCCGAAGCGCTGCGCGACGCACTGCTTCATCAACACGTCGATTATTCTCGACAGCCCCGAGAAGCTCTTCTGGGCGGGCATCGGCGACGCGCTCTCGAAGCAGGCGGAAAGCCAGCTCGCCTCGCGCGGCAAGGCCCTCTCCCACACGCCGCTCCTCGGCGTCCAGGTGGGCCTCGTCTGCGAAGAGCCGCTCCTTACCTACGGCCGTCAGGCGCTCTTCGACTTCCGCGAAGGCAAGGTTACCGAAGCCTTCACGGAATCGGTCCTCGACATCATTATTTCGACCGGCATTACGTCGAATCTCGTGACGACGAAGGACAGCTACTACTACAACTCCTCGCTCGCCCACTGCTTCTACAACGCCTCCATGGTGCTCCCCGTCATTCACAAGCACCTGCACGGCGAAGTCGTGAGCTTCGGCACGCTCGTCCTCCATGCGGTCGACGGCAACGACGAAGCGCTCGAGCGCATGCTCGAGTTCAACCGCGTCCTCGGCCTCCCGGTGACGCTCGGCGAACTCGACATTACGAAGCCCGAAGAGGTCGATGCCCTCGTTGATCGCGCCGTCACGATTAAGGAATGGACCTGCGTGCCCTACGAAATGACGAAGGAAAAGTTCCGCGCCGGCATCTACAAGGTCGATGCGCTCGGCCGCGAACTCCTCGCCAATAAGTAACCGGCTTCGAAGTTCGAAGACAAAAAGAAAAAGCCGCTGCGCTTCTCCGTCGCAGCGGCTTTTCTTTTGACTGAAAGCCTTCTCTTAATTGGCCGCAGGCTTTCTGCGGTTGCTTCCCGCTACCATGTCGAAGCGGAAGAAGCGGCATTCGAGGGGCCCGTTGAAGAGCACGATCTTGCGCGATTCCTTGAGGCGCATCTGGCCGGGGAGAAGCCTGTCGGACGTGAGAAGCCACGCGGTCCACCCGGGGAAGTTGCTTTTGAGCGCGGCAGCAAAATCGCGCATCATCGCGGCGATCGATGCGGACTTGGGGTTCGACTGTTCGCCGTAGGGGGGATTGGCGATGACGAGCCCGGCTTCCGCGCCTTCAGGCGCCTGAATCTCACGGGCATCGCCCAGGCTGAAGAGGAGGCGCCCGTCGTCGATCATGGCGCCGAAGCCCGCGCGGCGCGCGTTCTCAATCGCCTTCTCAACGACGATCGAGGAAATGTCGTGCGCTTCAATGCGGACCTTCGCATGGAGGTTCACGGCTGCCCGGGCATCTTCCTTCATTTCCTGCCAGAGGTCGAGATCGAACCCGGAGAGGGATTCAAAGGCAAAGGAGCGGTTGAGGCCCGGCGCCATGTTGGCGGCGATGGAAGCCGCTTCAATTGCGATCGTGCCGGAGCCGCAGAAGGGGTCAACGAGGGGCTTCTCAGGGGTCCACCCGGAGAGCGCAAGAAGCGCCGCCGCGAGGTTTTCCTTGAGAGGGGCTTCGCCGTGCTCGAGGCGCCAGCCGCGCTTGAAGAGCGATTCG
Source organism: uncultured Sutterella sp. (assembly GCF_937923675.1). Lineage (GTDB taxonomy): Bacteria > Pseudomonadota > Gammaproteobacteria > Burkholderiales > Burkholderiaceae_F > Sutterella. The sequence continues at coordinate 11,286 of NZ_CALDXB010000010.1, read as the reverse complement.
CCGGCGAGATCGATGTAGAAGCTCACGTGGTCGAACGTGAAGTAGGCTTCGAGGCGCACGTCCGGGCGGCGGCGGTCGACGGAAGGACGGCGGCCGGCAAGCTCATTAAAGCGGTCGCAGAGGCCGTCCTTGATGCGAAGCGTCGCGAAGTCAAGGCTTTCGAGCGGGCAGCGGTTTGCGGTCGAATGGATGCGGAAGGTGACGTCGGGACCGAACCACTTTTCCCAGGGCGTTCTGCGCGCGATGGAATAGACGTCGCGGCTGTCCCAGTATTCGTCGAAAGCAACGCGCAGAAGAACGCGGGTCGCATACCGGGAGTGAAGGCACACGGCCATGCCGAGGTCGAGACCGCCCGCAAAGGAAACGCCGCCCTTGCCGGGACGGACGAGATCGGGATCAGCGTTGAGCGCAAGAATTTCCCTGGAGAGAAGCTCTTCGAGCCCGAAGGGGCAGGGCGCATGAAAGACAAAGCTCGGCATGAGGATTTCAGTGTGAGGTCAGAAGTAAAAAATCGAGCCCTTATTTTAAAGGGCCTGATGGCGGATTCGAAGAGGCGTTCGGTTGGTGATGCGTAACGGAAGGCTGATTCCTTCTGATCCTCCGGCGTCCGCTGGGGCTCCGTCCTTTTCACATCGCCATGATGTCTTCGAAGCTCATAAGCTCAACATTCCCGATTCGCCTGGCGAGCTGCCGGCAGCCGTCCGTGAATCCGCTTTTCGAAAAGAGCATGAGGTGACGTTCGGTGTAACGGAACTGTTTGGAGAGCTCGTTGAGGGAATCGAGCACGTCTTCGGTCGTTGGTGCATTTCTCCATTTGCATGCGCAGAAGAGACGCACATTGTCCGGAGCCACGCCGACGATGTCGATTTCGCCTTGTCTGCGTTCTCTCGCATATGCTCCCCACCAACGGCCGAATTCTGTGAAGCCACCAGGAAGCGTCCCGGCTGCAAGCCGGCGCCGCAGATATTGACGGCACACATCTTCAAAGACGGGCCCAAGAAAAGTCGTCAGCGCTCGGGCAATGTCTTTATAGAGCACCTCCGTCAACTCGCCGCCTTCAATATTGGACCTCTGAGGTGCGATGAAGCGGAACCAGAAACGGAAGAAATTGTCGGAGATGGCGTAGATGGTCTTTTTACCGTTGGGATCGTCGAAAGGCGTTTCTTTCTGGACGAGGCTTTGATCGATCAGATATGACATCACGGCTGATGCCGCGCTTGGGGCTAGGCCGGCACTTTTGGTCTCCTGGTTTAAAAGATTGACGGGCTCCTCGAGAAATGGCGAATGCGGGTCGAGGAAGAGCGTCTTCATGTTCTCTTCAAAGGAAAGCCCGGGATCGACTTCCTTCAGGTACGCGGGGGTTCCGCCGATGGCGCCGTAGAGCGCGAGCTTTTCTTCGAGAGAAAAGGGCGCAAGGAAGCTCAATGACTCAAGGAAGGTGAAGGGCTTCACTTCAATCTGGCAAGTGCTCCTGCCGTAAAGAGGCGACTCGCAGCCGAGGACCTTTTCTGTCATATAGGACATGGAGGAGCCGCAGAGAATAAGAAACATCTGCGACGCATCCTGATAGGCCTCGATGAGGTTTTGAAGCACTGAGGTGATGTCTGGGTCTTCTTTTCCCAAAGAGGGAAACTCATCGATTACGAGAACGAGCTTTTCCTCCCGGCTCCTGCGAAAGAGCATTTCGAGGGCGTCCCGGAATGAACGAAAGCTCAGGCCCCCGGTTTCCGGAAAGAGCGCGGCAATGGCGGCGTTGAAATTGGCAAGGTTCACTGCCGGGCCGCCCGGCTGGCAGGCGATATAGACACTCCGTTTGCCACGCCGGAAGTGATTGAGTAGCGTTGTTTTGCCCGTCCGTCGCCTGCCGTACATGACGCAGAACTCAAAGCGGTTGCGAGCGTAGCAAGTCTCTAAGTTTTTGAGTTCCTGCTCGCGTCCCAAAAATGCGGCCATGACGATGGTTCCCAGACGTGATGACTTTGGCTGTTTTCCAATGAAGTACCAAGCAAAGTACTTCAAAGAAAAGTAGTACTTATAAAAATACTACTTTCATAGGTACAACCTCGATTTTCAGTCAGACGACCGTTCCGGTCTTCTAACGAAAGAAGCTGCAAAGGCACGTTTAAGCATGAAGGATCCGTCAGGAACGCCCTTCGCCGTGCCCGTAGACCACGTACTTGAGGGACGTAAGGCCTTCCAAACCGACGGGCCCTCTCGCATGAAGGCGGTCGGTGGAGATGCCGATTTCAGCCCCGAGCCCGTACTCAAACCCATCGGCGAATCGCGTGGATGCATTCACCATGACGGAGCTGGAGTCCACTTCGCGCAGGAACCTCTCCGCAGCCCTGACGCTGTCGGTAAGAATGGCGTCGGTGTGGCGCGAGCTGTGGCGGTCGATGAAGTCGATCGCCTCAGTGAGGCTCGAGACCACGGCAATGCTGATGATGGGGGCGTTGTATTCCGTGTCCCAGTCTTCGGGAACTGCCGGAATGGCGGGAAGCCCCGCATTTTGAAGAATCCTGAGCGCTTTCTCGTCGGCTCGCATTTCGACCGATTTATCTGCATAAATCCTGCCGATAAGGGGAAGGAAGGCCTGAGCCTGGGCTTCATGGACGAGAAGCGTTTCCGTCGCATTGCAGGGCGAGAAGCGCTGGGTCTTCGCGTTGTCAGCAACCTTTACGGCCATGTCAAGGTCGACGACCTCATCGACATAGGTGTGGCAGATGCCGTTCAAGTGCTTGATCATCGGCACGGTCGCCTCGGCCATGAGGCGCGAAATGAGGCTTTTGCCGCCTCTCGGAATGAGAACGTCGACATAGTCGCGGGCGCGGATGAGTTCGCCCACGAGCGCGCGGTCGGAACTTGGAATCAGCTGAACGGCTTCAGCGGGAAGACCGGCAGTGCGAAGGCCTTCGGCAACGACGCGGGCGAGCGCGCGATTGCTTTCAAGCGCTTCGTGGCCGCCTCGCAGAATGACGGCATTGCCGGATTTAAGGCCGAGTGCGGCGGCGTCCACCGTCACATTGGGGCGGGACTCATAGATCATCGCAATGACGCCGAGGGGCACGCGCATGCGGCCGACTTCAATGCCGGAGGGCATCGGGCGGACTTCTGAGATCGTTCCGATGGGGTCGGGAAGATCGGCAATCTGAATCACGCCTTCCGCCATCCGTTCGAGAACGGCCTTCGTGATTGTGAGGCGATCGACGAAGGCTTCGCTCAGGCCTTCGGCGCGAGCGGCTTTAAGATCCTTTTCGTTCGCGCTGCGAATCTCTGCTTCGCGTTCAAGCAGAAGTTTTGCAATCGTTCTGAGCGCCAGATTCTTCTCTGCCGTCCGGGCGCGGGTCATCTCGCGCGACGCGCGGCGGGCAGCTTTTCCGATTGATTCAATGAGTTCCTTGGGCGACATGGATCCCGGCATGGGTAAGGTCTCCAGAAGAGAAAATCGCTCGTCTTTGCGAGCGCAGGGAATTCCTCATTCTAAGGAGCGCCGGGAAGGCTGTGTCGTGCCTTCAGCGGGAACGCGCAAGGAAGAGCGAGACGCTTTTGAGCTCAATCCACGGATCGGAATCGCGATCGGGCACGTCGAGGCCCTTGGAGATCCGGTCAATGTCGGCGAGAACGGAAAGGGCGGCCGTGAGTTTCTGAAGCTTGAGGCGGCGCGCCCCCGCCTTGAGAGCGGGCGTGGCGAAGACGCCCTTCACGAAGCTCTGGCCGGCTTCCTGAGCGGTGCGGAGCTTCACAAGGTTTCTCAACTGCGAGGTGAGGACCATCAAAACGAGAGGAAAGACCTCGCCCTGCGCTTCAAGACCATCGATGATGCGCGATACGCGGTCGGGAGCGCCGAGGCAGATGGCGTCGACGAGTCCCTCGATGGTGTAGCGCGAGCAGTTCCCGACAGAGGCTTCAATGTTTTCGCGGGTGAGCTCTCCCTGCGGGAAGAGAAGGGAAAGCTTGTCGATTTCCTGGCGGGCGGCAAGGAGGTTTCCTTCCACCAGGTCGGCAAAGGATTCAAGCACGTCGCGCGAGGCCTTCTGGCCGTGTTTTGCCATGCGGGCCGCAATCCAGGCCGGTAGCTGCGGACGGGGAATCGGGTCGCAGTCGACAACGGTGCACTTTTCCGAGAGCGCCTTCCACCAGGAAGCCTTTACGCCCTGCCAGTCGGGTCTCGGGAGCGTGAAGAGCGTTATTACGCCTTCAACGGGCGGAATCGCGAGAAAGTCCTGAATGGCCTTTGCACCCTTGACGCCGGGCTTTCCGCCGGGGAGACGAACCTCGAGAAACTTCCGGTCGTCGAACATGCCGATAGAGGCCGCTGCATCCATGAGCTGAGACCAGTCGGCGGTGCCCGACATTTCAAGCACCTGCCGGTCGCTGTAGCCGAGCTCCTTTGCCCGGTGCCGGATGAGGTCGCCCGATTCAAGCATCAGAAGCGGTTCGCTTCCCGTGGCAAGCCAGAAGGGCGCGAGCGAATCCGAGCGGCCGAGCCAGGCTTCGAGCTGAGGCGCGGCGATGCTCATTTCTGCTCAGGCGCGCGCGCAGCCTCAAGGCGGCGCACGATCTGATTGATGAGGTCGTTCTCCATGTCGACGTAGAGGACTTCCTCTTCCTTCTCGCGCGAAAGGAATTCGCTTTCGGTGTACGTGATGTCGCGGTTTGCGATCAGGCGCGTCGTGTCGACGTACTCGTAGCCTTCGGGCGAGGTGCAGCGGAATTCGAGCGTGAGCGTGAGCTCGTACTCGCGGGCGCGCCCGGCATCGTTGATGGTGAGGATGTCGCGCGAGCGCGTCATGGAGAGGAGCTCGAGAATGGCGTCCGCTTCGCGCGGCGACGAGACGCAGCGGATGCTCGAGCCCGATTCGATCATGCGCTTCAGAAGACCGGAAAAGCGCGTGTTTTCCGTCATCTGAAGGTAGAGCGTCTCAAAGGGTGCATCAAAGTGTCCGCGAAGGCGGAATCCGCACCCCGCAAGAAGCGTGGAGCCGAGAAGTGCGCCGCTGGCGCTGAGGATCTGACGGCGGGTAAGTCGCTCGAACATTTTGAAGTGTGTGCCCTGGGAGCTCGCGGAAGGTCTGCCGGCTTCACGCTCCGGGGAGAACATCGTCCCTCGGTGCGGCCGGGTGAAGTCCATTGATTATAGAGGTTTGCCGTGCCTCAATTCCGCGCCTTCAGGAGAGACGCCGCGGGAGGGCGCCGCCATGAGATGAAGATGTTTGTTGAGTCTTCTCTCTCCGGACTTCAGGAGCTATACAAGAAAAAACGGCTCTTCCCCGAAAAAGGAAAGAGCCGTTCAGTTGGGCTTCGGGACGGGGAACCGCATTCCGTCCGGGAAATGCCGGTTCTCCGTCAGGAAGAAGAGAAGAACTTACTTCGCCACGACGTTGACGAGCTTGTTCTTCACGATGATCACGCGGCGCACGGTCGCTTCGCCCACGAACTTCTTCACGTCCGGGTTGGCGAGAGCGGCTTCGCGGATTTCATCCTCAGAGGCCTCGGCGGAGACGAGGATCGAGCCGCGCAGCTTGCCGTTCACCTGAACGACGAGCTTCAGTTCATCGGCCTTGATGACCTCTTCGGACCATTCCGGCCACTTGGCGTCGATGATGTCGCCCATGAGCGGGATGAAGCCGAGTTCGCCCCAGAGGCTCGTCGTGATGTGCGGCGCAACCGGGTAGAGGGTGCGAAGCAGGATCGACGCGGCTTCCTTGAGCGCTTCCTTGCCGCCCGCGGTCTCGTCGCCCTTGAAGGCGTCGATCGCGTTGAACATCTTCATGCAGGCAGAAACAACGGTGTTGTACTGCATGCGGCCGTAGTCGAATTCCGCCTGGCGGAGCGCCGAGTGGATTTCGCGGCGCAGGTGGCGGGCTTCGTGGCTCATTTCGCCCGTGTAGGCTTCAACCGCAGGAGCGGCGATGATTTCCTCGCGGTGCGCATAAGCCCAGGCCCAGACGCGGCGGAGGAACCGGAAGGTGCCTTCCGCGCCCGAATTCGACCAGGCGGCGGACTGATCAGGGGGACCGGCGAACATCACGAAGCTGCGGGCCGTATCGGCGCCGAACTTGTTGATGATGTCGCGGGGTTCAACCACGTTGCACTTCGACTTCGACATCTTTTCGATGCCGCCCAGCACCACGGGTTCGCCGTCTTCCTTCGAGATGGCGCCGACGGGGCGGCCCTTCTCGTCGTACTGAACCTCGACTTCATCGGGGTAGTACCAGCGGCGGTGCCCGTCCGGAAGATCCCGGTAGTAGCACTCGGCCATCAGCATGCCCTGCGTGAAGAGGTTCTTGAAGGGTTCGTCGTACTTGACGAGCCCGAAGTCGCGCATGACTTTCGTCCAGAAGCGGGCGTAGAGGAGATGCAGAACCGCGTGCTCGATGCCGCCGATGTACTGATCCATCGGCATCCAGTAGTCGGCGCGCTTGTCGACCATGCCCGTCGTGCAGTCGGGCGAGCAGTAGCGCTGGAAGTACCACGAGGAGTCGACGAAGGTGTCCATCGTGTCGGTTTCGCGTTCAGCGTCGCCGCCGCACTTCGGGCACTTGACGTTCTTCCAGGCGTCGCACTTGGCGAGGGGGTTGCCGGATCCGTCCGGAACGAGGTCCTCGGGGAGGACGACCGGCAGATCTTCATCGGGCACCGGCACCGGGCCGCAGTGCGGGCAGTTGATCATCGGGATGGGCGTGCCCCAGTAACGCTGGCGCGAAATGCCCCAGTCGCGCAGGCGGAACTTCACTTCCTTGTGCCCGAGGCCCTTCTTCTCAAGGGCGGCGGCAATGGCGTCGATCGCTTCATGAAGGCCGAGACCGTTGAATTCGCCCGAGTTGACGAGGTGCGTTTTGAGCGTCTTGTCGCCGTACCATTCCTGCCAGGCGTCGGTCGAGAAGGCTTCGCCTTCAACCGCAACAACCTGCTTGATGGGGAGGCCGAACTTCTTCGCAAAGGCGAAGTCGCGTTCGTCGTGCGCAGGCACGGCCATGACGGCGCCTTCGCCGTAGCCCATGAGGACGTAGTTGGCGATCCACACTTCGACGGGTTCGCCCGTGAGCGGGTGCTTGACATGGAAGCCCGTCGGGACGCCCTTCTTTTCCATCGTCGCCATGTCGGCTTCGGAGACGCTTCCCTTGGCGCATTCGGCGATGAAGGCCTTGAGATCGGGGCGGTCCTTGGCGAGATAGGTGGCGAGCGGGTGCTCGGCAGCGATTGCAACGAACGTGACGCCCATCAGCGTGTCGGCGCGGGTCGTGTAGACGTTGAGAAGCTTCGCTTCGCCCCTCAGTTCATAGGGGAAGGAAAGCGTGACGCCTTCAGAGCGGCCGATCCAGTGCTCCTGCATGCGGCGCACCTGTTCGGGCCAGCCGTCGAGCTGCTTCAGGTCGTCGAGGAGTTCCTGCGCGTACTGCGTGATCCCGAGGTAGTAGCCCGGAATTTCGCGCTTTTCAACGATCGCGCCCGAACGCCAGCCGCGGCCTTCGATCACCTGTTCGTTCGCGAGCACGGTCTTGTCGACCGGGTCCCAGTTGACGATCTGGGTCTTGCGGTAGGCGATGCCCTTTTCGAGCATGCGCAGAAAGAGCCACTGGTTCCAGCGGTAGTAGTCGGGCTTGCAGGTGGCGACTTCGCGCGACCAGTCGAAGGCGAGGCCGAGAGGCTCCATCTGAGCCTTCATGTCGGCGATGTTGCTGTAAGTCCACTTCGCGGGGGCGACCTTCTTCGAGAGCGCCGCATTTTCCGCGGGCAGACCGAAGGCGTCCCAGCCCATCGGGGTCATGACGTTGTAGCCCTTCATGCGGTGGAAGCGGTACATGACGTCGTTGAGGGTGTAGTTGCGGACGTGGCCCATATGGAGCTTGCCGCTCGGGTAGGGCAGCATGGAGCACACGTAGAACTTGGGCTTCGGATGGCCTTCGGCGTCGAGCGCCTCTTCATGGGCGCGATAAACGTCGCCGGCCTTCCACATCGCCTGAACTTCGGATTCGACCTCCTGGGGGGAGTATGTCTCGCGCATAACGCTCTTTATCCAGTGTGAGTTGTGGGTGGAGAAAAATAACAGGAAAGTATAGCCCGAGCGGGCAGGGCTTCGCGCCGTTCGAGGCCCGCCGGAGAGCGCTCCGGCGAAGAGTTTTGCCAGTGCTCAGAGGCGCTTCGAAGTTCTTTCCCGGACGGTTAAAATCGCTTTTCCCGTTTTTGAAGCATTCCGTTTATTCGAGTCATGCCGTCTGATCTTCTTGAGAACCTCAATCCCAAACAGCTCGAGGCCGTCACCGCTCCCGAGGAATCCGTTCTGATCCTTGCGGGCGCGGGCTCGGGCAAAACCCGGGTCCTCACGACCCGTGTTGCCTGGCTTCTTGAGGAGCATCTCGCCACCACCTCGGAAATCCTTGCCGTCACCTTTACGAACAAGGCCGCCAAGGAAATGGTGACCCGCTTGGAGTCAATGCTTCCCTATGATCTGAAGCGCATGTGGATCGGCACCTTCCACGGTCTCTGCAATCGGATTCTGCGCCGGCACGCTGAATATGCGGGGCTCCCGAAGAGCTTTCAGATCATCGACAGCGCCGACCAGCTCGCCATGGTGAAGCGCATCATGAAGGCGGCCAATGTGGATCCGGAACGGACGGATCCGAGGTCCGTCACCTCCTTCATCAACTGGATGAAGGAGCAGGGCGTGAGGGCCGCGCATTCGGGTTCGATCGGCGGCGCCGACAATTCGACCAAGGTGGATCTCTACCGCGCCTATGAGAGCGAATGCCAGAAGCAGGGCGTCGTCGACTTTGCCGAACTCCTTCTTCGCTGCTACGAGCTCCTTGAAAGAAACGAGCTCGTGCGCGTTCATTACCAGCAGCGCTTCCGCCATATTCTGGTCGACGAATTCCAGGATACGAACGTGCTGCAGTACCGCTGGCTCAAGCTCCTTGCGGGTACGGGGCTCGGTCCTGACGGGGGAGCGCTTAATTCCGTCTTCGCCGTGGGCGACGACGACCAGTCGATCTATGCCTTCCGCGGCGCGAATGTCGGCAACATGACCGACTTCATCAAGGACTTTCACGTCAAGAACCCCATCCGCCTCGAACAGAACTACCGCTCGACCAAGGCGATTCTTGATGCCGCCAACGGCCTGATTGAACAGAACGAGGGACGGCTCGGCAAAAACCTCTGGACGGCCGGCGACAGCGGCGAAAAGATCACCGTGAAGGAGCTCGATACCGATATCGAGGAAGCGCGCTGGGTGGCCGACCAGATGGAGAACGCTCGCCATAAGGGCGCGAAATGGCGCGACTTTGCCGTTCTCTACCGCACGAACGCGCAGTCGCGCTCGATTGAAACGGAGCTTTCCGGCCGCGGCATTCCCTACCGTGTCTACGGGGGCCTGCGCTTCTTCGAGCGCGCTGAAGTGAAGAACGTGCTCGGATACCTGCGCATGATCACGAACCCCTGGGACGACACGAGCTTCCTGCGCGTGGTCAACACTCCCACCCGAGGTATCGGCGCCAAGTCGATTGAGGTCCTCCAGAATGCGGCGCGCGAAAGAGGCATTTCCCTCTGGGCGGCTCTCACCGACCGCATGATCGAAAAGCCTGCCAAGCTCATGGCTTTTGAGAACCTCATCACGCAGATGAGGATTGCCGCGGACGGGATGCCTCTCCTTGAAGCCATCAACCATGTCATCAAGGCTTCCGGTCTTGAGGAAGCAGCAAGGAAGGAAAAGGAGGGCGACGATCGCGTCGAGAACATGCGTGAAGTGATTTCAGCCGCCAAGGGCTGGCTTGAAAACGAAAAGGTGGAGCTCAATCACCCGGCCTTTGCGCCGGTAAGCGACGATTCGCCTTCGCCCATGGAAGGGTTCCTCACGCAGGCGACGCTTGAAGCCGGCGACAGGAACGAGAATGCCGACCAGGATGCCGTGCAGCTCATGACCGTGCATTCAGCGAAGGGCCTTGAATTCCCCTGGGTCTGGATCATCGGCGCCGAGGAAGGTCTTTTCCCGCACTTCTCCGCCATCAAGACCGAATCGAAGGGAAGCAAGGGAGGCGGCCTCGAGGAGGAGCGCCGCCTCATGTACGTCGCCATCACGCGCGCGAAGAAGCACCTGACCTTCACGCACGCCCGCGAGCGCCTGATGTTCGGCAACGCCTTCAAGAACCCGCTTTCCTCCTTTGTGAACGAAATCCCGCAGTCGCTTCTCGACATCCGTCCGGCGAATAAGAAGAAGAGCTATCAGCCTTCCTACGAAGATGAGGATCAGGATGAAAAAGGCTGGGGCCGCTCCTGGGGGAGCTCCGGTCGTTCAGGTCGTTCGCAGGGACGAGGCGGCTACGGTTCGTCTTCTTCCTACGGGCGCTCGTCCTCGATGGGATCGGGCGACAGCATGTCCTTCCGCGGCACGGGCCAGTTTGAAGCCATGCAGAAGAAGGCTGCCGAGCAGTCGGGCTACAACAAGGGCGACATCGTTAAGCACGACGCCTTCGGCGAAGGCGTCGTCAAGAAGTTCATCGGCACCGGCACGAGCCTCATCATCGAAATTGATTTCGGCAAAGCCGGCACAAAGGATCTGCTTTTTTCCTTCGCACGCGACAAGCTTCATCTTGTTCGTCGCGGATCCTAGTGGAGCATGCTAGAATCCTTTTCCCTTTTGCGAGAAAGATGGCGGGACCATAGTTCAACTGGATAGAACTGGCCCCTCCTAAGGGTCGGATCTGGGTTCGAGTCCCGGTGGTCCCACCACGAGCCTCTCAATGCATTGCTACGAGAGCGCTTTATCCCGCCAGAAGCAAAAAGCCCTGGAAGCCTGCGTCGGCCCAGGGCTTTTTTGTTGCCTGCCGCTTAAATCCATCCGCACCGGCAGAATTCAGCTGCCTGAAGCGCAGAAGGGGCGCAGAGACAAACGCAGGAGCGCTACCAAAGCCTCTTCGCATACTTAATGCAACCAGTATTCGAAGCGCTGTGCGGCAGCTCCTGATCAGCGTTTTTCTGGCGTACAGGCAAAAGAAAAGGCCGGTTCCTTCGAACCAGCCTTCTCAATACATTTGGCAGGGGTAGTAGGATTCGAACCTACGTATGGCGGATTCAGAATCCGCTGCCTTAACCGGACTTGGCGATACCCCAGCGAATGTGGTGCGGTCGATGAGATTTGAACTCATATGGATTGCTCCGCTACCCCCTCAAAGTAGTGCGTCTACCAATTTCGCCACGACCGCGAAAACCTTCAAATTGTCACAACCTGATCGACCTGGCAGGGGTAGTAGGATTCGAACCTACGTATGGCGGATTCAGAATCCGCTGCCT
>NZ_CALDXB010000009.1 GCF_937923675.1 uncultured Sutterella sp. | reverse complement strand
GCTGAAAATCAAAAGATTCCAGCTGAAATTAGAAATTAATGTGCGTCAGCCCTGATCGCATCCCTTTTAAGCAACAAAGGCATCAGGCATTTGAGCTAATATGCGTCGTTTCCGATTTTCAGCGCCCCCGCATCCTCACGAAGGCGTTTGCCGAGCGCCGCCTTTGCGAGGAGAGCAGCAGCACCCGCGCAGTCCTCTCTTTTCCCCGTTTACGACGATGAAGACCCGTTCAACCTTGGATCCTCGAAGCTATTTGAGGGAGCGATTGTCTCTATGGAAAGCGAACGGGGCAGGGAAGGCCGCTCTTGCGGTCAATGCCTTCTTTCTTGCGCTTCTTCTCGTCATTGTTCCCATTGAGCGGGAACCCTTCCGGAGCATTGCAAGGAGGAAGGCCTATTTCTACCCGCAGGTCGACTTTGATCGTCCGCGGTTTCTTGATCCGCTGAGGCTCTTTATTCAGACCTTCTGGCTTCTCTTCGTGAAGCCTTCGGACCCGTATCATCCCGTGCGCTCGCCCTGGTCGCGTCTTGTGGATGCGGTCGTGCGGATTCTTCGCGCTTTGGGCGCCGTCATTTCCCGCATCGGCTCCGCCTGGGGCGCCTTCTGCCTCGCGCTCGTGAGGCGTCTTCCGGCGCTTTCGGACCAGGGCGAAAAGACCGAGGGCGGCTCCGGGCGCGGCCAGACCTTCCTCGTCTGGACGATCGTGCTTCTCGGGCTCGCGCTTGCGGCCCTCTGCATCACGCAGCCCTTTACGCTCGAAGGGCAGGTGATCTTCCTCTCCTTCATGTTCTTCTCGATGATCGCGCTCGTGCGGGTGAAGGCGCGCATCACGCTCATGCTTCTCTTCGTGATTTCGATCGTCGTCTCGGGGCGCTATCTCTGGTGGCGCGCGACGTCGACCCTCAACACGAATACGTGGCTCGACGTCCTCTTCACGTCGCTCCTTCTCGGCGCCGAGCTCTACGCCTTCGCGGTGATGTGCTTCGGCTACTTCCAGGTCTGCTGGACGCTCGACCGCAAGATCTGTCCGCTCCCCGAGGACCGCTCGGTCTGGCCCGACGTCGACGTCTTCATTCCGACCTACAACGAGTCGCTCGACGTCATCAAGCCAACGGTTTTCGCCGCGCTCAACCTCGACTGGCCGAAGGAGAAGCTCCACGTTCACATTCTTGACGACGGGAGCCGCGATGCCTTCAAGCGCTTTGCCGACGAGGTGGGCGCGGGCTACATCAAGCGCGACGAACACAAGCACGCGAAGGCGGGCAACATCAATCACGCCCTGACTGTTACCTCGGGCGAGCACATCGTCATCTTCGACTGCGACCACGTGCCTTCGAAGGACTTCCTCGTTTCGACCGTGGGCTGGCTCGTGAAGGACCCGAAGATTGCGCTCGTGCAGACGCCGCATCACTTCTATTCGCCCGATCCCTTCGAAAAGAACATGCACCTCGACCGGGCGCTCCCGATCGAGAATTCGCTCTTCCACGACTTCATCCAGAAGGGTAACGACACCTGGAACGCCACGATGTTCTGCGGGTCTTCGGCCGTCATGAGAAGAAAGGCGCTCCTCGAGGTCGGGGGCATCGCCGTCGAGACGGTGACCGAGGACGCGCATACGTCGCTCAAACTCAACCGCCGCGGCTGGAAGTCGGCCTTTATTGAGCGCCCGGTCGCCTCGGGGCTCTCCACCGACACGCTTGCCGCCCATATCGGGCAGCGCATCCGCTGGGCGCGCGGGATGATCCAGATCCTGAGGCTTGACTGCCCGCTCCTCGGGCGCGGGCTCACCATTGCGCAGAGGCTTTGCTTCTTCAACGCAATGCTTCACTTCCTCCACGGGCTTCCGCGCATCATCTTCCTTCTCGCGCCTCTGCCCTACATGCTCGCCGACGTGTACGTGATCTATGCGACCGCCGCATCGATCTTCGCCTACGTCATTCCGCACATGGTGCATTCCGCAGTGACGAACCAGCGCCTGCAGCACGGGTATCGGTATCCCTTCCTTTCGGGCGTCTATGAGACGGTGCTCTCCTGGTACATCCTGATCCCGACGACGGTCGCGCTCATTGCGCCCAAAATCGGCAAATTCAACGTTACCGCGAAGGGCGGCACGATCGACAGCAAGTACCTGGACTGGCATATTTCGAAGCCCTATCTGGTGCTCATCGCGCTCAATTTTGCGGGACTGCTCGCGGGCTTCTGGAAGGCCTTCGCCTCGCCCGATCCCGAATACCTGACGCTCGCCATCAATATGGGCTGGATCGTCTACAACCTGATGGTTCTCGGCGCCACGATGGCCGTTGCAGTCGAGGACGTGCAGAAGGACAAATTCCCGCGCGTGCCGCTGAGCCTTTCCGCCAGGGCGACGCTTCCCGATGGTTCGGAACTCCCGGTCAAGGTCTGCGAATTCTCCCAGGAAGGCGTTCGCGTGCTTGCGCCCGAGGGGAATGAAGGGGCCTTTGCGGCGCTTCGGAAGATGCCCGCCGGCGAAGCCCTTCGGATTGAACTTCCCGCCGACGACGGCAGAACGGAAACCTTCCGCGCGAACGTCGCTCCGGAAGACCCGACCCGGACGGACCTCCCGCAGGGCGGGCGCGATCTCATCTTTGCATTTGAAGGCTATGCCGACGAGCGGCGCTTCAATTCGCTCACCTTCTCGCGGCGCGGGATCTGGGCGAAGAAGCCCGACGAGACGGTGGACGACCGCTTCATCACGGGCTTCCTCGAGCTCGGCCGCATTGCGCTCTACGGCTACCGCTCCATGATCGAGTTCCTCCCCGGACGGATGCTTCCGGCGCTGCGCGACCTGATCGGGTCGCTTCTGCCGAGAACGCCGCGGCGCGAGAGGGATCTCGCGAACCTGCGCTGAATAGAATTCATAAAAATCAATAAAATTAGAAAGTAAACGGAAGATAAAGGATGACTCTGAAGATGGAAATCGACGCATTAGGCAGAAGCTGCCTCCTTGCGTTCGCGCTCGGGAGCTTAGGCATCACAGCTGCCGCGGCCGCACCCGCGCAGACTCAGGACCCCCCGCAGCCCGTGTGGCGCACGGACGTTGCCGGAAGCCGCATCGCAAAAACGCCTCTCATCGGACTCGTTCCGGGCGGTCAGGCGCGGTCGGTGAGGCTCTCCGGGCTCTCGCGCACGCAGTTCTTCGACTTCGGCGTTCGCGCGGACGAGGTTGTTTCGCGCGCCTCCCTTGATCTCGCCTTCACGGTTTCCGCTTCCGTTCTTCCTCAGGTCTCGCAGCTCAACTTCTTCGTGAACGGCGTCCTGCAGCAGTCCGTCAATCTGACGAAGGAAATGATCGGGGCGCCTGCGAAGCTTTCGGTGCCTCTGAACCCCAAGGCGCTCAATTCCCGCAATCAGATCTCGATTGAATTCATCGGCCACATCAAGTCGGTCTGCGAGAATCCGGCCGATGAATCGCTCTGGCTCGATATTTCAAACGAAAGCACTCTCGTGCTCGAGAAGTCCCGCATTCGTCTGGCGAACGACATGACGAAGCTGCCGGCCCCCTTCGTCGACACGAATACGATGGAGGCGACGAAGCTTCCCTTCGTCTTCCCGGAAGCTCCGGACGCAAAAACGAAGGAAGCCGCAGCGATTCTCGCGAGCTGGACGGGCCGCATGACCAACTGGCGCGGCGCGGACTTTCCCGTTTTCTTCAATGCGCTGCCCGGCCCCCGGCATTTCGTCGTTTTCGTGACGAACGAAAAGAGGCCGAAGTTCCTCGCCGACTTTCCGAAGGTTGAGGGGCCCCAGGTGTCGATTGCCGACGCTCCGGGAAGCCTCTCGGCCAAGATGCTCGTGATTGCCGGGCGCGATGATGCCGATCTCCTCACGGCGGCCAAAGCCCTCGTGCGCGAGGGGAACGTCATGATCGGCGACGTCTTCCGTCCGGGCGCGGTGGCTGAAACGCCCGCCCGCAAAGCCTACGATGCGCCCAACTGGATTCCCGTCGGCAAGACCGTTCCCTTCTCGAAGCTCATGGAATATCCGGGGCAGCTCACGAGCCGCGGCTACAGCATGCCGCCGGTGCAGCTCCCCGTGCGGCTTCCGCCCGACCTCTACATGACGGGGAACGCCAGCCTGGTTCTCAACGTCCGCTACCGCAGCACGAAGCCCATGACGGGCGAAACGGCGCAGTTCCGGGCGTACCTCAACGGCTCCCTCATCGACTCCGATCCGATGGCGGCGAAGGACGGCCGGGGCGAGCGCGTGATTGCGCTCCCGGGCTTCTACGGCGCGATTACGGATAATCCTGCCGGGTCGCTCGCCCTCATGACGCAGAACGTGCTCGCGTTCGGCGTCGACTACGAGCGCATCGCCGAGGGCGGGTCGCCTGAAAACTGCAAGTCGATCATGATCCTCCCGCATCAGATGGAGGTGGAGCCCACGTCGACCATCCGCCTTGAGGGGCTTTGGCACCAGGCGAGAATGCCGAACCTGAAGCTCTTCTTCCAGAGCGGCTATCCCTTCACCAGGTTCGCCGACCTCTCGCAGACGGCGGTGCTGATTTCGGACGGCGCTTCGGCTGATGAGGTGTCGACGATGCTCAATGCCGTCGGGCGCCTCTCCGCCGTGACGGGCGCCGTTGCCGACAAGGTGCGCGTTGTCTCGAGCGCGAATGACCCGGCGGCGTCCGAGCGCGACATTCTTGCAATCGGCCGCGTCGTCACGCGTATGAGCGACATTAATGCGGAAAATGCCGCCGACCTCCAGGCGCATGTTGAGGAAGCGATCCGCGCGAAGAAGCCCGGCGACGCCTTCCCGGCGCCTGAGGCAAAGGTGCTTGCCGAACCCGTTGCAGCCGTCGTGGGGCTTGAGTCGCCGCTCAGGTCCGGCCGCTCCGTCGTGGCGCTTCTTTCTGAAGGTCCTGCGAGCTCGCTCGAACTTAATTCCCGCCTGGTGAAGCCGGGCGACCTCAACAACGTGGGGGGCTCCGTCGCCGTCGTGAGTCCGGGCAGCGTCGCGGAATTCTCCGTGGGCGACCGTTATGTCGTCGGAGACCTCCCGTGGTACCACCGCGTCTGGATGCGGCTCTCGCGCCATCCGGGCTGGCTCGTTGTCTGCGCGCTCGTATCGGCCCTCGTGATCGGCTTTGCCGCCTTCGTCTTCATGCGCCGCTGGGTTGGAAGGAGAGCCTGATGAAAAAGACCCTTTTGATGAGCGTTTTTGCTGCGGCGCTCGCGCTTCAGGCGCTTCCCGCAAACGCCTGGAAGCTTTGGGACGACTTCAAGGCTTCCAATATTGAAACGGCTCGCGTCGTCGACTATTCGGATTCGAGGCGCATCACGACGAGCGAAGGACAGTCCTACGCGCTCTTCTTTGCGCTCGTCGCGAACGACCGGACGGCCTTTGCCGCGCTCTCCGACTGGACGGAAAAGAACCTCTCCGGGGGCGACATCACAAAGGCGCTCCCTTCCTGGCTCTGGGGGCAGACGAAGGCAGGCGACAGGAACGCCTGGGGCGTCATCGACACCAACAATGCCGCGGACAGCGACATGTGGATTGCGTGGTGCTACCTCGAGGCGGGCCGTCTCTGGAATAAGAGCGAATACACGGCGAAGGGCCGCGCGATGCTCGAGCTCCTCAAAAGGGAAGTGCGCGAAGTCGAGAATCTCGGGAAAGTGATTCTTCCCGGACGCGTGGGGTTTGAGGACAAGAACGGAACGGTGAAGCTGAATCCGAGCTACTACCCGCTCTTCATCCTCCGGCGCTTTGCGCTCGAGGACGCTTACTGGACGGATGTCTACGACGGCTCCCTCAGAATGCTGATTCGTTCCGCCCCGTCGGGCTTCGCTCCCGAATGGGCCCGATTCACGAACCAGGGGCGGCTCGTGCCGCCCGATGCGACGGACTACACCGAAGGGAGCTACAACGCCATCCGCACCTACATGTGGGCCGGGATGATGTCGCCCGAGGATCCGGGGCGGTTCTCGCTCGTCGAGCGCTTCCAGCCGATGGTGGATGCGACGAGAAAGCTCAATTTCCCGCCCGAAAAGGTGAATGTCGTCACGGCGGACGTTGAGGCTCCGGGTCCGGCCTACTTCGGCGCCTGCCTCCTCTCGCTTCTCGGCAATGACCGCACGGCGGGCTTGATCCGCACGGTGCTCGCCGCTGAAGGCGTCAATAAGGACCGCTACTACGGGAACGTTCTCGTGCTCTACGGGCTCGGCTTCGACGAAGGGCGATTCCTCTTCGACCGCGACGGCCGCCTCGTGATCCGCATGGAAGAGGCGCAGAAATAATGACTCAGGAAAAAACGATCGACCCCAAGGCTGCGTCTTCGGGCGGGCGCACGGCAACAGCCGACGGCCTGATTCTGCCCATTACGGGCCTCGGGGTCTGGAACCTCTACTTCCTCGCGAAGTTCGGACTTGCCTGGGCGGGATACCTCAATCTCTCGCCCCTCTGGAATGCGCTCTTCATTGCCGCGCTTCTCATTCCGCTCCGCTCTGGCGTCCTGCGGTTCCTGCGCGGCGCGGCCGGCATCGTCTGCGCCTTCATGCTGCTCTGGAGCGAAAGCTGGCTTCCAGGAATTGAGAGCATTACGGCGAACGCCGGCGGCATTGCCGGGTTCTCGTGGAACTACATCCTTGAACTTGCGCTCGACTTCATCAACTGGCAGATGGTCGGCTGGGGCGCGCTCGGGATCATTCTCTACGTGCTCCTCCGGAACACGATCCGCATCACCTTCGTCACGCTCTGCTGCTTCGTCGGCATGACGGTGACGCCGATGGTGGACGCCTTCTTTGCGAAGGACGCCGGCGAGGACGACGCGGTCGTCGCTGCGGCCGAAGGCGGAGCCGCCGCCGGAAAGAACCAGGCGGTGTCGGACAGCAAGACCGTGAAGGAATGGTACGAGGCGTTCCTCGCCTACGAAAAGGAGCGCCGCGCGGAATTCCCGACCGGAATTCCGGAGAAGGACACGCCCTTCGACATTCTGCTTCTCAACATCTGCTCGCTTTCGAACGACGATCTCGCGGCCTCGCAGCTTGAGAACCATCCGCTCTTTTCGCGCTTCAACATTCGCTTCGACAACTTCAATTCCGCGACCTCCTATTCGGGACCGGCGGCGCTGAGACTTCTCACGGGCGCGTGCGGGCAGCCCTCACACAACGAGCTTTACGGCGAAAGGCGTACCGAATGCGAAACGCTCAACCGCCTGGGGGCCCTGGGCTTCTCACAGCACGTCATGATGGACCATACGGGCGAATACGACGACTTCCTCCAGGTTCTGCGCGACAAGACGGGCCTCTCGGCGCCGCTCGAAAGCAAGGGCCAGCCGATTCCGATCCGCTACATGGGCTTTGACGACGAGGAGCTCGCCGACACGCTCGCGCTCCTTCGCTTCTGGCAGCGCACGACTGCACGCGCGAAGGAAAAGAGAAGCGTCACCTTCATGAATCTCATTTCGCTTCATGACGGCAACCGCCTCCCGCGCCACGGGCGCTCGGAAGAGTTCAAGCCCCGCGCGCAGCGGATGTTCGACGACATCAACACCTTCATCCGCGAGCTCGAGCGCACCCGCCGCCGCGTGATGATCGTGCTCGTGCCTGAACACGGCGCCGCCGTCAGAGGCGACCGCATTCAGGCGCAGCGCCTGCGCGACATTCCGACGCTTCGCATCACGGAAGTGCCGACCATGGTGAAGTTCGTGGGCGTGCGGGGACTCCCTGAGCAGCCGATTCACGTGACGGGCGACACGAGCTACCTCGCGCTCACCTCCCTCATCGGCCGCACGATTGAAAAGAACTTCTTCTCGAAATCGGGCGGCGCCGTTCCGCTCGAGGAGCTCGTTCAGAACCTTCCGGAAACCCACCGGGTTTCTGAAAACGGTCAGGCGAAGATCCTTGAGCTGAAGGACGTCGAGTACCTGAGAAGAAACGACGAGGACTGGAAGCCATACGGCGGCTGAGAAGCCCGGTCGGAAGGACCTTTCAGAAATGAAGAGGCCGGCAGCTTGTCCCTCGGGCGGGCGCCGGCCTTCGCATAAGAATCTGCGACGGATTGAATGGCAGGAGGGAAACTGAAGCCATGCCTGAACTACCTGAAGTTGAAGTAACGCGGCGCGGCCTCGCGCCCGCCGTGGTCGGAAAGGTCGTGACGGGAGCCGTGGTTCGCGTGCCGAAGCTCCGGTCGCCAGTGCCCGATCTTGCGGAGTGCCTCTCCGGGAAAAGGCTCGTGAGCCTCGGGCGCCGGGCGAAGTATCTCGTCTGGACTTTCGAAGGAAAGGACGGGAAAAGAGCGTGGCTCGTCACGCACATGGGGATGAGCGGCTCCTGGAGGATCTGGCCGGCGCCCGCGCCCGAACCCCATCGGCACGATCACATCGACATCGATTTCGGCGATACGGTGCTCCGCTATACCGATCCGCGGCGCTTCGGCGACTTCCGCTGGTTTGAGACGGATCCCTATGTCGAGGAGCCGCTCCGGAGTCTTGGGAAAGAACCCTGGGACGAAGCCGTCACGCCTTCCTGGTTCCTCTCGGAACTGAAGAAAACAGCGAGGCCCGTCAAGGAAGTGCTCCTCTCGGGGAAAATCGTCGTCGGGTGCGGCAACATCTATGCGAGCGAGGCGCTCTTTGAGGCCGGGATCCGGCCGACGAGGCGCGCCGACAGAATTTCCGCGGAACGCGCGGAGAAGCTCCTTGCCGCCATCCGGGACGTGCTCTCGAAAGCAATTGCTTCGGGCGGCTCGACGCTTCACGACTTCCACGGACCCGAGGGCGAGACCGGGTGGTTCCCGCTCGCGTGCGCGGTCTATGGGCGGGAAGGCGAAAACTGCCCGACATGCGGCGGGAAGATCAAAAGAATCGAGCAGGGCGGGCGGTCGACGTTCTTTTGTCCGCACTGCCAGCGGTGAAGTCCTGACCAGCAATTTGAGAAAAAATGCCTTCCGGAGAACCGGAAGGCAGATGCGGGAGTTCGGCATTCTCATGAAGAGCCCGGAGATACCCGGGTCTTCATGAGGAGATGCTTAACGGATTTCGTAGCGGACGGCAGCCGGCGCGCCGATGCTGGTCTTGTCGCCGGGCTTCACGCCGCGGAAGGCGTTTTCGGCGTCAGTGCCTTTCTTCACGGCCTCAACCACTTTGTCCTTCATGGCTTCGAGCGTTTTTTCATCCTTCGCGGTGAGGGTCACTTCAAAAGACGCGGAAGCCGCAATGGCGTTGACGGTGGAGCCGCCGTTGAGATTTGCAATGACGGCATCCGGCACGGCCTTTTCGATTTCCATCACGCTTCGCGCGGCAGCATGGACGGCATTGGTGTTTCCGTAATTGCCGTTTGAGTGGCCGCCGGGACCGCGGAGCGAGACTTCAAGTGTCTGCGTTGCGGCGAGCGCGCTTCCCGAGAGGAGAAGCATTATGAGAAGGGTCGTGCCCTGGGTACGGATCTTAAGCATGGTTCTTCTCTCCGGTTACTTGTACATGTCTTCGGTGGTGCGTTCGCCGATGGGCGGCACGCTCGGCTCAATCACGCGGCCGTCGGAAAGCTCGCAGCCTGAAACGAGAAGTCCGGTCATCAGGAACCGCATGATGCGCATGGCTTCATCCTGACCGTTTCCGGGAATGCCGTATTCGTACCAGGTGTGGCCGCCGCCGGTCTTCGCAGCCGTGCCCATGTTGAAGTTGATCGTGGGGACGCCGACGGCTGCCGGCACGTTGTCGTTCAACGAGGCTGCGCGTTCCGTCAACTCCTTATTTTTGTTGTCGATTCCGATCGTGCGGCCCGTCTGCCAGTAGGCCTGCAGAAGCGGGACGTTGTAGTCGGTCCGCTGATAGGCCGGGCGGTCGCCGAACCAGACGAGCTTCAACGTGACGGCATCCTTGTCGCCAGCCTTCATGCCGTAGGCGGCGTTTTCCGCTTCCATGGCCTTCTGGAACTGCGGCTCAATCTGGCTGCGGATTGCAGTGAGCGGTCCCTGGGTCGGGCTTCTCATGTCGACCATGAGCGTGCAGTCGGGGCTTCTTGCGCCAGTTTGGGGCTTTGTGCAGTTGACGACGCCCACGGTATAGGTGGTGCGTTCTGCCTTCTTGTCGAAGTCGTAGGGCGAATGAATGTCTGAAATCGCCGCAATCGCGCGGCTTACGGCCGAGAGGGCGGAGGGGCGGGGCTTGTCGCCGGGCTTAAAGCCGTCGCGCTCCGAATACGTGATTTCGAAGCGGTAGGATCCGAGGTAATTGACGATCGAGGAGCCGGGCGCGAGCGAGTCGGCTGCAACGTTGGCAACGAAGTTGAGGGCGTTGTTGCCTTTGCCCGTATCCTGGTTGTAGCCGTAGAGCTGCTTCATGCCGCAGAGGTTGCCCTTGCCTTCCTCGCCGGCGGTGCCGCAGAACCAGACGTCGTAGACGGGCTTGATCCCGTACTTCTTCATCATCTTGGCGGCGGTGAGGACTGAGACCGTATTGATCATCGCGTCGCCGAAGCCCGTGACGTAGATGCGGTAGGCGTCGGCCTTCACGGCTTCGTCGAGATCGTTGAAGCGCTTGTAGGCCTTCTTCCAGTTTTCGTCCTCAATGACGCGGCCATTCTTGTCGAAGTGAATTTCGTCCTTGATGGCGTCGAGTTCTGCCGGAGTCGCGACGAGTGGCTCCTTCGCCTTCTGGAGCTTCACCGGCACGTAGGGATTCGTTTCAGGCGGAAGCTCCGCAGGGTTCACCGTATCGATGTGGCCTTCGAAAAGGACCTTGGGGAACTGTCCCTTATAGCTTTCCGCACCCGGACGCTGCGGGTAGGTGCCGGGGATCCTCACGCAGACGTTGTAGACGGGTTTTCCGTCGACGATCTGAAGGCCCGCGCCCTTGATGATGCCTTCGGGCGTCGTCATGATGTCTTCGGGCGAAAAGCCCCATTCATTTACGAGGCGCTTCGTGATCTCCTGCTGGCGGCGAAGTTCGAGACGCGAGGGCGACGCGATGCGCACGAGCTCCATGAGCGTATTGAAGCGCCATTTCTGGCCTTCCTCGCTTTTGAGTTCGTCGTACATCTTCTGGAAGACCGCATCCTGCCACATGGTCTCGGCGTTTGCCTTCATTTCGGGCGAGACCTGCGGAACGGCAGCCAGCGCCGGAATGCCGAAGGCGAGAAGAAGCGCCGCGGCGGAGAGCTTCAGACGGTTCATGGGGAACCTCCTTTGGGTGATGGTTTTTGCGGCTCTGTGTTTTCTGAGCGGATTTCCCGTGGAAATCTGCGTGAGAGCTTGCGCGATACGTTATCAAGGAGGCTTCTCTGCGATCAAGATGAGGTAAACGATGGGTTGACAGGGATGGAGGGCGAAATCATGGAAAGAGGGATCAGTTTTGGCAAGGTGGTTGTATGTAATGAAAGGTTTAGGAAATTTTGACTTGAGAATGAAAATAAGGAGAGACGGTGCGAGGACCTAACCTGCCTATTATGGTCGTGATAGGTAAATAAAACCGTTCTGATTTATATCTTAGGTAGAGGCTCAGTCTTTTGACCCTATTGCGGAACATTAGTTGTGCCCTATTTCAGTGGGGCATCATGCTGGATGGAGGGGAAATTCACTAAGACGGCAAGATGTTCGAAAGTATTGTTTCGGATAGCTAGATTTTTCTTGAAATTATATGTAAACCTTTAAAATCATGGCGATATGGTGCAATTATAAAATAAAAGTCGTCATAAAACAACAATCAACATCGAGTTTATTATTGACGACCTATATTTATATAACTAAAATTAAATAGAAAATTTCCAATTTAAATAGAAAAATATAAATTCCTAATAATTAATAATAAGAATGATAGTGTATAGGGGTTTATATGGATGCAAGCCTGAAGGAAATAAGATGTCGAAATTTTACTCAATTCGCATAAAAAATAAAAGCAAGAATCGTATTGACAGGCTTGATGGCCGTGTTTATGACTTTACCTCTTTCCCCTGGGATTTTGTGCCGAATCATATGAATCTTACAAAATTATCTTTGCTTGTATTAGTTGGCTTTGGAATTATCACAGTTCATGCTCAAGGAATTGAGCGGGAAATTTTAAACTATAAAGAACATCCGATCCAGTCTGAATTTGTACTAGAGGATGATGGAGATCTTTATTTTTATGGCGGCTCCAGGGTGATATCCCCTTCAAATGGAAATTTTGTATTAGATATTGATCAAGATAACCGAAATAAGGATAAAAATATATTTTTTAATGGTGGGTATCTTCAGGGGAATGAAAATACCACTCAGTATTTTTTCACAAATAATTTGAATATAACTGCAGATACTAAATCTAGTGTCTACAAAGATGCAAGAGCGATTGTATCTAAGGTCCTGGCTGATAATAAGAGTAATAAAATAGGAGGGGCTTTTGTTTTCCTGCCGAGCAATCTTAATATTTCCTCATCATATTTATGTGAGGGTGATGCGAATTTTGAAAATAATAGCTTGTCTTCAGTGATTGCGATAGAACTGCAAGATGGTGGGAAAGTAAGCTTCTTAGATGCAATCGATATTGCGGAAAAATATAATGCTGAGCATCTTTTAAATAATGATAGAAAAAATGTAATTATTTCTGCATCCGCCAATCAATTTGATTGTGATTTATCTGATGAAAGAAAATTGTTAAAGAATAGAGGGTATTCGTCATATGGCGTCAAGAATACCCTTTCAGAGTTTTTTCTGCATTCAGATGGTTTTGAAATAAGATCTAACAATGCAGCTCTTTCGTCTTATGGTCTCGATGATTCAGGACAGGTGGCATCCTCCATTTCTGTTGGAGTGTTTGGTCAAGGGGGAATTTTCCATTTTCGAAGTCAGGACGGAAAAATTATAGCGGAAAGCACTGAGTCGGCATTTGATCGTGATGCTTCTGAGATAAGCGTGGAGAATAATACTTCTGAAAGCTTCGGAATAATGGTTTTGACCGATTATAATTCGGACATAGATCTTGAGGGTAAGAGTGAAGATTATATTAAAAATTTAAAGATTAATGATAGTGATATCATAAAGAGCGGATCAAAGGTTGTTTTTGATGGTGGTGTAGAAAACTCTTCTGAGTATTTAATTGAGAGTGATGCCTATAAGGATTCTGCTTTTGGTATTTATTCGTCAGGCAGTAATAACGAAATTTCTCTTTCTGGTAAGGTGGAGATAAATGTCAATACATTTGCTTCATTAGAAGATGCTCCATCCGAAAATGACAGGAATGCCTATGGCATTGTTCAGTTGTCAACGACTACTAAGGTAGAATTAGGAGTGAGAAATGAAAATAAAAATTCAAATGAGTTAGATGCAGGGCGATCGCACGGGGCCAGTTCACAAAAAGTAGCTGAATCGTGAATTTTTC
>NZ_CALDXB010000008.1 GCF_937923675.1 uncultured Sutterella sp. | reverse complement strand
AAAACTATACAGGGCTGAGCTTCAATAAATATTTGTAATCGTCAGCCCTGCCGCGCGAGCAGTTTGCGACCCTCTGCGAAATCCTCCGCCTCGCGCCCACGTCGGTGAATGCGCAGGCCTGGCACTTCTTTACGGCCCATACGGCCGAAGCCCGCGCGAAGCTCCTCCCGGCACTTCCCGACTTCAACCACGACCGCGTGACGGGCGCGAGCGACGTCGTCGTCTTCACGGTGCCGACGAAGCTCACTGACGCCCATTTCGAGCGCGTTCTTGAAAAGGAAGCCGCCGACGGCCGCTTCCCGAACGACGAGATCAGGAAGCAGCAGGATCAGGGACGCCGCTATTTCGCGGGCCTTCACATGGGCTCTGAAAAGGACTTGGTTGAGTGGGAAGCCCGTCAGGCCTACATCGGCATGGGCATCATGCTCTACGCCGCTGCCGGCATGGGGATTGACTCGACCTGCCTCGAAGGCGTCGACTTCAAGAAGGTCGACGAGATTCTAGGCCTCCGCGAAAAGGGCCTCACCGCCGTCGTGCTTCTCTCGCTCGGCTACCGCAATCCCAACGACGGGAACGCCATGCGTCCGAAGTCGCGCCTCACGACCGAAGAGCTCTTCACTGAGATCAAGTGATTCCCGGGAGGAAAGGTCCGATGAACCCGATGCTCGAGATTGCGCGCCGCCGCTATACGGCGAAGCACTACGATCCCGCGAAGCCCCTCTCGGACGAGGATCTCCATGACCTCCTCGAGATCATGCGCTTGGCGCCCTCGTCGGTCAACATCCAGCCCTGGCACTTTTACGTGCTCCGCTCGGAACCGGCGATCAAGGCGCTTGCGCCCGCCGTGAAGGACTTTAATGTCGAGCGCATCCGCAATGCGAGCGCGATCATCATCATCGCCCTCGAGCGCGATCTCGTCGGGCGGGTCGAGAAGCTCAACCGCCAGGAAACGCTCGACGGGCGCTTTGATGAGGCGACGATCGCGAGCGGCTTCGACAAGGTGGTGAAACGCGTCCGCGGCGAAGCCGTGAAGGCCTACTGCGCCGGACCCGACAAGGGTGAAGTCTGGGCGCGCGAGCAGATCGGCATAGCGCTCGGGTTTCTCCTCTTTGCCGCGGGCGGCATGGGCGTCGATGCCACGACGCTCGGCGGCCTCTGGTTCGACAAGGTCGATGAAATCCTGGGGCTTGAGAAGGCCGGGCGGCACGCCGTTATCGGCATTGCCCTCGGACACCATTCAGCGGACGACGCGAATGCGACGCGCCCGAAGTCGCGCTTTCCTTTTGACGAGGTCGTAACGATTCTCTAACGAATCTTCCGATGCTTAATTAAGCGGGGCTGCCGCGGTGGATTGCTAAACTCTCTGCCCGGCAGCCTTTTTGTTCCCAAAGAAATTCATCATGCTCCGTACTCTTCGATCTCCCACGCTTTCTGCCCTTGCGCTCATTTCCTGCGGCCTCATCGCCGCGGGGGCCGCGAACGCCGCGGAACTTACGGAAGAGGAACTCGAGGCGCGCGCGGAGAAGGCTCAGACGGTGCTCACCGACACGGCCTTCTACGACCGCTGGAGCCGGAAGGGCGCCATTGATTCGCCCGCGACCGCCGCCAAGGTGAAGGACGCGGCAGACAAGGAACTGAGCCGCGTCGATCGCGCCATGAAGGACGTGCAGGCGGCCTGCACGGAAAAATTCCTCGTCAATAAGTGCATCGACGACGCAAGACGCCTCTCCTTCTCGCGCGAGCGTGAAATCCGCCGCGTGATTGTTGCGGCCGATGAAGTGATCCGCGCCGAGCGCGTGAGGAAGATGGAGGAGAACCGCGCAAAGAATGCCGCCGCGAAGCGCGAGCCGCCGATGAAGATTGCCCCGAAGGAAGTGAAGACCGACCGGCCCGAACCCATCCGCATTGCGCCTAAAAAACCGAACGAGCCGTCCTCCCCCATGAAGCTTGACGGCGCGGATGGAAGAAAGGCGTCGGAACCCGTCGACCTGAAGCCGAAGGAGGTGAAGGCGCCGTCGGAGCCTGCGGGCATTCATCCGAAGGAGGTGAAGGACGCGTCGGCCCCGGCCCTCATTCCGGGCTCCAGGGTCGAAGTGTCCCCGGATGCCACGAGAAAGGATCTTGAGGACGCGAACGAAGCCTGGTACGCCGAAAAGCAGGCTCAGGCGGCAGAGCGCCAGCGCGAAGCCGAAGAGCGCGCCCAAAAGCGCAGAAAGGACCGCGAAGCCAAGCAGCAGCAGTTCGAAAAGAGCCTCGAGGAACGTTCCGAAGCGCAGAAGCGCTATGAAGACCGGCAGAAGGAAAAGTCGAGCGGTCTTGCCAAATACTTCTGAGAAGGCCTGAAGCATGCGCAGAAATTTCCCTTCGCTTTTTGATTCGGGGAAGCCTCTTTCCGAGCGCGTGGCGCTCGCCTTTGCCGAGGACGGCCCCCTTGCGCGCGCGACGCCCGGGTTCCGTCCCCGGCAGAGCCAGATTGAATTTGCGCTCGCCGTGGCTGAAGCGCTCGAAGGCAAGGAAACGCTTCTCGCTGAGGCCGGCACCGGCACGGGCAAAAGCTTCGCCTATCTGATTCCGGCGATTCTCTCGGGGTCCGTGGTCGTGATTTCCACGGCCGGAAAGCCTCTGCAGGACCAGCTCTTTCAGAAGGATATTCCGGCGCTCTCGGCCGCCTTCGGCGTCAACATCCCGACGGCAGTGCTGAAGGGCCGCGCCAACTACATCTGTCCCTACCGCCTCGAGCGCACGGAAGAGGAAGGACTTCTCCCGCAGCGCGACAGCTATCGGAAGCTGCGCGAAATCAAGCGCTTTGCCGCCGTGTCGCCGACGGGCGACCGGGCGGAGCTTCCGACGGTGCCCGAGGACGATCCCTTGTGGCCCCTTGTGACGAGCACGCGCGAAAACTGCCTCGGGAAGGAAAAATGCACGCACTGGGAAGACTGCTTCGTGCGCGCCGCGCGCGAAAAGGCGCTCCAGAGCCAGATCGTGGTCGTGAACCACCATCTCTATCTCTCCTCCCTTGCGCTCAAGTCGAGCGCGGGCGGCCAGATCGACGGAATGCTCCCGTCAGCGAACCTCACGGTCTTTGACGAAGCGCATCAGCTCCCGGGGATTGCCACGGACTTTTTCGGCACCTTCTTCAGCACCTGGCAGATTGAGCAGATCTCAGACGAGTCGCGCTACCTCGGCATCAACCATGCGCGCGACGGTGCGGACTGGGACAAGCTCTCGCACGATGCGAGAAAGGCCGTCTACGACCTCAAGATTGAAGCCAATGCCATCGGCCTCAAGGAAGGCGACAGAAAGGCCGTGAAGACCATCGAACGGTTCGGAGAACTCGAGGAACCGTTCGCCCAGGTGCTCCGCACTTTCGGCGCGCTTGTGCGCGCGCTCGAAGCCAATAAGGGGCGGCATGACGAATTGGACGCGCTTTTAAGCTATGCGAGTGAGGTCGACCTTGAAATGGCCGGCTGGGAATCGATCATCCGCAAGCTCGCTCACGGCGATGACGCGCCCGAAGACGAGGCGGAGGGCGAAGAGTCCGCTCCTGATGCAGCAGCTCCGGGCGTCGAAAAGACGGACGAATTCGCATTGAAGAAGCAGGAATCCTCGGTGCAGTGGATTTCGGTTTCGGCGACGGGCTTGAGATTCAACAACACGCCGCTTTCCTTTGCCGGGGAATTCCGCCAAATGCGCGAAGCTGAGGGCGGCGCCTGGGTCTTCACGTCGGCGACGCTTTCGGCCGCAGGAGACTTTTCGCATTTTTGTGCGGAAACGGGCATTGATTCGCCCAGGGCCCTCACGTGGGAGAGCCCCTTCAACTACTGGGAGCAGGGGTGCTTTTATCTCCCGAAGCTTCCGGCTCCCGTCAACACGGTCGAGCACGCCTCACGGGTCGTTGAGGCCGCGTGGCCGCTCGTTCTCGCGGCCGGAGGGAAAACCTTCTTTCTCTGCACGTCGCTCGCTGCCGTCAACCGGATGGCCGAGGAGCTGCGCGAGAAGCTCGAGACGGCAGGGAACCCCTATCCGCTTCTCGTTCAGGGCGAAATGCCCAAGGCCGCGCTCATCGCAGAATTCCGACGGCACGGGAACGCGATTCTCGTGGGCTCGATGAGCTTCTGGGAAGGCGTTGACGTCCGGGGCGACGCGCTGTCGCTCGTCGTCATCGACAAGCTCCCCTTTGCGCCTCCCGACGATCCCATCGTTTCCGCGCGCTCGGACGCGATCCGCCGCAGGGGCGGGAGTCCCTTCGGGGTTTATGCGCTCCCCGAGGCCATCATTTCCCTCAAGCAGGGCGCAGGCCGTCTCATTCGTTCAGAGACGGACCGCGGCGTCTTCATGCTCTGCGACGCGAGAATCGCTGAGAAGAGCTACGGGAAATCGGTGATGAAGAGCCTTCCGGACTTCTTTAGAACGAGAAGTCTCGAGAAGGCCATTCAATTCTTCAGGGACCCGAAGAGCTGGCACGAATCGCTCTATCAGTGATGGGTTACGCCTTCGCTTCGAAGATCCCGACCACTTCCAGGTGCATGGCGCCCGGGAACATGTCGACGGGCGTGACGGATAAAAGTCTGAGGCCTGAAGAAGAAAGAACCGCGGCATCGCGCGCGAAGCTCTTCGGATTGCAGGAAATGTAGGCAAGGCGCCTTGCGCCCGACGTCTTCATGAGTTTCCCGAGCGCTTCCGCGGCGCCGCCTGCAAGGCCCTGATAGGCCGGGTCGGCAATGACGAGGGTCGGAGAGAAGGCCTTCACGTCCTCGCGCTCGAGAGCCTTTTCGACGGAAAGCGCAAGAAACTCCGCATTTCCGAGCTGATTGGCGCGGGCATTCCCGCGGGCGCATTCAATGGAATGCGCGACGCGCTCAATGCCGAGGGCTTTACGGGCCCTGCGTGCCGCAAGGAGCGTCAGGGTGCCGACGCCGCAGTAGAGGTCGAGCACCCGGTCGGTGTCGCAAATGCCGAGCCGGTCGAGCGCAAGGCCGTAGAGCACCGGCGTCTGCGGGGTATTCACCTGCAGGAAGGTTTCGGCGCCGAGCGAAAAGCTGAGGTCAAGGAGCTTCGCTTCAATGCCTGACTTTCCGGCAATCACGCGGGTCGCGCCGGGCGCAAAGGAGAGGACGGCGCTCCCCGGTGCTTCATGAAGGTTGAGAAGAAGCGAAGTGAGTCCGATCGGCAGAAGTGCGGCGATGAGCTTCTCCCTCATCGCATCAAAATCAGCGGGAAGCCTTCTCACGACGAGCACGGCCATCCGTTCGCCCGTTCCCGGGGCTTCACGCAGAATCAGGGTTCTTAAGACGCCTTCGTCCGTGCGCTCGCTCCAGGGGGCGAGGGACGGATCCGAGAGGAATGGCGCGAGCGCCCGTGCGGCAGCTTCCATCCATCGGGGCGTCTGGGGGCACCCTTCCGCAGGCACAAGATCCTGCGAGCGCGCGCGGTAGTAGCCGAAGTGCGGGGTTCCGTTGAGAATCCCGGGATAGAGCACGGCTTTGTTGCGAAAGCCTCTGAGCTTTTCCTCCGGGAGGCCGACCGCGGCTTCGACGACGGGAGCGTCCTTGCCCTCTGAAAGTCCTGAAGCGCGAAGCGGATCGATGACGAGAAGATCGCGCTTGAGCTCAAGCTCCTTTGCGTAGTTGAGCCGCGCCACGGGGCAGCCGCCGCAGTCGCCTGCGAGGGGACAGCGGTCGTGGACTCTATAGGGAGACTGCGAAACCGTTTCAAAGGATTCGGCGAGCCCCCTGCGTCCGCCTGGCTGCGGCGGCCGGTAGACGAGGGTGATTTCTTCGCCCGGAAGCGCTCCCGGGACGATGACCTCGAGCCCGTCGGGAAGCCGGACGAGGCCTGCGCCCCCGGCATCCATTCCGGTCACTCTGAGCGGACCGGCGCAATGCTGGGGTGCGGGAGCGCGCGAATGGTTGTCGGCGCCTTTCTTCACGGGAGAACCATGAGCGGGAGGCAGTAGATGACGGCTTCGGCGATGATGACGGCGGCAACGACGCCGCCCAGATACTTCATCAGGCCCTTCCCCGCGTCCTCAAGGAAGACTCGTCGCTCCTCGAAATGGAGCTTAGAGGCGAGACCGCGGATGTGGCGCCAGACGAGCATGATGCCGATGAGCGCAAAGAAGGCAATGAGGAGCGCAACGCAGGCGATGTTGTAGATCATTCCCGCCCACCAGGGGTGCGCCCCCTGAATGAAGGTGAGGATAACGGCAAGGACGAGCGCAATGCCGCTGCCGCCGAGCCAGACATTCCTGTGGTCGTTCCATTCCTTTGCAATGGCATTGTCAAGGCATGCACGGCCGCCGCCGAGGTCGGAGAGCGAAAGAAGAGGTTCTCTGGTAGCGGGATTGGAGTCGGTCATCGGGAAAGGATCTCCGTTGATTGAGGTTCCCATAAGAATAGTGCTTCCGACGGCTGTTGAGCGCCGGAAGCACTGGAAGTCTTCAAGGACCAAAAAATATCAGAGGGAGCCGAGGGCAACAACCGCCACGAAGAGCGGCGCGCAGAAGCCCGTGAGGATGCGGACCGTCGTCAGAACCGAAGGCGGCAGCATGCGCGTCGTCTGAAGCTCGCGCTGCATGGCGGGCCAGGCGATCCAGGCTGCGGCAATGGCGATGCCGAAGGAGGAGAGCGGCATGCCGACGTTCGAGGTGACGTAGTCGAGAAGATCAAAAATGTTCTTGCCGAAGAACTTCACGTCAGCCCAGGGTCCGAAGGACATGTTGGCGGCAAAGCCCACGAGGGCGCAGCCCGCAAGCGTTGCGAGAATCGCCGTGCGGCGCGCGAGGCGGCATTCCTGAACGAGGAGCGTCGCGCAGGCTTCGAGCATCGAGACCGACGAGGTGAGCGCAGCCACCGTGAGGCAGGCGTAGAAGGCGATCGCAAAGCCGTGGCCGAAGGGCATCTGGGCGAAGACCGCAGGCATCGTGACGAAGGTGAGGCCGGGGCCGGCAGCCGGGTCAAGATTGAAGGCGAAGACGGCAGGCATCACCATGAGGCCGCCGAGAATGGCCGCCATGATGGCGAGGAACGCGACCCAGCCCACGGACGAGGGAAGATCCGCCTTGGGGTTGAGGTAGGAGCCGTAGGTGATCATCGTCCCGGCGCCCAAGGAGAGCGAGAAGAAGCAGAAGCCCATGGCGTTGAAGAGCGCGCTTCCGTTGAAGTCTTCCCAGCGGGGCGTGAAGAGGAATTCCACGCCCTTCCAGCCGCCCGGGAGCGTGACGCCGCGCACGATCAGGATGAGCATCAGGATGAAGAGCGCGGGCATCAGGATCTTCGCGACCTTTTCAATGCCCTTCTCAATGCCGTTCATCACGACGTAGGCCGTGACGGCAAGGAAGAGAAGCAGGTACCCGTAGGAGTCGAAGGCGTTTGAGACGAAGCCGCCGAAATATTCGCCGAGCTTCGCGGTATCCGTGATGAGGCCGTTTCCGAGCACGGCGTCCCAGAGGTACTTGAGGCACCAGCCGCCGACCGCGGAATAGAAGGAAAGAATCAGGAAGACGGTGAATACGCCGATGCCGCCGAAGATGCCCCAGGGCTTCCCGGCCACGCGGTTCAGGCTCCCCACGGCGCCCTGACGGCCGGCGCGCCCCATTGCAAACTCAGCAATGAGAAGCGACACGCCGATCGTGAGCGTAAAGAAAATGAAGGGCAGCATGAAGACGGCGCCGCCGTTCGTTCCTGCCATGTAGGGGAATTTCCAGATGGCGCCGAGACCCACCGCGGATCCGGCGGAGGCGAGGATGAAGCCGAGGCGCGAGCCCCAGCCGCCGCTTGTCATGTTCTGCGACATGATGTGTTCTTCTTGATAGTTGAAAAAATTGAGGGGCAGTACGGGTTGCTGCCGGGTTAAAGCGTGTAAGCCTGAGATCTTAGCAAGCCGCTCCTGAAGAGCGCCTTTAGGAATAAGACTTAGGACATCCCTCCCGCTCGGGGATCAGAAAAGACCAATGCCCTTGGCCGCGACCACGAGAATGAGAAGCGGCGCCAGAATGCCGGCAAAGAGCCTGAAGGCGCGAAGCGCCCAGGGCCGCCAGGAGGCGTTCATGGAGAGTTCGGCTTCCGTCGTCTTCCAGGACACGAAGCACGCAACGAAGGCAATTCCCATGCAGCCGATCGGCATGCCGATGTTGGAAGTGACGTAGTCGAGGAGATCGAACGCGGTTTTCCCGAAGAGCTTCACGTCCGAGAGCGGCCCGAAGGAGAGCGCGCAGACGATGCCGATGAGGCCGAGAACCGTGGAGACGAGGAGCACGGAAGTGCGGCGCTTCAAGCCATGGCGGTCGACGAAGTGCTGCGAGGTCATCTCCAGAATCGAAATGGCCGAGGTGAGCGCCGCGACAAAGAGGCAGAGGAAGAACGCGACGGCGAAAATGTCGCCGAAGGGCATTCTGCCGAAGACGGCGGGCATCGTTGCAAAGGTTAGGCCGGGGCCTGCATCAGGCGAGAGCCCGAAGGCAAAGACGGCCGGCATGATCATGAGGCCGCCCAGGATGGAGGCCATTACCGCGAGGCAGACAATCCAGGCGGTCGAGGGCCCGATGCTTACCTTGTCGGAGAGGTAGCTTCCGTAGTTCATCATCGAGCCCGAGCCCACGGAGAGCGAAAAGAAGGCAAAGCCCATGGCGTTCAGAAGCGCCTCGCCCGTGAAGGCTTCCGGATCGGGCTTGAAGAGGAATTTCACGCCCTCCATCGCGCCCGGGAGCATGAGCCCGCGGACGATGAGGACGAGCATCAGGATGAAGAGGAGCGGCATGAGGATCTTCCCCACGCGCTCGATCCCTTTTTCGACGCCGGCGAGAACGACGGCAGCCGTGGCGGAGAGAAAGAGCACGTGGCTTCCGACCGACTGGATCGGGTCGGAGGCAAAAGCTTCAAAGGCCCCGCGCATGACCGTGGGGTCAGTGACGGCTGCTCGCCCTAGGAGCGCCTCGATCAGATAGTGGACGCACCAGCCGCCCACCACGGAATAAAACCCAAGCACCAGAGCGCCGGTCGCGACCGAAATGAGCCCGATGATGCCCCAGCGGCGGCCGCCAAGCTTTCTGAAGGCCGTGCCTGCGCCGCCCCTCGCGTGCCGCCCCATGCACATTTCAGCCATGAGGAGCGCGAGACCGATCGTGAGCGAGAAGGCAATGGTGGGGAGCATGAAGATGGAGCCCCCGTTCGTGCCCGCCATGTACGGGAACTTCCAGATGGCTCCGAGACCGACCGCCGAACCTGCCGACGCGAGGATGAATCCGATCCTGGAGGACCAGGCGGAGCGACTCACTTCCTGAGACATTGAAAAATTCCCGAAAAACAAAGAATTTTTCGATTGTAGCGGTATTTCCGCGCGTCTAAGGGCGATTGAAGGAAAACCCGGATTCCTCTGCCGCACAAAGAAAACGGGCGGCTCTCGTTGTTTGAGCCGCCCGTTTTGAAGGGAAAAGCTGTGGTTTACATGAGGCCGGTGATCAGCACCGCAAGGACGAGGAGCGGTGCGAGATAGCGCATGGTGAAGCGAAGCGCCGGCATCCAGGAGGGCGCGGGAGCCCCGCCCGAAATATCCGATTCAACCCGGCTCCAGCAGCGGAATCCTGCAAGGAAGAGAATGACGAGACCGCCGATGGGGAGCGAAAGGTTGCTCGTAAAGAAGTCGAAGATGTCGAAGAAGGTCTTCGTGCCGAAGAATTTGACGTCGGAAAGGACGCCGAAGGAAAGGCAGGGAAGCGCTCCCACGACGGCGAGCGCAATCGTGGAGAGGACGGCCGCCTTCGGTCGCGTGCAGTTCTTTTCGTCCACAAGGAAGGCGACGATGATTTCAATCATCGAGACCGACGACGTGATGGCCGCCACCGCGAGGCAGAGATAGAAGATCACGGCGAAGATCTGGCCGCCCGGGAGCTGCGCGAAGACCGCCGGCATCGTGATGAAGGTGAGGCCGGGGCCCGCCGTCGGATCAAGACCGAAGGCAAAGACGGACGGCATGATCATGAGGCCGCCCATGAGGGACGCGATGACTGCGAGAAAAGCAATCCAGACGCAGGAGCGCACGAGGTTCGTCTTCTCATTGAGGTAGGAGCCGTAGGTCATCATGCAGCCGCAGCCCACGCAGAGCGAGAAGAAGGTGAAGCCCATTGCCTGCAGAAGGCCCGAGAGCGTGAAGGCATCGGGATCGAATTTGAAGAGGAATTCCACCCCCGCCCAGGCGCCGGGAAGCATGAGGCCTCTCACGATCACGACGAGCATCAGGATGAAGAGAAGCGGCATGAGGATTTTGCTCACGCGTTCAATGCCTTTCGTCACGTCGAAAGCCACGATGAGGCCGTTCAGCACCAGGAAGAGCCACTGGAATCCAAGCGCCGTTACCGGGTTTGCGGTGAATTCGGCAAAGTGGGCGCCGAGCTGCGACTGGTCCGCAATCAGCCCCTGGCCCACGAGCGCTTCGCAGAAGTAGGAAAGGGTCCAGCCGCCGATCGCCGAATAAAACGACAGGACGAGAAAGCCCGTGACGACGCCGAGGTAGCCGGCAGGGAGAAAGGCTTTGCCGGCAAGGCGCCGGTAGGTCGTGACGATGCCGCCTTTGCCGAGGCGTCCCAGCGCGATTTCTGCGATGAGAAGCGCGAGGCCCACAGTGAAGGTGAGAAGAATGTAGGGAAAGAGGAAGACGCTTCCGCCGTTCGTTCCCGCCATGTACGGGAACTTCCAGATGGCGCCGAGGCCGACGGCTGCGCCCGCGCTGGCGAGCACGAAGCCGATGCGGCTTGTCCAGGTGATGCGTTCATTCGCCATTTTTTGCCTGAGCCTTTTTGTTCTGCTTGAAAAATAGTGGAAAGCCTGACGGCCGCGCAGAAGGAGCGGGCCCGCTTTCCGGAAATCATACGGAGGATCGAAGACAAAAAGTTTGCGCAGAGCTTCAGGAGCCTGTGGAGCGGCTTTGATCAAGCGCAGACTTTCCGGGCATCCTTCAAGGTTTTTTAAAGGAAAAGACCCTGATACATCGTCGTCAGGACGAGGATCGGCGCGAGAACGCCGAGAACGACGCGGATGGCGGATAGGGTCCCGGATGAAAGGGGCCTGGCCGACGTGAGCTCCTCCTTCATCGCTGGCCACGCCTTCCAGGCCATGAGCGCGGCAACGGCGAGGCCGCCCACCGGCATCATGAAGTTCGTGCAGACAAAGTCGAAGAAGTCGAAGAAATTCCGCCCGAAAAGCGTGAATTCGCTCAGTTCCCCAAAGGAGAGGGCGCTCAGGGACCCGAGAAAGAAAAGGAGCACGAAGCTCGCGATGGTTGCCGTGCTTCTCGAGAGCCGCCACTCATTGTGAAGAAAGGCGACGACGACCTCGAGAAGCGACACCGAGGAAGTGAGCGCCGCAACGAGCAGGCAGACGTAGAAGATTGCGGCGAAGATGCTCCCTCCCGGAATGTGCGCGAAGATCATCGGGAGCGTGATGAAAACGAGTCCGGGACCTGCATCCGGAGCCACTCCGAAGGCGAAGACGGCGGGCATCACCATGAGACCGGCAAGGAGCGACGCCTGAATCGAGAGAAGCGCCACCCAGAGCGATGAGAGAGGAATGTCGGCGCGCTTCGGCAGATAAGTGCCGTAGGTGATGAGAATGCCGGCGCCCAACGAGAGCGAAAAGAAGGTGTAGCCCATCGCGCTCAGAATCGCCCCGGACGAGAGGTCTTCCGGCCTGAAGCTCAGGAGGTACTTCACGCCCTCCATGGCGCCCTCGAGCGTGAGTCCCCGGATGATGACGGCGAGCATCATCACGAAGAACATCGGCATGAGGAGTTTCGAAGCGCGCTCGATTCCCTTTTCAATGCCGAAGCCGACTGTGATCGCCGTGAGGGAGAGAAAAGCAAAAAGCCAGGCAATGTTGATCCAGCCGGTGGAAACGATTTCCCTGAAGTCGCTTCTCAATGTCAGCGCATTTTCGGTGACGACGCCCGTCGTCAGGGACTGAGCCAGATAGGCCACGCACCAGCCGCCGACGACGCAGTAGTAGGCAAGGATCAGAAAGGAGGTGAGCACTGCGAAGGCGCCGAGGAGCGCAAAGGGTCTTCCCCCGATGCGGCGCATGGCGCTCACGGCTGAGCCGCGGCCGCGCCGGCCGATCGCAAACTCCGCCATGAGGAGCACGAGGCCCGTCGTGAGCGTGAAGACGACGTAGGGAAGAATGAAGGCTCCTCCGCCGTTGGCGCCGGCCCAGAAAGGAAATTTCCAGATGGCGCCGAGGCCGATCGCAGAACCGGCCGAAGCGAGAATAAAGCCGAGGCGCGAGCTCCATTGCACGGAAGCCGCAGCGTTTGCAGTGGACATGAAAGGATGAGTAAGGAAGCAATGTCCTTCGGGAAAACTTGAGGGAAATCGCGCAGACGGCTGCGCCGGCCGTCGATTGTAACGATGCGCTACGGGGAAATATCTATTTTTTCTGATGGAAAAAGGATTTTATTCCGCAGTTCTTTGTTAAATCTGAAATTTGCATCGAACGCACCTGCTCCGGCAGAAATGCAGAGCGTTTCTGCGCGTCAACACCTCGAAAAGAAACGTTGCAGATGCTTGAAGCTCAGACGTTCCTGATGCCTCATAGTTGAAGGAACCAAAGAAAAGGGAAATTCTGCCGGGAGACGCGGGAGCATCGAGGTTCTGCTTCTCCCCGGTGAATCCTCAACATTCAAAAGGAGATCAAAATGTCGCCGAAATCCGCCGCAACCCGTACGATCCTTGCAGCTGCGCTCTGCACCGGCGCTCTGGCGCTTGGGTTTTCCGACGCCGCATTCGCCATGCCGCGCGTTGCCGAAGCCGGCCTCGTCATGAATGTCGCGGGTGAAGCGTCAAAGACGCTTCCCAATGACGAAGCGTCCCTTACGTTCTCGATTGAAACCCAGACAAAGGATTCGGCTGCAGCGACGGAAGAGGTCGTGAAGGCGGGCAACGCCGCGATTGAAGCGCTCAAGGTCTTTGGCGACAAGGTCGACGTGAGGACGACGGATTTTTCCACCTGGCCCGTGATGACGAAGGCGAAAGAAGGCGAGGTCTCCCAGATCGGCGCCTGGAGCGCCAAACAGTCGATCCGCGTGACGGTGCGCGACATTGCGCTCTCTTCCAAGGTCATGGAAGCGGCCGGGAAAACAATGAAGTTTGACGGCGTCTCCTTCTCCGTTTCGCGCCCCGTGCGCCAGGCGGCCACCGATGCGCTTCTCTCGGAAGCCATCAAAAATGCTTCTGACCGCGCCGTGATCGCGGCAAAGTCTCTCGGACTGGGTGAAAAGAACGTTCGCATCGAAGGCATTCAGGTTTCGGGCGCTTCGGGGCCGTCCCCCCGCTACTATGCGCAGCCCCAGGTGCTCATGGCGCGCGCAGCTATGAATGACGCAGCGCCGGTAGTAAGCTCTGGCACGGCGGACGTCGCGCTCACGGTGACGCTTACGGTCCGCATCACTCCCTAATGGATGAAGGATAGAAATGGTTCGCTTTGAAGCTGAAGGCGGCGTTGATCCGCTTCTGCGCGTAACGCTCGACAAGGGCGACTCGGTTGCAACGGAATCGGGCGCCATGGTGGCGATGGATGCGGCGCTTTCGCTTCGAGGGAAGACCCGGGGCGGATTCCTCAATTCCATTGCGAGAAAGTTTCTGAATGACGAAACGTTCTTTCAGCAGTGGATTGAGGCCGAGGATGCCCCGGGCACCGCGCTCCTTGCGCCGGCTTTCCCCGGAGACATCCGGATTCTGGATGTGGGTCCCGCCGAGTGGATGCTCGCCGACGGGTGCTTCCTCGCTTCAACGGAAGGCGTCGACGTTACGGCGAAAATGCAGGGCATCGGTCGGGCGCTTCTCGCCGACTCCGGCGGATTCTTCATCATGAAGGCTTCCGGCAGCGGCCAGCTCGTCGTTTCGGGCTTCGGGTCCGTGCGCGAGATGGAAGTTCGCCCCGAGAAGCCCGTGCTCATCGACAACGGCCACCTGGTTGCCTGGGACGCGTCGCTCGACTATGAAATCACGCTGAAGACGAACCGATCGGGAATTTTCGGGCGCCTCGTTGAAAGTCAGCTCTCGGGCGAAGGCTTCGTGCTCCGCTTTTCGGGTTCAGGCAGGATTCTTGTGAGCTCCCGCAATCAGGGAAGCTTCCTCGACTGGGTCTTCTCGCGGCGGCCGAGAGACAAGGCGGAGAAGGAAAACGAATAGCCGGCAGGCAAACCTTGGATTCTAAGCGGGCGGGCCAATAATCCTGCACGCCTCATGGATACCTCCCGCGAGAGGTACCTCCAAATGATGAGGATTCCTAGCATTCGGGATTAAGAGGAAGAACCTAAAGCTTCTTCCGAAAACTTTCCCCGAAACGCCTAGGAGACTCGTCATGAACGCCAATCGTCGTCTGCTCTTCAAGTCCGCTGCCGCAGCGGCCGCTTTTGCCGCCGTGGGCGCTGCGCACGCCAAGGTGCAGCCCGTTTCCCTCAAGGACCGTAAGTTTGATCCTATCAAGCTCCCGCGTCCGATCAGTCTTGCGGCGCTGACCGTTCTTGACGTGTCGCCTGCCAATCAGGTTCTCTGCGCCGCCCAGGCCGGCTACAGCCATGTCGGCATCCGCCTTGTTCCGGCAACGCCCACGGAAACCCAATGGGACATGATCGGCGATACGCCCATGATCCGAGAGGTCGAAGCAAATCTCAAGGCCACGGGCGTGAAGGTGCTAGACATTGAAATTCTGCGCGTGAAGCCCGACACCCGCGCGATCAACTGGAAGCCTTTCTTTGAAACCGGCGCGCGCCTGGGCGCTCAGCACGTTCTTGTGGCCGGGAACGACCCGGATCTCAATCGCTTCTCGGACAATTTTGCCGAGCTCTGCGAAATTGCCTTCCCGTACGGCCTCAACCTCTCGGTCGAACCCATGCCGTGGTGCGACGTCTCGACCGTCAGCCAGGCGGGCGGGCTTCTTTCCAAAATCAATCGCCCCAACGCGGGCGTTCTGGTCGATCCGATCCACTTCTATCGCGCTAAGAACGACTACGCCGACATCGACAACCTCCCGAAGGGAAGCCTCAAGTACTGCCAGATGTGCGATCTGACGGCCGCGACGCCCAAGGATATGGCGGGCATCCTCTATCAGGCCAGGAACTACCGTCTCTCGCCCGGCACCGGCGCGGCGGATCTCCCGCAGCTCCTCGGACATCTCAAGGGCCTTCCCATTTCGATCGAAGCCTGCAATGCCGACCTCGCGCTCACGATGTCGCCGCTCGACCGCGCCCGCATGTACCTCGAGGATATGGTCGCCGTGCTCAACAAGGCGGGCGAATATTGATGGATCGAAGAGCGTCTGCTCTGATTCCCTGAGAGATTTTGTTCTCCTCAAAATGAATGTCCCCGGTGAGGCTCCATAGCCTTCCCGGGGACATTGCGCTTACTTCTTCATCGGGAAGAAGAAGCCGGCGGTCATGTCGAGATAGTGTTCGCCCTGATACTTGGGGTACGCCTTCTTCATGGCGGCAATGAATTCATCCTTTGATTTAGCGTTTGCCGCAGTGTCCTTCAGCGCCCTGAGGTAGGCGATCTTTTCATCCATGGCCTTTACGCCTTCTGGCTGCCAGTGGCTCGTGAAGAGAAGCGTGACGCCTTCCTTCTTAAGGGCTTCGAGCTGACCGATGAGCGCGTCGGCATGCGCCGCGCCGCCCACGATCGAATGGCATTCAGAGCCCATCATGTGGATGTAGGCCGCCCTGAGGTCGGGGAAAAGGAATTCGTTTCCGTCCCCGTCTGCGCGGACATCGATTCTGACGCCTTCAAAGACATGTTCGCCCAGACTCAGCATTTTGGGCGCCGCGGGGAGCGCCGTGTCGAAGTCGGGGCCGTAGGCTTTCGAAAGGCCGGTCATGATGCCTTTGGTTGAACCGGAATGCATGGCCTTCCAGGCTTCCTCGGACACGTAGACCGGGGCGTCGCCAGCCCAGGCGGCTGCATTGTTAGGATGGTTGGAGATGAGAACTGCCTGAAGCGGTTTTCCGAGCTTCTTCAGATAGTCGCCCCAGAAGGGAAAGTCCTTCTTGAAGGCGAGAGACTCCACTGCGACAAGACCGGTCTTCGATTCAACGACGAAGGCGTTGTCCTCCATGACGTCCTTCGTATTGAAGTTGTGGATTTTGACGCCGTCGTCAAAGGTGAAGACGGAAACTTCGCCCGCCCCGAGAGGCGTGGTTGAGACTTCCGTGCCGAAGACCGAGCCGGAGGAAGCGAGAGCAGAGAGAAGAGCGAGAGTCAAAGCAGCTTTTTTCATTTGGATGTCATAAGTTCGATAACGAACTAATTAAGTAAATTAATTTGATATCGAACCATAAGGCAAAGAGGTTCGATGTGCAACTAATTTTCATCCAAGATGAAGAACGCTGCGCATCGAGCCTCTGGTGCCTGCCTCCGCGTCTTCACAGAAAGCGCGGAGGCATAGGGTTTAAACGCGCTAAGAGGCAGCCGGCGCCGGGCCGCCGATCTCTATTCTGGCTTCGGCGAGATTCTTCACTGCCGGCTGATGCGAAACCATCAGAACGACGGTTTGAGGAAGCTTGGCCTTCAGGATGCTGATCAGCTTCATGGCTGAAGCATCGTCAAGCTGGTTGGTCGATTCGTCGAGAAAGAGGAGTTTCGGGCGATTGAGAAGTACGCGGGCGAATCCGAGGCGCTGCTGCTCTCCGCCGGAAAGCTCCTGCGCCCAGTCTTTCTTCTCGTCCAGATGTCCGGCAAGGCGTTCGAGGCCTACGGTTCTGAGTGCATCCTCAACCGCTTCATCGGAATAGCCGCCTCTGCGGGGATAGGTCAGAATGTTTTTCAGCGTGTCGAAAGGCAGATAGCTCTTCTGGGGCACGAAGAGAACATCCTGATGCGGGATGGTGAGTTTCCCTTCTGAAAACGGCCAGAGACCCGCGAGCGCGCGCAGGAACGTGGACTTCCCGGCGCCGCTTCGTCCGTCAATCAGAATCCAGCGGTGAGCTTGCGGGTCGAGCTTCAGATCCCTGGCAAGACAACGGCCGGAAGGCGTGAAGAGCGACATTGAACTGACTTCCAGCGCCCCTTCGGAAGCCGCAATGCGCGAAGGATTGTTCTGTACTGCGTTGAGGCTCTCGTCGAAGCGGTGAAGACGATCAACGACGGCTGCCCACTCCATGATCCGCTTGTAGTAGTCGAGGAACCAGCCGAAGCCGTCCTGAACGCTCGAGAATGCGCTTCGCGCCTGCATCAGGTCGCCGAATGTCATGGCTTTGGTCAGAAAAAGCGGTAGGGCCGACATGATGGCAATAACGTTGTTGACGCGCATGTAGCTTGCTGTGAATGCTTCAAGCTGAAATTCCCTTTTGATGAGGGAGAGCCAGTTTTCCTTGATTCGCGAAAACCGCTCAGAAAACCTTTTCATCTCGGTCGTTTCACCGCGAAGGGATGCCACTTGTTCTGCGGAATCCCTGACGCGCAGCAAGGTCGCGCGGAAGTCCGCCTCGCGATGCTGCCTTTCGATATTCAGCGGCCTCAGTTTTCGTCCGATCAGGTGGGTTATGAGCGTGCAGACGATCGACCAGATTAAGGCTACCCACACGAGATAACCGTGCATTTCGATACGGATGCCGAAAATCTCAAGATTCTGAACGCCCGAAAGTCCCCAGAGGATGGCAACGAAGGCGATCAGCTTGAACAAATTCATGATGAAGTACTTCACCAGCACGATTGTCTTTTCCGACAGCAGGGCGCAGTCTTCCTGAATTCGCTGGTCGGGATTATCCGGTTCGTGCACAAGCTTGATGCGGTAGAGGGCATGATTGGCAAGCCACCGTTCCTGCATCATTTTGGTGAGGTGTTCCCGCCAATCGAGAAAAAGACGTTTCTGGACCCAGCTTCCGATAATGATGAGGACGACCGTTACGGCTATGTATCCCATCCATTCGAGGATGAGCTCCGGCATGACGGCGCTCTCATAGCGGGCGAGCGCATCGTAAAAGCGTTTGTTCCAGTGACTCAGGTAGACGCCTACTTCGATGATGCCCATGGCGCAGCCGATGACAACGGCAAGCATGACCCAGGCATACCATCTTTGCCGTGAGTACCAGTATGGAGCGGCCAAGCTTAAAAAATGCCTGATCGTACGCATTTGTTTCTTATGGTCTTCGGGGAAAATTAAGCAATAAGCCGCCCACGTTCGTTCCCGGCAGGTTGCGAACGAGAGCGGTTAGTGGGCGTGCTATATCAGAAGCGGTAGTTGGCGCGCAGGAGGAAGCTGCGCGGATCGCCGTAATACCCGTTCATGGTGTACGTACGGTTGTTGACTTCTCGCCAGTAGGTCTTGTCGAAGAGATTGTTGACGATGAAGTTCACGTCCAGATGATCGTTGAAGCGGTACTGCACGTTGGCGTTCCAGACTGCATAGCCGCCCTGGAGCATGTGATAGGACTGACTCTGCTGACCAAGATCGGACTTGCTTTGAATCTGTGCACCGGCGCCAACTGTCCAGCGATGCGCTGCGCCGGGCAGGCGGTAGCTGGTGTAGAAACGCAGCAAATGCTTCGGCGTCAAAGCGCTGTAGGTCATCCCCTTCTTGAACAGCGTGCTTTCATTGTTCCGGAACTCGGATTCGTTGTAGGTATAACCGGCGAAGAGATTCCAGCCGTCAACAACTTCGCCCGAAACCTCGAGTTCCAGACCCTGGCTGACGACCGTACCGGTTGACAGCACCCAATTGCCTTTAGCGTCCCAGACAGGCCGGTTTTCCTGCTCAATGTAAAAGAGCGCGGCAGATGTATTCAGCTTATTGTTGAAGAAGTCCGACTTAATGCCGAATTCATAGTTTTTGCCTTCTACCGGATCAACAACTTCCCCAGACGTGTACTTTCCGCTCTGCGGCTTGAAAATAGAGGTGTAGCTGAGGTAGATGCTGCTGTTTGGCGTGACGTCCCAGGTAAGGCCGAAGTACGGAATGAGCTTTGTCGTAGTCAGTTCAGACCCCCAATAGTCACGAGGATTCCAGAAAGACTGACCAACATTCTCATGGAAGGTGTAGTCAATGCCTTCGTTATTAGATTCCTGCTTGAAGTTTGCCCATCGCGCACCAGCAATCAGGTGCCATTTGTTCGTAAAGTTGTAGCGCGTGCCCAGGCGAATGCCCATATCCCGGTAAGTCGTACGGTATATGTAGTCAATATTGAGCTGGTCGTAGTCATTCCAGTCCGGTTCAATCAGTGAGCTGCCGGAAAAGTCGTGCGCACTTATTTGGGAGCTAAAGGGCGAGCGTTTCCAGTTGCTGTCCGATTCTTCCCGGGAATAATCCAGCGTGCCGAAGAAATCATGTTCCTGACCGAACAGGCGATAGACACCATTCAGCGTCACGGAAGCGGAGAGCTGTTCCTGAGAATTGTCGTAAAACTGGAAGTTGTTTCCTTGTACGATCGGATTTTCGATTTGCTGGTTCTTAATCCCGACCAGCTGGCCGATCTTCGTGTCCATGCCAATGCGCGTATAGGAGATTTTGCTGGTGATGCGCCAGTCTTCATTGAAGTAGTGCTCAAGCTCGGCAAAAAGATTCCGTTTGCGGACGATGCGTTTCTGCCAGTCGGCGATGAAGGTGGTATCCCGGTCAAAGTCGAGATCTTCGCCGTTGGGACCGGCAGGAAGACCGTAGAAATCGGGTGTTGCCTCACTGTCCTGATAGAGCCCGCCGAAGGTGAACGTCGTGTCCGGCGTAAGGTCCGCTTCGAGAATGCCGTAAAGCATATTCACGTCGTCGCCGACGGAATCCTTGAAGGAGTTGCTGCGGCTCACGAGACCAACCAGACGTCCGCGCAGGGTCTTTGCCTCGTTCAGACCAGACGAAATGTCAGCCGTGGAGCGGTAATGGTCCCAGCTGCCGGCTTCGGCAGATACATTGGCCTGAAATTCAGCGGTCGGTCTCTTTCTAACGGCATTGATGGTGCCGCCGGGTTCGCCGTTCGACTGCGTCAAGCCGGTCGGTCCGCGGACGACTTCAATATGGTCATAAATCGCCATGTCGCTCATGGCGGACGATTCACGGAAGGCGTTTCCGGTAGCGCCGGGAATCGTTGAGGAGATGCCGTCCTCCTGGATCTTGTCGACGAAGAACCCTCGGGAGAGATAACGCACGGAGCCGGCATTCTCAATCACGGTGATGCCCGTGGTGCGTCTCATGGTTTCGTCAAGAGTCGTGAGTCCCTGATCCTGGATCTGCTGCATCGTAACGTTGCTTACCGACTGCGGCGTTTCGCGCGGCGTGAGTTCCAGACCGGTCGTCGTGCTCATGGCCGAAGACTTGTAGGTATTGCTGTTTTCCGTCGTGGTGCTGATGCTCGTTGCCGTGA
This sequence comes from uncultured Sutterella sp., assembly GCF_937923675.1. Classification (GTDB taxonomy): domain Bacteria; phylum Pseudomonadota; class Gammaproteobacteria; order Burkholderiales; family Burkholderiaceae_F; genus Sutterella. The sequence continues at coordinate 20,128 of NZ_CALDXB010000008.1, read as the reverse complement.
CGGTTACGGCATCAAAGTCGACGTTTTCCGCACTGAGGGCGCTATGGGAAATCAGAATGGCAGTGGAGAGAAGAGAAAGTCGGAAAACAGACTGTGGACGGAGGGAAAAAGAGAGGGCGGGGAGGGTAGCCATGATAGTTTGGATCAAAATGATTGAGAAGCACATGAGAATCATTCCCGTTATCGGGGGCGCTATTGTACTAATTTTTACAAATTGCTCAAGCGTAAACCCTTACTTATTTTCCATAGATTTACGCATCGGGTTGTTCTTGAAAAAGCATTGCAAATGCTTCGATTCACAGCGGTTTCGATCTGAGGCGCTTCTGAATATGAGCGGAGACCACTCCTGGAAACGAAGGCAGCTTCCTTCGACGGCAAGGGAAGACAAGCACAGAACCAGCGCCACGCAGGAGCGTGCCTCTCTCCGCATGCATGCCGAAAATCCCCGAATCCAGCAGTTTTTCGAAGAAGAAATTGAGGACTTCGATTCCGTCGCCGCTAAAATAACGAATCCCCTAAATTCTCCCGAGGTGAACGAACTTGAACGCCCGCGTCTATCCGCATCCGATCATTGCCCGCGAAGGCTGGCCCATCCTGGGCGGCGCCTTTATTCTCTTTCTCGTGAGCTGGTGGCTGGATCTCGGCATCATCACCTTCCTGATCTTCGTCTTCTTCCTTTTTGCGCTGCAGTTCTTCCGCGATCCCGCGCGCGAAGCGCCTGAAGACCCCCGCGCCGTCGTGAGTCCGGTGGACGGTCAGGTCTGCAAGGTTGAAAAGACTGAAAACCCCGAGACGGGCGAAGCGTGCGTGAAGGTTTCGATCTTCATGAACGTCTTCAACGTGCACAGCCAGAAAGCGCCGGTTGCCGGCGTGGTTGAGAAGGTCACCTACACGCCGGGCCTCTTCGTCAATGCCGATCTCGACAAGGCATCGACCGAAAACGAGCGCAATGCCGTGACGGTCCGCATGGCTGACGGCCGCCGCATTACCTTTATTCAGGTTGCCGGCCTCGTTGCCCGCCGCATCATCTGCTACGCCACGGTCGGTCAGGAACTTGCCCGCGGCGAGCGCTACGGCTTCATCCGCTTCGGCTCCCGCGTCGACGTGTATCTCCCGACGGATGCCGAGATCACGGTCGGCATCGGCGACAAGGTGACGGGCGTGATGTCGACCATCGCCCGCATTTAAGAATCAACGGCTGCATGTGCTCTCTCCATCTGAGGGAGCAGAGGCCGAAAAAAGCCGCATCGGAGGAATCCGGAATGCGGCTTTTTTAATGTCTGCGTGTTTGGATTACTTCTCGACGATGCGGTGGTTTTCCACGAGGAGTTCCGTGTGCGGAACGCCCGCATATTCCCGCGCGGGTGCGTCGGATTCGCCATCGGCAGCCTTTGCCTTCTCCCGGTTGTCGCGCACGAGCGTCTTCGTGGTCGAAAGAATGGAATTGCGCCGCATGGCAAGCCAGCCGTCAAGGAGGATCGAGTCCTCAAGCATGACGGTGACGGTCCAGGCGAGCGTGCCGTCCTCAAGCGGCTTCTCCGCAATGGTCTGCGTGGTATTGAAGGGCGTTTCGGAAAGATTCTTGATGAGGGTCGGATCGTCCGTGAGGAGCTCGAGCTTCACCGTGCGTCCCTGCGAGTAATTGAAGGGGGCATTGGCCGTGTAGTCCTCAAGATCGAAATTCTCGGGGCGCTCGAATTCGACGCAGCTCACGGTCGCCGCTTCGATGCGGTGCATGGCGAGGTGACGGTAGTCGCTGAACTTCTCAAACTGGCAGACGAGGTACGTTCTGACATCCTGCTGCACGAGTCCGAGGGGCTTGACGTTCGCTTCGAGCACCCGGTCGCGGGCGTTGCGGTAGCGGATGGAGATCATCCGGTCCTCGAGGAGCGCTTCCGTCACGGCATCGAAAACCTGCCGGGAAATCTGCGGCGGAAGGAAGGAAAGCGCCGGACTCACCACCTTCACTTTCCTCAGCCACGAGGATGCACGGCTCGAGGCCTGTGCTTCGGTGCTCTTTCGCGCATCGCGAAAGAGGGGCCTCAGTCCGGAAAGAACGCTTGAGGGAAGGAGATAGTGCAGGTACTCATCGGCAAGCCGCAGAAGGAGTGTTTCCTGGGGACCGAGCACCGGAAAATGAAGCCCCCGGCCGGCCGTATCCCACTGGAAGCCGTAGGGACGCGAATCCATGTTGGCCTTGATAGGAAAGAGCTGCGGATTCTCGCGGATCGTCTTCATGTAGCGCTCGAGCGTGCGGCGCTGGAGCGGAATGCCGTTGGCGGCGAGCTGATTGCGGATCTGCGTCATCGTGATCCAGCGGTGCTGCGGGATGAGCTCAAGGATGCGGATCATCACGAAGGCTTCATTGAGCGAGCTTCTGGCGTTTACTTCTGCGGACATGGTTACGGGAGTCGGGTATCAATAAATTGTTTTTACTTAGCGGAGGATAGCTCAGCGCTTCGCCTTCCTGTTGGATCACGAAAACAAAAAACTCCCGGCCTTCGGTCGTGAAGGGCGGGAGTTTTGAAGAATCATCTCCGGAATCGACAGATTGCGGATCACGCAGCAGTCTTTTTGGCGGCTTCCTCTTTTTCGAGCTGTGCCTGCTGGGCGGCAAGGTCGGCCTGAATCGGATTCGGGCGGCCTCTCCACCAGCACCAGAACTCGTAGATGTAGCCCGAGAGCGCGTAGATGCAGAAGAGGACGAAGATCGAAAGCGAAACGTTGCTCGAAATGACGATGAAGGCGAGCGAGGCGACGACGATCACCCAGAAGGGAATCGTGCGAACGACGGCGTAGCTCTTTCCCGAGAAGAAGGGAGCGTTGCTCACCATCGTGAGGCCGGCGTAGAGCGTCACCACGAGCGCAATGGTGCTCTGGTGCGGCAGGAGCCAGTCGGGCAGCCGGTTTTCGACCGCGAGCCAGACGAAGCCGCAGACAAGCGCGGCGGCGGCAGGCGAGGGAAGCCCCTGGAAGTAGTTCTTGCTCACAACGCCGACGTTGCAGTTGAAGCGCGCAAGTCTCAGGAGCGCGCAGAGCGCGTAGATGAAGGCCGTGGCCCAGCCGAGCTTGCCGAGCTCAACGAGCGAGAATTCGTAGACGATGAGCGCCGGCGCAATGCCGAAGCTCACCGCATCGGCAAGGCTGTCCATCTGGACGCCGAATTCCGACTGCGTGTGCGTGAGGCGCGCGACGCGCCCGTCCATGCCGTCAAAGAGCATGGAGAAGAAAACCGCAATGGCGGCAACGGAGAAGTTGCCGTTCATCGCCTGGATGATGCCGTAGAAGGCTGCAAAGAGCGCAGCCGCAGTAAAGGCGTTCGGGAGCACGTAGATGCTCTTCGACTTCACCGCCTGAAAGCGGCGCTGACCGATGGAAGCAAGACTCTCGCGGCGAGGCGTATTGGGTTCTGTCATAAATCTCTGCTGCCGGCTCCGAAAAAGGATGCGGCAGGAAAATAAAGTAATGGCACCGTCCGGACGCATGCCGGGCGGTCGCGGTACGGGGCACATTTTAGCGGCTCGGCGCTTCAATCTTGCATGTCGGCAAGCCTGACATCTGGTTTCAGACCGTTACTCGTATCGTGAGTAAACAGAGTCTCCTTTCGGGTTGCGGAGTAACCATGCATTCCCAAAAGCAATGTCAATTCAACTCAATGGAATCTATGGCATTTTGATTATGGCTGCGGCCGCACGAAAAGTTTTCTTCTAAAATCTGCGCCGTCAGGAATTTATGCTCCCGAGGTGACTCATGTCCTTTCTTTTTGCTCCGCCCGCTCAGGCGGTGATTCCGGTTCAGGATGAACGCTATGAATTCTTCCCCGTCAACCGTGTTTACGGCGCCGCGAGAAACTATGCGGCTTCGGAAGCGGCCCGGGCTGAAAAAGCGGGTTCCGTTCCGCCGCTCTTCCTGAAGGCTGCCGATACGGTGACGCCTGTGCGGGATGGAGAGACCTATGAATGGGTGATGCCTCCCCGCACTGCCAAAATGGTGCCGGAGCTTGAGCTGGTTGCCTGCCTCAGCAAGGGCGGTCGCAACCTTTCGGTCGAGGAAGCCGAAAAGTGCATCTGGGGCTGGTGCGTCGGATTCGACTTCACGCGTCGTCTTTCGCCCGAGGATCTCCCTGCGGGAGGTCCCTGGGATCTCATGAAGACGCTCGACGGCGGCGCTCCCGTTTCAGCCGTGCGTCCCGCCTACCGCACGCCGCTCCCTGCGCCCTCTGAAATCTATCTCTACCAGAACAACAAAAAGGTCCAGTCGGCCAGCACGAGCTTCATGATCGCGTCGCCCGCGGAGCTGATCGCCCTCATTTCCCGCTACTGGGAAGTGCGTCCGGGCGACCTCATCTTCACGGGGGCTCCCGTGAACGTGCCTGAAGCGCATGTCGGCGACGTCTTCGAGGGCGGCGTCAACGGCGTCGGAAAGCTCCGCGTGAAGATCGCTGCGGGCGAATAAGCTCTGAAAGCTTTCCGCACCGCGTGAGGCGCGGGATCCAATGGGAAAAAGCGAAAGGGCCGATCCATTCAGACCGGCCCTTTCGCACATTCGGAGCAATGGAGAGGCTTATTCGCCGCTCGTGCCTTCGGATTCGATAACCTCGCGGTTGGCGGCAGCCTTCCCGGTTTCGAGTCCGGCCACCGCTTCGCGGGCCTGATCGGCCACAGCGGAGTGGCTCTGAGCCTGGAAGACGCGCAGCGACCCCAGAACGCCGCCCATGAGGACGAGGAAGCCGATCGTCATCGAGAGGGTCGGCATTTCGCCGCGCCAGATGAGCGCGTAGACGACCGCAAAGACGGATTCAAAGACGATGAGCTGTCCGCCGAGCGCGGCCGGAAGGAGCTGACTCATGCGGTTCCAGCAGACCATGGCCACCCACGAGCAGAGAAGGCCGATCGTGAGGGCGACGCCGAGGAACTTCCAGGGAGCGGCGCCCATGAGCGTGACGTTCGTATCCATGAAGCCTGCAGGCCAGGCGAGAACGGCAAAGAGCCCGAGCGCGAGGGGAAGCACCGTCACGCCCTGAAGCGCCGTCCAGGCGCCGGTGCTGTGCTGCGGGTGCTTGAGGAGCCACTCGGCATTCATGATCGAGAACCAGGTCCACGAGACGACGGCTGCGAGGCCGAAGCCGACGCCGATCCAGTATTCCTCGCCGCCCGTGGCGGAAGCCTTCGCGGCATTTTCAAATTCCGTCAGGTTGGCGACGATGAGGCCGAGGAAGATGACGGCAAGGGGCGGGAGAATTTTGCTCCAGGGCACGGCCGAATCGGAACCGGCGTAGCGGATGTTGGAGGCAATCGCGACGAGGACCGGAATCACGGCCATGAACATGCCCGCGAGCGGTGCGCCCGCCAAACGGATGCAGATCGTGAGGAGACAGTAGAAAAGGACGTTTCCGAAGAGCGGAAGCTTGAAGGCCTGCCAGATGTCGGCACGCGAAAAAGCCTTGAGTTCCTTGCGGAAGACGTAGAGGAAGGGAAGCGAAATCACGCCGAACGCAATAAAGCGCGAGAGCGCGACGAGCACGGGGTTGTATTCAGGAACAACGAGCGGGGCAATGTAAATGAGACCCCAGAGGGCCCCGGCGGCAATGCCGAGGAGGACGCCGATCAGCATGGGCGGTCTTTCCCTAATTCGCGACCATTCGTCTTTCACCCGAATGATCTGGATTTCTTGGTCGGCCGGAAGCTCTTTGAAAGAGGGAGTTTCGATAGATTCCGCCGAAGGTCAAGCTGACCCGGAGCTTCGCCTCGGAGAGGCTGGTCGTGAAGCGCTCGCGTCAGCCGCTTTCCAATCCGTGGAAAAGCGATCCGTCGGATCGGAAGCAGCTACGGGCGGGGAGTGAAAAAAGGGAATTTCATGCTTCCCGGAAGCATCTTCAACTCCTCAGAAGATGCTCCGCAGTGCTCTGATCTTTCAGATATTTCAATCCTAACACTGCATCGAACTTAAGCAAAGCCCTCTAGGGGTTATCGATAGAATCGAAGAGGAACGAGAGATGTGAGGAGATTGAACAGTGGAAAGGCTTCAAAACCAGTCTGCAGCACGTCGTTTTATACGTATAAATGCGTATACATCAAAGTCAACGGAATCAATGCAGCTGCAGCGGCTTCAGAAAGAAGTGCTGTCTACAGGGATGCAGATGGAGGAGCGCCTCACGGGTTCTGAGGCTTCGCCTGCGGTTCGGGCGCATTCTTTCCGTATTCGCGTTCGAGCTCATCGGCAAGAAGCGACACGGCGGCCGCATAGAAGTAGCTTCGGTTGTAGCGGAGAATGGCGGCGAAGGACGATGTGCCGATGTAGTAGTCGACGCCCTTTTCGTTCGAGGCCTTGATCCAGGGGAGGTCAACGAGGAGTGCGGGTTCATTTTCGGCGAGCGGAAGCGCCTCGAGGGGCTTCACGCCGGCCTTCATGAGCGCTCCGGCAGTGGTGTGCGTTTTGATGCCGCCGGAACCGGTGGCTCTGAAGATTTCAGGCGTTGCGGAAACGCGGTAGAGGGGACGCTCGCCCCGCGCCCAGCCGTGAACGAGAAGGAAGTTCGCAACCGAAGCGATGCCGTCGGCTTCGTTTCCGACAATATCGATATGGCCGTCCCCGTCGCCGTCCTTGCCGTAAGCCTTGAGCGACGAGGGCATGAACTGGCCGAGCCCCATCGCGCCCGCAAAGGAGCCCGAGACGGCAACAGGTTCGATCTGCTGCTGCCAGCAGAATTCGAGAAAGTCCGAGAGTTCAGCGAGGTAGTACTTCGAGCGCCGCGTGTAGTCGAAGGAAAGCGTCATCAGGGCGTCGAGCACGCGAAAGCGCCCCATGTTGCGCCCGAAGATTGATTCGACGCCGATGATTGCCGCAACGGCATAGCGCGAGACGCCGGTTTCGGCTTCCACCCGGTCGAAGACGGCCCGGTTGTCTTCGAGGAACTCCGTTCCGCGGCGAATGCGTTCGCTGTTGACGAGGTTCCTTTCGTAAAGGAGAAAGTTCTTTTCTGCCGTCGTCTTTTTGTTGGCGTTGGGCCGCGGCGTGGTGTACTTCTCTGAGAGCGGCGAATAGCGCGCGACGGCGACCCCCGCCTCGAGCCAGTCGAGGGGGATCCCGCGCTCGGCGGAAAGCTTCTTAATGAAGGCCTGCACGTCCGGGCGCTCGGCATAGTCCGAGGCTGCCGGACTTCCGCTCACGGGACTGATGGCCCGGGGTTCCTGAATCTTCTCTGCTTCGGGGAGTGAGGATTTCGGCTGAGCCGTTTCAGAAGGCTTATCCGTCTTCGCTTCGGGAGCCGCCTGAGACTTCGGCGTTTCGGAGGGAGCAGCCGATTCCGCGAGCGCCGGGGTTTCGAGTCCCCGGGCATCCCGATCAGGCGCGGCGCAGGCGGAGAGCGCGCAAAGGGCGAGCGCGAGCGGAGCGAGGGAAAAGCGGATCGACTGTGCCATGAAGTGTATTGGTCGTGAAAGCCTATTGTCCGCTTGATTCTAACGGGGAGCTCCGGAGTGCCCGTGGGCAACTCTGCGCCCAATTGTTTCAGAACCTAAGCCCGGGCTTAGAGAGACGCGAGCGCCTCTTTTCTTCTGTGCTAGGCTTTTCGGGATATTCATCCCAGAGCGCCTCCCCGAACGCTTTCTCAACATGCCGTCTTCAGACTGGAAAAGCCTTCCTACCGGATACTTCACGCATCAGCTCGTCAGCCTTCCCAACATGCTCGAGGAGGCGCCGGAGTCGCCCGAGCGCATCGAGGCCATTGAAAACCGCCTGATGCTCGGCGGTTTCGGCGACAGGCTGCGGCGCGTCGAATGCGGGCCGGCGCCGATGGAAGCCGTGCTCCTCGCGCACGATGCAGACTATGTGGATGCTCTGGAGAAGGCCTCTCTCGGGGATGAAGCGGCCCTCAGGCGCTTTCAGGAACCCGATACGCAGGTGGGGAGCGACACCTTCGACTGCGCCATGGCAAGCGCCGGAGCGGTGGTGAGAGCTGTGGATGCCGTTTTTGCGCGAACGGTGAAGAACGCCTTCTGCGCGGTGAGGCCTCCCGGACACCATGCCTCACGAAACCGCGCGAGCGGCTTCTGCTACCTCAACAATGCCGCGATCGGCGCCCTTTGGGCCGCGAAGCGCTACAAGCTCGAGCGCGTCATGGTGCTCGACTTCGACGCCCACCACGGCGACGGGACGGAGGAAATACTCGCCGGCCACCCGAACATGCGCTTCCTCTCGGTTTTTCAGTGGCCGCTTTTCCCGCACCGACGCATGGATCCGCAGCCCCCTAATGCAATTTTGTCGCCTCTGCCGGCGGGCGCGGGCGGCGCGGAGCTGCGCGAGGTGGTTGAGAAGGTGTGGCTCTCTGAAATCGAACGCTTCCGTCCTCAGCTCATGATTCTCTCGGCCGGGTTCGACGCGCACGCAGAAGAGCGGATTGCACAGCTGAAGGCCGCGGAGATCGACTATGCCTGCATAACGAGGCTCCTCGTGGAAGCGTCCTGGAAATATTGCGAAGGGAGGCTCGTAAGCATTCTCGAAGGCGGCTATGAACTGAGAAGCCTCGGACGGAGCGTCTTCACGCACCTTCAGGGACTTCTCCGCACGCCCCTCTGACGGAACAAAAGAAAAGAATCATGGACTCCAAAACGCTGATGCCGGGCGTTCGCCCGAAGGAAGTCTGGGCCTGGTCGGCCTTTGACTTCGCGAATTCCGGGTACACCACGGTGGTGCTCACCGCGGTCTTCAACGCTTATTTCGTTGCGGTCGTTGCCGGGAATGCGCCCTGGGCGACCTTTGCGTGGACCCTCATCATTGCCGCGAGCAATGCGGCGAGCCTCGTTCTCATGCCCGTCATCGGCGCCATTGCCGACGCGACCGCCCGGAAAAAGGTCTGGCTCTTTGCGGCAACGCTCTGCGCCGTCGCCGGCACCTTCGGACTTGCCTTCTGCGGACGGGGAACGATTCTCCTCGCCGCGGTCATGGTGATTCTTTCCAACATCGGCTACAACGTGGGCGAAACGCTCAATTCCGCATTTCTGCCCGAAATCGCACGCCCTGAGGCCGTGGGCAAGGTGTCGGGCTGGGGCTGGTCCTTCGGCTACTGCGGCGGCCTCGTGACTCTGGGCGCCTCGCTCCTTCTTGTGACGCAGGCAGACCGTCTCGGGCTCTCGACCGACTCGGCCATCGCGGGCACGATGGTGATTACCGCCACGGTCTTCGCGCTCGCCGCCGTTCCGATTTTTGCCGTGCTGAAGGAACGCGCCGTGCCGCGGCAGAAGGGAGCGAGTTCTTTGGGGAGCCTCTGCCTTGAAAGCTTTCGCGAGGTCGTCCGGACGGCGAAGTGCCTCAGCCGGTACCGGGACTTCGGGTGGCTTGCGCTCTGCGGTTTCCTCTACCAGTCGGGCATCTCCGTCGTGATCACGCTTTCGGCCGTCTATGCCGCGGAAGTCATGGGATTCACGACGACCGATACGCTCCTTCTCGTCTTTCTCGTCAACATCACCGCAGCCCTCGGCGCCTTCGGCTTCGGGTATCTGCAGGACCGGATCGGCCACAAGCGCGCGCTCGGAACGACCCTCGTCGTCTGGGTGCTGATGATTGCCTGCGCGGCCTTTGCAACGACCCGTCCGCTCTTCTGGCTTGCCGCGAACCTCGCGGGTCTGGCCATGGGGTCGTCGCAGTCCGCGGGCCGCGCCATGGTGGCGCTTCTTTCGCCCGAAAGCCGGTCGGCAGAATTCTTCAGCTTCTGGAACATGTCGCTCTGGGTGGCCGCCATCGTGGGCCCGCTTGCCTACGGAAGCGTTACCTGGATCACCGGGAACGACCATCGACTCGCGATCCTCGTGACGGGCGTCTTCTTCCTTCTATCGATTGCAGCCCTCATGCCCATCAACCTTGAGCGCGGCAGGCGTGCGGCAGGAAGGTGATGCGGCTTGCAGGAGCAAAATTTCCGCATTACCAAATCAACTGTAAACAAGAAAAAATTTACTGCTTCCCGGAGAGTATAAATTTGGTTCAGCATGTTGAACCACTTCTTCTCTCTGAATGACTACTCCTTCAGAATAGGTTTTACTGGTTTTCCGATAGGAGCAGGTCATGGCCGGCAAAGGCTGCATCTCTCTACTGCGAGCTGACAAGATCCTCACCCACATCGCGCATGTGGGCGCGGCGAGCTTTACTCAGCTTCAGAAGGATTTCGACCTCCCGAAAAGCAGCCTTCTCAACATTCTCGACACCATGGTCGGGTGCGGGCTTCTCATCAAGAACGATGCCCGCCAGTACCAGCTCGGCATCAAGGTCTACGAGCTCGGCTGCCAGTCGCTCCACAGGCGGAGCCTCTTTGAAATCACGAAGCGCCCCATGCAGGAGCTTGCGATGAAGTCGGGGCTTATCTGCCACCTGGGAACCATTGAAGACTTTCATGCGCTCTACCTCGACAAGGTGGAGAGCCCGCTTTCAAAGCCGACCGAAAGAAGCTGGGTCGGCAAAAAGCTCGACTTCCATTCGACGGCGCTCGGCAAAGCCCTTCTCGCCTGGAAGACAGACGGGGAGCTGCGGCTCTACCTTGATCAGCTCGAGCTTGCACAGTACACGCCGAAAACGATTACCGACCGCAGCAAGTTCATCGAGGAGCTCAAGCTCACGCGTCGTCGCGGATGGGGCCTCGACGCGGAGGAATCCGCTCCTCTTGCGGTATGCATCAGCTCGCCGGTCTTCGATCTCGCAGGCCGCGTCAACTATGCGGTGTCGCTTTCGGCGGACCCGACAACCTTCACGTCCGAACGCATTGAGGGCTATCTCAGAATGCTCTCGGACTGTTCGTTCCAGATTTCCCGCGGCCTCGGATACGGGGGACCGGCTCCGGTTCTCCTTACCTCGGAATCCTGACCGCTCCCTCCCGATACACCAGAAACGCAAACCCTCAGGAGAAACACATCATGAAGAAATTCTGCGGCTGCATTCCGCCGGTTTCGAGCACCTTTACTCAGGACGGCAAGGTCGACCGCGAGGCTGCGAAGCGCCTCGCCGACTATCTGATCGAGCACGGCGTGCACGGGCTCTTCTATCTCGGCACGGGCGGCGAATTCTCCCAGATGTCGAAGGAGGAGCGCATGGAAATGGCTGAAGCCGGCGTTGCCGCCGCCGCGGGCCGCGTTCCGGTTCTGATCGGCGTGGGTTCCCCCAATACGCGCGAAGCCGTTGAGCTCGCGAAGCATGCAGAAAAAATCGGCGCCGACGGCATCGTCGTCATCAATCCCTATTACTGGAAGGTCTCGGCCGTAAACCTCGACGCCTACTACCACGCCATCTGCTCAGCCGTGAAGCTTCCGGTCCTCATCTACAACTTCCCCGATCTCACGGGCCAGGACATGAATGCCGAGGTTGTGAAGCGCCTCGTGCTCGCCAATCCCAACATCGTCGGCATCAAGGAAACGATCGACAACGTGGGCCACATCCGCTCGATGATCAACACGATCAAGCCTATACGCCCGGAATTTTCGGTCCTCGCGGGCTACGACGACCATCTCCTCAATACGCTCGAACTCGGCGGCGACGGCTCCATCACGGCGAGCATGAATTTTGCGCCCGAACTCTCCGTCGGAATCTACGAGGCCTTTAAGAAGGGCGACTACCAGAAGGCCGTTGAGCTCGATAAGAAGCTCGTGCAGCTCCCGGCCCTCTACGGCCTCGAGGTGCCCTTCATGTCGGTCATCAAGTACGCGACGGTTCTCGCAACGGGCGTTGAAATGAATACCTATTCGCTCCCGCCCGTGCGTCCGCTCACGGAAGAAACAAAGGAAGCCGTGAAGGCCTTCCTCGCCGCGAAGGGCGTCATCTGACGCTGTTGAGACCCAGCGCTACGCCTTAAGACCAAAAGACCCGTACGCCAAAGAATCAAAGGAGATCCGCAATGTCTGACTTCTACGACGAAGAGAATCAGGACATCTATCACATCCGCACGCATGCAGCCGGCCCCCGTGGGGAGCTCCCGCTCACGCCCGCCATGCTCATCAACCGCCCGAGCGGCGACCTTTTCGGCATGACGATGAATGCGGGCATCGGCTGGAACCCGGACGAACTCGACCGCGACGAAGTGCTCCTCGTGAGCACGCTGGGCGGCATCCGCGGCGCTGACGGGAAGCCCATCGCGCTCGCCCTTCACCAGGGCCACTATGAGCTCGACGTGCAGCTGCGTGCTGCGGCTGAGGAAATCCATGCCGGCAAAGCTTTGCCCTACGCGGTCTACGTCTCCGATCCCTGCGACGGCCGCACCCAGGGCACGCTCGGCATGTTCGATTCTTTGCCGTACCGCAACGACGCGAGCATGGTGATGCGCCGCCTGATCCGGTCGCTCCCGAACACGAAGGCCGTGATCGGCGTCGCCACCTGCGACAAGGGGCTTCCGGCAACGATGATGGCGCTCGCGAGCCAGCACGACCGTGCGGTGGTGCTTGTTCCGGGCGGCTCGACCCTCCCCGCGGTGGGGGGCGAAGACAACGGCCGCGTGCAGACGATCGGCGCGCGCTTTGCGAACGGCGAACTTTCGCTCCATGACGCCCGGCGCTTCGGCTGCTCGGCCTGCGCCTCCGCGGGCGGCGGCTGCCAGTTCCTCGGCACCGCGGGCACCTCGCAGGTGGTGGCCGAAGGCCTCGGCCTTTCGCTTCCGCACTCGGCGCTTGCTCCCTCGGGCGAACCCGTCTGGGTCGACATTGCCCGCGCCTCCGCCCGCGCAGCGCTCAAACTCATGAAGGCCGGCATCCACGCGAAGGACATCCTGACCGACAAGGCGATCGAGAACGCCATGATGGTTCATGCGGCCTTCGGCGGTTCGACCAACCTCCTTCTTCACATTCCGGCGATCGCCCATCAGGCGGGCCTGAGGCTCCCGACGGTTGAAGACTGGATCCGCATCAATCAGGCGGTGCCGCGTCTCGTCGACGTGCTCCCCAACGGGCCGAAGTACCATCCCACGGTGCGCGCCTTCATGGCGGGCGGCGTTCCGGAAGTGATGCTGTATCTCCGCGAACTCGGCATCCTCCACCTCGATGCGATGACGGTCACCGGCCGCACGGTGGGCGAAAACCTCGAATGGTGGGCAAAGTCCGAGCGCCGCGAGCGCTTCAAGGAAATCCTCGAGAAGCAGGAAGGCGTCCGTCCCGACGACGTCATCATGTCGCCCGAGGTTGCAAAGGAGCGCGGCCTCACCTCGACCATTACCTTCCCCGTCGGCAACATTGCCCCCGAAGGCTCCGTCATCAAGTCGACCGCCATCGATCCGAAGGTGATCGACGAAAACGGCATCTACTACCACAAGGGGCCCTGCAAGGTCTATCTCTCCGAGAAGTCCGCGGTCTACGACATCAAGCATGAGAAGGTGAAGAAGGGCGACATTCTCGTCATCATCGGCACGGGCCCCTCGGGCACGGGCATGGAGGAAACCTATCAGGTGACGAGCTCGCTCAAACACCTCTCCTACGGCAAATACGTTTCCCTCATTACCGACGCTCGCTTCTCGGGCGTTTCGACGGGCGCCTGCGTGGGCCACGTCGGTCCCGAAGCGCTCGCGGGCGGCCCGATCGGGAAGCTCCGCACGGGCGACATCGTGGAAATCCGCATCGACTGCAGAAACCTCCACGGCACCGTCAACTTCCTCGGCACTGCTGAAACGGGCGAACTCCCGCTCGGCGAAGCAACGAAGCTCCTCGCCACGCGCACGAGCCACCCCGACCTCGCGCCTGATCCGGATCTCCCCGACGACACGAAGCTCTGGGCGGCGCTCCAGTCCCTTTCGGGCGGCACCTGGCGCGGCTGCGTCTACGACGTCCCGCGGATTCTCGAACAGATCCGCCGGATCCCGAAGGAATAACCGCTTCCAACCACCCTCAGATCTCTCCTCACAGCGCAGCCTTCTCTTCTCCAGAGAGGGCCGCGCCGGGGGCGGCTCACCCTCGGAATCCGCTCTCCGGCCAATCCATAAGGAGTCAACATGCCACTGCTCATCATTGCCATCGGCGTTGCGGCGCTTCTGCTCCTCACGATCCGATTCAAGCTCAACACCTTCGTCTCCCTCATCATCGTTTCGATCGGCGTCGCCATTGCGAGCGGCATGCCGCTTCACAAGATCATCGGCGCGATTGAAGGGGGCTTCGGCGGCACGCTCGGCCACATCGGCCTCATCTTCGGCTTCGGCGTGATGCTCGGGCGCCTCCTCGCGGAAGCGGGCGGCGCGCAGAGAATCGCCCTCACGATGCTTCACGTCTTCGGCAAGAAGCACATGGAATGGGCGGTCGTCTGCTCGGCCTTCATCGTCGGCATCGCGCTCTTCTTTGAAGTCGGCCTCATTCTCCTCATCCCGATCATCTTCGCCATCGCCCGCGAAGCCAAGGTGAGCCCGATGATGCTCTGCGTGCCGATGCTCTCGGGCCTTCTCGTCGCGCACTGCTTCCTCCCGCCGCATCCCGGTCCCACGGTGATCGCCAAGGAATACGGCGCCGACGTCGGCATGGTGCTCCTCTACGGCATGATCGTCGGCATCCCGACCTTCCTCCTTTCGGGCCCGGTCCTCAACCGCTTCTGCCGCAAGCTTGTTCCTGCCGCCTTCCAGAAGGCGGGCGACATCAGCGCGCTCGGGTCGACCAAGACCTTCACGGACGCCGAAATGCCGTCCTTCGGGATCTCCTTCATCACGGCGATGCTCCCCGTCATCCTGATGGCGCTCGTCACGATCCTCGAATTCTTCATCACGCCTGAAATGCGCGATCAGTCGATGTTCCTCGAGACCGTCTTCTTCCTCGGGAATTCGACCACCGCCATGCTCGTCTCCATGCTCTTTGCGCTCTACACGATGGGCTATGCCCGCGGCAAGAAGATGGATGAGCTCATGAAGACCTGCGGCGCAGGCATCGCGGGCATTGCCGGCCTCCTGCTCATCATCGGTGGCGGCGGCGCCTTCAAGCAGGTGCTGATTGACTCGGGCGCCGGCGCCTACATTGCCGACCTGGTTTCGGGCGAACGCATCAATCCGATCATCCTCGCCTGGGCGATTGCCTCGCTCCTGCGCATCTGCCTCGGTTCCGCGACGGTTGCCGCGATCTCGACCGCGGGTCTCGTGATCCCGATGATTTCCGGAAACCCGGAAGTGAACCTCGCGCTCATCACGCTCGCCACGGGCGCCGGCAGCTCCATCTGCTCGCACGTGAACGACGCGTCCTTCTGGATGATCAAGGAGTTCTTCGGCCTTACGACAAAGGAAACGCTCTGCACGTGGACGCTGATGTCGACCGTCGTCTCGATCCTCGGCCTCGTCTTCCTCCTTCTCGTCGATATGGTGCTCTGATTCAGCATCGGAAGTGCCGCTCCAACTCCAGGCGGCACTTCCTGAATCTCAGAACGCCATGGCGGAATCCATATTCCGCCCGCAGCCTTCAGATCCGGCAGCAAGCCTTCTGGAGGCTCTTTTTTTGCCCGTTTGCCGCGTTCGGCGGCGCTTTCACGAGAACTGCTTCCGGCTGGAAATCTCTGCGGCACAGTTTAAGACGAGTACTTTCTATTAAATAGAAAGCGGACTTTCCATTTAATAGAAAGCAGCAGTCAGAGGCATTCTGCGTTCACTGGCGTCGCAGGAACGAGCAGGCGCAACAAAAAAGCCTTCCGGACCTGCATCGCGGAAGGCTTCTGAGAGAAGGACGGAATCAGGAATTTCGGAAAAGAAGTTCCGGTCTTTCCATTTTCTTATCAACGCGAGGGTTGGGAGCGCTCGCCGTTCTTGTTGAGTTCGATGATGCGGCGCGTGTCGGCGGCAAGATCCGTAATCTTGAGGGCGTCGTAGCTCTTCGCAATGAGCTCCAACGCATCGTCGCGCATCGGGGTGTTCTGGAATTCGCGAACGACGCGCTGCGCGCGGTCGATGGCGGCGACGTAGGCGTGGCGCACGAAGTAGTACTGCGCGGTCTTCAGCTCATGCTCGGCCTGAGCAAGAACGAGGCCGTGCATGCGGCGGCGGGCTTCGGGAGCGAAGCGGCTGTCGGGATAGCGAAGCGCGAGTTCCTTGAAGGTGTCGAAGGCTTCGCGCGAGGCGTTGGCGTCGCGTTCGGCGAGGTCTTCAGCGGCGAGCTTATTGAACCAGCTGTCGGTTTCGTTGAGCGTGGCGAGCGCCTTCAGATACATCACGTAGTCGCTGTTGGCGTGATTGGGGTAGGTGCGCAGGAACCGGTCGGCAGCCTGCACGGCGCCCGGCGCATCGCCGTCCTTCCAGGTCGCGTAAATGAGCTCGATCTGGGCCTGCTGGGCGTACTGACCGAACGGATAACGCGCTTCGAGCTTCTGGTAATAATCCTTAGCCTGCGTCCAGTTGCTATCATCCAAGGCTAATCTGGCTTCGGAGTAAAGCTTGTCGGCGCTCCAGTCGAGCGTCTGGTCTTTGTCAAGACTTTGCAGCCAGGAGCAGGAGGCGGTGGCAAACGTAACCGCAACAAGCGCGGCGCCGCGCATCAGAAGCCTTTTGAAGGAAGTAGCAGATTTCATGACACAGGAAAAGGTCAATTTGGACAGCGAAGATTATAGCGGCGAGGATTTTGAAGACGACGAGATGGAAGCGTTTGAAAATGCTTCTGCCGACGAGAATGCGCTGCCTAAATTCGTCGTGGAGGGATTCTGGGGCGAGCGTCTCGACAAGGTTCTCGCTTCGCTCATGCCGGACGTCTCCCGCGCGCGTCTGCAGAAGATGATTGAGTCGGGCTCCGTAAAGGTGAACGGCGTCGTGGTGGAGAAGATCCGCGCGAAGACGACCGAAGGCGACGAAATCGAGCTCCTCGAGGCGCCCCGCATGGAGGAGGCGCTCGCCTTCGAGCCCCAGGAAGACGTCGAATTCGAGGTGGTCTATGAGGATGATGCCATCATCATCGTCAATAAGCCCGCCGGCCTCGTCGTGCACCCGGGTGCCGGAAACCCCGACGGCACGCTCATGAACGGACTTCTCTGGCGCTATCCGGAACTGAAGGAAGTCCCGCGCGCCGGCATCGTTCACCGTCTTGACCGCGATACGACGGGCCTCATGGTGGTGGCGAGAACGCTCGCAGCGCAGACGAATCTGGTGCGCCAGCTTCAGGAAAGAAGCGTGAAGCGCGAATACTGGGCGATCACCATGGGATCGGCCGCGCCCGACTTCGTGGTCGACGTGCCGATCGGGCGCGATCCGAGAAGCCGCATCCGCTTCAAGGGCTTCCCGGGCTCTACGGGCGTGAGGGCGAAGCCCGCCCGCACGCGCGTGCGCACGGTCGACTGGTCGAGCGCCGACGGGATCCCGGTTTCCTGGGTGGCCTGCCGCCTCGACACGGGCCGCACGCATCAGATCCGCGTCCATCTGACGGGCGAGGACCTTCCCCTGATCGGCGACCAGCTCTATCGCGGCCGCGCCCCCGGCATTGCCGTCAAGATGGAAAACCTCCTCGACTTCCACCGCCAGGCCCTTCATGCCTCCCGACTCGGGCTGGTGCATCCGGTAACGGGAGAAGAAATGCAGTGGTTCCGTGAACCTCCCGAGGACATGATTCAACTGATGGACGATCTGGGCTTCGGCCCCTGGGACCGCCCGGTGACTGTTTTTGAGCGCGTCTGAAATGTCTCAATTCAAATCTGAACTCGAAAGCGTGAAGCCCGAATGGAAGGGCCGTGCTCCGAAGCACGTGAAGGCCTTCTTTACCTGCCGCACGGGGGGCGTGTCAAGCGGTCCCTGGGGCGGTCCGGAAGGGATCATGGGCCTCAACCTTGCCTTTCATACGGGCGACTTCAAGTCCTGCGTCGAGATGAACCGACGGATTCTCACGGAGTGCCTCCCTTCGGAACCGAAGTGGCTCGCGCAGGTGCACGGCACGGAAATTCTTCATGCCGACGACGTTGCCGACGCTCCTCAGGCGGATGCCTCGTGGACGAAGACGCCGGGCGTCGTTGCCGTCGTGATGACGGCCGACTGCCTTCCGGTGCTGATCGCGGACCGCGAGGGCCGGATCGTCGCGGCCGTGCATGCCGGCTGGCGGAGCCTCGCCGACGGCATCATCCAGAAGACGGTCGCAAAGCTTCGCGAGGAACTCAAGGGCGAAGGCGACTTCGCCGTCTGGCTCGGGCCCCGGATCGGAAAGGACGAATTCGAAGTGGGCGGGGATGTGCTTGACGCCATGAAGGCCCATCTCCCGCAGGCGGAAAAGGCCTTCCGGGCGGCGGGTGAGCCGGGCAAGTATTTCGCGGACCTCGCTCTCCTTGCGTGCCAGGCGCTCGAAGCTTCCGGAATTCCCGCGGAAAGCATTGCCGACTGCGGCCTTTCCACCTTCGGCGACAAGGATCGCTTCTACAGCTTCCGCCGCGACGGCGAAAAGTCCGGCCGCCACGCCGCACTCATCTGGATTGAGCCGCAGAATCAGAAATAAAGACACAAATTCCTCTCCGGACCTTTCTGCAAAGAGAGGTCCGATGCGGGTAATATCGCGCGCTCCCGGGACAAGAGACTCCCAAACTTCCAAAAATAATGAAAGGCCCCATAGACCATGACTCGGCATATTCCCGTTGTCGGCTTCGTTTCCCTCGGCTGCCCCAAGGCGCTCGTCGACACGGAGCGCATCGTGACGGAGCTGCGCGCCCGCGGCTATCGCATCGGTTCGACCTACAAGGACGCCGATCTCGTCATCGTCAATACCTGCGGCTTTGTGAATGAAGCCGTGGAAGAGAGCCTCGGCGCGATTTCCGAGGCGCTGAAGGAAAACGGGCACGTGATCGTCTGCGGGTGCCTCGGCGGCCGCAAGGAAGCCGACGGCTCCAACTACGTCCTCGCCCGGATGCCGAAGGTGATCGGCGTCACCGGCCCCGACAGCGTCGACGAAGTGCTCCGCATGGTCGAAGGGGTGCTGCCGCGCCCGCACGACCCCTGGGACGATCTGGTTCCGGCGGCGGGCGTAAGGCTCACGCCCAAGCACTATGCCTACCTCAAGATTTCCGAGGGCTGCAACCATCACTGCACCTTCTGCATCATCCCGAATCTGCGCGGCACGCTCCTTTCGCGCCCGATCGGCGACATCGTGCGCGAGGCGGAAAACCTCAAGGCTGCGGGCGTGAAGGAGCTTCTCGTCATCAGCCAGGACACGGCAGCCTACGGCGTCGACAAGCGCTACAAGCTCGACTTTGCGGGCGGAAGGCCCGTTCACACGCGCCTTCTCGACCTCTGCCGCGAACTCGGGCGCCTGAATCTCTGGACGCGCCTCCATTACGTTTATCCGTATCCGAGCGTCGACGACGTGGTGCCGCTCATGGCCGAGGGCCTCGTTCTGCCGTATCTCGACGTGCCCTTCCAGCACGCGCATCCGCGGATTCTGAAGCTCATGAAGCGTCCCGCCTGCGGCGAAAAGAATCTCGAGCGCATCGCCGCCTGGCGAAAGGCCTGCCCGGACATCACGATCCGCTCGACCTTCATTGCGGGCTTCCCCGGCGAGACGGAGGAAGAGTTCCAGTATCTTCTCGATTTTCTTAAGGAAGCGGAGCTCGACCGCGTCGGGTGCTTTGCGTATTCGCCGGTTGAGGGCGCGAAGGCCAATGACCTTCCCGGGGCGCTCCCCGACGAAGTCCGCGAGGAGCGCCGCCGTCGTCTGATGGAGCTTCAGGCCGAGATTTCCTTAAAGAAGCTTGCCCGCCGCATCGGGAAGGTCGAGGACGTCATCATCGACGAAGAGCCCGATGAGGACGGCGTCGCCGTCGGCCGCACGAAGTCGGACGCCCCCGACATCGACGGCGTCTGCTACGTGACGACTGAGCGGAGCCTCAAGCCCGGCGACATCGTGCGCGTGAAGATCACCGCGAACGAGGAGCATGATCTGATCGGACGCGAGGTGACGGACGAGCCGTAATGCTCACCAGAGAATGAAACCTTTTTTGCAGGCTGTTGCAGGTCTAAATTCCGGCAACAGCCTTTTTCTCGCCATTTTTCTAGACTGCATCAGGACAATTCGATCGGGTGATCAGAAAGCCCGGGACGACGCCCATAGAAGGAGAGGAAAAATGAAGAAGATTTTGATTTTCACGGCGAGCATTGCACTTCTCGCGGGCGGTCTTGCCGCATGTCAGAAAACCTGAACTTCCCATCAAAAGTTACACTCGCTCCTAAGATGCCTGCAGAAACGTC
>NZ_CALDXB010000007.1 GCF_937923675.1 uncultured Sutterella sp. | reverse complement strand
GATAAAACTATACAGGGCTGAGCTTCAATAAATATTTGTAATCGTCAGCCCTGCTATGAAATATAGCAATAAAGCTGAAAATCAGGCTACATACGTACGCCGGTAGACCAATTTAGACTCATAAATTCAAGGGGAATTCCATAAAATAAATGCCTGTAAATTCTGAAAATTTCAGAGTTTACTAAAAGAACCTCAATTCTTCCCACTATAGTGAGCCGGAAGATCGTTACTTTCTAGGGCGACCTCTTGGACGAGGAGGCCCATAGATGATCGGCCGCACTCTGGGGCGCCCCGGCTTGCGCTTCGGCTGAAGGGGTACTTCCTGAGCCTTCGCGGGTTCTGGATTTTTGCGCGGCCGGCCGCGTTTTTTGGGCTCCGACGCTTTGTCTTTGCCGGGCAAAGCGAGCTCCAAAGCTACCAGCAGCTCTCCATCGCACTTCAGCAGGCGATTCCAGTATTCGTCATCAACCTGCGGAAGGCTCTCCCGCGGCGTCTTGCGTTTGCGCCAGCACGTTCTGAGCGAGTCCATGACATCCCCGAACGTTGCATTGTCGAGGACCCCTGCCTTCGACATTCGCTTCACGATGCGGGATGTCAGGATGGAGGCTATGAGGTCGACAAATTCGGATCCGCGGACGGAGTAGTCGGATTGGACCCGGGTTACGCCGAAATCAAGACTGTTCTTGTAAACATCGAAGAACATCTCCAGCTGCCAGCGCTGTTCGTAGCACGCGTAGACCTCAGCGCACGTCATGTCGAGATCCGACTCAAAGACGATTGTTCCGTACGAGCTGCAGTGCTCATCGTAGTTCTTCTTGTCGTATGAATCGCTCCTGCGCTGGCGGTCCATGAAGGAGTTGTCTTCCGCCTGAGCCTTCCATGAATCCCTGAAGGAGTAGAGGAAGCGCCCGTTTTCCATCTGTACCTTTTTGCAGCGGATGCGCTTATCAATGCCGCGCAGACAATCCTCGAAATCGAGCATGGCGTGCTCTGCAATCTTCTTGTCCGAGTGCTTCAGCGGCGTGAGGAAATGGAGCCCTTCATGCTTCTTGAGCAGACCTTCAATTGCCTTGGGAGGGAATCCCTTGTCCGTGATCAGAACGCCTCGTTCGATTTTGTTTTCCGAAACGAATGAGTTGTAGGCGCGGGCGTCGATCATATTGCCCGGATAGACCTGGGCGCATAAGGGTTCCTGAGCTTCCAGGTCATAGGCGTAGATGACGGAAATCTCTTTGCAGCCCTTTACGCGAGCCTTTCTCGAGAAGGCAGACAAATCATTGACGATGCTGGTGTTCTGTTTGAGCGTCCCATCAATGATGATGTGGTGATCCTTGCAGACGGCGGCGAGCCTTGCGGCGATGAAGGCATTCATCTTGCCGGCATCCTGGCCGAGGAGGGTAAGGAACTTGCTGATGGTGTTCTCAGAGAGAGGAAGTCCGGGGTAGAAAACCGAGATGAAGGACTTTTCGTAATGCTGACGGCAGCGGGAGATTTTGATGCCCTTGCGCTCAATGCGGAGCAAGGCGAGAGCAAGAATCATGCAGGCATCCTTGACGTCGTAGACCTTGAAGAGCTCATCGTCGAGCCCTCGAAGTTCATCGTGAAGCAGTGCCGCGGCCCCGTAAGAGAGGTAGTCGGGACCGTCTTCTGCAAGAACCGCCGCGGACTGGCGGGGCACAAACTTGCCGTCAATGATGTGCCCTATGACCGGCCCGTTCACCGGGCGCGGGTTGCAGCCTGGCTTGCAAATGGAAGCCCGACGACTGTGAACCGCATAGCGCTTGGCGCCATTGCTGCCGCTGTCGATGACAACGGTATTGCGTGGTCTCGGAACCTTGCGGATGTGCTCTGGAACGGCCATGAAAATATCCTTTTAAATATCGTACATATTATAGTTCGTGAATTCCCAGAAATCCGTTAACAGGGTCTGAAAGAAATTCATATCCCGGCTT
>NZ_CALDXB010000006.1 GCF_937923675.1 uncultured Sutterella sp. | reverse complement strand
GTAATTAAAATATTTGTGCTCAACTGCGTCGGAAAGCGATGGGTCCAACTTCTTCACTGCCTCGACAGTCTTTATAAGTTTTTTAGATAAAGAGATGTCCTCCGGCCATATTTCCCAAAAACCAAGGGCGAAGCAGATTGCAGCACGCCGATTGCTTGTTTCGAGCGTTAGTTTCTGCAGATACGTGAGGATCCCCGGACGCTTCCACAAGGGCTGGCAGTCGGCGCCGGCGCCGAAGAGAGCTACGCGCACAGCAGCCTGCACCTCGTTTGGCTGAATGTCCGCTTGATCTCCCCAACGATCAAGACGAGACCAGATCTCCCGAAGATCGGGACCGACAGGACCGTAGAACTCCCACTTGTCCTGCAGACGAAGCGAGACATCGTTGATCTGCTTCATGCGGTTGTACTTCGACGTCGAGACGCGAAGGCTGACCTTCTTTAGAAAGATTTCAAGATCGGTCCATGAACGCATCAGCGGGCCTTATTAGGTTGATGTGAGGCAGATGCAGGTTTGTCTGAAGAAGCGTTCTGCGCGAGGTCGGGCGCGGCAATCATCCTGGCTTCTTCATCGCGCAGCTTCGGCTCTTCAAAAATGAAGCGGAACTCGATGCGGCGGTTCGCCTGATCATCCGTCGGCTCGGCATGGTCGTGATTCGGCAGCGGACGATCCGCACCGTACCCGGATAGAGAGAACAAGGATTCACCGGCGCTATTCGTCATATTGGCGAGTTCAGAATTGCCGAGCACCATGACCTCGAATACCGAGTTGGCCCGAGAAGCAGAAAGCATGCGGTTTCGCCAGTTGCTCGTGTCGCCGCGGAAGCGAAGATTGTCAGTGTGACCTTCAATAAAGACAGCATCAAGGAGATTGCCGTTGGGATTGAGGGTCCGGCAGAAGGGCGCAGCGCCGGCAGGGTTGTCCTTACCAGCCGGACGGTAGCAGGGGAGGACCTTGGCGAAATACTTTCCCATTTCAGCAACGCGCTCAAGGTATGGATCCTCAAGAACGTAGCTTTGCTTCCTGAACGTGACGGCTTCTTCAGGGAGCCGCAGCACGCCCTTGCTCGTGTCGATAGAAACCTGAATGCCTAACTCTGCGTCAAGCGTTTCCTTGATGTGCATGAGAAGCCCTGCCCGGGCAACATTGTTCCCGCGAAGGCGCTGTTCCACCTCCACGAGACGACTGCGGACAGTTTCTGCCTGCTTGTGAGCCGTCATGGCCTGGGTTTCCGCGGCTTCTGCTCTGGTCTGAGCATCTTCAGCATCATTCGCAGCGCTCTGCGCCTGAATGATGGCGCAGGCGAGGGCGATGATGAAGACAAAGAGAAGCGCCGACATCAAATCCGAGACGCTCGCAAGGTAGTTTTCGGACCGACCCTCGCTGCCTTGATGCCGTATGCTGGTTCTCGGCATCAGTTACCTCCTGCAGCGTTGGAAGATCCCGAAGCGACGGCCTGCGTGTTTCTTAGAGAAGAGGCAGTTTTGCTGAGTTCGCTGAGTTCCTTCTTGTACGAAATCAGAAGGGCAAACTGATTACGCATCGCTTCCTTCATGACTTCGAGCTGCTTATTCATATCCGTAAGGACTTCGTCCAAATTGCCATAAAGGCCGTTGAAGCCTCGAGCAGTCTTGAGCATCTTGTCAGAAGCTGCATCCTGGGATTCGATCCAGTGGTCAAGCCCGGAGCTCATGCTCGAAACGGCGTTCGCAAGTTGAGAATCGGCCGTTTCAAGGTGCTTTTTGAGGCCCTGATGGACAACGTCGAGCTGCTGAGTGATGTTCGAGAAGTGGGTCATTGTGATCTCCTGGATCTTCTCGGCATTGGTGATCATGTTTGAGAGGCTGGACTGAATCGCCTGCTGCTGTTCAGTGATGCCGGCACTCGATTCCGCGACGTTCTCAAGCGTCTCCTTAAGACGTTCGCCAAGCTCGGTGGACGTCTTCTGGAGCGTACCGGCGTTTGTCTCAGCGCTCGAAGCGACAAGAGCAGCGGCCTTCTTGATTGATTCCTCAAATGACTGCGCCTCAGCAAAGAGACGAGACGTTTCATCTATCGTGTTTTGATAGTTCCTGAGGGCATCGAGCAGGGCGCCTAAATTTCCGACCATCGCTTTTTGACCGGATTCAAGGCGGCCCATGAGACCAGTAATCGACTCGGCAGCCTTGTCGACATGATCGCCGAAGCGCTTGCCGGCATCGTCGCTCGAGTTGGAGAAATCAACGCCGGCCTGGTTGATGGTGGCAGCAAAAACGTCGCCCGCCTGACCGATCGTGGCGAAGCTTTCTGCAGCTTTCCCGGCAGCGCCTTCGATAGCCTCCTGGCCGGCGGCCAGGCTGCTCTTCGCAGCGTCAGCCGAAGCCTTGAGCGCATCGCCGAAGGAGACGCCATTCGTCTGAAGGTCCTTAGCCATTTCATCGAGGCGATTTGCAGAGGCGTCGAGCACTTCTTTGAGAGCGCCAACACGGTTTTCGATCTCGGCACTCGCAAGGTCAAAGGCCTTTTCCATTTCCGTGACATGCTGCTTCGTGGCTTCGACTGCACCCGCCACCTTCTGATTGATGGAAAGGAAGGCGTTCTTGAATTCAGCAGACGCGGCGCTGATCGCGTTGGCGGAATCAGTAAGACCGGCAGAAATGGCGTGGAGCTGCGATTCGACGATATCCGAAAGCTTCGAAACTGCCTCGTTCATCACGCCTTCAATCTGCTTGACCTGATTTTCAGACATCGAGCTGATGCCGGCCTCGATGGATTTGATGGCTTTAACAATCTCAATCTGAGCTCGTTTCCGCTCAGCAGCTTCGGCTTCATTTTCAGCTTTAATCCCATCGAGAAGCTGCGTGAAAAGCGCGTCAAGCTTGAGCTTCACTTCATCGGTAAGGCTTGTCATCTTCTTGCCCTGATCGACGAGGAGCTTCCCGGATTCATACTGAAGGGCCTCGGCATAAAGAATGGTAATGCCGTCTTCGATTTTTTCATTCAGCTTCTCGATGCTGACGAGCAGGGCATTGTGACGGTGCTTTGAGCCGAATACGAAAAGAAGCGACAACAGGAGCCCGACCAGAGATGTAAGGAAAGCCTGACCAGCACCGCTCAGGAGGTTTGTAAGCGTTTCAAGGAGAAGAGACAAATCGAGATGCGTCGACGCGAGACCTTGAGACCCAAGAGAGATGCCCGCAGAGAGCCCGGTGAAGGTAAAAAGAAGACCTGCACCCGTCAGAATCCCAGGGATGGCCGCGTAGAGACCGGCATTCACGTTAGCCAGGTAAAGCGAGTCTTCATTCAGGTAGGCGCGAGGGGAGTTGACGGCAATAAGACCGTCTTCACCCTGGATCCAGGAGTCAGCCGTCACGCGGCTTTCCCGTACGAAACGCTTCCATGGTCCTGCGATTAAAGGATTACCCTCAAATTTAATGTTTACGGCTTCCCATGTTGCGGGCGATAGACTGTTCGCTTCAAGTACATCGATGGCGGTTTGAAGTTTGTCCAATAGACCGCCCGTTAATGTCCAGTATTTGTAGGCAGCCCAAATAAAAATCAACCCAATGATTGCGCAGAGAAAGTAAGTGACGTCTTGGGAGACAAGTTGATGAGGGAACTCTCTAATAACGAAAAAGGCCACCAGACACAATACGGCGATCATTATCAGAGAAAAGATCAACTTGCAATATGCGGAAAAGGACATTTAATCTTGCGTCAACTGAAAAGAACGAATGGGAGCGAATTCAGATGGAGTAAGCGGTTTTAATCTTGCCGATACCGAGAGAGAAAACCAGTACGCGTCATCAAATTAGCTGGTTGCAGTAATTCTGAAGAGAATTCAGAAATTTTACAGAACCACTGGGTAAATCGCGCTGATCGGTTAATCGGACAAAGTCTCATGAAAGCCGCTATAAATTATTCATCATAATAGTCGTTATGTTGAATATTGACTTTTCCGAAGGACTCTGGTCCCATATCCTTGACCACGGTTCAAGCCTTTAAACAAGCTTTTCTGCCGGCGTCACGACCACGGTTTGCGCCGAAGCTAGACTTGCAGGCATTGAATCTCTTCCGTTTCGGCAAATCTTATGGTCGACACCATTCAAATCCGCGGCGCGCGCGTTCACAATCTCAAGAATATCGATGTGGACGTGCCTCTCGGCAAAATCGTGGCCGTTTCCGGCCTCTCGGGTTCAGGCAAATCTTCGCTTGCGCTAGGAATTCTTTATTCCGAAGGTTCAAGACGCTACCTTGAAGCGCTTTCAACCTATACGCGCCGTCGCATGACGGAGGCCCCGAAGGCTGACGTCGACGAAGTCCTCTATGTGCCGGCAGCGCTTGCGCTTCGCCAGAGGCCCGGTATCCCCGGAATCCGAAGCACCTTCGGTACGGGCACCGAACTTTTGAACAGCCTTCGATTAATGTTCTCGAGGCTCGCGAGCCACCGCTGCCCGAACGGCCACTACGTGCCGCCGAGCCTTAATGTTGCTGCGGGGAAGCCGCTCAAGTGCCCCGTCTGCGGCGCGGAATTCTATGCGCCCTCCGCTGAGGATCTCGCCTTCAACAGCCAGGGTGCCTGCCGCACCTGCGGCGGCACCGGGATTGTGAGAACCGTCGACCGCTCCACGCTCGTCCCCGATCCGAACCTCACGATCGATGAAGGCGCTGTCGCTCCCTGGAATTCGCTCATGTGGTCCCTGATGACAGACGTCTGCCGCGCCATGGGCGTGCGCACCGACGTTCCCTTCAAGGACCTGACTGAAAAGGAAAAAGACATCGTCTTCAACGGCCCTGCCGTCAAGAAGCACATCTTCTATAAGCCCAAGCACTCCGACATCCAGACCGCGGGCGAACTCGACTTCACCTACTACAACGCGGTCTACACCGTCGAAAATGCGCTCGCCAAAGTGAAGGACGACGCCGGCATGAAGCGCGTTGCAAAGTTCCTGAAGGAAGACGTCTGCCCGGACTGCCATGGCTCCCGAATCTCGGAAGCCGCCCGGGCTCCGCGCCTCCGGGGGATCGGCCTTGACGACGCCTGCCGCATGACGCTCTCCGAACTCGTGCTCTGGGTGAAGGGCGTGCCTGAGACGCTGCCGGAACCGATGCGTCCGATGGCAGAAAACATCTGCGCCTCGTTCCTCGAAACTGCAAAGCGACTCCTCGACCTCGGGCTCAGCTACCTGACGCTTGACCGCTCCGCCGAGTCGCTTTCAACTGGGGAACGCCAGCGCATGCAGCTCGCGCGCGCCGTCAGAAACAGAACGACGGGCGTGCTCTACGTCCTTGACGAACCTTCCATCGGTCTTCATCCGGCAAACATCATGGGTTTGATCGGCGTGATGAAGGACTTGATCCGCGACGGCAATTCCGTCGTCCTCGTCGACCATGACGTCGAGATTCTGAATGCTGCGGACTGGATGATCGAAATGGGACCGGAGGCCGGTGCCGGCGGCGGCACTGTGATTGCAGAGGGGCCTCTTAAGGCAATCGAAGCCGATCCGAAGAGCCTGATAGGTCCCTTCCTATCCGGCAAAACGATCCGCAGCCGCGACATGACGACGAAGGAACATATGTTCGACCTCGGCGTCATTAAGATGGAAACTGAGAGCATCCATACGGTGCATCCGCTCTCCGTGAGGATCCCGAAGGGTCGCCTTACGGTCGTCACTGGCGTTTCGGGCTCCGGGAAATCAACGCTTATTCTTGAATCGCTTGTACCTGCGCTTGAGGCGCAGCTCGCCGGAAAGCCCCTCCCCTCGCACGTCAAGTCGATTGAAGCTCCGGAGATCCGGCAGGTGAAGCTCGTTGACGCAACGCCCATCGGCATCAACGTGCGCTCGACCGTCGCCACTTATGCGAACGTTCACGATGAACTGAGAAAGGTCTTCGCCCGTACCGAAGACGCCAAAGCGCTCGGCTGGAAAGCGAGCGACTTTTCCTACAACACCGGAAAGCTCAGGTGCCCGGTCTGCGACGGAACAGGCATCGTGAGTCTCGACGTCCAGTTCCTTCCGGACGTCGACATCCCCTGCCCTGAATGCCGGGGCTCACGCTATGCGGCCGACGCCCAGAAAGTGAAGCACCGGAACAAGGAGGACGAAAGCTATTCGCTCCCGGAAATCATGGCGATGGACATCACGAGCGCCCTCAAGGCCTGCGACGGCCTGAAGCTCGTCTCACAGCGACTGAAGACCCTTGAGGATCTCGGTCTCGGCTACCTGACGCTCGGCGAAGCTACGCCGATGCTCTCCGGCGGCGAGGCGCAGCGCCTGAAGCTCGCCTCCGAAATGGGAAAGACCCAGTCGGACGCCATTTTCGTTTTCGACGAGCCGACGATTGGCCTTCATCCGCTCGACGTCATGACGCTCCTTAAAGTCTTCCAGAGACTCATCGAAAACGGCGCAACCGTGATAGTGATTGAACATGACCTTGACGTCATCAGAAACGCCGATTGGATCATTGACCTTGGTCCCGGAGGCGGAACTGAAGGCGGCCGAATTGTCGCATCAGGAACTCCAGCAGACATCAAAGAAACGCCGGAGAGTCAGACCGGAAGGTTCATTTGATCATTCGAATGAATAATCTATGCGGCATGCCTCCATTCAGAGCATCATTCAAGCTGCTGCCTGGATGCCGCGGCAAAAATGTTGAAAATGAAGAAATGTCTTCAATGTCTCCTTGATCAAACGCAAGCTCTTAAGAGCGCAGAATGGTGACACTTCATATCGAAGGAATTCCGATGACGAAAAAATACGTTTTACTCAAGGTTGAACTTTCTCCGGAAGAGAGAGAAACATTCGCTGAGATCTCAAATTCATTAGGACTCAGCGAAACCGAAGTGCTCAGAAAATTGGTTTATCAATTTATTGAAACCGGAGAGCTCCCGTCCAACCGGCGTCATGAGCCGAAGATCAATTATGGAAATCCGAACCTCCTCCATGCTCATGTTGACGACAAAGGGCGATTGATAGTCCCGGATGCCTGGAAGGACGAGGATGATTGATTTATTTCGAATAAAGATGGTCTATGCATTCTCCGGATTCTCTATTCGGTATTTTTAAAAAAGCAGTACCGCCTTCAATCCGTCCAATCGCGAGCAATCCAAAATTAGTAAGCAGAGCCAGATCACTTATTCTGTCAATATCCTGCGTCGAATCCAGTTCTATCATAGAAACCGGAATTTCTTCATTGCTGAGAGAAAGACTTCCTGAAGAATGCTCTTTGACGAAATTGAGAAGTGCTGATGACTGCCCTACTCTCTCCATCCGGAAATTTTTGAAGCCGGATTCCGGATGAGAAAGGAAATTGAGAATCGACGACGGTGAATAGAGATGATGTCTGAGCGTCGGTTCGAAGCAATATCCGCCATACCAGTCCCGCAAGCTTTCACGCAGGTCTTCAGGCGACATGCTGAGGGCTTCAGCAGCGGCCTCCAGCCGACGGCCAAAATAAAGGTCGAGCTCCTCATCGGTGAACCCAAGAAGAGAGCCGTATTTCGGAAGGGCGCTGAGATCCGTGCAGATATTGAAATCGCCGAAAATTCCGGAGTGGATGAACTTCGTCGTTCCGGAAAGAAGCAAGAATCTCCAGATCGGCTCCCGTGATTTAATGACCGAATAGAAATCCGCAAGAATCATCCTGACCTGGAGGAATAGAGAACGATTCGGCAGTACTGAAAGCAAGGGCGCATCATAGCCGTCAATCAATAGAACAATGCTTTCCTCGGGCTGCTTTCTAAGCCATAAACTCAAGTCCTCGCAAAGATCGCCGGCATTCTTCGAGGAAGATTCAAATCCTGCTTTTCCGAATACAGACTGAATGATTCTGCAGAACTTGGATTCAAATTCTTTGAGATCAGTAAAATTCTCCGCCAGCGAAAAATCGAGACTGACTGCAGAGCAAATATCATCGACCCATGATTCTCCCGCCTTCAATCCACGAAATGCAGAGGCACCTTGTGAGAATAAGGATTTGAATGCAGAAAGGAGAAGTGTTTTCCCAAAACCGGGCGGACTCACCAGAAAGAAGCTCTGATGTAATCCGGCTATCTCAGCGATCATGGCAGTTTTGTCGACATAGAGAAGATTTCTTCTTCGAATGTCGGAAAACGATGCATTCTCAATGGAAAGAGACTGAATATAAGAATTCGTCACGAGAGACCATCGGACTGAAAGTGAATCCGGAATCTGAGCTGGTCCCGGATAAGGATTCAGAATGAAACGGGGCTCGACGCATAGCCGACCGAGCCGTGGTGAATCACTTCCTCTCGCGGCGTGCGTCCGAAGATACGTCTGAAGTCAGTCGTAAACTGACTCGCGCTCTGATAGCCCACCGACTGGGCCGTAATTGCGACGCTTCGCATTTGTTTTAGTCAAAGAGGAGCCTTAAACTGCGGAAAGGACCTGATTCCTAAAGGATCAGGTCCTTTCTGCTCAGCAGATGGTCCCGAAAATCAACGAAGCGTCGTCACTTCCGCAGACATTTTCCCGAGCTCCACAGCAACCTCATGGGACTTGATGAGCGACTCCACCGGGAGGCATTCGTAAACGCCGTGGAAGTTGAGCCCGCCCGTGAAGAAATTGGGCGTGGGCAGACCCATCTCGGAGATGCGGCAGCCGTCGGAACCGCCTCGCACAGGGTTCTCCACAATGTCGAGCCCAACCCGGCGGAAGGCTTCGCGCGCGATGTCGCAGACCTTCGGGAAATGCTCGAGATAATTTTTGAGGTTGTAGTACTGGTCCTTCACGGTGAGCGTGACGCGTCCGCCCCAGACCTTGTTCATCTCCTCAGCCACCTTCCTCGCGTAGGCCTTCCTGTCCTCGAACTTCACGTTGTCGTGGTCGCGGATCAGCATTCTGACGTCGACGCCGCGCACGGCGCCCGTGATTCCGATCGGGTGGAAGAACCCTTCATACATCGAGGTCTTCTCGGGGACGCTTTCCGACGGGAAGCGCGAGAGGAAGTCCATCGCCATCCGGATGGCGTTTACCATCTTGTCCTTCGCGGACCCCGGATGAACATTGAGGCCTTCGAAATGGGCCGTCACCATGGCGGCATTGAAGGTTTCGGTATCAAAGCCCCCACGTTCGCCGCCGTCCACCGTGTAGGCATAAGTGGCGCCGAACTCCTGCGGATCGAATTTCGCGGTTCCGCGGCCGATTTCCTCGTCAGGCGTCACGCAGAAGCACAAACGCGCATGCGGAATCTCCGGGTGGTCGACGAAGTACTTCGCCGTTTCGACGAGCACCGCAATGCCAGCCTTGTCGTCCGCGCCGAGAAGCGTCGTGCCGTCCGTGACGACGAGCTTTTCGCCGGCATATTTCCCGACCTCGGGGAAGCGGTCGAGCGAAAGGACGATGTCCTTTTCCTTGTTGAGGAGAATGTCGCCGCCCGCGTAGTCGATCACCTTCCATTTAGCAGGCGCACCGCTCGCCTCGGGCGACGTATCCATGTGCGCGATGAGGCCGAGCGCGGGCGCTTCTTCATAACCCTTCGTCGCCTCGATCCAGCCGTAGACGATGCCGTAGGGCGTCACGCGGGTCTCGCGGACGCCCGCAGACTGGAATTCCTTTTCGAGAAGCGCCGCATAGGCAAGCTGCGCTTTGGTTGAGGGAAAGTCGGGCGACTGCGGGTCGCTCGTCGTGTCGTACTGCGTATAGGAAAGGAAGCGCTGCAGGATCAGCGGCAGCGACTCAAATTCGGATTTCGAAAAATTCCCGTAATAGCTCATTTCCAGCATAAACGACTCCCGAAGAGAAAATGTTTTCCCGAATAAAGGGAAATGTCTCGAAGTTTAGTCCCCGCATAAGTATTGAGCGCAGTGCGTTTTTGGGCCGAACGCTCAAAACTAGTGCAAACCCTCTGTCACAACGGTCCGATACCTTTTTTCACTACGGAGATACACCTATAGATAGTGTTGTATTCATTATTAAAATACGCAAAATAACTTATGGGGACTTCCATAAAATAAATGCCTGTAAATTCTGAAAATTTCAGAGTTTACAGG
>NZ_CALDXB010000005.1 GCF_937923675.1 uncultured Sutterella sp. | reverse complement strand
TTCATTTTCAAGGTCGGTCATATTTTTGGAAACCGACCGATGGGATCCTTACTTTTAAACGACAAACTTAATGTAAACGCGAATGGCCAGCCTCTTCGGGCTGAATGGTCACGGTTGGGGGATTCCGTACTTGCAAAACCGGAATTCGAGGCGCCGGTCCCCGGGCGCCCCAAAAAATATCCTGGACGTATTTGCTTCGATCCGATTGTTCTCTGAACATTCGTCGAGGCTGCAGGCGAATCGGCAACGCGATTCAGCCAAGGATGGGAAATCTTTCCGCAGAATCTGAAGCAGGCCCCAAACTCATCAGAGATCCGGAATCTCAATCCCTTCCTCGAGCGCAAACGCCGCCGCACCGTTGTGAAACTCCGGGTGGAGCGCAGGACGCCAGCGCATCCCGGCAATCGCCGCGGCGATTGCGGCGCATTCAACCAGCGGGTCATCAAGCAGAAGCCCCATGAGTTCGATGGGGCAGGTGACCCGTACGGGCGGCCTGAGCCCCGCTTCCGTAATCGCGCGCGAAGAATCACGGCGTTTCGATTCCGGAGACGCATAGCTCTTCCCGAAGATCGGCACAAATTGATCCCGTTCGTCGTCCGTTATCGGTTCCTGGTCGAGCCCCTCCCAGTGCGCCCACGCAAAGTTCTTCCGCATCTCAGCAGCCTCGCGGGTATTGGCTCCCGCGATATTGAAGGCGAGCGATAGTTCCGCAAAGAGTGCGGAGGGCGAGCGGTTGAATGCAAAGATGGACAGAAGCGAATGGCGTCCGCAGGTGATCGAGAGCCGGAGCTTCCTCGCGTTCTTATTGTTGGTGGTGCCGAGCGACACGATCCACCAGATGCGGGCGGAGTCCCAGGGGCTTGGAATCGTGAGATCCACGACGCGGCGGGCCAATGCGAGCGCGAGGCCGGCCTTGGGTGTTGCGGCGAAGGTTTCCCATCCCTCACGCGCAGCGGGCGAGATGCCAGCGAGCACCTTTTGGAATCGCTCCTCACGCGAAGCACCGTGCCGGCCGCCTTCCGCCAGGAATTGGTCCTGAAATGCGGCCGGAAAGTGGTCGTCGTAGACGGTTCCCGGGTCGCGGCAGATCTGAGAGTCGGACTTGGAGCGGTTGAGGAGCCTCAGGCCCATCTTCTCCGCCCGGCCGATCAGCTCGCGCTCGAGCGCTTCCTGCCGCAGCGTCGGGACATGGATGAATGCGAGATAGTCGGTTTTGTGCCCGAGGTCGGCATGCTTTTGCTGCCTCGCCGAGAGGTTGATGGTGCGGCCGATGTAGAGATCTCCCGTCGATCGGAACTGGAGGTAGATGCCGCTCAGCTTGTCGATCGAATTCTCGGGGTGCTTCATCGCCTGAAGGACCGTGCCGCCATCCTTCATTACAAGGAAGTGCCTGAAGCCGATGTCGGCGGCGGTCTTTTGGGCGGTTTCGATGGTCCAGGTGCGTGAGGTCATAATGGTTGTCTCAAAATGGTCAATGGGCGTGAATGGATTTTTGGGAAAGCTCATCGATAGGAATGGTTCTCCCGCTCGACGCCTGCCTTCATGAGGGCCTCGCGAACTTCCGGGTTTGTTTCCGAGGCTTCAAGGAGCCCCTGATAGATCGCTTCAGGGGAGGCATAGCCCCGTCCGCCCGGAAGGAGGAGCCCCAGCGCCGAAGTGAGCCCGTGGTGGTCCGACTTCCAGAGCTCCTGCGCGCGGATCACTGCGCCCTGATGAACGAGAAGCGCCTCGCGGGTTTCCTGCGTGAGGTCGGATGCGACGGGTTTTCCTGCTTCCCCGTTCCCGATCTGAAGCGACCGGGCGTCGCCTTCCCTCAGAACGTCAGCTGCGTTCCCGCCGAACTGAGATCCCGTCCGTTCCCGCAGGGAGTCGAGCTTCGCGTGCGCATCAGCTGAGGCTTCATCGACCCGGGAGCGCGACGGGTCTTCGCCCGAGAGCGGAACAAAGCGCTGCCGTTCCGCCGAATCCATGGCGCTCCTCGCAAATGCCGCGCGCTCGGAAGGATCTGCCAATGCTTCAAGCGCCGCTTCCGGGGATCCGTATTCGGCGATCGCCTGATGCATGAGGTAGGAGTCGAGCCTTGCGCCGGTGCCGAGTGTCGAGGCAGAGGTTTCGCCGGCGCTCTTCGTCCACGAGCGCCCCTCGCGGGTTTCGGCCGCGTCCGACGCCGTATGCGCGGCGCTTCTTCCGCGGGTGACCGTTTCGCCTTCCGTGACTGCGCCCGTCTGAGAGGAGCCGGAGCGCATCTCTTCTCCCATCGTCCGTGCCGACTGTTGGGATTCGTCCGTGCGCCAGCTCGTTCCCGATTCGACCGAGCGGGTGTTGGCCGTCTGATCGTCGTTGGCCGCTCCCGTGCGCGTGGTGATGTCGCCTCCGATCGAAACGTTCCCCAGAATGGAAGCGCGGGCCGAGAGTTCGCGCGAGCCCTGCTGAGCGCCGTCCTTCGGGAGGGGAGAGAATCCCGGGATCCCTGAGGGCCCGGTGGCGCGGAATCCCGCATAGGGAAGGGAATTCGCGGCGTTTGCAGCATTTGCAGCATTCGACGCATTCCCGCGCTGGAGCACGTTGTCCGCCGCGCCGCCCGGCTGGAAGTCGGCGGATTCGGAGGCATTTGCGCCCACCTTCACGCCGGTGCGGGTCGTGAAGCCCGAGGTCTCCGTCATGGCAGAGCTGCTCGAGAGCGAACTCTGGGCATGTTCGCCGATCGACCGGGAAGCGGTCTCGCCCTGCGAGAGCGTCTGCGATTCGCCGCGTGTTCTCGAGGAAGAGGACTCCACGCTTTTGCGGACAGCCCACCCGGCGGAATCCGAATTTTCACTCCGCACGCCTTCGGCATAGCTCGTCGTGCGGCTCGAAGAGACGCTCCCCTGGTCCGTCGCCGCCTGCTGGGTGCTTCTGCCCTGGGTCAATGTGCTCGCTCCTGTGACGCCGAGGTCGGAGGAGGCGGCCGTGACGGAGGTCACCTGGCCGCGGTCCGAATCGCGCACCACCGACCCTTGAGCGCTTGCAGTGCGCGTGACGCTTCCCGCCACAAACCCGGTTGAGATGTCGGACTTGTTGGCGTTTGCGTTGTTGACGGAGCTGTTCCCGATCGAGGCGTTCCCGGCCGCGACGTTTCCGGCCGAAAGCTGGGCGCTTTGCGACTGCGCTGCGCCCGCTGCGGGCTGCATCATCGAGCTCGCGAGGCTTGCCGCACCCATGTCGGAGGCGCGTGCTAGGAGGTAGGAAATGAGGGGAACGAGAAGCATCAGGTACCCCGCCATCGCCTGAGAGGGCGCGCCCTGGTCTCGGATGAAGTCGGCGGCTTCGAGCGTGAGACCGCCGTAGATCTCCGCAATTCGGTTCATCGGATTGGCGTCCAAGTGAATGAGGAGATAGTTGATGACGGACGCAATCGGTGCCCAGAGGGCGAGCCAGAGAAAGAGCGTGAGATACATGCGCGCAACGCGCGTTCCTTCCGCGCCGAAGGCGACGAGCATCCCGAGAACGATCGGAAAGGCCGCAATCAGAATGAATTCAAGGAGGTTCCTGAGTTTGGGGAGAAATGCAGCGGCGAGCTCCCCCATCGTCCGGAAGGAAATCTCCGACGCAAGGCTCCCCTGCGCCTTTGCAAGCGCCACGGCTCCCGCGAGCGGCATCGAGAGGCTTCCTGCCTGACGTTCCGCCGCTCCGGGGATTTCGGTGAGGAGCACGGCGTGCGTGAGGCTCTCGGAAAGTGTTCTCGAAATTCCGAGCATCTTTGCCTCGGCCTCGGGAATCGCCTTCTTCAAAGCCGCCTCAAGGACGGCAGAACCGGTATTCCCGCCCGAAAGCTTTGCCATGAGGAGCTTCTCCTGGGCGGGCACCTCCCGGGTTTTGAGAAGCGTGAGGAGCTTTTGCGCGGCCTCGTCGCAGTAGACGGGCGAGCCCTCAATCATGAGAACGCGCGCAGGGTTGGTCCACCCGCGGGCGGTGACGGTGGCGGCGAGATTCCCCGCCGTCATGAGCTCGGTGAGCTTCGCGGGGCTCTCAAGGATTTCGGGCATCACGCAGCGGTTCAAAAAGGGATCGAGCACCGCACGGGTTTCCGCCGTGACGGGACCCGCTTTTGCGAGCGCCGCCGCCGCGCGCTCAGGGAAGACTGCGCCGAACTTCGTGAATTTCGAGGCGTCGGCGTCTCCCAACGCCGTCTCAAAGAGGTTCGCCGCGAAGTGGCCGATTTTGGAGGAGAGCGCCGCCGTGAGGCCGAGTCCGATCGGAACGCCCGTCACGGCTTCGGCCGTCATTGCCCGCGTATCCTCAACCGTTACCGTGATCTTCGGCACGAACGCGATCGAATAAAAGAGCACGACCGACATGAACCACGAGAGCATCTCAAAGGGCTTCCAGCGAAGCACCGCTGCAATCGTGACGCCGAGAAGGCCGAGCGTCGTCATCGTGAGAAGAAAGACCGTGTAGCCGGACGATTCCGTCATCCCGACCACGGCCTTGAAGAGCGCCGCCACCTGGGGACCGTTCCAGCTGGCATAGAAGTCGATGTTCATGGATTACTCTCCCTTTGACTCTCAGCGCGGCATGCGGGATGCCGCCTCAATGGCGCTCCGGCCGTAGACCGAACGCTCGATGTGCGCCGCCTGCGCGCTGTAGCTCTGAGCCCGCGACATGGCTTCATAAAGCCGCGATTCATGCCCGCGAAGCTCCTCAAGAATGAGGGCGAGCCGTGCTTCAAGCTTCTTCGCGTGCTCGGCCATCCGGCTGTTGGCGCTCCGTGCGGAGGATCCGGCAACAACCCGGCGCACGTCTTCGGCAAGTCCCCTCAGCGCCGTCGTGAGTCCTTCGTAGGCGGCGGCTTCCGAATAGAGCCTCAAAAGCGACGCCCCAGCCGCGGGGATCCGGCTTGAGGCCGAAGCTTCAATGAGCGAAAGGAGCGGCAGGGACGAGATGTTCGCGAGGAGCGTCAGATCCTTTTCAGACACCTCGGCGCGGTTTCGCGAGACGAGGCTCTTTCGGTACTTCTCCGCGGCTTCGTGAATTTCCCGCACGAGATTGACGGGCGAAGTAGCGGACTCCGCGGGGTTGAGGCACTTCTGCGGTTCGTCGCAGACGAGGCGCTTCGCGTCGGGAAGATTTGCGCGGTCAATCGACCCGAACAAATCCCAGAGAATGTCGCGCCCTGAAATATCGGTCGTGCGGATGGTGGCGTTTTCGCCCGTCCCGGTTTTGACGTAGAGCGACGTTCCGAGAAGCGTCATCATCGTTTCGAGCGACTCCTGGTCGAGCTTGTCGCCCAGTTTCCCGCCTTTGAGAAGCGCCCAGGTGAGGTTGAGTTCGCTCGCCTCAACGATTGCGCCCGAGCTGTCCTTCCTTTCCGGAACGTTCTCAAGGACTTTCGTGCCGTTCGTGCGCGTGAGGCGGTCGGCGTCGGAGGCGTCCGACGCTGCGCCCGTGGTCCGAAGGTTGTTCTGCGCGAGGTGCTGCTGCGTGCGAAGCCACCCGGCCGCGGACGCCCCTTCGTTCACAATCCATTCAGCGGCCTTGCAGGAGTCGGAGAAATTGCCGGAGAGCTCCATGATCATGTCGCGAAAGGCGGTGACCTGTTCGTTCAGATCGGGCGACAACCCCTGGAGCGCGAGCTGAAACGCAAGCCCCGGCATGGCGGTGCCGATGGACCTCAAGAAACTCACGAACTCTTCCCTAGACGGAACCGAGAAGGCTCCGAGAAAGAGGTCGATCCCGCCGCATCCGGCCTTCAGGTGCGGGGCGTCGAGCGTAAAGGGCGTGAAGTCCTTTCTCGGCGTCTTCATGACGAATGAGCCGCCCGTCGCAAGCGAGAGGCTCTGCGACTCATAGATCCCCGCTGGGGTCATGGCGGATTGCGCCCCGGCATCGTTGTAGAAATCCTCAAGGAATCCCGCTTCTGCGGGAGAGGCTATAAGGAGACACGCCATTGGAAAAAGGACGAGAAGCTTGAGCGATCGGGATTGAAGCGTTCTGGGAAAAAGTTTCTCAGTTTTATATTGAAACTGCATGACTTTATTGTTTTTTTCGAAAGAGAAGAAACAGGGGCGTGAAGGTGGTCCCAGGGGCCCGAATGAGCCGTCAGGGCTCCTGACGCCGGGCACCCTCGGCCCGGCGAAGGAGCGACCGCGCGTCGGTCTCAGCTGAGGGCGGGGGTGCGAGCATGATGAGAAGCCGCCGGCGGAGTTCCGTCACGCTCGCGATGCCGCTTGAAAAGAGAAGAGGTTTCCCGGACGGGACGCTTCCTTCGAGGAGCGGCGACCGGCTTCCCGGTTTCGGGAGAAGCGCGATAAACGGCCCGGGAGAACCGTCCCCGATCTGCCGCGCAATCCCGTTGTCCGGCCGCACGACGATGCCGTCGCGCTCCGGTATCGGAGCCGACGTTGAAACGGCGAGCACCTCAAACCCGTGCGAATGCGCAAAGGCGGCGGCGGGACCGAGCGCGAGGGCATTGGCTTCCGCATTGGGGCCGCCCACGAAGATGAGGCCCGATTCGAGCGCAAGTTCGTTCATGAAGGCTTCCATGCGGCGGTCTTCAGAGGCCGCAAGCTCAACGACGGCAAAGTTCGCGCTCGGGTGCGAAGCGGTCCAGTCGTAGCGGGGGTTCGAGAGCCGGGAGCGCTCGAACGCTTCGGCAAAGGTCTGGGACTTCCCGAAGATGTAGACCGAGATCGCCTGAAGCGCCGCCACGTTTTCCGCGGTCGGCGTCATCACCGCCCGGTCGAGCCGGAGGGAATATTCCTTCCGGACTTCTTCCATGGTCGAGAAGCGCGAAAAGTCGTCGGGATCTTTTTCGACTTCCGGCATAAGTTTCTTCGGAACCTCGGCAGAATCCTTCTCCGGTGCTTTCCTCTTCGCTTCCTCACGAGCCTTTTCCGCTTCCCTTCCGTAGTAGAGAAACGGCCGGTCGGGCGCAGTCCAGACGTCTTCCGTCCACCAGCCGTCCGACGGGGCGGCGGATGCTCCGCTCCAAAAAGGAATGGCTGAGAGAATCGCGAGGCCGAGAACTGCCATTGCCCGGGAAGACCCGGGAGCGGATTTCAGAATGCCGGTCATTTGATTGAATCCTCCGGGAAAAAGACGCGGGGCGAGCGGAGAGTCCGCGCGCGCACGTCCGTTTGCCATTCGGGAACGGTCATGAAGGAATTGAAGGGACTCAAGGGACTCGTCGAACCGCCGGAAGCGCCGGCTGAACTGAGCCCCGTGCGCCCGGTTCCGGTCCGGGAGACGCCCGTTGATCCGGGCATTGCCGAATAGTGAGCGAGCTTTCCTGAGAGCATGTCGGCGACGCGCTCCTGAGCGCGGGCAAGGGACGCGTCCGGGACGGCATTTCCGGATTTCATCGCTTCCCGCACCACGTCGGCCACGAATTCCGAGAGGTCCATCTTCGAAAAGTCGAGGCTTCCGAGCTCTTCAGCGGTAAAGCCCCGGAGGTCGGGCTCAATGGGCGTGCCCCAGCCGCGCCCGAGCTGGCTTCTCCCTTCTTCGTTCAGAATCCGGGCAAGGCGCGAGTTGAAGCAGACGTAGCGTTCCTCGGTTTCAGTGCACCCGAGCCCGGGGGTCGTATTCGTGCAGACGGTGCCGAGGTACTTGCAGAGCCTCGCGCCCTTCATCATTGCGACCCGCTGGTCTTCCGCCCGGCAGGAGGCGTAGCCCTGGTAGAAGTGCATGGCGGCCGCAAGCGCAAAGCCCGAGGGCGAAAAGTTGAAGCTCCAGCCCCCGGTCTGCGTCCAGGAAGCCGTCGCCCCCCAGAAGGAGAAGGAAGGTTCGTAGACGCCGTTGGGCGCGTTCCCGTAGAGCTTTGTGAGAAGCCCGGAAGTCGAGTCCGAGTAGGCAAGGACGTCGTAGACGTAGGGCGACCCCACGAATTTGATCGCTTCCATCCCCGCGCCCGCGCCGAAGGAGAGGTAGAGCGAAAAGGCGCTGTTCGACGCCCCGACCTCGGGTTCCGTGCGGCAGCAGGATTTGGCGGCCTTCCTGTCGCGGCAGCCGAGCGCAATGCCGGAAAAGAAGCGGTTCCCGGAAACGTCGCCGTAGATCCCGGCTTCGCGGGCGATCTCCATTTCGACGAGCGTGTTGGCGAAGTCCTCGTCGGGCTTGTCGTCGGTGGGCGCGCAGACGCCTGCAATGCAGGCTTCGCCCGAGCAGATGGTGCCCGCGGCCGAGGAGGAGCCCTCCGTTACGCACTCATAAACGCGCGTGGGTCTGGGGCACTCGGTTCCCCCGCCCGGGCAGGCTTCGGAGACGAGGCGGCAGGACGGGTTCCTGTCATATTCCCCGCATTCGCCTTCGCCCGCCATGCGGCAGGTGAAGCTATGAGACCACTTCCAGCAGTCGCGGTAGACGGGTTCCCCGTTCACCATTTTGATGCCGGGGCCTTCGATGCAGGTTTTCGCGGTCTCGACGCACGTACTGTCTGATCTGAGGTCGCCGCAGGCATCAAAGGGCGTTGCGTCCGACTCCTCGAGGGGCGGGAGAAGCTCAGCGCCGCCCGCATCCTCAGAATTCCCGGGACCCTCGGTCTTCCCGCACCGGTAGACGGACTTCCACCGCCGGCAGCTGCCGTCGGAAGCCTCGGACTCGCAGACGGGTTCGGATTCGGGCTTGCAGACGCCCGAAAGGGCGAGGCTTTCGAGCACTTCGCACCCGTTTTCGCCCTCAGCCCGGCAGACGAATTCCGCGAGCCACTCCGAACAAGGGAGCGTCACTTCAACCCCGTCAATCACTTCCGTGCGGCCGGGGCTGGTGCAGGTGCGCCTGACGGGTTCGCAGGAGAGCCCCGAGAGCGATTCATTTCCGAGCTTCTCCCTGCATTCGGACTCATCCTCGACGATTCCGCCGTCGGGAATTTCGGTGCTCTCGCCCTCGACGATGTCTTCGCCTTCAATCGCGACGCCCTTGCAGACGTAAGCCGCGCTCCAGGAGATGCAGCGGCCGGCATCGTCCCTTCTGTCGCAGGTTTTTTCTGTTTCGAGCGTGCAGCCCGCAGCCTCGAGCTTTTCGCAGGACTCCGCTTCCGAGTGCGAAGGGCAGGAAATCGTGAGGACTTCTTCCCAGCAGGCGGGAGATGCCGTCGCGGTCTCGCCGGGGAGGTTCTCAACCGGGATCTCGCGCGGATCCGAGTCGAGGCACGTGCGCGCGGAGACGACGCAGCCGTCCCCGAGGGGGAGCCCGGGCTTCTCGACCGTGCTCCAGGAAACAGAGATTCTGGGGTCTTCCGGCGTAATTCCGGGGCCCGACGGTATTTCTGTACAGAGGAGGTCCGAGAGGGTCTCAAGACACCCGTGGGCCGCATCCGTCGCCGCACACTTCTCCGCCGTCACGCTGCAGGTCGAAGGGATGACGCCCGGATCGCACTGATTCTTCGCTGGCGACTCGTCGACGCAGGAAAGGGTCTTCTCCCATTTCCAGCATTCGCGCGAAATGGTCTCGCCGTTCACAACCCGGTCTGCAGTGTCGGCGCAGGTTTTCGAGAGCTCAACGCAGGTACGCGCAGATGCGGTCTCACTCTGAAACAACATGGCCGTGCCGAGGGAGGCGCAGAAGGCCGCCCACAGAACCAGGGCAGAACCCCGCCGCACCGCAGCGGGAGTTCCCTTTCGAGAGGATGCGAAAAAGTTCGTCATTCGGAACCTCCCCGGGATGCGCCCGTAAAGCCTTTGCACCCGTCCGTCCATTCCTCAACGAGTCCTCCGCCGGAACTCCAGCCCTGATAGGCGAGCACCGCGTTGATTTTCCCCATGTAGGAGGAGCCGTTGTAGATGAGTGCCCGGGCCTTCACGGTGCAGGAGGTGCCTGCCGCACCCGAACACGTGTGCGACTCAATATTGATTGACGCCTTGCAGGCCCCTTTGGTGATCTGGCCCTTGCCTGTTCCGCGGAGCGTCAGGCGATTGGCTGCCCCATTTATCGAAACAACGGCCTGGCGGCCGGCATCGCTCGTCTCCGGCCGGCAGGTGTGGGAGAGGGTCAGCGTGTCGAACCCCGAGCAGCCGTCGGACTTGAGCGCTGCATCGCCTTCGGCTGATGTGGAAGCCGATGTCCCCGTCTTGCAGGAAGGCGCGCCCGAAACGGAAAGCGTTTCGGAGCACGTGACGGTCGTCACGGACATCTGGGGTGCCCGGCAGGAGGCCGGAAACACGGCCGATGCTGTGGCATTCGTGATGATCCGCTCCTCGCGCTCGGGCGCAAGAGCGGAACCATCAAAGAGACACGTGTAGTGCGTTTCCGTCGTGGTGGAAAAGCCCGCGGGCACGCGGCAGGTGAAGGTCTTCTCTATTTCCGGAGCAATGAAGCACGCCCAGCGCGTGTAATTGGAACTCCCGGAAGCTTCCCAGCCCGTGAGGCACGTCTGATCGATGAAGGGCGCGCCCGCCGAACACGTCATCTCCTGGCGGATCGCCGGAATCGAGATTGAAAAATCCTGACAGGTGCCGGGATTGCTCCCGGCGGGCGGGTTCCCGAGACCATTGATGATTTCGTCGCGCCCGGCGAGCATGGAATCCGGCACGGCCGGCCGGTCCGCGAAGCCCCGGTCGAGCACCTGCACGGCAAGACACTCGGGGTCCGAGGCCGAGCGGCAGCGGACGGTGCGGTTGACGGACGGCCCGTATAGGTCGCCCTTCCCCGACTGCCAGTAGGATTCCTCGCGCGAGACGAGCGACCGGTCGCCTCCGCCGAAGCCCGTGAGAACTTCGGATTCCCTGGACGAGAGGTCCTTCCAGGACGGGAGTGCGGTCGAGCGCGCGGCGCGGACGGCTTCCGCGGGATCAGCCGCAGCTGCGCCCTCGGCAGCTGCCGCGGCGGGAAGAGCTGCTGAGAAGCAGCAGGCAAGCGTCAGCGCTTTCAGAGAACGGCATTTCATGAGAAGAGGCTCCTTGCTTCCTCGAAAAGCCCGCGGCGCTTGAGACGCTCCTTCGCAAGCGATCGGATTTCGGGCGACTTTGCGCGCATGGACGCGAGAAAGAGCGCCTTCAGGGGGCGCATGTCTCCGGGGAAGACTTCAATCGAGTTTGTGCCAAAGAGAACGAGCGCCGGAACGGCGGGCTCTGCATCAAGTCGGTCACGTACGGCATGCCAGACGCCGGGAGCGGCTGCGGCCAAAGCCCCGCAGTCGTTGAGAAGCCGCGAGAGCGAGAGGGTCTTCTCCCGGTCGATCACGAAGGGCGAAGCGCCTTTGGCGTCGCCCCGCTTTTCAGCGGCCGCAATCGCTTCCCCGCGCCTCGCCTTCACCGGGAGCCCCGAGAGCGCGAGCGGAATCCCGAGGCGCGCGGCATCCTTCGCAATCGCACGGAGGCTTGCTCCCGGAATGGAAGAAGCCGCCAGAATCACGATGGAGCCGGGTTCATGGGTGAGGGAGGAGTCGCCGTCAGTTTCAGGAAGAATGCCTGAACGCGCTTCCAGACCTGAAAGTTCCGAAAGGCCTGAAAGTCCGGGGAATCCCTCTCCTGCAGCCGGTTCCGGGAGGCCGGAGGGGAGCGCCTCTACCTCTCTGTCATTCTTTGACGCGAGCTCTGGTAGTGCCGCAATTTCTGCGGCCCATATGCCTGACGAAAGAAGGAGAAGCCCGGGGAAAAGAACATGCTTTAAGAAAGAGCACCTCATGCGTGCTCCTCCAGAACTTCAGTTTCAATTTCCCAGCCTTCGAGCGAGAAGGCGGCGCTTACGGGGAGCGCCGTTACCTCAAGCATCCGGCGCATCTGACCGCCCTGGTCGAGCATCACCCGCACGAGCGCGGCGTGGCTCCCGATCTCCTTCAGAACGAGACTTCGCTTCCCCGAGAGGAGAACCACCTGAGCCATGGCAAGGCCTTTACCCCGGGCTTCTTCGTCAAGCTTGGCTTTGACCCAGCGGCGCTGAGCCTCATCGTCGCCGTCGATCAGGAGAAAGACCTTTTTCTGCAGCGCTTCGCCCTGCGACATGCGCAGGTCAAAGCGCTTCAGTTCTTCGGGAAATGGAATCGTACGGCGATCTTTCCGGACAGCCCGCGGAAGCTTCACTGCACCGCGGGGCGACTCAAGTGCTGCTTCCATGTCGGAAAAAGTCTTCTGCCGGCGGCGCTCGAATTCGCCCGAAGCCTCGTAGTGCATCACCGTCATCTGCAAGACTTCCGCCCAGTCGGGGAGGTCGTTGGGGTAGACGGGGCCCTCTGCCGGATGCAGGATGACCGGGCGTCCTGCGCTCATATCGCTGCACCCGGGCGCGAAGGCCGAAAGCGGGAGCATCGGCGCGCCCGGCATCGCGAGGGCGGTCTCCGTCACCAATGGAAGAAGCGGCAGGAGAAGAAAGGGCAGGGAAGGAGGAAAGTGTTTCGTCATGAATGAAAAAAAGAAAACAAGGAGTCAGAGAGAAGCGGCAGCCGGGATGAGAAGGAAAGCCGAGGGCACGCCCGTGGCATAAAGGGCCGGAGCCGGAAATCACCTCGCGGCAGCGTCCGTGCGGGCGGGATGAGTGAAAAGTGCGCTTCTTCGGGCAGCAATGCCCTCTGCAGCGTTCGACATGAACTCAGCCGACTTTGCGACCGCATCGGCCATCCCGGCCGAGAGGCAGCAGTCGCGCTTTCGCCAGAGAAGCACCGCACCGTCTTCGCCCGTGTAGGGGAAGGTCTTGCCGCTTCCCCAGAGGGAAGTGCTTCGCCCCAGGGGCTGGCAGCAGCCGCCTGAAGACTTGTCCGTCGTCCGGGAGGGATAAAGGAGCTGCGTTCGCCAGACGGACTTGTCGAAA
The DNA here is from genome assembly GCF_937923675.1 of uncultured Sutterella sp. Classification (GTDB taxonomy): domain Bacteria; phylum Pseudomonadota; class Gammaproteobacteria; order Burkholderiales; family Burkholderiaceae_F; genus Sutterella. The sequence continues at coordinate 14,713 of NZ_CALDXB010000005.1, read as the reverse complement.
ATGGGCTGGAGGTACGGTCCGCACTGGCCCTTCTTTCCATGCGCGGACCAGAGGAGCCCTTCCCGGGAAAGCTTCATCGCAAAGCGGTGCGCCATCAGGTGCCAGGCCTGCAGGGGGCTTGTCTGCGCGGCCATCCACCCTGAGAGCGGAAAGACGGATCCCTGGCAGCCAGAGCACCAGTAGAGCGTCTTTTCTGAGAGTCCCGCGCTTGCGAGCGCACAGTCGACGGCGCATGCGCCGAAGGCCGCTCCGGCCGTGAAGAGCGCGCTGTCGGGCGAGAGGAGAAACGAACTCATCGAATCGTCCCAGAGGGGATCGAGTTCCGAGAGGTATGCGAGATCCCACGGCGCTTCCTCAATGCAGGCGTTGTCGAGAAGCGCTTCGAGCACGAAGAGCCAGGGCGTCTGATACCAGTGGGTCTGCCAGAAGGCGGTGCGGCGGTTTTTCCCGAACCCCTGCGGCGTCCGTCCATGGTCGGACGAACGGATGCCGCCCGGATCGAGCTTCATGCCGCCCAGACTCGGGAAGCACCACGAATGGCGGACGACCTCCGCAGTGCGCAGAGGCTCCCAGAAGGAAATGTTGATCCCGACCGACAGATTGACGCCGCTTCCGCAGGAACAGACGGGAGCCGCATCGGTTTGGGCGTCCGGCAGCTTTCCCTTTCCCGAAATCGAGGCGCTCCCCGCAATGGTGATGGGTTCCATGCAGGACCAGCAGACGTCGGTGATGGGATTCGGAATCCTGCCGCTGCAGACGAGAGCCTCGCTCGCCGACGACACGGCAAGCAATCCGAGCACGACAACGGCAACGGCAGGGCGCGGGAGGGCGCGAAAGAATTGAGAGGAAAAGAAGCTCATGCCGCCGCCTCCACCGCCTCAACCGGTCGCTCAGCCTTGCGGTCAGCGTCTGGCGTCCTGTTTCTCATCCGTTCATTTCTTTTCCGGGCGCGCTCCTCCCGAGCCTCGAGCTCCCGCTCCGCCTTCTCTTCCTCGCGTGCGATGAGAAGCAGAAGCTCCTCCCGGGCATCAAGGAGCTGCGCGCGGGCCGAGCGGATCGCATCCGCCTCGGGGCCGTCGACAAAGCGCTCCCCTTCGATCGGGACGCGGATGAGTTCGCGGTAGAGCGAAAAGAACTTGAGCCGGACGGCGGGCGAGAGGCGCGTTCCCAGCTTGAGCGCATTGTCGTGGCGGTTCAGAAGCCCGATCTCGGCAAACGTTCTCATCCAGGCGGGAATGGCAAAGCCTTTCCCGAAGCGGTTCTTTTTCGGCAAACGCGTGAGTCGCATCAGTCCCGTCGCCGCAGTGACGGTGAAGCCCCCGAGCCGGGGTTCGACGAGCGCAGGAAGCTCCGAGAGCGACAGAAAGGCCTTCAAATACCCTTTCTGGTCCTCGACGAAAGGAATCTCAAGCGTCGCGAAGGGATTCCCTTTGACGGGCGCTCCGGTATTGACGGCGGCAATCGCCGGGTCCGCGAGCCAGAGGTCGTGGACGAGCTTGATCGTGTAGGCATTGATTTCGGGGAGCACCACGAGCGGACGGCGCATCGTCCAGAGGGACGCAATGCGGGAGAGGTCCGAGCCCCGTTCGCCCATCGCTTCGCCGAGGCTCGAGAGGGCCGCGGTGATGCGCCTTCCGCGTTCAGGTGCAACCGCCCGCGCATAGCGCACGATCCCGAGCGCCCATGCGGCGCGCCGGGAGCCGAGATGCCCGTCATGAAGGGCATCCCAGGGGGCGGAGGATCTGCGCTCGAGCACTTTTTCCACCACGGGCGGAAGGTCGGCTGCGGCCTCAAGCGCTCCGATTCTGTTCTCGGAAAGAAAAGCGTCATCCTCCTCACGGAGCGCTTTTCTCATCGTTTTGGCGGCAAGAAGCCTCTCCCGCCGGAGAAGCCGCGCCATGGCAGCCGAGTCGTCGAGCACCTTTTCAACCTGCTTCGCGTCCATCGAGCGGGCAAGATTGAGCGTTTCCCGTAAACCCGATTTTCCGGAAGCGCCGGAGGACGCAGAAAGGAGCGCTCGCGCAAAGAGGACTTCGAGCATCCCTTCCACGGTGACGTCGTCCTTGACGGCTGACGCTCCCTGAAGAAAGAGCGCGAGAAGCGCCTTTTCGCCTTCAATCGCAGGACCGATGCGGTCGGCCGCGTGCGCGCGGGCCGCTTCTGAGTAGAGCTGTCCGCGGGGTTCAACGGGCTTCAGGCTTTCGCCGAAAGGCTTTCTCACGGCGCTTCTCCCTTCGTGGCTTCAGTTGAGTCGGACCCAAGGAATCTGAGCGTTCTCTTCACGCGGTCCATGAAGTCGTGGTCGGAATGGGGCGAGGGCGGAGCGGCTTCCGCCTCGCGCGCCTTCGCCATGAGGGCCGGGGGCGTGACGGTCCTCGATTCGGCGAGGTTCGAGAGGTCCGCGGCCCAGCCTTCTTTGATCGCGTCGTCAAGTACCCGGAGCTCCTCGGGGCGAATCCCGAGGCGCTCGAACACTTCGTCCGTCAGGTCGCGGGCGTGTCGCGACGAGCCGGTGCCAGCAAGAACCGCCCTGGCGTCGAGAAGAGGAAGGCCGCTCGACTCCGCAGCTTCCCGAATCGCTTCATCAATCCGGCCGCCGTCGAGCTTCCTGAGATCCTCGCGTTCGGGCATCCCGGGACGCGTGTGGGCGATCCGAAGAAGCGCCACGCGTTCGCGCACGAAGTCGCTGTCAACAACTGAAAAGCGGGGCTCGGAAAAATCGTGGAAACGAGTCCCGGCACGATCGCTGCGCAGAGAAGCGCGCTCGCGATTGCGCCGAGAGAGGAAGCGGGACGGAAGAGGAATGACGTCGCCTGAGAATGCGATGAAGCCGCAGTCGGCACGCTGCCATCAGAAGATGAAGCAATCTGCGCCGGCCGGGCGTGATCCGTCAACGTAGAGGACGGCTCGACAGGAATCCGGGAGACGTTTCGGCAAGGAATTCCCTGAACCTCCTCAGAAGCCGCAGCTTTAGCGTGCGGTTTGGAAGCGCCTTCGAGCGCGTCGAGCCAGAGCGAGGTCGGCGTGGGCTCCCGCTTTTCGATTCTCTTTGGGAATTCGCCCCGGGAAATGCGGGCGAGCGCATCCATCAGACCGGAAAGCCTGCTCTCAGATTCGCCATCAGAACGGAAAGCGTCGGATGCCATGGGCTCCCGAAGAAAAGCGGCAGCGCCCGCTTCCTTCAGCACCCGCACGCGCGCATCGATCCCGCGCACCTTTTCTTCAAAGGCGGGAAGTGCGGCATCGAGCGCCTCCTCGAAGGCCGGGAGAACCTGCGGCAGCCGCGGGTCGGCCGGGTTCAGCGCTGCAATCTCCCGCGCCTTCGTTTCGAGACGGGATATTTCTCGCATCAGTACGGCAAGATAGGCGTCCCGGGGTTCATCCGGAAAGACGGCAAGGATGTCGGGGTGATCGGCAAGCGAAAGGCGAGGGCGTTCGCCCGCGATCGCTTCGCATTCGATCCGTGCCCGGGCAAGTTCCTCCGGACCTGGCAACGGTACGGCGTCAGCCGCCGCGCGGACGGCAAGCGTCTTTTCCTCTTCAGCCAACTCATCTCGAAGCGCGAGCGAATCCGCGAGGAACTTCTCCTTCCAGTCGGGATCCGCCATCTCCTTCATGAGCTCGTGCGTGCCCGAGGGAAAGAGCTCCCGCATGGGTTCATGGGGCTTCTCCCGGGATTCAAGATTCTTTCGCCTGCCGTCGAGCGCAATAAAGTGCGGGGCATCCCGGTCTGCGTCAGGAGCCGAGGGCGAGGCTTCATTCTCTGCGGGAGCGTCGACGAAAGTACGCCCGGTAGCTTCAGAAGCTTCGCCGGAGCCTTCATCGGGAGCTTCTCCCGGAAGCTCTTCCGACAGTTCCTGAAGCCCGCGGCCGAGGGATGCGCCGAAGACGCCCGACCGACCGCTCGATAAACGAGTCGGCTCGGGCGAAGCCGGCTTTTCTTCGGCAGCCGGGGCGTTTTGGGCGGGAGCGTCTTTTACGGATGCGTTTCCGGGTGCGGCTGCGGACGAGTGCCCGGCAGGATCGGCCTGGGTTCTTTCATGAGGAGCTTCTCCTTTCCGAAAGCAAGCCATAGCCTGCGGAGCGGCTGCGGCCGCAGCAGACGACTTCTCATTTTTCGCACTTGCCTTGGGCTTGGCCGCTTTCTTCGTCCTGGGCGCATCGGCCTTCTGCACCGGCTTTTGAGCCTTCGGCTTTTTCGGCGTGCCGGCGGCTTTCGAAGGCGCTGCCGCATTCGACTCAGGGGAAGGCTTCTCCTTTGCAGCGACGGCTGGGCTTGCCGCCGTCGCGGGCTTTTCTGGCTTTGCCGCTGAAGGGGCGTTCTTTTCCTGTGATTTGCCAAGGAATACGGGAACCTCAGGAGCAGGAGCGGCCTTCGCCTTCTCTTCATGCGCCTCGCGTGCGTGAGTGGCTTCGGCTGAATTGCCTTCAGCAGAGCCAAGAAGTTCCGCGAGCTTTTCGCGTTCCCGTCGATTGATTTCGAGCTGATCTTTTCTCCTCGGCAGAGCATCGCCCACGCCATCCCAGGGAAGCGCCTCCGGGGGCGGGGGGAACGGATAGGCGGAAGCAGCTTCATGAGCTGCGCTCTCGGTTGCTGGAGCGGCTTCAGCTGCTGCCTGCTTCACAGGGTTCGCAGGCTTTGAAGCTTCCTTCTTCGGCGCTGCTTTTGCGCCTTTCCCTGACCGCTTCTTTGCGGGTGCGGTAGCGGCAGGTAGAGGAGCGGGCGTCTCCGGAGCTTCAGGAGGAGGAGACGCGAGGGACCTGGAGCCGGTGTCGGCCGATGGCGTGGGTTTCTTTGATGGCATTGATTTATTTGTGAAAACTTGAGTATCTATACAAAATGGAGAGACAACGAGCCTTCAGCCCCGGTCGGAAGTGATCCGATGCCCGGGGATTTCGAAAAACAGGTCGTCTGGGGATCCTCAGCCTTGTCAGTCGGGCGGCGCTTCAGAAGCCGCCGTTCGGGCAATGGCCTCGGAGAGGGAAAGCCCCGCCTTCTGCCAGCGGTTGACGAGGTCGACTTCGTGGGGGAGCGTTGAATAGGCAACGCGCGAATAAGAGTCGAGGAGAAGCCTTCCGATCGCGGCGGGCTCGTCGCCCACCTTCACCACCATCTCGCTCCAGGCCCCGGCAACGGTCGTGAGCGACGTGATGGCTTCCCGGAGCCACGGGTCCCGGGCCATGCGGCCGTCGCGCTCGAGCGCCTCAAGGCTGTCCGCGTCCTGACGCAGGAAGATCCGCGTATCCGCGCACCGCCAGGCGGCCTCCGCGGTTTCGGAGAGAAAGAAGTCCGCGATCGACTGCGTGGCGGTGACGAAGGAGCCGTTGAGCTTTCTGGCTCTCCGGTAGCCCGTTTCAATGAAGCGCCCGGAAGCGCCTTCGCCCATCAGGTCCCAGGCTTCGTCGATGCAGACGAGCTTCGTTTCCGACTTCGGGCGCGTCTGCATTGCGCGCTCGATCGAAAGCATGAGTGTCATGAGGACTGCTGAGCGAAGCCGCTTGTGAGCGGAGAGTCCGTCGAGTTCCAGTACCGTGAGGGCCTTGTCGAACGCGATGGATTTCCCCGTGCCGTCAAACCATTTGGCAAAGGGGCCGTCCTTCGCAAAGGGCTGAAGCATCGCGGCCATCTCAAGGGCCGTGCGTTCCTCGCGTCCCTGAAGGCGGTAGCCCGTGAGCATTTCGCGAAGGTCGTCGATGAGGGGCGGCCTCCCTGCTGCAACTGCCGTCCGCGCCGTCTTCTGCACGCACTCCGAAAGGATCGACTCCGCATAGTCGTCGAGCCCCCGGCTCGTCATGAGTTCGGAAAGGATCTTCACGACCATTTCGAGGAGCTCCCGGTCGTCGCCCTCGAACGAACCGTCGCGGGATCCGTCCGTCAGGAACTTCAGAGGGTTCAGATCCCAGCGCGCCTCGTCGTTGAATTCAATGAAGGAGCCGCCCAAAAGCCCGCAGAGCTTCTTGTAGGAAAACCCCGCGTCTATGATCCAGACCCGGCCGCCCGAGAGGATGGTCGAAGCGGTGAGTTCGTTCATGACGACGGATTTGCCCGAACCCGGCTTGCCCACGACGGTGGCCGAATAGGAGCCGTGAGCGTTGGCAAACGGGTCGACGAAGAAGACCTGGCCTTTTCGGCCGGCGAGCATGAGGAGCGGCGTTCTTTCGCGCTTTCCCGGTCTCGGACCCGTGCCCCGGTATTCCGTCATGACGGGCATGCCGCAGATGGCGGTGGCGGCCGTGCGTCTCGGGAAGCGGCGGAGCTTCTTCATGTCGGACGCGAGCCGCGGACCCGCGGAACAAGGCAAAACGGCCATCAGCGCCTGAGCATGGAGCGCCGTATTGGTCTGAAGGTCCATCGACGCCTTGCGGCCCAAAGCCTGCGCTGCCTGAATGGCATCGGCTTCGCGCCCTCTGGGAGCGAGAAGAAGCATCTGATGAAGCACCCGTGCAACGCCCCCGGCCGACTCAAAGCTTCGTTCGCCGATCGTGAATTCGCGGTGCGCCTCGTGGTAGTGGGTAACGAGCGCCGCAATCGGCGTCGTCATCATCTGGCGGGTTCGAACGCACATGGCCGACACCCGCGCCTTTTCGGCCGCGATGTCGGGAACTTCCAGAATCGAGGTGAGGAGGAACGGGCACGGAATCTGCGCGCCTGCGCGGGTGGGTTCGCCGAGAAGCAATGAAATGCGCGCGAGGTCCATTCGAGGCGCATAGTTTTCAATCGAGAGGCCGATCGCCGTGACGCCGCGCTTTCGCGAGTCTGCCGGATCTGCTTCCAATCCCCCGTGAAAGAGGACGCCGTTCTTTTCGACCTCTACCTCGGTGTCGCGGTCCATGAGCTGCCAGCGGATTTCGTCGAAGATCGAGAGGAAACTGGGCTTCAAGGTTCCCGCACGGACCTTCTGGGGATTGAGGAGCTCTCGGAGCGTGAGGGCGTAGTCGGCCGCTCCCCAGAGTCCGCCCCAGAGGTGCGCCTGAGAAAGAATCGCCTCCATCGCGCGCGCCGTGCGGCGCGCGGTCTCAAGCGCTTCCTCTGAATACGGGTCGTTCGTTTTGATCACGACCGAGAGCCATGCGCGGAAGTGCCGGACCTCGACGGGTGCGGCCGGGAGGATCTGATCCCGCGCCGCACGCCGAAAGAGGTCCGCGCGGTTTCTGACCATGCCGAGCGCGACGCCGCGGGAGTCTTCAGAGAGCTTCTCGACCCCCGTCAGGTGCGAGCGCGTCCAGGCTTCAAGGAGCCCGTCGATTTCAGGCGACGCATAGGCCGTCATCGCAATCGTCGAGCCGACGGGAAGCGGGAGATTCCCGAGCGTGAGAAGCGTCTTCTGCATCTCTTCCGTGACGCCCGTCTGCGGAATCACCTCGATCGTGAAGCCGAGGCCCTCGGGGCGGCCGGGTTCAGCGGCCGAGAGGGCCATGAAGTGCTCTTCGATCAGCTCATCGTAGGGGAGATATGCCCCAAGAGAATCAAGCTCCGCGCGGTCGCCGTCCAACTGCGTTGCCGGGAGCTCCGCCGAATGGCGAACGCGCCCGCCCCGGGACTGAGGAAGAGTCCCGGGGAAAAGCGCCTCGCGGGCGGAATCCATCAGACGCCTGACGCCGGAAAGGGCAGATTTCCGGGCCGTCATCGGGGATTGCTCCCCGAGGGAAGAACCTTAGCGAGCTCTTCGGCGTAGGCGTCGCGCAGCATCCGCAGCGCGTCGGACGAGCTCGAAGTCCCCGAAGAACTCCGGCCGGCTTCCTCATGCTGGGGAATAGCAGATTTGCCGGAAAGAGCCGGTTCAACGGCAAAGGGGAGCGACACGACGGCAGAGCGCCCGGCGTTCTCGCGATGCGGCGTCATCCACGAAGCTTCCTTCACGCGCATGTAGAGCCGGTGGCCTTCATGGAGGTCGCCGTCGCTGTCGGTCCAGGGCGCTATCGTGATGCGGATGATTTCCTCGGGCCGGCGCTGAGGGGCGGCGGCAAGGAAATGAGCGGCCTCCTGATGCTCAAGGCGCGGTGCGGATTCGCGGTTCTGAATTTCGTTTCCTTTGGGCGCAGGGGAGTTTTCCCTCGTCTTCGGGGGAACCGATTTCTCCACGACAGAATCCACATTGGTGGTGCCGGTAGCGGACGCAACGGGCGAGCGAACTTCCACTTTTGCAACGGGCGAAAGGGCCTTTTCCGGCATGGTCTCTTCCGAGTTCGGAGCGGCAATGACGGGAAGCTCTTCCTTACGCTGGTGCGGAAGGAGCCCGGCCGCATTCATTTCGTACGTTTCATGAAGGGACGAGCAGGAAACCCCGGGAGCCTTGGGGCAGGAGAAGCTGTCCGTTGCGTTGAGGCCCGTGAGCGAGGTGCAGCCCGGGATCAGCGCCACGAACAGGCAGGCGAGACTCGTCGTCCCCGTAAGTTTCGCGGCATGAGGGTACGTATGGAAGAGATCTTTCTTATTAACGTGGGCGGTGAGCCAGGAAGTGATGCGTTCGGAATAAGAAGTCTTTTCCCTGATCGCGATGGCGTGGCCCCTGTGCTTTCTCATGGCGATGGCGTGACGGAACCATGATGTGCCCGTGAGCCGGCGGTAAAAGAGATCAAGGAGCTCCTCAAAGCTCACGGCATGCGGGTCGAGCGCATTCGCTGCCGCAACTTTCCCCGGAAGCCTGAAGAGGGACGCACCGTTTCGGTGGTGCGAATCACAGTCGATGAGCTCGGTGAGGCAAGCGCGCACATGCGTGGTCTGCGGGAGCGGTTTCCTCATCATGCGCTTGTCGGTGGTGACTGGCTTCAGGAGGATCATTCGCTTGAGGAACGGATCCACTTCTTCCCTTACGGCGCTTTCGTTTCCCGGGGGAGCCGTAAAGCGGAAATCGACGGCATTCTTTTCCTGCCAGGCTTTGGCGCTGCTCGCTATTGCCGCAGTCAGAAGAAGGAACTTCTCCTCGAATGCCGGGTCTCCCTTTTTGATGGGTGCGACCCGGGCCCCCAATGCCTCGTAGCAGTACTGGTTGGACTTCAGGCAGAGCGACGAGGCGGGCTTGATCTGATCAATGAGTTTCGGTTGTCTCCAGGTCACAATGACGCAGAAGGTGCGGGCGGAGTCTTTAAGCCGCACGACGGCAATCAGCTCAACATTGCTTTTGGCGTTCTTCGGGCTGTAGAAGCTCACCGCCGCCTTTCTGCAGGCGCAGAGGCTTTCGAGCATGAGGAGATCGTCCCAGGCGGGATCTGGTTCGGCGCGCCTTACCTCGAGCATTTCGTCGAAATGGATGCTGCATGAGTGAAGGAGCCTCATGGCGACGAGACGGCAGGCAAGTCCGCTCACGAGGCCGAGGACGTTGTTCTGATCAGCTGCAGGGCCGTACTCAAAGATAAGGGCGGAACGGGTTTGCTCGAAGACTTCAATGGTGCTGAGACGGGTCATGAAAGGATCTTGAATTGGAAGTTGATGAGGGTCTTGGGGAAAGGAGATCGGCATCAGCTTTCACGCAGGATCGTACCCTGCGAGATGACGAGATCAAGAGGCGTGCCGGAATCGACTTCAAGCACGGGGAAAATATGGGAGGCGAGCTTGAGGTAATGGTCGACAATCCGGTCGAACCCGGAGGCCATCCCCTGACCGAGTCCCGCCTGGAGCGCATTGTCGTAGCGGACCGTGTCGAGTCCCGTCACGTTCGTTGTGACGGACTGGGCGGATAGGCTCACGGCTTTCCCGAGTCCGGAAAGGACGGCAGTGGAAAGGGCCGCCGCAATCGCCTGACCGCTTCGCGTGACGAGGGTGCTTCTCACGCCCACCTTGCCGTCGCTTCCCACTGCGTAGCCTGAGACCTGAATGTCGAGCGTCTCGCCTTTCTTCCCGACGCAGGAGAGGCGGTCCAAACGAATGAGCGTCCGCTCGGACGAGATGTCGCCCGTCGCCGACCCCGTGACGTGGCAGGATTCCACTTTTGATTTCCATCGGTTCGGGAGCACCGCCGGGGCATCGAGCCGCATGAGGACCGGCATGGCCTGAGAGGCTCCCGCTCCGCCCGTCGGCGCATAGACGCCCGTGAGAAGCGTCGCACGCACGAAGGATCCGGCCGGGATGTAGGTTTCGACGGTCGTTCCGGCGGCGCGGTTGACGGCGAGAGGCTTCTCGTACTCGTAAATGGGCGCCGGCGCAAAGCGGGGAGCGTTCAAGCGCCGCTCGTCCTTCGGGGGCGTAAGCGTCACCATTGCGAGCCTGCCGCCCTCAGGAACATAAGCCCCATTCAGAGGCGTCACCGGTGCGGCATTCCCGATCTGACGATCAAGATCCGCCTGATCGTAGGGGTTCCCGGAAGCGGCTTCAGGCGCAGACGACGAAATGGAAGGGGAAGCTTTTGATTGTGAAGTCTTCGCCTGATATTCAACCCAGGCGCGGCGGTCTCGGTCGAGGGACCGGATGAGTTCTTCCTGAGAGCGTACGGACCCCTTCAGGTTCGTCACGGAATCCTGATAGGTGAGCCGCATCTCGGAGAGTCCTTTCTCGAGGTTGTCCAGGCGCATCGAAAGCTTCTCGAGAGCGCGTTCGGTCATGAGGCTGTAGGCCTCGCGCTGCGCGCGATCGGGGTGGAGCGTGAGATCGGTGTCGGTAATCTGATTTTTCGTCTTTCCTTTCTGGGCTTCAGGCGACATGACGAGGCCGCCCCCGATCAGGACGAGGAGCGCCGCGCCGACAGCAAGGAGCAAGCCCTTCTGCTTCTTCTTTCGGAAGTCGTTCGAGAGCTGAGCGTCGGACATCCGCGAGCGCACGGAGGCCCAGGCGGAGGAAAAGACGGACGAGCCGGAGCCGGATGAGGACGGGGAGCCGCCTCCCTGCCCCGGGAGGTGATCATCAGCTGCCACTTCCGGCCTCCACGAAGATGAGGGAGGCGGAGGCGCCTAAGGAGAGTTCATCCCGGTCGATCGCGGCCGCGAGGATCGTGCCGCGGGTGAGGACCGATTCGTCAATCGATTGGCGTGCGAGGCGGGTGTTCGTGACGCGCAGCACCGAGGCGTTGAAGCCCATCGACGACCAACAGGCGGTGAGTTTGGGCTTCAGGGATTGAAGCGCAAGGATGGCCTCTCCAAGCGAAACGGACGGCTTCGGGCAGGCGCCGCGCTTCATGACGTCGGGCGTTTCTTCATTCAGCACTGCCTGACGGATGATCCGCTTCACGGCGGCTTCATAGTCCGCCGCCGGCATGGGCGCGAGCATCCGGGAGCTCCGGGTGTCGGTCCCGACTGCAAAGGCGCCCGGCGATTTCGAGAGGATGATGGTCTGCGGATCCATGTCTTCCTCAGCGTTCAAGAGAATCGAAATTGAATTCCCGCTCTCGGTCGAGAGGTAGACCGCGGCTTCTCCTGCCATATGGGGCTGAACGTAGAGTTCGCCCAACTGCGAGTTGGTCTGGATCGAGAGGAGCGCACGGTCATAGACCGCGCTCACGATCCGGTCTTCCTGAACGGCGATGCGGGAGGTTTTTCCTGCAGGGACATCGTAGCGAAGCATCCGGCGGGAGGCTTCTGTGCGGAAGTACGGGGCTTCGGCCTGAGGAGCGGGTTCCCGGGCTTCTGCAGAGTCGAGAAAAGACTGAGCGAGAATTCCTGGGAAAATGACGAAAAGCACGCTAACCGCGGGCTTTTTCCAAGAGGACATCAGGTGGGTCATGAGGGTTCTGAATGATGGGGTTGAGAATCTTTGAGGCAGCAAGGCCCCTGACGCCGCTGAGGACAAAGCTTCTCAGGGCAGTCATTTCGAATGGGTTCTGAAGGAGTCTTACCGGGAGAGTGCCGTCATCGGAAGCGCTTTTCCCGTTCTTCGTTCGTGAGCTCCGTAATGGAGAGAAGGAAGAGTCTTCCCGCCGCATACCGGAAGCGCGCCTCATAAGCGACCTGGTCGGAGCTCGTGACGGCAGAGCCGATGAGAAGCTTTCGTTCTCCGAGCACCGTGACCGCGAGCGCGTTCGCGTCCGTTCTTGTGCGCGAGGGATAAAACGCAACCGAAGCCATGTCTTTCTTCAGGCTCGCGATCTCACGCATAAGGCGCATTTCCATCGCGCCGTAGCTCTCGGGCGCCACGTGTTCAAGGAGCCTTGAGAGAGAGCCTTCCATCGTTCGCGGCGTGATGTTGGTGAGCATCGAGACGAGCGAGAGCGCGTGCCGCTCGAGATAACGGCTGTCGGGCGCGTCGTTCGTGAAGGCCCAGCCTTCCTCGGCTGTTCCTGCGCCGGGCGGCATAAGAATCGTGAGCGCGGGCGGGGTTTTGAGGAGCAGGGCACACCCCAGAAGAACATTGGTCGCAAGACTTGCGGCGAGCGTTCTGAAGACAAGGCTTCGCATGCCCAGACGGGCCGCCATGGCGCCGGTGAGTGTGGGTGTCATGGTGAGCGGAGAGAAAGTTGGATGGTGAGGGATGGAGGGGCTTTGAAGAGAGAAGCCCCTCCATCAGATTGAGAAGCAGAGCAGAGCGGAACGAATAGGTTCGCTTCAGAGCCTTTGGGTTCAAACTACCCGACGAAGCGCCTCATGGCGCTCGGGGGCGTTCGTTCAAGCTTGAGGCCGTCGACGTACCAGTACCCGAGATGAAGGGCAAACCCCGAGCTCTGCTTCGCGGATATGCGGCTCCACCAGGAAGCCGTGAGGATCCCGGCGAGCGTTCCCAGAATCAGGTGATCAATGATCCCGCCGATAATCATGAGGGAACAGGTTATGATCACGTGCTCGGCGCTCCAGAAGAGAAACCGGGGCTTGATTTCGAGTGATCTCGGAACCGCATAGCCTTCAGACACGCTCATCAAATCGTCGCCGTAAAAATGGAATTGAGAATCGACGGCATCGTGACGAGAGCCAGAGCGGCGCCGACGCAGATGACGCTTCCAATGAGCGATCCACGCACTAATCCGACTATCAATCCAATGATAAGAAATGTGAGGGACAGGGCCTTCCCGAGAGAGCCCTGCGTCCATCCTAAGAGGCGTTCATAAATTGCCTGAAAATCATCTGCTCCGGTAGCTGCGAGAACATCCGGCGCCGTCATGGCGAAGATGGTTCCAACCAGAAGGAGGGCAGTGAGTTTTGCTTTATCGGCCGATCGAGCCTTTTGAGAAATCGGGAGGTTATTCTTCATCTAAGGTTTAAAGAAAGAGGTTGATGTCACTGCCCTCAAATGCGGAGCAGGCGTACTGAATCAAAGCGCCGGCTGCTTCAATTCAGGGAGACGCATCCTACAGGAAGAATCGAAAAAGTGCGTTTTGTTTTTGAACGTCATCGGCCCGATTTTACAGATGGGCTTTTGAAACGAAATAAATCAATATAAAACAATGAGATGGACGAAAAGTTTGAGTAAGTGAGCGGCTGAGAAGAAAAAACGTGAAAAATGGAGATCCTTGAAAACGGGATGCAAAAGGAATATGCAGCAGCGAATACCGGGGGTGAGGTGCTCGCATGCCGGGAAAAAGGGGGCCTGAGAAGCCGAATAGGGTCGTTTGACGAGGTCTAGAACGGCCAGGTTCGGGAAGAGAAGGTGGTACCTTAATTGCTTGAAAAATGAGGAAGAGTGTCTACGGAAAGCGAGTAAAATTCGCATCATTAATAAACACGAAATTTTTGAATTTACTGGCACAGACTGGAATCGGTGTGTGTGTGGTACAAGAACATAAATTTGAATCTGCGGCTTACGGAATCGTGTTCAGGGTTGCAGCGGAATGTGCCAAAAATCGGGACTAAGAGACCGGCGAGGTACTGATCTGTAAACGGACTGTTTGGGAGAAAACTTCTTTGATTTAAATCAAAGAAGGCAACTGAGGTCTGCAAACATCGCGCTTCTACAGGGGCATGCGGGCTTTTGAAGAGCTTTCGTAAACGTGGAATACGAGCGTGGCGGAGCGTTCGCGCTGCATCAGGGAAAGGCGCGAATAGGGGGAAAAGTGCCGATGGAGATGAGAGCGGTGGAGAGTGCCGGGCGAAACGGCAGAAAGACTCAGAAGAGAACGGGTTCTTCAGGCGCCTGGGGAGAGGCTTCGGTTTTCTTTGCGAGAAGCGTTCCCTTTTCGTATTCCGCCCACCAGCCGGAGACGGCGGAGAGCGGAAGCATGAGTTCGCGGGCAGTGGCCTGCGCTGTAAGTCCCTTTTGGAAGAGCGCAAGAGCTTCCGACTTGATGTCGGTTTCGAGCATTCCTTGCTTTTGCTTCTTCGATCTGGGGTTACCTTTTGCGCGGGGAGCGGTCTTCCGCGTGCGCTTCCTTCTAGGAGGCGCTTCAGGAATCGGAAGGTCGGAGAAGAGGGAGTCTTCCTCGGGCGTTTGAGACGGCGTCTTCTTTTCGGACGCGGGCGCTGCACGCCGGCGCTCTTCAGCAGGGGCCGGAACCTCTGAAAGCGGAATCGATACTTCTTGAGGATTAGGCATAGCTTGTTCGAGGAAAAGAGACGGCAGCGAGGGGCGAAGGAAGAGGCTTCAGGAGCCGTCGATCGCTCAAGAAAACTTTAGCGCAAAGTGGTCAGAGCGGCATCAGGACTTAACTATAGAACTAAGCTATTACAAACCGCCGGACAATTTGTGTTTTTAACTTTGCGTGTGTTTCCTGCGACAATTGATATATAGGTAGAAACGCTACACATACTGAATGCACTGAAATCACTAAAAGGTACTTCTTAAAAACGACGTATTAGGGATACCCCCGAAACTCATAACGCGCTCGGGTAATTAAGCACCGTTCCCATCGGTTAAGAG
>NZ_CALDXB010000004.1 GCF_937923675.1 uncultured Sutterella sp. | reverse complement strand
GAAAATTGCAAAGAGAAGCACTCATTAACTTTTCGGATTCTGCGATCGCCCTGTTTTGTCCTCAGGCAAGATTTCCGCGACGAATACCAATGTCAATGTGGAAAACGGTTTTGTGGATGTAAAAAATACCCTCGATCTCGCCAATTCAACGCTAACGCTTTCTGAAACTTCCCCGCTTTCAGTTGATACGCTTTCAACCAGCGGCGATAGTTCCCTGACTTTCAACACAGTCAAAAAGGGCGGTATTGCTATTCAAAAGCTGAACGGCGACCTGAAGCTTCGCGCCGGCAGCAAGGTTACGGAAACCTACGGCACTGCCTCGGCGGCCTTGAATGCCATTAAGAACGACATCATCTCTGCCAACTCCGAAACGCTGATGAAAGGCTTCACCGGCGGCGAAGCGAGCGACTTGACTGCGGCCTGGGAATACAACCCCGAAACCGGTTCCGTCACCACGACTGGCGACGCGAGCGGCCTTTCTCCCACGCTGGTAGCTGCCAAGAAGACGGCTGGCGCAACCCTCGCTCAGTGGCGTTATGAAGTCAATCACGTTTCTGAACGCCTGGGCGAAGTTCGCAATCTTCAGGGCTCCGTTGGTACCTGGGCTCGCGTTTACGGCGCTGAAGCGAAGCTCGAGGACTCGGTTTCCACGAAGGTGAAGGCCAATACCATTCAGGTCGGCGCTGACGTGCGCGTCGGCGACAACTGGATCGTGGGCGGCGCTTTCGGCTACACGGATTCGAAGGCCGACTTCTCGAACGGCGATTCCTCGACCGACAGCTTCAGCCTTGCTGCTTACGGCACGGCCTTCTTCCCGTGCGGCGGCTACGTCGACCTCATTGCCCGCGTGGGCCGCATGAGCACCGACGTGGATGTTGCGACGGTCACGGACTTCAAGAGCTCCTACGACAACACGGCCTTCGGTGTTTCCGCTGAAGTGGGCTATCGCTGGGACATCTCGAAGACTTTCTACCTCACCCCGCAGGCTGAACTCTCCTACGGCTTCGTGAAGGGCGCCGACTACACGGCTGAGAACCAGATCCGCGTTGATCAGGACGACTTCCAGACGCTCGTCGGCCGTCTCGGCTTCCAGGCCGGCATGAATGTCGCCGACGGCGCGGGTACGGTCTACCTCACGGCTTCCGTCAATCACGACTTCCAGGGCGAGAGCGATGCGTACGCCCGCCGCGGCAATTCTGCTGTCCAGAAGCTCTCCGAGGACCTCGGAGGCACGTGGGTTTCCTACGGCTTCGGCGGTCAGATCAATGTGAAGGACAACTGGTCCTTCTACGGATCCGTCACCCGCGCCAACGGGTCGGATTACCAGGAAAACTACCGTTACTCGGTCGGTACCCGCTACTGCTGGTAATCTGAGCTGAGAAGGCCCCAAGGGTCTTCGGTAGTCATCAGCTAAGGAATCCCGGAATGCGCCATCACTGGCCGCTCCGGGATTTTTTCTGTCCGCTTTGCTCCGGACCGCGCTAGAGTGCTTCTCTGGAATTTTCAAACCGCCTGATCGGGCAGGGCACCCAATGACATTCTCTTTCGACTGGATTCTTGCGGGCTTCGTTTTCGTGCTTGCAAACCTCTACCTCGGCATTCAGCTCGTACGCCTCATCTGGCCGCTCCGGGCGCTCAAGCTTTCCGCCCGCCTCAGAAAGGAATCCGTTGACGCAGCATCCTGGCTTTCGCTCGCGACCGATGAGTTCGAAGTCCGCTCGGCGATTCCGGTGAAGCTTGTCGTCTTTCTCCTCCAGAGAGGAGACCTTCGGGACCCTGCGGAACTCCGCTGCCGGTCGCTCTGGCGCCGCGGCTGGATCTACACCATCCTCACGCTGATCCTCTTTTACGCTCAGCCTTATTTGTTCGGGACGAGCATGGATTCGCTCTCCCTCACGCTCGTCCTCTGCCAGGCGCTTGCAGCGTTCGCTCAGGCGCTCCTCATTCAATCCATCGCGGATTTCCGTCGCCTCAAGGTCCTGCAGTACCTCGATCAGAAAAACCGCCGCGCGCGGGAATCGGAACAAAAGGATCAGGCTGCTGACGCACCGCAGGACCATGACGCGTTCAGGTGAGTCTTTGAAGACCGCATCCGCTTTTTTCGCACTCTCGTGAGAAGCCGCATCGCCCTAAGCGGCATGCAATAACAAGAACCGGAAGGGATGTGTTTTGCCAGCGATCTTTACAAACGTAAAGGAGGATTATCCCTAATCAAATATTGGCGGTAATAAGGCTAACCTTAACCCTGATACGCAAAGGCAGCCTGCCGAAAGAAGAGGAGGAGAGCGATGATCGCGCAAAGCCCCGTTTTTGTGAGAACCGGCCTGCTGTCTTTTTTCATTCAGCCTTATTCCGAGGAGACCCATAATGGCTGGCAAACTTAAAATTTCATTGGCCTGGCAGATGATGATCGGCCTTGCGCTCGGCGTCATCGTCGGTGCCGTTGTCGACTCTCAATTCGCCCAGACCTATCTGCAGCCCCTGGGCACGCTCTTCATCCGCCTCATTCGCATGGTGGTGGTTCCCCTCGTCGTCGCAACGATCATTGCGGGCGCCGCGGGCATTTCGGACACCTCGAAGCTCGGCCGCGTTGCAGGCAAGGTCCTTGTCGTCTATGCCGTCACGACGGCCATCGCCGTGGCGATCGGTCTTCTCTTTGCAAACCTCATTCAGCCGGGCCTCGGCCTGGACCTCTCGACCGACGGCTTGGTCGCCAAGGCCGTTAAGGCCCCGAGCCTGACGGATACGCTTCTCAACATCGTTCCGATCAATCCGATGGAAGCGATGGCCACGGGCTCGATGCTCCAGATCATCTTCTTCGCGGTGATCTTCGGCTTCGGGCTCGCGTCCCTCGGCGAACGCGGAAAGCCCGTCCTCCGCTTCTTTGAAATCGTGGGCGACGTGATGATCCGCGTCACGGGCTACGTCATGATGTACGCCCCGATCGGCGTCTTCGGCCTCATCGCCTTCACGGTTGCGAAGCACGGCCTCTCGGTGCTCCTTCCGCTCTTCTCCCTCATTCTCACGTCCTTCATCGCGACGGTGGTTCTCGTCTTCCTCGTCCTCATCCCGATTGTTGCGGTTATCGGGAAGACCAATCCGGTCAAGTTCCTGAAGGGCATCTTCGAGCCCTGGCTCGTCGCCTTCACGACCTGCTCGTCGGCAGCTGCGCTCCCCGCCAACCTTGCCGCCGCTCGCAAGCTCGGCGCCACGAAGTCGATCGCTTCCTTCTCGATTCCGCTCGGCAACACCATCAACATGAACGGCACGGCCGTCTACATGGGCGTCTGCGCGATCTTCGCGGCTGAAGTCTTCGGCATTCACCTCACCTTAACCGACCAGCTCACCGTTGTTCTGATGGGCGTTCTCGCCGCCATCGGCACCGCGGGCGTTCCGGGCGCCGGCCTCATCATGACGACCGTCGTCTTCACGCAGGTGGGCATTCCCCTTGAAGCCGTGGCGCTCATCGCCGGCATCGACCGAATCCTCGACATGATCCGCACGTCGATCAACGTCGTGGGCGACGTTGCTTCCGCCGTCGTCGTGACGAGTCTTGAGGGCGACCTCAACAGCGATCCCTATCAGGAAGGCGAAGCCTGAGTCTGACTCAGCCGCTTTTCGGGTTCGGTTCATGAACCAATGAAGGAGGCAGTTCCGGTTCCGGCCGGGGCTGCCTTTTTCAAATGAGGAGTCCTTTTCCGGCTGCTTCAGGCATGAGAGCGGAAGAATCAGGCAGCTGCGGACCGCGCGGCGGGTCTAAGATTCGGTCACAATTCTCAGGCGGCCGTTTTTCATTTTTTTCTTTTCATCCATGAGTTCGAGTCCCAGCAGAACCTCCTTGCTCCTACAGACGCTCCGCAGCGGGCGCGAGCTCAGCGTGCGCGACGAGCTCGAACTCGTCGTCCGCCTTGCGGTTCCGGCGGCGCTTGCTCAGGTTTCCTACATCCTGATGCAGTACATCGACGCCTCGATGGTGGGGCACCTCGGCGCTGCGGATTCGGCAGCGGTCGGGCTTGTGAGCACGACGCTCTGGCTTTTCTACGGGATCGGCGGCGCCTCGATCATGGGGTTTTCGGTGCAGACGGCGCACCGCATCGGCGCAGAGGATTTCGATGCCGCGAGAAGCATCGTCCGCCAGGCCTTCACGACCGTCATGACGTTTTCCGCCGTCCTGGCAGCCGCAGGCTTCCTGATCAGCCCCCATTTGCCTATCTGGCTCGGCGGCGACCCCTCGATCGTCGGGAACGCTTCCGACTACTTCCTCATGATGGCGCTTTTTCTCCCCGCCACGTATTTCGGCTGGCTTGCGGGGGCGCTCCTGAGGGCAACGGGCGACATGAAGACCCCGAGCTACCTCGGGATTCTCATGTGCATCCTCAACTGCTTCTTTAATTTCCTGCTGATCTTTCCGACCTCCACCTACACGTTCCTCGGCATTTCCCTCACGGTCCCCGGAGCGGATTTAGGCATCATCGGCGCAGCCGTCGGCACGGGCATTGCTGAAACCATTGTCGGCGCCATCATGCTCTGGATGCTCGTCGTGCGCTCGCCCTTCCTTTCGCTCGTGGGGCGCTCTGGAAGCTTCATCCCGCAGGCTGCCGTATTGAGGCGTGCCTTTTCGATTGCGTCTCCCGTCGCAGCGGAACGCATTCTCATGTGCGGCGCGCAGATTCTTTCCACGGCCATCGTGGCGCCTCTCGGCATTGTTTCGATTGCTGCGCATACGCTCGGCATCACTGCCGAGAGCCTCTGCTACATGCCGGGCTACGGCATCGGCGACGCGGCTTCGACCCTGGTCGGCCAGTCCGTCGGCGCGAAGCGCCTTGATCTCGCAAAGCGCATTGCCTACAAGTGCGTCGGCGCCGGCATGGTCGTCATGTCGGTGATGGGGGTCGTCCTTTATTTCGCCGCACCGGTTCTCATGGGCATCATGACGGATGTGCCGGAGGTGATCGAATTGGGCACGAAGGTCCTTCGCATTGAAGCCTGGGCCGAACCCATGTTCGCTGCGGCCATCGTCTCCTACAGCGCCTTCATCGGCACCGGCGACACGCTCATTCCTGCCGTCATGAATTTGTCGAGCATGTGGGTGGTGCGCCTCTCGCTCGCCTGGTTCCTCGCTCCCGTCTACGGCCTCGTCGGCGTCTGGAGCGCGATGTGCGCCGAGCTCATCGTCCGCGGCGGCATCTTCCTCATGCGCCTCAAAAGCGGCGTGTGGCTGAGGAAACTCAAGCAGAATGCGTAGTCTTCGGATCCGGCAATAAGAAGCGGAGAGCATCTTTTTGACTTTTGCCGGCGGCGGAAAAACAGATTGTCCCGGGGTGAAGTGAAATAAAAAAAGGAATGCGGCACGCCGGCTCGCCCTCTGAATGGCGGGAAGAGAGCAGGTCGCAAAGCTGCGGCAGGGCGTTCGGAATTGATTCTGATTTCGTGATTTCAGAGCACTGAACGCTTTCACCGCCGCGATTCCATTTCCGCCGTGCCTGCTCACAATCTGACAAAAAATGGCAATTTTGTGAGCTCGGCCGCATTGAATCAGCAGACTGGAAGAGGAATTCCAATTCCGGGAATGATTTGCCTCAGGCGCTCTGATGAGAAGTGCGCTGCTCCCGAAATAGAACGCTCATTCGGATTCCTGACCAAAGAGAGCAAATAGAATTCTCAATGAAGGAAAAGCCCCGCTCACCGGAAAGGAGAGCAGGGCGAATGCTTCGGAGAAATAAAGATCTCTCAGCCGATTTTATTTGGCTTCAACGGGCGTATTGTTGGCGATCAGCATGTCGTCGTCAGAGTAGCCGGCTTCCCTCGCCTTGATGTACCACTGCGGGCGCTTGCCGCGGCCGGTCCAGGTTTCGGGGCCGTCGGGGTTGATGAACTTCGGCACGCCGGCATTCCTGACGGTCGGCTTGATCGCCTTGCCGTCCTTGCCGAGATGAAGATCAGAAGCGGTAAATTCAAAAACATCGATGAGGCGGATGCATTCTTCCTGCGCGCGGGCGCGGAGTTCCTGCCATTCCTCTAAGAGCTTTGATTCTTTTTCGCGATGGGCATTTACCTGCGCTATGATTTCGTCGCTTGTCATTCTGTAGACCTTTGGGAGGGAAGTGGAATGATTGGTATTCTACGCAATTCACCCTCAGACGGCTATCCCTGCGCGCTTCCTCTCATCCATCCTTCACCCGAATAAGCGACGAAAAGGATTGAGAGACAAGGTTCTCCGAAAGAAATCCCGATTCTTTTGAATGGCTTCAATCAGAATGGAAAGAGGCGCTGCCGCAATTCTGCTGATTGCCGGAATTATCCTCCGGATAAAGGAAATCCCCGACTGAACGTATTCGCTCAGACGGGGATTTCAATTGCTACTCAATCAGCTCAATCGATCAGGAATTACTGCTCGAAAGCGCTCTTCAGATCGACAGGCATTGCCTGGTAGCCGGTCGTCGATTCGACGCGCATTTCGACGGCGGGTTCCTTTTCACCCCAGTTGAACTCCATCATGTAGGGGTTCGGGGCCGACGTGAAGGCGCCGGTCTTGAGGTCGAAGGAAGCGCCCGCAGTGGCGGAGTAGACGAAGATCGAATTCTTGTCGGCGTGGTACTCGGTAAGCGACGTCACCGGGCTGAACCAGTCGTGGCCGCGTTCCTCGCCGAAGGTCCAGACCTGTTCAACCGTGCCCGCCTTCTCATCGACTTTGTAGACGACGGCGCGGGAATACTTCATTTCCGGAAGCGCCGGCTGCTCCATGCCGCGGGCGTCGCCGTTGTCGAAGGCCGTCAGATAAACGACGCCAGGCTTGCTCTTCGCATCAATGCGGAAGGCGGTGTGCTGGGTCCACGTCCAGTCAAAGCCCCCTTCGCAGGTCGCGTCCGTGCAGGCGATGGGCTTGCCCTGATGGTCGACGGGCTTCAGAACCTTGCCGGCAAATTCGCCCTTCCAGCCGCGCGGGGCGCCGAGGATCCACTTCACCTTCTTGTCGCGGCCGATCTTGATGATGGCCGACTGGTGGCGCGACGAGATGATGATCGAGTCGTCGGTCGGGTCGTAGTCGACGGAATTCACGTGCGCCCAGTTGCGGCCGATGCCGGTGCCCGCGATGTCGCCGTAGTGGTCGGATTCATTGAGCTTCCTGATGTCTTCTTCGGAAAGCGTCTTGCCCGCCTTAGAGGCATCGATGTTGAGGCAGACCGCGCCCTGGTCGAGCGCCTTGATGACGTCGGAGCGATAGGGGTCGAGGATGTCGAAGAGACGGAATTCGTCGACGACGTAGCCGTCATGGTCGACTTCAGCAATCACGTCGCGAACCGTGCGGACGTTCTGGCCGTTGGCGAGCTTCACGTTGGAGGAAGCCACGCGCAGGAAGAAGTGACCGTTCTGGGCGGGGTCGAGCGAGTGCGAGAAGTCGTTGTAGGAAATGGGAAGACGACGGTTCCAGATCTCGCGGCCCATGAGGTCGTACTTGGCGTAGCGCTGGCCGTAGCCCCAGGTGAAGGCGCCGTCCTTATTCTGGCGGAAGCCCATCATGTCGCCGCCGTAGTAGAGGGAATCCAGCGAATAAATCGAATTCGTGAAGAGGTACCAGCGATATTCGCCCTTCGTATCGACAATGCCGATCTGCGGGTTGAAGTTCCATTCGAGCGCGCCGCCCATGGGATTGTTCCAGACGGCATGGGAGGCCTTGCCCGCGAGGTCCTGGGCGTTGTTGAGAAGATAGAGGCGGTCCTTGAACTTCGGGTCAACCTTCACCGGGCGGACCTTCGGCATGGTCGAGCGTTCATTCGCGAGGCCGGAGGCTTCGACGTAGAGGGGCGAGCCGTAGATCTTGTAGATGTCGGTGAATTTTTCCGTCTTGCCGTTGAAGAGGCGCGTGTATTCGACCTTGACCGAATTGAGGTAGTCCGGATAGAGGCCGAAAACAGGGATGCCGCCGTGGGTGAGGAGCATGCGGCGCGAGACGTTGTAGGAGATTTCCTCGCCTTCGGGCTTTGGAAGCACCGTCACGCGGGCGTCGAGAATCTGGTAGCCGCCGTTCCTGATGATGGCCGTGAGCGGAGCCACTTCATAGGGGTTGACGACGATTTCGCCGAGGTGGCCCTGAACTTCATAGGTGGTTTTCGGGCCCGAGGCGCCGCCCATGGCCATGACGGCGGCAGGGATGAGCGCAGCGGCAGCGAGCGATGCTTTGAGAAGGCGGGACATGGATGCTTCCTTTTTCGAATAATGAAATGGTCCGGCACCGGAAGCGTGATGCAAAAATTGCCTCGTGCGGCTAGGATTCCTGCGGCAGATCGCGCTTCCGATCGCGTGCTCAGAACTATATGCCCGGGACTTCAGACCATCCATGGTGACTTTTCTGAGTTTTTGAACCCTGGAAGCGCAAAATAATCTTTCAGAATCTGAAAAATATGTCAGGCACCGATAACCAGCTTTCGCGCGAACTTCTCGTTTTTCTGACGACGCTCTATGAGCAGCGGCATCTCGGGCGAACCGCCACGCGGCTTTCGATCAGCCTTCCGAAGGCGAGCCGCCTTCTTGCGGAGGCGCGGACGGTTTTCGAGGATCCGCTCTATACGCGCTTCGGGCACGGCCTCGCGCCCACGGCGCGGGCGCACGAGGTCACGGCGCAGGCAAGGCGCGTGCTCGAGGAAATGGCAAAGCTCTTTTCGGCAGAGGCCTTCGATCCCGCGGCGATGAACCGCGTGATCCGCATCTGTTCACTCGACAATGCGATCCCGATCATGATCGAGCCCGTCCTCGAGCTCTTCATGAAGAAGGCGCCGAAAGCGGGGATTGCCATCCTTCCTCACGACGAACACACGCTTCTCAAGCTCCGCGCCGGAGAAGCAGACCTCGCAATCTTTCCGGCCGTCAATCTCCCGGCAGACTTTGCGAGCGTCCCGCTTCTGAGGACGCCTTACGTCTATGCGGTGAGAGCAGGGCATCCGCTTGAAGGGAAGGTTAAGGACGGCACGCTTACCATGCAGGACCTTGAGGCCTGCCGCCGGATTCAAATCTGCGTGCATCCGGACACGGACGATCCCATAGAAGGCGTGCCGGGCCCGGCGGAAATCCCGCTCAAGGCCGGACGGACGATGCTCTGGACGGAATACTGGCTCGGGGCCGTGAGGCTCATGCGCCGGTCGGATGCCGTTCTGATTCTGCCGTGGCGGACGGCAAAGGCGTTGGCGGAAGAGAGGCCACTCACAGTGCTCGCCCGTGCGGAGAGCGTGCCGTGGCTGCAGCCGGCGCTCATCTGGCACGCCCACACGACGCTTGATACGGGGCTCGAATGGGTGAGAAGCCTCTTCATTTCGGTGCTTCGCGGGAGTCTGAAGCCGCTCGAGCCCGATGAGGTCAGGCTGGGGAGGCTGGGGGAATAAGGAGTGACAGCTCGACAATGTTCGCACGCGGATTGAGAGGAGCAACGGTTAACTTCCGGCAGCACCTCGAGCTGCTTCTTGATTCCTCACTTTGGATCCGCTTCGCTTGTACATTTACTTCGGAGCTGGTGCCGCTATTCCTGCTGGCTGCATCATGTAAACCACGATTTTTCAGCTCAGTTTTTAAATCTCAGTCAGGACCAATTTCTTTTGATGACGCTTAGATCGAATAGATAATCATTCCTAAGAACAAAGGGTCTAAGACTTTCGCTTAATCTAATGTTGTTTATAGGCGACAAAGCTATATATTTGAAATTCCTAAAATAGCCCCGAAACTCATAACGCGCTCGGGTAATTAAGCACCGTTCCCATCGGTTAAGA
>NZ_CALDXB010000003.1 GCF_937923675.1 uncultured Sutterella sp. | reverse complement strand
GGCGGTCAGTGGACTTTCACCACATAAACACACGTGCGCTGCCGGGCGCACTACAGAAGCCGCAGCGCTCTCAATAGAAGCTGCGGCTTGCAGTCGTCTCTCAGGAAGCTTTTTTCTCCCCGCGCCTGCGGGTTCAAAAAAGGCTGACGCCCGTCAAAGCGCCAGCCTTTTTCTCATTCAGAACGCGCCTCCAGGGCGCCCTCTTTTAGGAACGCGCGAGCTCGCTCCCGACGATGCGCCCGAAGGTGACCGTTCTGCCGCAGGCCATGCCGGTGGCGAGGTTCGGGTATTCGTTCGCGAAGAAGCACCCGCTGTCGTTGCCGATCACGTAGAGGCCGGGGATGGGGTTCCCCTCGGTATCGATCGCGTTCATGTGCGTGTCGATCTGAATGCCGTCCATCGTGCAAAGCACGTACCCGGTGTTCTTGGCGCCGTAGAAGGGAGCCTTGTCGACCGGCGTCAGACGGAAGGATTCCTTGCCGTAGTCCTCGTCGACGCCCTTTCGAGCCAGGTCGTTGTAGCGATCGACCGTGCGCTTCAGTTCCTCCGCCGGGAGTCCGAGCTTCCTCGCGAGCTCCTCGATCGTATCGGCCTTCACGACGAAGCCTTTTGCGAGGAGCCCGGGCAGCATCCGGTCGCGCACGACTTCGTACGAGTTGTTGGGATCCGCGCCGTTTTCGAAGGGGTAAAGTCTCGAGCAGCCGTGCATCTTGAACTGCTGCGCATAGGTCGTCCAGTTGCTGTCGAAGAGCGTGTAGTGGCAGTGGCCCTTCTGGTATTCGTCGGCGTGGAGAATGTTTTCGTACGTGCCCGATTCATTCATGAAGCGCCGCCCGTCCGCATTCACCTTGAGCCACGGCTGCGAGCCCATCCAGAAGAAGCCGTTGTCGCCCGACTTTGCGGTCTCGACGCCCGTCTTCTGATCCGGCCTCAGGGCGCACCGGTCGAACATCATCATGGAGTGCGTTTCATCCATCTTTGCGCCCGCCCAGAGGCACGCGCGGATGCCGTCGCCGTGAGCGCCCGGCATGGAACCGTTTCTGCCGATGATGCGGAGGTTCCAGGGCTGGAGTGCCTCCATCATCGCGTAGTTCTGCGCGTAGCCGCCCGTTGCGACGACAACGCCCTTCTTTGCGACATAGCGCACGTACTTTCCGTCGCCGTCGCGGGCGATGCAGCCCGTGACGCGGCCCGCCTTCTTTTCGAGCTTGAGCATACGTGTGTTGAAGTCGAATTCGGCGCCCTTTGAAACCGCATAGTCAAAGAGAATGCGGTTGCCGTCGAGGCGCTTCCCTGTACCGTCGTCCGTGCCTCTCCAGCGCGGCGAATGGCCGGTCGCGAAATGCTCGTAGCGGGACTCGTCCACCTTGTCGCCCGACTCGTGCCAGAGCTCGACCCCGCGCTCCTTCAGGCGGTCGCCGTACCAGTCGATCGCTTCTCCCGACTTTTCGCAGAAGAGCTTCACGAGGTCCTGACTCAGATGCCCTGCGGCGTACTGGGTCGCCATCGTCACGAAGTCGAACTTGTCGATCTTCGTGCCCCAGGCCTTCTGGTAGCGGGAATTCAAGGCGCCCAGGTCATTGCGGATGCCGGTACCCGTCGCAAAGCGGTCGATGCCGATCACCTTGGCGCCCGCTTCCGCGGCCGCCGCCACGGCGAACATGCCGCCCGTGCCGCAGCCGACCACCAGAATATCGGTCTCGCGTGTTTTCGCAATGCTCTTTTCGTCGATTTCAGGCGGCTTCCCGAGCCAGTCGCCGTCGTCCCCTGCGTCCGACTTTTCGATCACTTCAACCGGAATTTCACCCTTCGCCTGCGCGATGCACTTCGCCGCCGCCTGAGAAACCGCCTTCGACGTGATGGTTGCGCCCGAGACGGCGTCGATGCCGGCGCCCTGAGACGCCATCAGCATGCGCTTCAATTCGTTGGCCGCCGCCTGGCCGATGGAAGGGGTCTCATGCGAAACGTCGAGCACGACGTCCGTAATGCGGTCCTTGTCGAAGGTCATCGTGACGACGACATCGCCGATGCCGGAAGCTTTTGCCGAGTACGTGCCCGGACGATAGATGCCGGCGGGCGATGCGGCAAAGGCCGTGCTTCCGGCCGCGATCGCGGCGCTCCCGACGAAGCTTTTGCAAAGGAAATTTCTGCGTGAAAGATCTGTCATTTTCGGTCTCCCCTGAGGATTCATTCTGATGAATCGTATTGTCGGGCCGGGAGCAGCTCCCAGGTCAAGGCGGAGATCCGCGACCGCAGGAGATGTTTCGAGAGGCTCTGAAAGATCCAATAAAATCAGAAAGGGAACTGGATTGGCGCGCCGTGCCGCCTGATCCATCCATTCATGTTCATCCGGAGACGACCCCGTGAAGGCTCAATCCAAGCAATATCGAATCGGCGACTTTGCTGCGTACATGGGAGTTACTCCCGACCTTCTCAAGCACTACGAGGATCAGGGGCTTCTCTGGGCCGAGCACCGCGAAAACGGCTACCGCTACTATCCGTTCCAGACGAGCCCGAAATTCCTCGCCGCCATGCAGCTCAAAAGCTACGGCATTCCGATCCGCGGCATGCAGGCGCTCATCAGCGACGCGTCTCCCGAGGAACTCCTTGAGGAGCTTCGCAATCGAACCGCCCATATGGAAAAGGAAGCGGAGCGCCTGAGGATGGTGATTGAGGAGCAGCGCTCGCTCGAAGCCTGGATGTCCCGCCGCAGGCCCGGTCGCGACGACTGGGAAGTCACTGATTTCGAGAGCTTTTATTTCCTCCCGCACTCCCAGGGGCTTGTCTTCATTGAAAACGACGACATCTACAAAATTCTTCCCGATTGGCTCGGCTGGATGCCGCTTGTGAAATCCACGCTGGCCGTCACGCCGACGCCGGGAGAGGACGGGTCGCTTCCCTCTTCCTGGGGGCTTTCCGTCCGGGAGTCCATTGCGAAGGCGGCGGGCATCCCGGTCAATGAGAGCGTCGAATGCATTCCATCGGGCAAAGCCTTCATCCTGCATTACGCAGGACCCGCCCGCATGCAGTCCGAGAGCCTCCGGGAGGATCACGACCATCCGGTCCTCGCGAAGATGCGCGCTCTAGGGCTTGCGCCGAAGGGAAGGATTTTCAAGATCGTCCGGCTCAACGCGCATATGAACAAGCCCGACAGACTCGAATTCGCAGACTACATCGCGCCCATTGAATGAGGCCGGCTTCACTTCGTCCGTCATAATCTGCCGCAGGCGTGAGGAAAATGATTCCTGAGTCTTTTTCAGGATCTTTCTTCACGTCATGAATTATTTTGATATTGAGGGCGCCTGCGCGGTCGCTCGCTGGTATCCGCCTTCGTCCGCTGCCGCGCCGGAGCCGGCACTTCTTGGTCAGGCGAAATGGCTCGCGTCGCGCGAATCGAGCAGTGGTCAGATAATCCGCCTGATGCCCGACGCCCACCCGGGGAAAATCGGCCCGATCGGCCTCGCGATGACCGTGGGCGAAAGCCTCCTCCCGGGTCTGGTCGGGATCGACATGGGCTGCGGCGTCACGCTCGCCAAGCTCCGCATGAAGCGCCGCCCGGACTTGGGCGCCTTGTCCGCTTTTGTGCGGGAGAAGATCCCCGCGGGCTTTGCAGTTCGGGAGAAGCCGCTCCCGGAAGCCCTCAACTTCAATTTCGAGCGCTTCAGAGTGCTGCGTCACATCAACATTGAGGGCGCGCAGAAGTCGCTCGGCACCCTCGGCGGCGGGAACCATTTTCTCGAGGTCGACCGGGATGACGAAGGCGCCTTCTGGCTAGCGGTCCATTCCGGGAGCCGCCGCGTCGGGGTCGAGGTTGCAGGCCGCTACATGCAGCTCGCGAGCGCAGCTCTTTCGGAAACTCCGGAGGGAAAAGTGCCTTTCGAAGAGGCGCCGCTTTCGGGCGGGCTCCTCAGCGACTACCTCTCGGACCTCGAGGGCGCCTGCGCTTACGCAGAGGCGAGCCGCCGCGCGATGCTCCGCCTCATCTGCGACGGCATGCGCTGGAAGATGGAGTCCGTTCTGTCCGTCGTGCACAACTATGTCGACCGCTCCGGCACGGTGCCGATTCTGAGAAAAGGCGCAATCTCCGCAAAGGCGGGGGAACCCGTCGCCATCCCGATCAACATGCGGGACGGGATCCTTTTGGGCGAAGGCCTGGGGAACCCCGAATGGAATGAATCGGCTCCCCACGGCGCCGGCCGGATTCTGAAGCGCGATGCGGTAAAGAACGTCCTCACCGTCAGCCGTCTGCGCGAGGAAATGAAGGCGGCGGGCATTGAGTCTCCCTCAATCAGCGCGGAAACGCTCGACGAAGCCCCCGAAGCCTACCGGGCGCTTGCGGACATTCTCCCTGCTCTTGCTCCCACCGTACGCGTGACGGCACGGTTGAAGCCCGTGTGGTGCTTCAAGGGCGGCAAGAGCTGATCACTCTATCGAGGCAATTTCAGATGCTCATGCAGATTTCCTCAGGGAGCGGCCCGGCCGAGTGCGAACTGGCCGTGCTCTTCTTCTTCCGGGCGCTCCGGAAGGAATTCCCGGACATTGAACTCGTCGACGAAAGGAAGGGCAGCGTCGCGGGCGGACGCGCATCAATCCGGTTCCGCACGCGCGGGGAGCTCCCGGCTTTGCGAGCGCTCGCCGGCACCATCCAGTGGATCTGTCCGAGTCCGCTCAGGCCCCACCACGGCCGGAAGAACTGGTTCATCGACCTGTCGATCCTCGGGGAGGCGCCCCGCCCGGACAGGTCCGGCCCCGTGCGGTTTGAGCGCTTCCGCTCGGGCGGCAAGGGCGGACAGAACGTCAACAAGGTCGAAACGGGCGTGAGGCTCGTGCACGCGGAAACCGGCATTGCCGTGCGCGAAACGGGCGAACGGTCGCAGTGGATGAATCGACGGCGGGCGGAACAAAGGCTTCAGGCGGCGCTCGGGGAACTCCGGATCGAAGCGGAGAAGAGGGACGAAGAAGGCGCCTGGCGCGCCGCCAAAACGCTCGAGCGCGGGAATCCCACGCGGATCTATGTCGGTCCCGAGTTCCTTCTCAGGGATGTCAGAAAATAAAGAACATCAAATATGTACAAAATCAACTTGAATTCTAAGGGCTGGAAGAAGGAACGCCCCGTCGTCGTCATTCTCTCGGGCGCCGGGCTTTCCGCCGAAAGCGGCATTCCCACCTACCGCGACCCTCAGAGCAACTGGCAGACGACCAATGCCTTCGATTCCGAGGAGGCGAAAAGAAACCCGCAGCTCTTTCTCCGGGAAACAAACGAACGGATCCGGGAATGGAAGGATGCAAAGCCCAATGCCGCGCATGCGGCGATTGCGGATTTTGCAAGGCGCCTGCGCGTCCGGGCTTCGATCCTCCACATCACGCAGAACATCGACGCCCTCTCCGAGGACGCGGGCGACACGAGCGTCTTTCATCTGCACGGCTCTATTCTGAAGAGCCGCTGCCGGCGCTGCGGCGCGCATTTTCCCAGGCTCGCGCCCTATTCTCCTGAAGACAGGTGCCCTGCGTGCGGCAAAACGGACGGCGCCGTCCGGCCCGACATCGTGCTCTTCGGCGAAGTTCCGTACGGCATGGACTGGATTCCCGGAATCCTCAGAGAGGCCGACATCTTCATCGCGGTCGGAACCTCGCTCATCGTCTACCCGGCCGCGTGGTTCGTCGCGGAAGCGATGGAGCACGGCTGCCTCGACCGGATTCTCATCACGAAGGATCTGCCGGACGAACTCTTCACCGACCCAGCGCACATCGACCTCGACGAAGCCGACAGCATTCTCGAGTACACCAAATTCTTCAGAGGATCGGCGACCCGCATCCTGCCGCAGGTGCTCGAAGGCATTGCCTGGGAAATTGAGGCGCGCATGAGCCCGAAGCTCCTTCCCTGAGCAAGACTCCCAGGCGGGAAAGCATAAAAAACGGGCAGAAGAAAACCCGGCAGTCCTCAGAAAGACGCCGGGTTTTCATTGCGGGAGGTTTCTGAGATCTCCTCAGAAGCCTTCTTTACTGCTCAAATTACCCGCGGGCCTTGAAGACCGCCGCGAGCGACTTGGCAACGTATTCGACGTTGCGGTGATTGAGGCCCGCAATGCAGATGCGGCCGTTGCGGACGCCGTAGACGCCGTACTTCTCGCGCAGGAGGTCCATCTCCTCGGCGCCGAGGCCCGTGAAGGAGAACATGCCGTGCTGCTTGATCGCGAAGCTGAAGTCGAGGCCTTCGGCCTTGCCGGCGGCGTAAAGCGCCTCGCGCATGCCGACGATGCGAGCCCGCATGCCGTCGACTTCCTTTCTCCAGGAAGCTTCGAGTTCGGGGTCGCCGAGCACTTCAGCAACGATCTGGCCGCCGTGCGTGGGCGGGTTCGAATATTCCTGACGAACGATGCGCTTCATGATCGAGGTGACGACCTGAGCTTCCTTCTCGTTGTCGCAGACGATGTGCAGCGCGCCAACGCGTTCGCCGTAGAGGCCGAAGTTCTTCGAGCAGGACGTGGCCGCAAGGAACGTAACGCCTTCGTCGGCAAGGAGACGGATCGCAAAGGCATCTTCCTCGAGACCGGCGCCGAAGCCCTGATAGGCCATGTCGATGAGGGGAAGAAGATCGCGTTCGACGAGGATCTTCACGACTTCGCGCCACTCTTCATGCGAGAAGTCGAAGCCCGTCGGGTTGTGGCAGCAGCCGTGGAGCAGCACCAGGGTCTTCGCCGGCAGGGCGTTCAGCGCCGCCTTGAAGGCTTCAAAGTCGATGCCCGAGCGGTCGGCCTTGAGATAGGCGTACTTGCCGACTTCAAGACCGTCGGCCTTGAGAATCGCAATGTGGTTGCCCCAGGTCGGGTCGGAAACGACGCCCTGAGTGACGCCCAGGAACTGGTGGGCAAAAGCGGCCGCGAGCTGCAGGGCGCCCGTGCCGCCCAGCGTCTGAATGGTCGAAATGCGGCCCGCCTTCACGGCGGCGTGGTCCTTGCCGAAAACGAGCTTCTGCACGCTCGCGCAGTACTGCGGCATGCCGGACATCGGCATGTAGCCGCGCGGCAGGTGGCGCTCAAGGAGACGGCGCTCGGCCTCCTCGACGCACTCCATCAGGGGCAGAAACCCGGCTTCATTGAGGTAGACGCCGACGCCGAGATTAACCTTCGTTTCGCGCGGATCCTTCTTATAAAGTTCCACAAGGCCAAGAATGGGATCGTCCGGCATGGGGGCGAGAGCTGCAAAATCGCTCTTAAGCATAGTGTCTGCTTCCTAAAAAATTTTTTGAATTGACGGAGCCAGAATGTCGGACGCCCGTGGAAAGTGCGTCCGACGTCGTGAGTTTCACAAATATAGTTCGCCCGGCGCCCCAACTCCCGCCGGGGAAACCGTCGACCCGCAAAAATGCGTTCGGGACTTTGATTCTGCATCGCCTGAGCTAAGGTGTTTTCCCCAACTTCCCGCCCTCCGGCAGAGGCGATTCGAGAAGGCGCGGCCGGAGCGTTCTATGATTGGCGCTTCTCCGTCTGCCTTCTATCTATTGCGGTAAACTATTGAAAATAGATTTTCGATAGTTAAAGTATTGCCATGGATCCTCTCCTTCTCAAAGCCCTCGAATGGACCGCGCTCTGCACGGGCTTCACCTTCCTCTGCACGACGGTCGGCGCCGCCGGCGTCTTCTTCTTCCGACCGGAAAAGGATACGGCGCTCGCCGAGACCCTTTCCCTCGGCTTTGCCGCCGGGATCATGATTGCCGCCTCGGTCTGGAGCCTCATCATTCCGGGGCTCGAGATGGCCGAAAAGAACGGCTCCATCCCCTGGCTCACGGCATCCGCAGGCGTCATCGCGGGCGCGGTATTCCTCAAGTTCCTCGACATGGCGATGCCGCACCTCCATCCGGGCTCGACGACGCCCGAGGGTCCGAAGTCGAAGCTCCACCGCGCTCAGCTCCTTTTTCTCGCGATCACCCTCCACAACATTCCGGAAGGGGGCTCGGTCGGCCTCACGTCGGGGCTTGCCGCCATGTCGGGCGACCCGCTTGCCCTCTCCTCGGCCTTTGCGCTCGCCCTCGGCATCGGCATTCAGAACATCCCCGAAGGCGCGGCCGTTTCGCTCCCGCTCCTCGGCCAGGGCGTTCCCCGCATGAAGGCCTTCCTCTTCGGCGTTCTCTCGGGCCTCGTGGAGCCGGTCTTCGGCCTCATCGTCGTCGCGGCGATTTCCTTCTTCCTCCCCGTCATGCCCTTCATGCTGACCTTCGCCGCGGGTGCAATGCTCTACGTGGTGGTTGAGGAGCTCATCCCCGCTGCGCACCTCTCGAAGCACTCCGACATCGGCACGATGGCGCTGATTGCGGGCTTCGTCATCATGATGGCGCTCGACACCTCGCTCGGTTGAGAAAACGCAAATCATTGCGAATTACCGAATCAACAGACGCCTGAAAACAAAATTTAATTCACGCAGAATGCCATAATGGATTTAAAGAGAGGGGCGGCGGGCCCGCTCCTCTTCTTCCGGATTCCGGAAGAAAAAATCCATAAAAAGGAGGCATCCATGCGTGTGCTTATTCCCGTAGACGGCAGCGTTTCCTGCCGCAACGCTCTTGACCTTCTTGCCGCGCGCGCACGCCGCATGCAGGTGAAGCCTGAAGTCTCTCTGATCAACGTCCAGCACCCGGTTCCGATGGGCGTCATGACGCAGTTCGGCCTCGACGCCGTCCGCGCCGCCGCCGAAGAGGAAGCAAAGGGCATCTTCTCGGACCTTGAGGGCAGCATCGCCGTCAGGGAGCTCAATCCCGAGGAAAAGATCGGATTCGGCATTCCGGGCGAAGTCATTTCGAAGGAAGCTGAGGACGAGGACTGCGACCTCATCATCATGGGCGCGCGCGGGATTTCGCCCGCGAAGAGCTTCTTCCTCGGGTCGGTCTCGAGAAACGTGCTCGCCAACACGATGAAGCCCGTTCTTCTCGCCCGCGGGGAGTCCCTCCCCGACCGCGAGAACCTGAGGCTCGTGCTTGCCGTCGACGGCTCCAACTACGGCGCCGCGGCCGCGAAGTTCATTTCTGAAAACCCGGGCTTCTTCGGACCCGCGCCTGAGGTGAAGGTCGTGAGCGTCATGCGCGACTATTCCGACCTCACGCGCGCCGGCGTCACCGAATACGAACCCATCCTTCGCGACACGCGCGACCGCTGCGAAGCGGAAAACACGCGCCTCTGGGAAGAAGCGACGGAACCCGTCCTCGACATTCTCAAGGAGGCCGACATTGAAGCCGAAGCCGTCCGCCTGACGGGGAGCCCTGCCGAAGAGATCACGAAGTACGCGAAGGACCACGCCGACATGATCGTCATGGGCTCGCACGGCTGGGGCCGCTTCAAGTCTGCGGTGCTCGGCTCCACGGCGACGAAGATCGGGGCCCTTACGCACCTTCCGGTGCTCCTCATCCGCATTGAGGATTGAGGCTGCACCTTTCTCCCCGAAGGGAGTCTTCCTCAAAATCAATAATCCTCCGCGAGGCGCCCGGGGCGCCCTGCGGAGGCAGAAGCAAAAAGAGGATGAATATGAGAGTCATCATTCCAGTCGACGGCAGCGCCTCCTCTTCTGAAGCGATCCGATTCATCGGCGAACGCGCCCGGTACATGAACGAAAAGCCCGTGCCCGAGCTGATTTACGTCGAGCCGCCCATTCCCGACGACGTGATCGACCGCATCGACATCGATGCGCTCCGGCGGGCCTATGAGGCTTCCGCGAAGCAGAAGGCCGCCGGGAGCGAAGCGATCGCCCGCGCCGCGGGGCTTGCGTCCGAAACCAAAGTGCTCGAGGGCGACTGCGGTCCGGCGATTGCGCGCGAGGCGAAAGCCTTCCGCGCCGGCCTCATTGCCATGGGCTCGCGCGGGCGCTCGCCCGCGAAGAGCTTCTTCCTCGGCTCCGTTTCAAGAAGCGTGATCGAGCATGCCGGCCTCCCCGTCCTGCTCGTGCGCGAAAAGGGTCTCCCCGAACGCGAGAGCCTGAGGATTCTCCTCGCGGTCGACGGGTCTGAATACGGCGGGAAGGCCGCCGGCTTCATCGTTGAAAATGCGGCGCTTTTTGGTCCCCGGCCGACCGTCGACGTGATTTTCGTCACGCTCGACTATGCCGGCATCGCCCGCGACGAAGTCGACTTCATCGCGCCCGAAAGCGCCGGCGCCTACCTTGAAAAGGAGGCCGAGGCCGATTGGGAAAAGGCGGTGAAGCCCGTTGTCGGCATCCTCGCCTCGGCCGGCATTGAAGCGAGGCCCGTGAAGCGCTCCGGCGACCCCGCAGGGGAAATCGCCCGGTACGCAGCAGAGAACGCCGACCTGATCGTCATGGGGTCCCACGGCTGGGGACGCCTCAAATCCGCCGTTCTCGGCTCAACTGCAACCAAAGTTGGCGCCCTCACGCAAACCCCCGTGCTTCTCGTGCCTGCGGGCGACGCCTCGTAAGCGCTTCTACCGGCATCAAATTCAAAAGGAATTCATCTCATGAGAATCATCATTCCGAGCGACGGCAGCGCCTCCTGCCGCGAAGCCATTCGTTTCATCGGCGAACGCGCGAAGTTCATGCGCGAAAAGCCCGTCGTCGAGCTCGCGAACGTGCAGTACGCGATTCCGGAGAGCATCATCGACCGCTTTGGTCTCGAAGCCGTCTGCGCCGTTTATGAAGCCGAAGGCCGCGCGCAGCTCGCCGAATGCACGAAGACCGCGGAACGCGCGGGCCTCTCCGTCGAAACCCGCGTTCTCTACGGCGAATGCGGGCCGTCGCTCGCGCGCGAGGCGCAGGTTTTCCGCGCCGATTTGATCGCCATGGGCTCCCGCGGGCTCTCCCCTGCGAAGAGCTTCTTCCTCGGGTCCGTCTCGAGAAGCGTTCTGGAGCACTCCTCTCTTCCGGTTCTCCTCGTGCGCGAAAAGGGATTGCCTGGGCGCGAGAACATGCGGATTGCGCTCGCTGCCGACGGCTCAGACTACGGCGAGGCGGCGGCGCACTTCATTGCCGAACATCTCGACCTCTTCGGGCCCGGCCTCACCGTCGACGTGATCAGCATTGCGCCCGACTACGCGAGCCTTGCGAAGAACGAGATCGACGGCGTGTCGCCTGCGAGCTCGAAGGAATTCTTCGAAAAGGAATCCCAGAGCGCCTGGGAGAATGCCGTGAGCCCGGTCCTTGCCGCGCTGACGGCGGCAGGCATCGACGCCCGGCCCGTGAGGCGCGAAGGCGATCCGGCCGAGGCGATTTCGGCCTACGCCAATGAAAACGCAGACATCGTCGTGATGGGCTCGCACGGCTACGGACGCTTCAAGTCCGCCGTTCTCGGCTCGACCGCAGCCCGCGTGGGGGCGCTCTCCGAAATCCCGGTGCTCGTGATCCGCCTGCCCGAGGATCTGCAGATCTGACCTTTTTGAGAACCATCCGTTAGAAAAGAGAAGCTTATGCGCATTCTTGTTCCCGTTGATGAAAGCAGCCAGAGCACGCGCCTCATCCATTTCCTTCTTGAGCGCGATTCGCTCCTCGGGACCGATCCCGAGATTGAGCTCGTCAACGTCCAGTACTCCGTGCCGGAATCGCTCATCCGCCTTTTCGGCCTCAAAGAGGTCAAGAAGTACTACCAGGATACGGGCGTCAATGTTTTCGAGGACCTCCAGAAAAAGACGAACTTCCGTTCGAAGCTCCGCACCGCAACGGAACGCGTGATGTACGGCGACGTCGTGAAGATGCTCGCCGGGGAGGCCGAGGCCTCGAAGGCCGATCTGATCGTC
The DNA here is from genome assembly GCF_937923675.1 of uncultured Sutterella sp. GTDB lineage: Bacteria > Pseudomonadota > Gammaproteobacteria > Burkholderiales > Burkholderiaceae_F > Sutterella. The sequence goes on along the minus strand of NZ_CALDXB010000003.1, from coordinate 3,538 downwards.
ATGGGCGCCCGAGGGCTCAACCCCATGCAGGGCCTCATCTTCGGCTCGGTCTCGAACGGCCTTCTCGCGAGGACGCACGTGCCGATGCTCGTGGTCCGCGACGAATCGAAGCTCCCCGAAAAGAAAATGCGGGTCGGCATCCTCGTCGACGGTTCGGCCTACGGGGCGGCAGCCGCCAACTACGTGCTCGAGCACCTTGAGCTCTTCGGCGAAGACCCCGAGTTCACGGTCGTGCACTGCGCGGAACCCGTGCCCGATCCCATTACGCCCAACCCGGTGAACCCGATGATGCCGGTGCTCTCGCGCGAGGAGATCGACGAGGAGCAGCAGACGCGCTTCCATGAAGCCGTTCAGCCGGTGCTTGATCCCTTTGAGGTGGCGGGCCTCAATGTCAAGGCGCAGCTTCTTGTCGGCGAGGCCGACCTCGAGCTCCCGCGCTTTGCGAACGGGAATCTCGACCTCATCGTCATGGGCTCTCACGGCCGCGGCAACTTCACGGCTGCGGTTCTGGGCTCAACCGCCATGCATATTGCGGCGGAAACGAAGGTGCCGATGCTCGTGATCCGAAAGTAATTTCGCCCTCAAGCATCAGACGAAGCGGCCCGGAATGCCTGACGATTCCGGGCCGCTTTCCTTTTCTGACCCCGGGCGCGCTTCAGCGCTGCGCACCCGGAGCCCTGACCTCAAAGGAATCTCAAGGCAATCAATCCTTCTTCGAACGGTTGGCGAAGAAGTTCACCTTCTGGATGTCTTCCGTGCGGACCGTAAAGACCTGATTGAGCAGATCCTCGGTCAGCGCTTCCGCATCGGCCATGGCCTGAATGCTGAAGTGGTCGAGATCGGCCTGAGCCTTCTTCGGATCCGTCTTGACGGTCTTCACGTATTCGGCTTCAAAGGCGGCCTGGCGCTTCGCAAGATCCTTTTCAAAGTCCGCATAGGCCTTTGTCACGATGGGCGCGAGCTTCGGATAGTCCGTCATCACGAGCGTCTGGAGCTTTCTGAACTTCCAGTAGAGGCTCGAGGAGTCGGCCTTGTCCGTGCCTTCGCCCCAGTGCTTCGGATAGGCGGACATGCCCGAATAGATCGGCACGTAGACGGAAAGATCCGCCATGCCCATCGCGAGATAGGTCACTTCGCCGATCGCCTTCGGGAGCCACGGACGAACCTGCATCACGTGCGATTCATACGTGCGGAAGACGCTGATCGGACGATAGGGTTCGGCGTCGCCCTTGAGACCATGCGTATACGGGTCGTGCGAAGCAAGTTCGCCCGATTCGTAGTGGTTGCGCAGAATCGTCTTGAGGTCCTCGACCGTCACCTTGCTGTCGGGCGTCGCCCAGACGGGGAAGCTGCGGCCGTCCGTCACCTTCTGATTAAGCGACGGCGTCAGAATCTTCTGCACCTGCCAGACGCGCGGATCGTTGTAGTCGCGGTCGCGCGCATCGTCGCGCGTATAGGCCTTCGAGAAATTGAATTCCCCGTCCTTCTTCGGATCGTAGAAGCCGTTCTTCGTCGCCCATTCGACGAGCGTCTTCGAAGCGAGGAAGTCCGGGCTCTTCGGATCGTACTGCTGCAGACGCCCCTGATTGCCCGAGGCGAAATACTTGTCCTTCGGCGTCCTCTGGGCGAGCCACTGGTGGCCCGTGCCGGTTTCGAAGTACCAGACTTCCTTTTCGTCCATCAGAACGACGCCGAAGCCTTCGCCCGCACCGATCGTTTCAACGATATGGCCGAGGAGCTCAACGCCTTCGCGGGCCGTTTTCACGCGCGGCAGAAGCACTTCAGGAATGTCGTCCTCGGTAATGCCGGTCTCTTCGTTATAGGGGTCGATTTTGAGCGCATCATCGCGCGCAAAGATCGATTCCGTGCCGGAGAAGCCCACGCCCGCCTCGTTGAAGCCCGTGGCGCCGTGCACCTGGGTCTTCCAGTTCGGGACCGTGGTGTAGCGCATGCCGTTCTCGGGGAGCGGATATTCAAAGTTGTTGGCGCCATGGTGGTCCGCCGTGCGGTACATGCCCTTCACGCCTTTCGTTGCCGGATGAATCACGAGGTGCTGGGCCTTGAGCGCAGAGCTGTCGGCAGCGCGGGCGATCAGGATCGAGCCGTCGGCGGTGGCGCCGGATCCCACCACGACGGTGGTGCAGGCGAGCGCGGAACCGCAGGCAAGAGCGGCCGCGGCTGCGATGGCGGCGAGCTTGAAATGACGCATGGGAATTCTCCTCAAAGGTGGCTCTGGAGACTTCCTTTCTCATGATCGCGCCGGGATTTTTGCGGGAATCTCTGGTCAGGAGTCCCTGAAGGGACGGCGTGAAAGAGTGAAGTCTCTGAAACTTGAGGGGGAGGCGTCACCGCCTTCCCCTCGGACAGGCCGATTCTGGCTCATCTAAGCAAAAGTGCCTAGAGGAGAAAATACCCATGGTCCATTCCGGCACGGCGGCAGTGCGGATTGGGAACGCCTGTTTTCAGGGCTTCCTGCCGGCCCCGAGGTTGACCTGGTGCGGCTCTTTATCCTTCGGTTCCGGGAAGAAATGAACGATGCCCTTCACGAGAAAGCCCACGAGAAACGCGGAAATCACCGTGCCTTCGCGGATGCCCGTGAGCGTACCCAGCACCGCAAGCGAAAGAATTGCGGCAATGACGACGAGCGACACGTCGTTCACGATCTTCATCGTGCCGAAGGATTTCCGCAGAACCGCCGCGTAGGCAATGACGACGCCCTCGCCCGGCTGCACGATGGTTTTGGAGCGGATCTGGAGAAAAACGCCTGCCGCCAGGACGACGTTTCCAAGAAGGCTCATGGCGAGACCCGTGAGCCAGCTCTCCGGTGCATGGGCACCGAGAAGCCGCATGTTGAGGTCGATGAAGAGCCCGAAAACGAGGACCGCCGGGATCTGGAGGAGATTGAGCACCGTAAAGCGGCTTCTCAAAAGCACCGCCTCGATGAGAACGAAGAAGACATTGAGGATGAAGGTCGTCGTGCCGAAGGTGAGCGGAAAGATCTTCGAGAGCACGAAGGGCAGAGAGCTGATGGGCGTTGTGCCGAGACCCGAGAGCGCCGTACAGCTGATCCCGAAGGTCGCGCACTCGATCCCGATGAGAAGCATCAGGATGCGGCGGACGGGATTTTGAAAGCGTTTCGAGTGAAGAGAATTCTGCATGGCCGGCGGAAAACTTTAGGGCGCATGAGTTTAGCACCGGAAACATTTGCTAACGGGAAGATCCTCCGTGCGGATCCTGGTTGAGCGGCATCGCGGAAAGCGCCGGAGAACGCACTCACGGATGATGGTCCTGCCATCCGGCGTCCTTCTTCCTCTCAACTTGCGAACGGAATGAGAACTTGCGCCTCAGCGCGATTTTCGCAATGTTATGTACTCGGGATTAAAAAAGAGCAAACGGAAACAAGCTTCCATCAGGTAATAATCGCTCATCGGTTATTCGGATCTGATTCATCAGTTTTTTTTGCGGCATATTCCCGGCAGCTTCAAAGTAAGGATCCCATCGGTCGGTTTCCAAAAATATGACCGACCTTGAAAATGAA
>NZ_CALDXB010000002.1 GCF_937923675.1 uncultured Sutterella sp. | reverse complement strand
ATGTTCACACTTATCGGTTCGTTGAATCTGATTTTTAAAGAACTTTTCGCTGTTTGATCAGCGAAGGATCGAAATCATATAGAAGTCGTTTCCTTTTGTCAAGTGCTCGTGAAAAGAATTTTTAATTTCGATTCAGAGCTGCTTGTTTTTTGCTGCCTCGTTTCCGAAGCAGGATGCGAATTATGGAGAAGAGAATTCGCTTTGTCAAGAGTTCCGAAAAAAATAATTTTTGAATCCCTGGATATGGAAAAGCCGTCCGGTCCCGATGCGGGAGGACGGCTTCTGAGCAATCGATTCGGATCAATCAGCCGAGCGGCGCGATCTTTCCTTCTGCCTCAAGCTCCTTTCTGCGGGATTCCTTGAGAACATTCACCCAGACATGGCTTCTTCCGGTGCTGTCCTCTTCAAGGTAGACGCCCTGGAGCTCGGGGCTGAATCCCGGGAACCGGTTGATCCCCTCCGCGAGCGCAAGGAAGTATTCGAGCACCGGACCGCCCCATACTTCACCCGGGACGCAGCAGATGACGCCGGGCGGGTACGGGAGCGCTCCCTCGAGCGCAATGCGGCCTTCAGCCTCCTCGAGCGGCACGTATTCGGCATTCCCGCGCATGAATTCGAAGTGCGCGGTCTGGGCGTCTAGCGCGATCTTCGGGAAATGCGCCCGGCGGAACATCGCCTTCTGCAGGTCCTTGATGTTGTATTCGCGGCAGTAGTCGTGCATTTCCTGGCAGATTTCGCGGATGCGGTAGCCTTCGTAGCGGTTTTCGTGCGCGGAATAGACCTGGGGAATCACGTCCTTCATGAGCGCATCGGCTTCAAGAAGCTTCTCAAAGCGCGCAATCTGCGTCGTGAGGGACGAAATCTTAGCTGTCGTCTGCGAGGGCGTGAGCAGGAAGAGAATGGAATTCAGGTCGCACTTCTCAGGCACGACGCCGTGGGCGCGCAGATAGTTGGCGAGAATCGTCGCCGGAACGCCGAAGTCCTCATATTCGCCCGTTTCGGTATCGATGCCGGGCGTCGTGAGAAGGAACTTGCACGGATCCACAAAATACTGATTGGCGCCGTACCCCTCAAAGGCGTGCCAGCGTTCGCCCGGCTTGAACTGGAAGAAGCGCTGGTCCTTCGCAATCGTCTCCGTCGGATAGCTCTCCCAGGGACGGCCCGCCACGAGCGGGGGCACAAAGGGCTGAATGTAGCTGCAGGTGCGCTTGATCTGCTTTCTTGCCTCAATGCCGATCTTCACGCACTCGTCCCAGATGCGGAGCCCCGAGACGCCCGAGTGCATCTTGGCATTGATGTCGATCGACGCAAAAAGCGGATAGAAGGGGCTCGTCGAGGCATGAAGCATGAAAGCGTTGTTCACCTGCTTGTGCGAGACGTAGCGCTCCTGCCCGCGCACATGAGCGTCCTTCTTGTGAATCTGCGAGGTCTGGGAGAACCCCGCCTGCTGCTTATGCACCGACTGCGTGACGAAGATGCCCGGATCCTCGGGCTTCAGATCAAGGAGCAGAGGCGAGCAGTCCTTCATCATTGGGATGAACTGTTCGTAGCCCACCCAGGCCGAGTCGAAGAGGATGTAGTCGCAGAGATGACCGATGCGGTCGAGCACCTGGCGGGCGTTGTAGATCGTGCCGTCATAGGTGCCAAGCTGAATCACGGCGCAGCGGAAGGGACGCGGCGCCTCAGCGCGCTTCGGATCCACTTCCGCGGCGAGCTTTCTCAGTTCCGCCTCGTCGAAGCAGTGATTGTCGATGCCGCCGATGAAGCCGTACGGATTGCGGGCGGTTTCAAGGTAGACCGGACGGGCTCCTGCGAGAACGAGCGCGCCCTGGTGGCAGGATTTGTGGTTGTTGCGGTCGAAGAGCACGAGGTCGCCCGGCGTCAGAAGCGCCGAGAGAACAACCTTGTTCGAGGTCGACGTGCCGTTCAGAACAAAGTAGGTCTTGTCGGCATTGAAGACCTTCGCGGCATGGGCTTCAGCCGCATAGGCCGCACCCTCGTGAATGAGGAGGTCCCCCATGTCGACGTCGGCGTTGCAGAGGTCGGCGCGGAAGATCGTTTCGCCGAAGAAGTTGGCGAATTCGCGGCCGGCCGGATGACGGCGGAAGAAGGCGCCGCCCTGGTGGCCCGGGCAGTCGAACTGCTCGTTTGCCGTGCCCACGTAGCGCCTGAGGCTCCGGAAGAAGGGCGGGAGAATCTTCTCTTCATAACCTGAAGCCGCATCAATCAGCTGACGCACGAAGAAAGGCTCCTCCACCGGATCGTCGTTGACGACGCCCATGCAGCGGCCGATCCATTCGTCGGGCACGTAGCGGCCGCGCTCGACGAAGATGAAGATTGGAATGCCGAATCCATAACCCTCAACGCGGTCGAGCTCGCCGTTCTCCGCGTCCTCGACGGACATCAGAACGACGCCGGTCTCCGTCATCTCCGCTTCGGAGAGACGTACAACCTGACGATCCTGGGGAAAGTCCTTGAAGGAAACATTGTCACTCACTGCAATTGCAAGCTTCTGCATGTCCTGAAGTCCTTTGGGAAGAATGACGCGCTCTACTCAAGCGCTGATGGGTAGTGAAAAAGATCCGGGGCTCTGCTCCTCCGAACCGGGGGAAGCAGAAAAATGCGAAGTATATCGGCGACGAGCGCCCATTTTCTATTGTCGCCGATAGCGGCGCTGAGGAGCGCCGAAAAGAGAAGAAGACCGTCTTCCGGGATTCCCCGTCCGACGGTCTTCTTGCTTCTCACTGAGCTCTTCCCTGCTCCATCTCGTCTATGGGAGGGAGCAGGTCATTCGCGGACTCAGCCGACCCACTTCCTCGCGTTGCGGAAGATCCGCATCCAGCCCGAGGCGTCGGTCCAGTCATCCGGATGCCAGGAGAGCTCGATTGCGCGGTGGCTGCGCTCGGGGTGCGGCATCATGATCGTGAAGCGCCCGTCATCCGTCGTGAAGGCGGTGAGGCCGCCCTTCGATCCGTTGGGGTTCGCAGGATAGGCTTCCGCAGGCTTCCCTGCGCCGTCCACGTAGCGCGCTGCCGCGCGCGCGAGCACCGCATCATCGGCATTGAGGTATTCCACCCTGCCCTCGCCGTGGCTCACGACGATCGGAAGGACGGAACCCGCCATGCCGGAGAAGAGGATGGAGGGCGATTCGAGGAGCTCAACCGCAGCGAGGCGCGCTTCGAACTGCTCGGAGCGGTTTCTCACGAAGTTGGGCCAGTGCTTCGCGCCCGGAATGAGGCCGCGCAGACGGCTCATCATCTGGCATCCGTTGCAGACGCCGAGGCCGAAGGTATCGGGGCGGGAGAAGAAGGCCGAGAACTCTTCAACGAGCCTGTCGTTGTTGAGGATCGTCTTCGCCCAGCCGCCGCCGGCGCCGAGCACGTCGCCGTAGGAGAAGCCGCCGCAGGCGGCAAGTCCCTTGAAGTCGGCAAGATTGAGGCGCCCCGAGAGAAGGTCCGTCATGTGGACGTCCCAGGCTTCAAAGCCCGCACGCGTGAAGGCGGCGGCCATTTCGGTCTGGGAGTTGACGCCTTCCTCGCGCAGGATCGCGATCTTCGGACGAACGCCCGTGTTGATCATCGGGAGCGCAACGTCTTCGTCGACGTCGAACGTGGTCTTTGCAAAAAGACCCTTGTTCGACTCGTCGGCGACGGCGGCGAATTCCTGATCCGCGCATTCCGGGTTGTCGCGGCCGCGGGCGATTTCATGCGAGACCTCGGTCCAGGCGCTCTGGAGCTCAGCGCGCGGGAAGCTCGCGAGCACTTCGCCCTCGCGGACGATTTCAAGCTTGTCTTCCTCGAGGAGCTCGCCCACGAAGTGGCAGCAGTGCGAAAGGCCGAAGGCGCGCATCTGCGCGACCACTTCTTCCGTACGATCCGCCGGGATCTGAATGAGGGCGCCGAGTTCCTCGTTGAAGAGGGTATTGAGCACCGTGGCTCCCTTTTCCTGGAGGAGCGACGAGAGATCAAGGCGAATGCCGATGCGGGAGGCGAAATTCATTTCCGCCGCGGCGGCAAAGAGGCCGCCGTCGGAGCGGTCGTGATAGGCGAGAACGCACCCGGCGAGCTCGAGCTTTCTCAGAGCCGTAATGAAGCGGCCGAGAAGCGCCGGATCCTCGCAGTCGGGCGCCTCGTCGCCGAAGCGCTGCGTCGTCTGCGCGAGGATCGAGCCGCCCATGCGGTTTTTGCCCTGACCGAGGTCAACGAGGACCAGAACGGATTTGTCGACGCCCTTGCCGCGGCGAAGTTCGGGCGTGAGCGTGAGCGCCGCATTGGTGACCGGAGCAGCGGCGGAAACAATGAGGGAGACCGGAGACGTGACCGTCTTCTTCTCGCCCGCTTCCGTCCAGTTGGTGCGCATGGAGAGCGAGTCCTTGCCGACCGGAATCGAAATGCCGAGACCGATGCAGAAGCGGCTTGCCGCCTTGACGGCGTCAAAGAGCCGCGCGTCTTCGCCCGGAGCGCCGCAGGCGGCCATCCAGTTGGCCGAAAGCTTCACGCGGGGGAGCTCGATATCGGCAGCGGCGAGGTTCGTGAGCGCTTCGCCGATCGCCATGCGGGAGGCGGCAGCCGAATTGATGACGGCGAGCGGCGTGCGCTCGCCCACGGCCATCGCTTCGCCGCGCAGCGTCTCGAAGCCGAGCGTCGTGACGGCGCAGTCCGCCACCGGCACCTGCCAGGGACCGATCATCTGGTCGCGCGCAACAAGGCCGCCCACCGAACGGTCGCCGATCGTGATGAGGAAGGACTTGCTCGCCACCGACGGATGACGGATGACGCCGTAGGCCGCGTCCTCAAGATCGATGCCTTCCTCGGCAAAGGGCGTAAGGAACTTCTTCTCATGCTTCACATCGCGGTGCATGCGCGGGGCCTTGCCGAGAAGCACTTCCATCGGCATGTTGACGGCATCGGCTTCGCCCGGACGCTCGACGAGAAGATCAGCCTCTTCCGTAATGCGGCCGATGACGGCATAGGGGCAGCGCTCGCGCCTGCAGAAGGCGTCGAAGCGTTCGAGCCCCGCCGGGTCGAGCGCGATCACGTAGCGCTCCTGCGATTCGTTGCACCAGACTTCGAGCGGCGACATGCCGGTCTCTTCAACCGGAACCTTCGAGAGGTCGAAGCGCGCGCCCTTCCCTGAAAGGTCGGCAAGTTCAGGCATGGCGTTCGAAAGACCGCCCGCGCCCACGTCGTGAATGGCAAGAATCGGGTTCTTTTCGCCCATCGACCAGCAGCGGTCGATCACTTCCTGCGCACGGCGCTCCATTTCGGGGTTGCCGCGCTGAACGCTGTCGAAGTCGAGCGCTTCGGAATTGGCGCCCGTATTCATCGAGCTCGCGGCGCCGCCGCCGAGACCGATGCGCATGCCCGGGCCGCCGAGAACAATCAGAAGGCTTCCCGCCGGGGGAACGAGCTTCTTCGTCTGATCGTCGCGGATGCTGCCGATGCCGCCCGCGAGCATGATGGGCTTGTGGTAGCCGTAGCGGGTGCCGCCCACGTTCGCTTCAAAGGCGCGGAAGTAGCCGAGGAGATTGGGACGGCCGAATTCGTTGTTGAAGGCGGCGCCGCCAAGCGGGCCTTCGGTCATGATGGAGAGCGGGGTCGCAATGCGGCCGGGCGCGCCGTAGGCCTTGGCGGAAGCTTCGCCCGTCGCGCAGTCCGTGTCGTTTTCCCACTTCTGCGGCGCTTCAGGGAGATGAAGCGCGGAGGTCGTGAAGCCCGTGAGGCCCGCCTTCGGACGAGCGCCGCGGCCGGTCGCGCCCTCGTCGCGGATTTCGCCGCCCGAACCGGTGGAAGCGCCCGGGAAGGGAGAAATTGCGGTCGGGTGGTTGTGCGTTTCAACCTTGAAGACGGTGTGAACGCGTTCGGTTTCGCGGCGGAAGGTCGCGCCGAAGGGATCCTTTTCGTCGGGACGCGGATAGAGGCGGACCACATCGCGGCCTTCGAAAATGGCCGCATTGTCGGCATAGGCCGTGATGGTTCCGAGGGGCTGCGCCTTATGCGTATCGCGGATCATGCCGAAGAGCGTTTCCTCGCGCTCTTCGCCGTCGATGGTCCAGCGGGCATTGAAGATCTTGTGGCGGCAGTGTTCGGAATTGGCCTGCGCGAACATCATGAGTTCGACGTCGGTCGGATCGCGCTGAAGGCGCGTGAAGGCGTCGGCAAGGTATTCAACCTCGTCCTCGGAAAGCGCAAGACCCATCGAGAGGTTTGCGTCCTCAAGGGCCTTCTTCCCTTCCGCCATCAGCGGAACGGTCTCCATGGGCTTGCCCGCGAGATCCGTGAAGAGGTTTTCGCGCGGATAGTCGACGGGAACCACGGACTCCGTCATGCGGTCATGCAGAAGAGCCAGAAGCGCGCCGCGCTTTTCTTCCGACAGTTCGGCGCCCTCATTGAGCGCGATCGTGAAGATCGTGCCGCGCTCAACGCGGAGCACCTTTTCGATGCCGCAGTTGCGGGCGATGTCGGTAGCTTTCGAAGCCCAGGGCGAAATCGTGCCGAGACGCGGCACCACCAGAGCTTCGAGAGAGGCCGTAATGGCCTTGTCGGGGCCCGGGCCGTAGTCGAGAAGCGACGCGAGGCGCGAGGATTCGGTATCCGTAAGCTCGTCCGAGGCATGCACAAAATGAATGAAGCGGCTCGAAACCGCTTCAACGGACGGCTCAACGGCACGAAGCGCGCGAAGAAGACGTTCTTCACGGAAGTCCGAGAGCGCACGGGGGCCTTCAAGGTCAAAAACGATGCCGGCAAGGGACGCCATAGCTGCTGATTCCTGTGGAAGGGAAAAAATCGGGATCCTGTCCGCTTTGAGCCGCGAGCGCGGGGAGAGAGCGTCAGGAAAATTAGGGATAGCCTTAGATTATAAAAGACCCGCTCCATGCAAGGATCTTCGGCCGCAAAGGTTTTGAGGATCTCTTTTCAGCGTTCGCAAAATCCCTTGAGCCCCGGCAAAACCTGCAGCCTGCCGGGGCTCTTTCTTACTGGCGTCGGATCCGCCGCGGGTTTCCCGCGAGCGCTCGCCGGCGCTTAAACCGGCCAGTCCTCAAGCTTCTCCGCCGCATCCCAGAGCGCCCATTCGAGGCGGCTAGACGTGAGGTAGTTTTCCGTCATGCGCGCACGACCTTCCGGCGTTTCCCCGCGGGCAAGCCGGTCCGCGAGCGCGACGGCGCTTTCGACCGTCTTCGAATAGGCCGGGTCGCCGTAAGCGGAAAGCCATTCCCGGTACGGGTTCTCCGCCCTGATGTTTTCAGCGATGAAGCGGCCCGCGGTCTCATACATTGTGAAGCAGGGAAGAAGCGCCGCCCAGGCTTCGCCGGCGGTGCCTTCCTCTGAAGCCTTTGCTTCCCAGGAGGCGTAGAAGAGCGTCGTCGGACGAAGCCTCATGAAAGGAGCCGTGTCGCGGCCGGCGCTGAACTTTTTGAGAAGATCCAGCGTCCAGGTCTCGGTGCCTGCCGTGTCTTTGATCCATTGCGCGAGGAGCGAGCGGTCTTCCGGGTTCTCAAGCTTTGCGCAGGCGCGCGAGAGGCTCGCCGCATAATTTTTGAGGTAGCCCGCATTCTGAGCGAGGTACCAGAGAATTTTGTCCTTTTCGATGGTGCCGTCCGCAAGCGCCTTCAGAAAAGGATGATCAATGACGGCGCGCTCAATGGGACGGGCGCGTTCAAAAGCTTCCGCGGACCAGGAAGCCGCAGCATGGGACGCTGCATTGGCCCGAGGAAGAAATGCAAAGCCGAGAAGCGCCGCAGACTGACTGAGAAGCGTGCGGCGGGAAGTGAGGAATGTCATGAGGCAAAAGCTGCAGATTTGACTGCAGCCGGAATGAAGGGATGAAGCGAAGCGCCTTCATCGGGGAAAACTGCGCCTTTTTGGAACCCACCACTTTAATGCTCCCGGCGCTGTCCGGCAGACCGGTCATTGCGGCAAAAAGATCCCCGGCCGCGCTCAGGCTGACCGGGGTTCCTTTTATTGTTCATTGAATCCAGCGCCTACACCAGGCCAAGCCAGCTCCAGTAGGTAGCGGTAAGAAGCAGAACGAGGAGATAGGCGGCAGCCGTGAGGATGATGCCCGTAAAGGCAAAAGTCTTCACGTCGAATGCGCCCGTCGAGTAGGCAATCATGTTCTGCGGCGCGTTCACCGGGAGGATGAAGCCGAAGCTGATCACGTACTGCAGAATCATCGTCATGCCGAGGATGTTGACGTTCGGATCCTGAAGTTCGCCCAGGACCGCGATGATGATCGGAATGATGGCCGAAGCGAGCCCGGCCGCGGAAGCAAACCCCAGGTGAACGATGATGAGGAAGGCCGCCATGATGGCGATGACCGCAAAGGTCGAGGCGTCGGCGAGGCTGAAGCCCGTCACGATGCAGTTGGCAAGCCACTGCGCGGCCTTGGTCGAAAGAAGCGCGGAGCCGAGCGAAATGCCGACGCCGAAGACGAGGACCGTACCCCAGTTGATGCGGTCGACCGTGCCCTTCCAATCCATGACGCCTGCTCGGGGGAGCATCAGGAACGCGATCGCGCAGACGGTGGTGGTCGTCGTATCAAAGGGATGGAGCTTCTTTTCGGTGATCCATAGGCAGAGAAGGATGAGGGAGACGATCGTGAGCTTCCATTCATTGGCGCTCATGGGACCGAGGTCCGCGAGCTGCTTTCTGACGGCGGCTTCGCCGCCCTGGAAGGGTTCGACGCTCCTTCCCAGAAGCTTCGTCACGACGAAATAGAGAACGACCGACATGAGCGCGGCAAAGGGCGCCGCGGCGATGAACCAGTCGAGCCACGAGATTTCCTGACCGGTAATGTCTCGGATGAAGTTGACGGCGACCATGTTCTGCGCGGCAGCCGTCTTGATGCCGACATTCCAGACGGAGTCGACCTGCGCAACGGTGATCATCAGCATCGCGCCGAAGGCGGATTTGATCTGCAGGCCGAAAGCCCGGATCATGCCGATCACGATCGGCACTAGGCACGCCACGCGCGCTGTGGTCGAGGGCACGAAGAAGGAGAGAATGAAGCCGCAGAGGATGATGCCGATCACGACGCGGTTGGGCGTGGCGCCGATTTTGGAGAGCGTAAAGAGCGCAATGCGCTTGTCGAGCCCCGTTCTCATCATGGCGGCGGCAAGAAAGAGCGCCGCGCCGACGAGACAAAAGGCAGGCGACGAAAAGCCCGTGAGCGCCGTCTTCATGCCGGCCGTGGTGCCGATGATGCCCGTTCCGTCGGGTTTGGGCGAGAGACCGATCAGAACGGCAATGAGCGCCATGATGAGACCGCCAGAAACCGGGAAGGAGACCGCAGTGCTCGACCAGGTGATCACGGCGAAGACCATGATGCCGATCATGCGCTGTCCGGCAACGGTAAGTCCCTGCTGCTCGGGCGCGAGGCAGATGAGCGCGAGCGCAATAAAGGCGAAGATGAGGCCGAAGCGCTTGAAGAAGCCGGGCTTCGGCTCCCCGGCCCTGCCGGCATCAAGAGGCGCCCTCGCGGAATTGACTTCCGTTGAGGGCGGACGGGAATCTGTGGAGAGATTGGCGGCACTCGTCATGGTTGTCTGATCTTTGTTGTGTTGGAGCGGGAAAAGAGAAAGGAGCAAGAACCGTGCCGGATGCGTCGGCTTCAGAGGAGAAGGTCCCTTGAGAAGGCTTTGCCTTGCCTGCTGCCGACCCGCCCTCGTCCAAAATTCATAGGGAGAGCAGGCGTCCGGCCGAAAGAGCTGCTGCAGAGAGAAGCCTCATCGGAGTGAAGGACGTGCGCGCACGCACCAAATCAATGCATTGAAGAGAAAATCCTGCTCGCTAAAGGTGAAGAAAAGGCGCCGGTCTTTTCACGGATCCGGCGCCCTTTCTGCTTCAGGTCAGAGGAAAGAGACCCCCGTCATCGCCAGGAGCGGGCGGTGCGCTCCTCGCGCAGTTCCTTGAGCCAGGCATCAACGGCCCTCGCGCACTCGCGTCCTTCAGCGATGGCGTTGACGACAAGCGACTGCCCGCTTCTGCCGTCGCCCGCGGCGAAGACGCCTTCGGAAGCCGTGCGCCAGGCGCCCGCGCCATGAACCGGCGCCTCGATGCTTCCGCGCTTGTCGGTGCCGAGACCGAGCGCTTCGACGAGGCGATGAGAAGGATGCGCGTAGCCCATGGCGATCAGCACCACGTCCGCAGGAATTTCCTTTTCCGTGCCTTCAACCGGCGTGATCTTTCTCCCCGGTCCCCAGGTGACCTCAACGGTCTTCACGCCCGTCACGGCGTCCTCGCCCGTGAAGGACGTGGTGCTCGTGGAGAAGAGCCTCACGCAGCCTTCCTCCTGCGAGGTGGACGTGCGCTTGATTTTCCGCCAGTCGGGCCATTCCTTAAGGAGATCCGCCTTTTCGGGGAGTTCGGCGTGATAGTCGAGCTGCGTCACGGATTTGGCTCCGAGACGGTTCGCCGTGCCGATGCAGTCGCTTGCCGTTTCGCCGCCGCCGATCACGACGACGCGTTTTCCGCGCACGTCGATCGGATTGGGGACGCCTCCGGCATTGACCCGGTTCTGCGCGATAAGGAAGTCGAGCGCGAAGTGGATCCCCTTCAAGCTCCGGCCGGGAAGCGGCAGGTCGCGGGGCACCTCGGCGCCGAGCGCGAGGACGACGGCGTCGTTCGCCGCAGAGAGCTTCTCGATCGAAATCGTGTCGACGGAATCATCGTGCACGCCGTTTTCGAGCGTCTCATCGTTTCTCCCCGCGCTCACGCGGGTCGAGAGGACGAACTTCACGCCTTCGCGCACGAGCTGATCGAGCCGTCTGTCGAGCACTTCCTTCGAGAGCTTGAAGTCGGGAATGCCGTAGCGCAGAAGCCCGCCCGCCTTGTCCATCTTTTCGTAGACCGTGACCTCGTGGCCCGCGCGCACAAGCGCCTGGGCGCAGGCGAGCCCCGCGGGGCCCGAACCCACCACGGCAACCCGGCAGCCGGTCTTTGCGAAGGGGAGCACCGGCTGCACGAGCCCGTGCTCGAAGGCGTATTCGGCAATCTTGCGCTCGATCGACTTGATGCCGACCGCCTCGCGGTGGATGCCGAGGGTGCAGCTCTCCTCGCAAAGCGCCGGGCAGATGCGTCCGGTGATTTCGGGGAAGCTGCTCGTCTCGGAGAGCACCTCCCAGGCGCTCTGATAGTCCCCGTCCGTCACGTACTGCTGGAAGTCCGGCATCTGGTTGTGAAGGGGACACCCGTGCGAGCAGAAGGGAATGCCGCAGTCCATGCAGCGCGCCGCCTGATCGTGCGCCTCGTCGTCGGTGAGCGTCGAAATGAATTCGCGGAAGTGATGAATGCGGATCACCGCGGGTTCATGCTTCGGCTCAATGCGCTCGTACTTGAGAAAACCTTTGTCGAGTCCCATTTTCAGTGCTCCTCATCCCGGGAAAGTTCGGCGAGCGCCTTGCGGTACTCAAGCGGGAAAACCTTGGTGAAGCGCCCGAGCGCCTCGCCCCAGTCGTCGAGAATTGCGCGCGCAGCAGGACTGCCCGTGAGCGCGAGATGCCTTTCAAGAAGTCCGCGGAGCACTTCTTCGTCCGAAAGACCGAGGTGCTTGGGCTCAATCGCCGGCTGCCCGGACTTCGGGAGCACCTTCGAGAGCGTGAACTTGCCGCTGCTCATGCGGCCGGCAAGCGAGTTCTCCGGGTCATAGACATAGGCCATGCCGCCCGACATGCCGGCGGCGAAGTTGCGCCCGGTGCGTCCGAGCACAACCACCGTGCCGCCCGTCATGTATTCGCAGCCGTGGTCGCCCACGCCCTCAACCACAGCGCTCGCGCCGGAGTTGCGCACGGCAAAGCGTTCGCCGGCGACGCCCGAAATGAAGACTTCGCCGGAAGTGGCGCCGTAGAGGCAGGCATTGCCGGCAATGACGTTCTCTTCGGGCTTTCCGTCAAAGGCGTCGCTCTTCCTAAGCGCAATGGAGCCGCCCGAGAGGCCTTTCCCGACATAGTCGTTGGCGCCGCCCGTGAGGCGCAGCGAAATGCCTTGTCCGAGGAATGCGCCGAAGCTCTGTCCGGCAATGCCGTGGAGCCTGAAGAGCGCAAAGTCTGCGGGAAGCGATTCCTTCCCGGCTTCAGCCGCGACGCCCGAAAGGAGCGTGCCGACGGCGCGGTCGGTATTCCCGACCGGGGAATCCACCTCGAAGGGCTTGCCCGTCTTCAGCGCGTCGCGAAGCTTCCCGACGTACTGCATGTCGAAAGCCTTCTCGAGCTCGTGATCCTGCGGTTCGCAGGAGAAGATCGGATCTCCCGACGGATTTTCCGAACGATGAAGAATGCGGTCGAGATTGAGGAGATTTCCCTTCGTGCCGGGCGCGTGGTCAACCTTCTTCAGAAGCTCGGTATGGCCGATCAGCTCATCGAAGTGCCTGACGCCGAGGCTTGCCATGATTTCGCGAACTTCGCGGGCGACGAAGCGGAAGTAGTTTTCCACGTGCTCCGGGAGACCCACGAACTGCCGGCGAAGTTCCGGATCCTGCGTGGCGATGCCCGCGGGACACGTGTTCTTCTGGCACTTGCGCATCATGAGGCAGCCCATCGCCACGAGGGGCGACGTGCCGAAGCCGAATTCGTCGGCGCCGAGAATGGCGCCGATCACCACGTCGCGGCCCGTCTTGATCTGACCGTCGACCTGAAGGCGGACGCGCGAGCGGAGCCCGTTCATGACGAGCGTCTGCTCGACGTCGGCGAGCCCGATTTCCCAGGCGCTCCCCGCGTGCTTGATGGAGGTGGCGGGCGCTGCGCCCGTGCCGCCGTCGTGGCCCGACACCACAATGTGATCGGCCTTGCACTTCGCCACGCCCGCGGCCACGGTGCCGATGCCGACCTGGGAGACGAGCTTCACGCTCACGCCCGCATTGACGTTCGCGTACTTGAGGTCGAGTATGAGCTGCGCCAGATCCTCGATCGAGTAGACGTCATGGTGGGGCGGAGGCGAAACGAGTCCGATGCCGGGGAGCGAATGGCGCAGCATGCCGATGTACTTCGAGACCTTGTGTCCCGGGAGCTGGCCGCCTTCGCCGGGCTTCGCGCCCTGCGCCATCTTGATCTGAATGAGGTCGGCATTGGCGAGGTAGTCCGTCGTGACGCCGAAGCGCCCGGAAGCCACCTGACGCACTCGGGAGCGGAGGCTGTCGCCCTTCTTCAGGGGATAATCGACGACGACGTCGTCGCCGAGAACCGCCTTAAGGGTCGTTGCCTTCCCGATCACGCCGTTTCTGCGGACGTCCTCGCCGCCTTCGCCCGAATTGCTCATGGCGCCGAGACGGTTCATGGCGACCGCCATCGTCACGTGCGCTTCCGTGGAGATGGCGCCCATCGACATCGCAGCCGTCGAGAAGCGGCGGATGATGAGCTCTTCCTTCTCCACGCTCTCGAGCGGCACGGACTTGCCCGGCACGAACTCGAAGAGCCCGCGGATCGTGAGGAGCTTCTTCGTCTGATTGTTGATCGTCTCTGCGTACTTCTCGTACTCTTCCCAGCTCTTCTGACGTACGGCGCGCTGCAGATGCACGATCGCTTCCGGGGTCCAGAGGTGGGATTCCCCGTCCTCGCGGAACATGTAGTTGCCGCCTGCGGGGAGCACCGGCGTCATCATGATCGGAGTCGAGAAGGCGCGGCGGTGAATTTCAACCGCTTCCCGGGCGACGTCGAAGAGGTCTAGCCCCTCGATCGGGCTCGGCGTATTCGTGAAGTACTTGTCGACGAAGGACTTTCTGAGACCCACGGCCTCAAAGATCTGCGCGCCCACATAGGACATGTAGGTCGAGATGCCCATGCGGGCCATGATCTTGTAGAGACCCTTGTCGATCGCGTGGATGTAGTTCTCTTCAAAGCGCTCCCGGTCCTCTTCCGTTCTGGCGAGGCTCTCCACGACGGAGAGCGCGAGATAGGGATGCACGGCTTCAGCGCCGTAGCCGCCCAGGGCCGCGAAGTCGTGAACCGAGCGCGCGGAGCCCGTTTCGACGACAAGCCCCGTGCTCGTGCGCAGGCCGTGCTCGACGAGGCACTGGTGAACGGCCGAAGTGGCGAGAAGCGCCGGGATGGCGACGCGGTCGCGGTTCACCTTGCGGTCCGTGAGGATCAGGATGTTGATGCCGCTCTTCACGGCATCAACAGCGGCGGCGCGGATGCTCGCCAAGCGCGCTTCAATGCCGTCGGGGCCCCAGGAGAGCGGATACGTGATGTCGAGTTCGCGGGAATGGAACTTGTCGTCCGTGAAGCGGCTGATCGAGCGGATGCGCTCCATCTGCGCTTCAGTGAGCACCGGCTGCTCGACCTCAAGGCGAACCGGGGGATTCGTTGCCATGATGTTGAGAAGGTCCGGACGCGGGCCGATGAAGCTCACGAGCGACGTCACCATTTCCTCGCGGATCGGATCGATCGGCGGGTTCGTCACCTGAGCGAAAAGCTGACGGAAATAGTCGTAGAGCATCTGCGGACGCTCTGAGAGGCAGGCGAGCGGCGCGTCGTTCCCCATCGACATCACCGGGTCCTGTCCCTCGCGGGCCATGGCCTTCAGAATCCGCTCAACGTCCTCGCGGCTGAAGCCGAAGACGCGCATGAGGGACTTCTGCGGGAGCGCAAGCTTCTCAGGCGCAGGCGTCTCGTGAATGTCGTCGATGCGGATCCGAATCTTGTCGATCCATTCCTGATAGGGATGCTGCGTGGCGAGCGAGGTCTTAAGCTCCTCGTTCCCGATGATTCTCCCCTGCTCCATGTCGATCAGGAGGATCTTTCCGGGCTCGAGCCTCCAGCGGCGGCGGATGCGGGATTCCTCGATCTGCACGGCGCCCGATTCGGAGGCCATGACGACAAGGTCGTCCTTGGTGGTGAGGTAGCGCGCGGGCCTGAGGCCATTGCGGTCGAGAATCGCGCCCACCTGGCGGCCGTTCGTGAAGGCGACCGCGGCCGGGCCGTCCCAGGGTTCCATGAGCGCGGCGTTGTATTCGTAGAGCGCGCGAAGCTTCGGATCCATCGAGGCATTCTTTTCCCAGGCCTCGGGGATCAGCATCATCGCCGCCTGAGCGAGCGGGTAGCCGCCCATGACGAGGAGTTCAAACGCATTGTCGAAGGATGCCGAGTCGGACTGGCCCTGGAAAATAAGAGGCCAGACCTTGTCGAGGTCGCTCCCGAGCACGGGCGAGGAAATATGCTTTTCGCGCGCCTGAATCCAGTTGAAGTTGCCCCGCAGCGTATTGATTTCGCCGTTGTGGGCGATCATGCGGAAGGGGTGCGCGAGCTGCCACTGCGGGAAGGTGTTGGTCGAGAAGCGCTGGTGGATCATCGCGAGCGCGGAGGTGCAGCGGGCGTCCTGCAGGTCGCGGTAGTAGACGCCGACCTGGGTGGCAAGAAGCTGCCCCTTGTAGACCACGGTTCTCGCCGAACACGAGCAGATGTAGAACTCGCCGCAGTGCCTCAGCTTCAGATTGGCGATGGCGATCGAGCTCCGCTTTCTGATGATGTAGAGCTTTCTTTCGAGCGCATCCGTCACGAGAACATCAGGGCTGTGCCCGATGAATATCTGCCGTATCACCGGCTCCTTCTCGCGCACGACGGGCGACATCGGCATGTCGCGGTCGACGGGCACGTCGCGCCAGCCGAGGATCACCTGGCCTTCGGCGCGCACCGCGCGCTCGATTTCTTCCTGACAGGCGTGGCGCGAGGCTTCCTCGCGCGGCAGAAACACCATCCCGACGCCGTATTCGCCGGCGGGCGGAAGCTTCACGCCCTGGTTCATCATGTCGTCGCGATAGAGCTGATCCGGAATCTGAATGAGGATGCCAGCACCGTCGCCCTGCAGGGGATCGGCGCCGACAGCTCCGCGGTGGCGCAGGTTCTTCAGAACCTCGAGCGCCTGGCTCACGATGCTGTGGCTCTTCTGGCCCTTGATGTGCGCGATAAAGCCGACGCCGCATGCGTCGTGCTCGTACTCGCTCCGATATAAGCCGCCGGTATTCTCCATTTTGTTCCTTACCCTGAAGCATCGTCGGAGAAGGCGGACGGACTGAAGTCTTCAAGCCTTTAGCCGCACCCTGGTCTCGTTCTCTGCCCCGTGCTGGTCTGCCGTCGACCCGGCTTTTCTTCCGTAAAGCCTTCCGAGGGGCTTGCGGAACCGGGTCTGCAGACGTTTTTCTTGACATGCGCCTGAAGCAAACCATCAGTGATTCGCTCTGAGCGCGGGGGTCGCCCGCTCCGCGCTGAGCGGAGACAGGCCTGAGGCATTAAGAATGCTTGATTGCGGATGCCGTCAATCCGGGTTCTCCCGAGGAGAAGGCGGTGCAAGCATTGATCGAAGTCATAAAAAAGAAAATTCGAACCTTGCCTTCTGGGAGAAATGCCTTAGAGAGGAGGCGATTCTCCTTATGACTTTTTGGGGAGAAAAGCATAAAAAATCCCCCGGCGCCGAAGGAAGGCTTTCCGGGGGACTTCCGGGACCGCACATGGCGGTTCCCAGAACGGCAGCTCAGGGAAACTGATCAGGCTGCGGCAGTCTTCTGCTTTCCGCGCAGGCTGTGGAGAACCACAACCGACACGATCAGAAGAAGAAGCGCCGTGCCGAGCGAGAGCCAGAGGTTCCCGTGCGAGAGGCCGGCGACGAGGTAGCCCACGGCCGAGCAGGCGGCAACGAGAAGCGCATAGGGCAGCTGCGTCGCCACGTGCTCGATGTGGTTGCATCCTGCGCCTGCCGACGAAAGAATCGTCGTATCGGAAATCGGAGAGCAGTGGTCGCCGAAGACCGAACCCGCGAGGGTGGCCGAAAGAACAACAATCGTGAGCGAGGGATCAATGCCCTGAACGACCGGCACGACGATCGGGATGAGGATGCCGAAGGTGCCCCAGGCCGTGCCCGTCGAGAAGGCGAGGAAGGCCGCGATCACGAAGACGACCGCCGGGAGGAAGAGCGAGAGGCCCGCGCCCGACTGCGTCACGATGGACTCGACGAACTGCGGCGTACTGATGAGGTCGCGGCAGACGCCCGAAAGCGTCCAGGCGAGAATCAGGATGATGTTGGCCGGGAGCATGAGCTTCATGCCCTCAAGCAGCCCCTGCATGAAGTCGCTGAAGGGGACGAGCCTCCTCGGCACGTAGAGGATGAAGGCGACGAGGACGGCGCCGAAGGCCGCCCAGACGAGGGCCGATGCAGCGGACGAATTCCCGATCGAGGACTGGAAGGTGTGGTACGCCGGATCGTCGCCCCAGTAGCCGCCCGAATACATGAGCGAAAGGACGGCGAGCACGATGAGGGCGCAGATCGGAATCAGCATGTCTGAAACCTTGCCCCTGGGATTGGGCTTCGGAGGCTCAGCGCCCCCTCCCTTCACGCCGCCGGTGTCGCCCGCGGCGGCGCGTTCTTCAGAACGGCGCATGGGGCCGAAATCGAGGCCCGTGGCGATGATGAAGAACACCATGAAGATCGAAAGGAGCGCGTAGAAGTTCCAGGGGATCGAGGCGATGAAGGCCACCATGTCGGACTCAAAGACGCCGTTGCCCTTCAGGGACGAGCCCACGGCAGCCGCCCAGGAGGATACGGGCGCGATGATGCAGACCGGAGCCGCCGTCGAGTCGATGATGTAGGCGAGCTTCGCGCGCGAGACGTTGTAGCGGTCGCAGAGCGGACGCATCACGGTGCCGACGGAGAGGCAGTTGAAGTAGTCGTCGATGAAGATCAGGATGCCGAGGCCCGAGGTCGAAAAGAGCGTCGCCCGGCGCGTCTTCACGCGCTCGACCGCCCAGTTGCCGTAGGCCTTGGTGCCGCCCGACATGGCAACCACATAAACCAGGGCGCCGAGAAGCGAGGTGAAGATCAGGATGTTGAAGTCGACCTTGTTGCCCATCAGCGTGAAGGTCGTCTGCAGCGTATCCATGATGACGTTCCCGTCGGTGCCGATCGTGTAGATCAGGGTGCCCGTCAGGATGCCGATCAGGAGAGATGAGAGCACTTCCTTCGTAAGAAGCGCAAGAACGATGGCAACAATCGGCGGAACGATGGACAGCCATCCAGCGGCGTAGGGTTCCATATTTTTTTGTTTTTGTCTGAGGATGCCTTCACGGGCGCGATTTGAAGAAACGCTGCGCCGGCACCCGGTTCATCGGGGAAGGCTCTGCCTCTTAAGGGGCAGAGCCGCAATCATCCCCGCATTATGCAACAAGTTGTTGCTCGGGAAATGTTTTGAGCAGAAGGCCGGCAGACTTCGCCGCTCCCGGCATAAATCCCGTCCTTCCTACTCCTGAAGTCCGATCCGGCTCGCCGGAGGCGGCGTCAGGGTTTTCTCGCATAGCACATTTTCAGCCCCAAAAACGGGACTTTTTTTGCGGATTTATCCCAGTTTTTAAGTCCGTGAATCGGACTTCTGAAAAGAGAAACTTTCGAAACCTGAACGAGCGGCAGAGCTGCCGCCCCCTATTCCTTCGGAGTTTCCAAATGACCTCACTCAGCTCCTACGCTCTTACGCTGCGAGGAAGAGACTATTCGCCCCTCATCGTGGGCGGCATGGGCACGAATATTTCCACGGCCGAGCTGGGTCTCGCCGTTGAAAAGCTCGGCGGCATTTCTCATCTTTCCGACGCCATGCTGATGGACGTCTCCGACCGCCTTTTCGGCACGCGCTTCACCGCCGCCAAGGCAAAGCTCTACGCGGGCCTGAGGGACGCCGCAGATAAATCGGCCGAGCTCTTTGATCTCAACGCCGTTCGCGAGGCGACCATCCGCTACATCTCGAACGTCATGCAGCGCACCACCGGCCGCGGGCTCATGCTCATCAACTGCATGGAAAAGCTCACGATGAATTCGGGGCTCGACACGCTCAAAACCCGCCTCAACGCGGCGCTCGACGCCGGGATCGACGGCATCACGCTCTCGGCGGGGCTCCACCTCTCGAGCTTCCGCCTGATGTCGGAAAACAAGCGCTTTCACGATGCGCTCCTCGGGATCATTGTTTCCTCGTCGCGCGCGCTCAACCTCTTTCTCAGAAAGAGCGCCGCAACGGGGCGTCTTCCCGACTACGTCGTGGTTGAAGGGCCTCTCGCCGGCGGCCACCTCGGCTTCGGCATGGAGGACTGGAAGAATCATTCGCTCGAAGCAATCGTGAAGGAAGTGAAGGCCTTTCTTGCGGAAAAGAACCTCTCCATTCCCGTGATCGCCGCGGGCGGAATCTTCACGGGCGGGGACGCCGCGCGCTTCATGGGCGAGGTCGGAGCGAACGGCATTCAGGCCGCCACCCGCTTTGCCGTCACTGAAGAGAGCGGCCTCACGTGCGCCGCCAAGCAGGCGTTCTTCAATTCGAAGCCCGAAGACATCGAAGTAAACGGCCTCTCCCCCACGGGCTATCCGATGCGCATGCTGAAGTGCTCTCCGGCGATCGAAAGCGACATCCGTCCCAACTGCGAAGCCTACGGATATCTTCTCAATCACGGCGAATGCGCTTATCTCAAGGAATGGAAGCTCCGTCATGAAGCGATGAGCGCTGGCGAACCCGTTCCCCCGAAGGAAAAGGGCTGCCTCTGCACGCATATGCGGAACTATAAAGTGTGGACGTGCGGCGCCATGGCTTCGCGCCTTCATGAAACCTCCATCCAGAAGGAGGACGGCGAGTGGATCCTTCCCACGGCCGCCGACGTCTACGAGGACTACATGGAGAGCACAGGCGACGAAATTCGTCTGCCGAAGGCCGCGCAGGAGTACCTCAGGGAGCATCAGGCGCTCCGGACGAACCTCAGTGCCGGATTTGTCCCTCAGGTTGCTCCGCAGATCTTTCAGCCTTTTGCAGGCACGAATCGGGAAGTTTCCGCCAAGGCCGGCTCATAACTTAGCGGCAGGCATGACCGATTGAACCGCCTCTTCAGAGGCTCGAGCCTTCTCCGGACGATATCCCCCGGAGAAGGCTTTCTTGTGCCGTGGGGAACCAGGCTCTTCTCATAAAATCCGCCTCATCGGCGGACTTCTCCGGCGAGAACGATGTTCTAACGGTTTTGCGCCCGGGATCGTTTTTGTTCCGACAGAAAGCGGATTGAGACGCCGCTCGGCTGCCAATGGGTTGCCAAGATCATCAAGATCTACCAGGCCGAAGGCTTTGACTGCGCCGCTGCCGGCAAGAAGTGCGGCATGAGTGAGCGAGCTGCAATGAAGCTCCTCAGAAGCTTCGGAACCGATCTCTCTGCTGTCCGCAGAAAGAAAAGGCCGCTGACGAAAAGTTCTCCGTCAATGGCCTTTTCCTTTTAAAGAGTTACCTCTTTCAGGCTACATCACAGCTTCGCCGCCTCTCTGCCGGCAACCATGCCGGTGACGCCGGCGTAGACGTAGGCTTCGCCCGAACGGTAGCCCGTGCCGAAATGCTCGCCGAAAGCGAGGGCCCCGGCTGCATAAAGTCCCTTTGCGATGGGACGGCCCAGGAGCGTGGTGACTTCGCTCTTTTCGTTGATCGTGATGCCGCCCACCGTTTCAATCATGACGGGCTTCACCTGCAGAGCGTAGAACGGAGCCTTGAGCTCCTTCCCGTAGACCACGCGGCCGAAACGATCATGGCGCTTTTCTGCAGGGAGCCGCGTGGTTGCATTGTGGTCCTCGATATCCGCCTTAAGCCCGTCGACCGGGCAGCCGATCAGTTTCGCAAGATCCTCAACCGTATCGCACTTGTGCGCAACGCCCTGCTCGATCATCTTGCCGACAACCGGATGCAGTTCCGGCGTCACGATTTCCCAGGTCGTCTTCTGCCTGAGCATGTCGATGTTGGTCTGGGTGTAGATCACGTATTCGTTCGTGAAGCGGCGGCCCTTTTCGTTCACGAAGATGGCGCCGTTCAGAATCGGAGCGGACGAATAGAAGATGTTCTTCGTGACTTCGAGCGTCGGGCAGACCATGGCGATGTTGAGATTCGCGGTTCCCGCGCCGAGATCGGTGGCGATGATGAGGCCGTCGCCCTTGTCCTCGAGGTCCATGATGCGGCCGGTCTTCGCCCATCCGTTGGTGAAGCGCTCCACGAGCTCCTGATTGCGTCCGTAGCCGCCGGTCGCGAGAATGACGGCGTTTGCCCTGACGCGCTGCTCCTTATTCCTCACGGCAATTACGGCGCCGACGACGCGTTCGCCCTTTGCATCAAGGAGCACCTTGACGATGCGGGTGCGCTTGCGCACGGTGACGCCCTTCGTCTTCTCCACGGCCTCACCGAGCTTCTGCATGAGGGCATTGCCGCCGCCAGCAGTCTTCACGATGCGGAGCGTCGCGCCGCCGTTGGCGCGGTCTTCTTCATCCGTGAAGGTGACGCCGATATCGGCGAGGTAGTCGACGAATTTTCCCGATTCGCTGGCGATGACTTCGGCCTTCTTCTCGAGACGGCAGCCGTTGCCGTATCTGAGGATGTCTTCCTTGTAGGCCTCAACCGTGTCCTTGATATTGCGGGCCTTGTGCCAGCGCGTTCCGCAGGCGCGGATCCAGCCCGACGAAATGGCGGAGCTGCCGCCCAGAGCGGGAATCGCCTGCACGAGCATCACGGACTTCCCGGCCCTGGCCGCCTCAACGGCGGCCATGCAGCCTGCAGCGCCGCCCCCGGCAATCAGAACATCGCACGATGCATCCCACTTTTCCGAAGCGGAAGCTTCCGCGGCAGGCAGGAACGCCGCAGCGGGTGCGGCGACGGCGGCAGTCATCAGGGAACGACGGGAAATGGTCGACATTGTTCTCTCTCCTTTTTTGAAAACAGTAAACCTATTAATTGTAGTTGAGCAATCCGCTCCTCTCCGTTCGGGAAAACCTGCGCCAGTCCGCTCCCCGCCTGGCTTCGCGCCAGATTTCAAAAGACGGCATCGGGGTTTCCCCGCCGATGAAGCTGCGATTGATCTGCAGATTTTCTGCCGTCCGGACATTTGCAGGAAGCGGGGAGCCATCGGCCCGACGGGACTAAAACGTCATTGCAGATGCGGCCCGTGACGCAGCGATTGAAAGACGCAGCCCCAGGGCGCCTTCATGCCCGCGCTCTGCGACGACAGCAGCCCTGGTTCTGCCCGTCGCGAATCCTGCTTTCACTCTTCAGCCATCCCAAAAGAAGCAGTTGAAGCCAGTGCCTAACTGCTCAAGTTCGTTAACGTATCCAGGATCCGGCTTCCGTGAGCGCACTTAAAAAAACAGCACCAACTCTCCTCAGAGAATCCGCCTCATCGCCGGACTTGTCCGGCAGAACGATTTCCTAACGGTTTTGCGCCCGGGACCGTTTTCGTTCCGATAGAAAACGGATTAGACTCCATCGCACTCAATCAAAAGACCATTTTCAATAGCCTTTAATTAATCCGAGGAGACTTTCAGATGTCTGACCAGGAACTTGCTGCCGGCGCTGCCGCCCCCGACTTCACTCTTGATAGCGATTCCGGCGAATCCGTCACGCTTTCTTCCCTGAGAGGCAGGGGCGTCATTCTCTACTTCTATCCCAAGGACAACACGGCGGGCTGCACGGCCGAAGCTCAGGGCTTTCGCGACCATCGCGACGACTTTGCCGCACTCGGCTACCAGATTCTCGGCGTTTCGCGCGACAGCGTGAAGAGCCACTGCAATTTCCGCGACAAGCAGTCGCTCAACTTCCCGCTTCTTTCCGACAAGGAAGAGACGGTCTGCAATCTTTACGGCGTGATGAAGGAAAAGATGATGTGCGGCAGAAAGTGCTTCGGCATCGAGCGCTCCACCTTCGTGATCGACCCCGAAGGGAAGATCCTTCATGCGCTTCGCGGCGTCAAGGCGAAGACCCACGTTGAGGAACTCCTCAAGCTCCTCAAAGCCTGAAGCCTTTCGCTAGTGAAATAGTCAAAAAGCCGGATGCGTCCTGCGAGGGATGCTCCGGCTTTTTTCTGTCCGTTCATTCGGGGACCGCGATCAAGGCACCCGCATGCCTCTGAACTCATGGCACTGGTCGCAGAGAAGCTGCGGCTTCTTATGGCCCTGGTGGCATTCAAGGCACTGCGCGCCTTCGATATGCGAATCATGAGGATTGATGTCGAGGTCGGCCGTCTTTTCGGCCACCTTGGCCATCGACCCGTGGCAGGCTTCGCACTTCGCCGACTTCACATCCGCTTTGGGCGGCGTCGTATCGTGGCAGCTCTGGCACTGAAGACCGCGCGCCACATGGCGGTCTGCAAGACCTTCTGCAGAGGCGCTTCCTTCAAAGAGGAAGGAGAGCGCCATCGCGCAGCCTAAGAACATATAGAGAGAACGCTTCATTTTTATTCGTCTTCTGATTGCACTGGCTGCGCGGTCGCTCACGGACCGCGGCAGCCGGGTTTGGGGTCAGGCGCTGTCAGCCTTGAGAGAGCTCATCAGTCCCAGGGCTTTTCGGCGGCAGCCGTGCGGCCGGCAATGCGGCCGAACACGCAGGCTTCCGCGTTGTTGCAGGCGCCCTGATAGATGTGGCCCCACATGGAACCGAGTTCGCCCGCGCTGTAGAGACGCGCGATGGGACGACGGAAGGGATCGAGCACCTGACCGAGCTGATTGCGGCGCGGACCGCCCTGGGTATTGAGAAGCGTCGGAACGAGCTTCGCGGCGTAGTAGGGACCGTTCGCATCGAGGGGCGCCGAAATGAGCGGCGCTTCGCGGCCTTCGAAGGAAGACTTGCCCTTCTTCTGAATCGGACGCCCGAAAGCCTTGTCTTCGCCGGCAGCGATGTCCTTGTTCCAGACTTCAAGCGTGGCGCGGAGGTTTTCCGCCGGAACGCCGATCTTCCTGGCGAGCGCTTCAATGGTGGGCGCGGAAACGATCACGCCCTTTTCGATTTCGGCCGAGTTGTCGCGGCTCCAGTGGTAGCCCTCGCGGTTGATGGCCCAGCCCGAGGTGGCGCCGCCGACGATCGGTCCGCGCTGGCGGGCCTTTTCGTCGAAGATCACGTAGCACGGGATGCGCGGATAACGGTGCTTGATCGGGTCGAGGACATTGACGGTGTAGACGCCCGTGTGGTTGTCCGCCTTTTCATTGCCGAAGCGCTTCCCGTCCTGGTCGACGTAGAACCAGCTCGCCGCGAGCATGTTGATCTGGAATGCGGTCTTGAGGCCCGGCACGACGAGGCCGAGCGGGCAGGAAAGCGCATTCATGTGCCAGAGATCGGCGCCGGCCGCCTGAGCCATGCGCACGCCGTCGCCGGTGTTGCCGGGGGCGCCCAGCTGATGGAAGTCCTTGCCCATCGTGTAGTTGGAGAGCATCGTCTGGTCGAACTCATAGCCGCCGGTAGCGAGAATGACGGCGCGGCGGGCCTTGACGGCCTCCCTGCGGCCCTCGATCTCAATCCAGACGCCCTTCACTTCATCGTTCTCGCGAATGAGTTCAAGGCCGCGGGCGTTGTAGACCACCGGGATCTTGCGGGCCGTTTCAACGGCGTAGCGGTAGTTGTTGAAGAGCATGTCGCCGCCGCGGGTCTTCTGTCCCTTCGGGGTACGGAAGCGCCACTTTTCAATGGCATCCTGCTCGGGGATGTTCTGGAAGCCCGCATAGCCGTAGACATAAACCTTCTGATCGGGGGCGAGCGAAAGGAGGAATTCCTTCGTCTTCATGGATTCCTTCACGAAGGCGCGCAGCTGCTCCTCATCGATTTCGCTGTTGGCGAAGCTGTAGGTCTTCGCGAGGTACTGGAAGGCGCGCTCTTCGTTGTTCGGGATCATCACGCCGCCCGAGCTCACCGCGGTGTTGCCGCCGCCCTCGGCGAGCTTTTCGAAAATGACGACGGAAGCGCCGGCATCATGCGCGGAAATTGCAGCAGCCGCACCGGCGCCGCCGTAGCCGAGAACGACGACGTCGGTCTCGCGGTCCCATTTGGGTTCACTGAAGCTCTTTGCACTCGCCGCAGCGGGAACGAGCGGAGCCGCAGCAGCCAGAACCGCACCGCGAAGGAATGAGCGCTTTGACATTGAGGTCATTTTCTTCTCCATTTTTCGTTGAGATTTCGAAGGAAAGCGCCTGCGGCTTTCCTCATGGAGATGAATTTAGAAAATGACCCTACGTACGTACTCCCCGGGCTCGTCAAACGAGAGCCGCTTTCTGAGGTCCTCAGTCGGGGATCTTCGCCATCTCAAGAAGCGTTGAGAGTTCTGAAACGTTCTTGATGCCGAGCTTTTTGAAGACCGTCTGCCGGTGCGTTTCCACCGTCCGCATGGAAATGCCGAGCCGCTCCGCAATCTGACGATTGAGAAGTCCCGAGGCAAGAAAGCCCGCTATCTGCCGCTCGCGATCCGTCAATTTTCTCACCGCCTCAATCGCGTCGAAGGGATCCGCCTCAAGGTCGGCGAACCCGGCGCGCGAGCGCGCCACGGCGTCGCGCACGGCAGCAATGAGTCTCGAGGCGTCCTCCGTCTTTTCAAGAAACTCCACGGCTCCGAGCTTGATCGTCGTCACGGCCGCGTCGATGCTTCCCTTTCCGGTGAGGAAAATAATCGGGAGACCATAACCGCGCTCGCGCATCGTGCGCTGAAGCTCGAGCCCGTTCATGCCGGGCATGTTGATGTCGAGAATCAGGCAGCCGGGGCGGGACGGCAGATCCTCGCGCAGAAAAGCTTCTGCCGACGGATAAGCGGCAACACACCAGCCTTCGCCTTCGAGCACGAAGGAAAGGCCCGTGCGGACGGCATCGTCGTCGTCAACAATCCGAATGAGCGGCTGCATCTCCTCTTTCCTCATGAATAAGCGGAAGAATAATTTCGGCCGAGAGCCCTCCGCTTTCCGGGCGGGAAAGCACGAGTTTTCCTCCCATATCCTCTGCTAGCGACCGGACGATGGCGAGTCCGAGCCCGAGCCCCGAAGCCTTCGTGCTGACATTCGCGTCATTGAGGCGCTTCCAGGCCGCTTCGCCGATCTGCGGCCCATTGTCGCACACCGCAATCACGGCCTCCCCGGGCTTTTGCGCCGCCTCGATCCGGATTTCCGGTTCTCTCGCGGAGGGTGCGGCCTTGAGGGCCTCCGCGGCGTTCTTCCCAAGGTTGAGCACCATCAGTTCAATTTCAAGCGGATTGGCTTCAACCATAAGCCTCCCCTCCGGCACCTTCGACTCGAACAGGACGACGGCCGGGCGGGACGTTTTGGAGAGCTCCCCGGCGGCCTTCCTCGCCGCATCAGCGAGATCGAGCGGCGCCCGTCCGCGGAGCCCCTTTGCGTATCCGCGCACCTGGTCGACGATCGATGCGGCGCGCTTCGTCTGCTCCTCGATCCGTTCAATGAAATCAATGGTGCCTTCGCGGGTATCCGTCTTATTTTCAAAGCGCCTCAGGAGGCCGTACGCATAAAGCGAAATGCTCGCGAGGGGCTGCCGGAGCTCGTGCGCGATCATCGAGGACATCTGCCCGACGATGCCGATGCGCTGAAGCCTTCCGAGCCTGAGCTCGGCTTCATGCGTTTCCCGCTCGAGCTCCCGTTCGCGCGTGAGCGACGCCTCGAGCTCTCTCGTGCGGCGGCGCACCAGATAGGAGACCGTCGCCGAATGAAGAAGGAGCGCAAGGAGGAACG
The DNA here is from genome assembly GCF_937923675.1 of uncultured Sutterella sp. Lineage (GTDB taxonomy): Bacteria > Pseudomonadota > Gammaproteobacteria > Burkholderiales > Burkholderiaceae_F > Sutterella. The sequence goes on along the minus strand of NZ_CALDXB010000002.1, from coordinate 7,301 downwards.
TTATCCCGACGCCGAAGGGAAGCGAATGCTCCCTGACGAAGCGCATGAAGCTGAAGTTCCTCAGATACGCGTAGGGCCCGACCCGGAGGTCGAAAAGCAGCTTGTCGACGGTTCTGAAGTCCGTGGCGACGCTCCACTGCAGTCCGTTTCCAATAGGCTTCATCGCGAGAAGCGCCGCCGCCACTTCCGCGCTCACCTTCGGAGGCGTCCCGGGCAGCGTCGAAACCGTCCAGTTGGGATAAAGGTCCGTCGACGTCATGCAGTCGATCCTGCCGTCGGGCGCTCTCGGGTCGAGGACGCGGAATTTTGCAAGGTCAGCGCCGATGTCTTCGAGAAAGCATGCCCGGACGACGCCGGCATCCGTGCTTCCTTCCTCAACGCTTTTGACGACGCGCGCCATCTCGTGGCCCTGCCAGTCAATGCGGGAAAAGAAATGGTCGGCTTCGGGGAGGTGACGGGCAAGAAGCTCCCCTGCCGCGGTCTGCCAGCCGGAAAAGGCGTATTGGTGGGTCGCCGCGACGCTTTTTCCCTCAAGCTCCCGGATCGTATGAATGTCCGTGCGGTCCGCCCGGACAAAAAATACCGACCCGTCCGCATGATTGGGGTCCGGCGCTCTCGTCGAGACCGCCGTTGCGAGATCACGGACGCCCGCGCCTTCAATGGCAAGCCGCCGGTAGGTGCCGGCGGAAGAAATGATGATGTCGACCTCGCCCTTCTTTGCCGCCTCCTGGAGCGCCGCAACCGAAAGCTCCCTGACCTCGATCCGATCGCCGCCCAGCGTCTCCTCGAGCGTCTTCACGGTTGCCGGCAGGATGGGAAGATTCACCGAATAATCCGCAAATTCGCTGATCCCGATGCGGATCACCTGCGGACTTCCCGGCATTTTCTCTGCGCCGTGAACCGGCAGGAGAATGGAAAAGAGAAGTCCGCCCGTCATGAGAGCGGCAAAAAGAGGATGTCTGCGGAACGACATGTTTTCGGACCTGAAGAGCGGAGTGCACGGAAAAGTTTTAGCACACCCGCACTCCCGCATGAGCATCACGCCTGACGCCGCGCCGACTGTCCGTGATGGCGGTCATACATCGTCATACATTTTTTCGGAGCGCATTCACCCCGGGCATCCCGGCAGACGCTTTGAGGCCGCCGCACTAGGCAGAATGTCCATCGGCACTTTCTCCCAAGGACCACTTGACGGGCGCAAAAGCTCTTCATTGAGATGCGTTTTGAGGCGGCAATAACCGCTTTTCGGGAGGCTCCAGCTGTTAACCTGAAATGAGGCAAAGGATCTTCCATCCTTTGAAATTCCAGGATGCCCCGAACCATGCAGCCCGCCTATCCACGTCCGCCAGCGCCACTGCGCCTCGCTTCTGCCGAATCGGTTTTCCAGAACGCCCGGGAATATTTCGACAAGGGAGAGCTCCCGCTTTTCGGCTCCGTCTTTGCCGACGAGCAGAAGGCCGGTCACGGACAGTACAACCGCGCCTGGGAAAGCCGCCGCGGGAACGTTCATGCGGCGATCCGCCTCCCGCTTGCCGGCGTCTGGCAGACGGAGGCAAGCGCCGCCGCACTCGCCGCACTCATTGCCGACGAGCTTGAAGCCCTCGGCTACGCCGTCCTCATCAAGTGGCCCAACGACATCGTAGCGCTCACGCATAAAGGCGCCGCCAAGGCGGGCGGAATTCTGCTGAAGGAGATCGGCGGGCTGCTCACTGCCGGGATCGGCCTCAACCTCTCCTGGGCGCCGGGCGCCGACCTCCTGCGCGAAGGTGCGGCGCTCCCCGCAGGGAAGCTCGCGGATGCCGTGCCGCTTCACCATAACGCTCCGGGGTCCTCACACGCACGCCTCAATGACCCCTATCTCCTCTGGTGCCGCATCGCCGCGCGCATCGCGCGGGAAGATCCGCTCGAGCTTCTCGAGCGCTGGCGCGCCCTTGCCGAAGACTATCTCCTCTGGAAGGGCGAGAACATTTCCGTTCTTGACCCCGAGGGTCCGGGGAGCGGCCGGATCGAAGGGCGCCTCTTCGGGCTTTCCTCGGAGGGCGAGCTCGTCATCCAGTCGCACGCCCGCATGATCTCCTGCCTGCGCGGGAGCCTCATGCGGAACTGACCGCTCCGGAGGCATTTCAAAGCTCCATCTCTTTCTTCTCTCTTCCCGCCCCGGTCCCTGAGGTCGGACAAAAAGCTTTCAGAACATCGAGAAAAGCACGCTGACCGCAGGGGAATCCGAGCATCGGAAGCTCTTCGGAGCGGGAAAACAATAAAAAAATCCAGCCAATCACCACACGCTTACAGGAAGGAAAATCCAGCATGCAGCAACGCTCTTTTGAGGAGGTCCGCGAAAGCCTGCGCGGCAAGGTCATCCTTGTTGCAAACCGCGGCATTCCGGCAAGACGAATAGCCCGCTCCATACGCGAAAGATTCAATGCCGTCGCGGCCGTCACCGCGACCGACATCGACAAGGCGGAGCCGGCAGCCGCCTCCGCACAGGAACTCATTCTTCTCGGCGCAGACCCCCGCGCCTATCTCGATCTCCCGAAAATCATCCGGCTCGCCCGCGAACGCGGCGCCGTCGCCATTCACCCGGGCTGGGGCTTTGCGAGCGAGGACAATACCTTCCCCGAACTCTGCCGGGAAGCGGGCATCACCTTCATCGGCTCCTCGGCCGAAGCCATGCATCTCCTCGGCAACAAGGTCGAGGCGCGGCGCGTGGCGCGCCGTCTCGGGATTCCGGTCGTGCCGGGATCCGACGAATCGGTCGACATTCCTGAAGCGCGCCGCCTCGCGCGCGAGATCGGCCTTCCGATCATGCTCAAAGCCGAGGGCGGCGGCGGCGGACGCGGGATCTTCCTCGTCACGTCAGAGGACGAGCTCGAGGACGCCTTTGAAAAAGCCTCCGCCATGGCGCAGGCCTCTTTCGGGAACCCGAGGCTCTTTGTTGAAAAGTACCTCGCTCACGTCCACCACATTGAGATTCAGGTCATTGCCGACCATTGGGGCAACGTCTTCGCCTTCGACGAGCGCGACTGCACGGTGCAGCGCAACAACCAGAAGCTCCTCGAGGTGACGCCCTCGCCCTGGGCGGGCATGACGCCCGAGCTGCGCGAGAGGCTCAAGAACTACGCGAAGCGCCTGGTGCTTGACGTCGGCTACCACTCGGTCGCCACCGTCGAATTCCTCGTGACCGAGGAGGGCACCCCCTACATGATCGAGGTGAACACGCGTCTGCAGGTCGAGCACGGCATTACGGAAAGCCGCTACGGCATCGACCTCGTCGAGGAGCAGATCGCCATCGCCTTCGGCTCGACCCTCCGCTTTACGGAAGAGTCGGTCAAACCCGCCTTCCATGCACTTCAGGTCCGCGTCAACCTTGAGGATCCGCAGGACGGCTTCACGCCGAATTCAGGCCTCATCACCCGCTACGTGTCTCCGGGCGGCCCGGGCGTGCGCCTCGACTCCAACCTCTCGGCGGGCTACGAATTCCCGCCCAACTACGACTCCGCGGGCGCGCTCCTCATCACCTATGCGCGCGACTGGCAGAAAACCCTCGGCATCATGGACCGCGCGCTCTCGGAATACATGATCGGCGGGCCGAAGACCACGATTCCCTTCCTTCGCGGCGTGATCAGCCATCCGCTCTTCCGCGCGGGGAAGGTGACGACCACGTTCGTGAAGGAGCACCCGGAGCTTCTCCGGTACACGGATCTCGGTCCCGAGAGCGAGCGCCTGGCGAAGCTCGTTGCCGAAATCTCCGCCCGGGGCTTCAACCCCTACGTGTCGCTCGGCACCTACCGCTCGCGCACGACGCCGAAGCTCGGAAGCTTCACGCCCGTGCTGCCGCAGCTTTCCGAAGCCGCCCGCAGCGCGCCTTCGCCCTATCCGCAGAGCGACCGCGAGTCGATTCTCTCCTTCATCCGCGACACGGGACGCGTGCACTTCACCGACACGACGACCCGCGACATGACGCAGTCGAACCACGGGAACCGTATGCGCCTCGCGGAAGACCGCCTGATCGGACCCTACCTCGACAACGCCGGCCTCTTCTCGATTGAAAACGGCGGCGGCGCGCACTTCCATGTGGCGATGCTCGCCAACATGACCTATCCCTTTGAAGAGGCGCGCGAATGGAACGCCTTTGCGCCGAAGACACTGAAGCAGCTGCTCGTGCGCTCCACGAACGTCCTCGGCTACTCGCCGCAGCCGAGAAACCTCATGCGGCTCACGGGCGAAATGATCTGCGAGCACTACGACGTCGTGCGGTGCTTCGACTTCCTCAATGAAGCCGAAAACATGCAGCCGATCGCAGAGGTCGTGCTCTCGCGCCGCGACAAGCTCTTCGAGCCGGCAATAGCGCTCTCTCGCGCGCCCTGGTTCGACGTCAACTACTGCCTCAGGTCGGCCGAAGCCATTCTGCGCATGGTTGCGAAGACCATGGGCGTGACTGAAAAGGAAGCCGCGAGGAACTTCGTTCTCGGCCTCAAGGACATGGCTGGCGTCTGCTCGCCCGCCTTCATGACGGCCCTCGTGACGGCGCTTAAGAAGCGCTGGCCCGAACTGGTGCTTCACTATCACCGTCACGCGACGGACGGACTCTTCCTTCCGGCCTGCGCGGCTGCCGCTCAGGCGGGCTGCGAAATTCTCGACGCCGGTCTCGGCGCATCGGTGAGAAGCTACGGTCAGGGGGATCTCCTGTCCCTTGCCGCCTATCTCGAGGACGAGCTCGGGATGAAGACCCTCATCAACCGGGAAGCGATCTCGAAAGCCAATTTCGCCGCGAAGCAGGTAATGCCCTACTTCGACCGCTACTGCTCGCCCTACTTCCAGGGCGTCGACTACGAGGTGACGCGCTACCAGATGCCGGGCGGCGCCACGTCGTCCTCTCAGGAAGGCGCCGTGAAGCAGGGCTACATTCAGCTTCTGCCCTTCATGCTCGAATTCCTCGAATGCACCCGCAGGATCGTGCGCTATCACGACGTGACGCCGGGCTCGCAGATCACCTGGAATACGGCATTCCTCGCGGTCACGGGGGCTTACAAGCGGGGCGGCATGCCCGCCGTCGAAAGGCTCCTTGCGGCGATCCGCATGGCGGGCACGAAGAAGACCGATCTCACTACCGAAGAAAAGGCCGCGCGCCTCACGATCTACGTCGACTGCAATGAGGCGTTCCGGAATCTCCTCCTCGGCAAGTTCGGCCGCCTTCCGCTCGGCTTCCCCGACGACTGGGTCTATGAATCCGCCTTCGGTCCGAGGTGGCGCGAGGCTCTTGCCGCGAGAAGCGAAGCGTCGCCCCTCGCGAGCCTCGCTCCCGCCGATATTGAAGGCGAAAAGCGTTCGCTCGAGAAGCTTTTGAAGCGCGCTCCCACCGCCGAAGAGCTCGTGATGTACCTCAACCATCCGGCCGACGCATTGAAGACGATTGAATTCCGAAAGAAATTCGGCGATCCGAACTGCCTCCCGCTCGATGTTTGGTTTGAGGGCCTCAAGTCCGGACAGACGCTCAACTTCTCGAGCTCTGACGGGAAGCCCCATCAGCTTCATCTCCTCTCCATCGACCCGGTGAACGAAGAAGGTGTGTCAACCGTACGCTACGTGCTCGACAGCGAAATCCTCACGACCGACGTGAAGCTCGAAACGGGGTCCGCCAGGAAAGCGGGCGTCACGCTTGCCGATCCGAGCGTGCCGGGCGAAGTGGCAAGCCCCAGAAAGGCCGATCTCTGGATCGTGCATGTAGCCCCGGGCGACATCGTCAAGAAGGGCCAGGAGCTCTTCAATGTCTCCATCATGAAGCAGGAAAAGGCTGTCTGCGCTCCCATGGACGGCATTGTGAAGCGCGTTCTCAAGACCGCAGACTTTGCCCAGACCCGCCGCATGGTGCCCGTTGAGGAGGGCGAACTCATCGTTGAACTCGGACCCGTGCCGAAACGCTGCCCCTGCTGCGGAGCTCCAGCCGCTTCGAGAAAAGCGCTCTTCTGCGCCATCTGCGGCGCAAAGCTCCCTGAGGATGAGGAGAAGGCTTAACCCATAAGCCCGAATCATGGGGAAGAAAGGCCGCGCCGGAGAGAATCCGCGCGGCCTTTCGGCATTCTTGAGCGTAAGGAAATGCCTCCGGCAAAGAGGCCTTGAGGGCATTAGAACAGCACTTGCGGAGGCGACAAAACCTCCAGAACCTCAACAATCGTGCGTTCCGTTACCGTACGAATATTTTTGCGCTGCACGGTGCGCACAATCGCACGTACAGCAGTGCCGTTCTCAAATTTGATTTCTCTCGACTTTACTTTTCCTAAGAAATCTTCATCCTCAACGCTTGCAGAGAATTCGACGCCGTCATCTCCTTCGCTGAATCGCCATCCCTTTTGGGATCCGTCCAGCATCGGTCCGACAATCTCAAGGATGACCTCGCTTTCATTGTCCGTTAGAACCATTCCTTCTTCATAACGGAAGAATTCCCGATCCTGCTTGTTGATCACTTCGGGCGTTTGGTCGTCATCTCCGGTGCTGATGCTGATTGAGTCAGCGCCGGCTTGATCAAGAGTCTGCGTCAGGCGAGAAATTTGAGATCGGGTTCGGTCCTGATTGTAGATATTGATCACGGCGGCGTTGAAATAATTGACCTGACCAATTTGATTGACAACCTTTACCTCTCCGTGTTCATCAGGTTCGGTGCTTGCTTCAATCTTTTTGCCAAAGCAAAATTTTCCAAGCTTGAGGACGCCCTTGATCATCGGGACAACGCCATATGCAACCGTCACTGCACTCCCTGCAACCGCAATCGCAGTAACAGGGTCTTTTGAACATGTCGCCACCAGATCTACGATGAAGGACCCCTGACGAAACCCAGCTTTAACCTTGATCTCGGCGTTGGAGTCTTTTCCATACACTGCATCGGCTGTTCGCTTTGCAAGTCCGTCCAGCGCGAGAAGGGACTGTGCCAGAGCAGCTGCAGGGATATCGTTGTTATCGAAAGCCTGGCCCGAGAATTGAATCGAGAAAGTTTCATTCATGATTTTTACGTTCTCCATAGAAACCTCCTGATCCAAGAAACCCATCATGGAGAAACTTAAGAATAGGCACTAGAGCTGTAGCTGATAAAAATTACTTCGAAAAACCAATTTCTTCAGCCATTCTAGCCATTGTCAAGAGAAAGATGACGCAAAAACTTGAATAGCGTAACTCCCTGCCTTGCAGAAATATAAAGGCAAGAAAAAAGCTCCTGACCGCTAGAATCAGGAGCTCTTTCGAATTCTGTGGATGGGGTGGGAGATGGGACTCGAACCCACGACAACCGGAATCACAATCCGGGACTC
>NZ_CALDXB010000001.1 GCF_937923675.1 uncultured Sutterella sp. | reverse complement strand
GGCAGGTTCCTACGTGGGCCGTGAGGTAGGGGTAGCGCGCTCAGGCGCATTCATACGTACGCCGACAGAACAATTTAGATGAATCGTCCGCTGCGGCAATACCTCTCCGTCTCAAGTCGCGGTAGGATCCCTGCATCTTCCTCAACTCTTCCGGGTGCGGGTTCAGACCATGTTTGACGATCGACTTTCCTTGCGCAAGCTTGAGGTTTTCCTCGCCTTCCTGCGTACAGAAAACATTGCCCGGACGGCGGAGGAGCTCGATACGGCGGCGGTCAGCGTGCACAGGGCGCTCCATACGCTCGAGGAAACGATCGAGTGCCCGCTCTTCATCCGCAAGGGGCGGCAGCTTCAGCCGCTCCCCACGGCGAGGGAGTTCGCGAAGTACGCGGTGGACATGATCTCGATGATGCACGAGGCGGTTGAGGAGACGCGGCGCGTCGGCGGCTTCAGGCAGAAGAGGATGCGCCTGGGAAGCCTTTATTCGCTCTCGGTCCGCACGGTCCCGAACATCATTCTCGGCATGAAGTACCGCAACCCGGAGCTCGAATTCGAACTCGTCATGGGAAGCAACCGGGCGCTCCTTGAGAAGCTTGAGGAAAACAAGCTCGACGCCATCGTCATTGCAACGGGCGGCGAAGAGATTGACGAACGAAAGAACATCGTCATCAAACTCTTCGACGACGATCTCTTTTTGGCCGCGCCGTCGGACTATCAGGGCCGCGAGAAAGACGCCGATCTCAAGGATCTACATTGCGCCAAATGGGTCACGCTTCAGGAGGGCTTTGCAACGTTCGAGGGCTTTCTCGATGCGTTCCGGCAGACGGGAAAGACGCCTGAGATCGTAGCCAAGGTGAACGACATCTTCTCCATGGTGAGCTTCGTGCAGGCAGGACTCGGGTTTGCGCTTCTGCCGGGCCGCATGCGTCCGGTCTTTGAGTCGACCGTGAAGCTCATCACGCTTGCGGAGCCCTACCGCATCCGGCAGACCATCAGCATCGTCTTCAAGAAAACGCATGAACATGAGGCGAATTTTCTCGCCCTTGCCGCAGAAGCCCGGATGTACGGACGGCGCACGTTCGGAACGCCCCTACCCACAGCTCAGCCGCACTGACAGCTCTTCAGTCTTTCGGCAATTTCCTCTGCCGGCACTGCCGCAGCCGAAATCACAATGCCGTCGGAGAAGGTTTTCTTCGCGAGGGACCCGAGGGTGCCCCCGGGCGGCATTTCGATGAGCGCGTCAATGCCCCGCTCTTTTGCAGCCTGAGCGGCATCGAGCCAGGAAGTCCGCCGCGCCATGTTGAATGCGAGGTCCCCGGATAATTTCAGAGGATCCCAGATCGCGCGGCCCGAATTGACGGACAGGAAGGGAACTTTCGGGCGCCTCACCTCAACCTCCTGAAAGGCCTTCATCAGCTCTTCAGCGGGCGCCGAGAGGAGCGGGCAGTGCGAGGGGACCGTAACCCGGATGCGCTTCGCGTAGGAGGCGCCCTGTCCGAGCGCGATTTCTGCGGCTTCGTCCAGAGATGCGAGGCGCCCCGAGAGAACGCACTGCGCTTCGGAATTGACGTTGGCGACATAGACGTCCTCAAAGGCATCCGCGATTTTCTCAACCTCATGCAGCGGGAGGCTCCCGATCGCCGTCATGCCGTATCCGGACGGATAGGCGTCCTGCATGAGGCGCCCGCGAAGCAGAACGAGCCTCGCAGCGTCGGAGAGCGCGAGAGCGCCCGCCGCAACCGCAGCACCAAAGGCGCCGATCGAAAGGCCGGCCGTGAGGGACGGACGAATCCCGGCGGCTTCCAATTCCCGGCATTTCGCCATGCCGGCGCATAAAAGCGCAAGCTGCACGTTTTCAGTGCGTTCGAAGGCTTCCCCGGTATCGAGCGCCAGAAGATCGAGACCGAGGGCGCTGCTCATTTCCCCGATGACGCTTTTTCCGAAGGGGGTGCGGTCAAGATCGTGAAGCATCCCCGGGCGCTGCGCGCCCTGACCGGGAAAGGCAAAGAGAATTCTCATGACGCGTCTCCCCAGGGCCTGTCGGTGAGCACGGGCCCCGCATTCGTTTTGAGGAGCACTGTTTTGCGCTCCACCCATTCGCGAAGCGCAAAGCCGCCCAGGGGCGTCGATATCTGAACATCCGCTCTGACCGGCAGGTCCCGGAAGCTTTCGAGCCAGCCGCGCATTTCGTCGGGGTCAAGCGGCTCCCCGGCATTCACCACCAGATCCAGGTCGCTTGACGGCCTCATGACCGAATGCCCGGACGCAAGCGAAAAGCCGCAGCTTCCCGCAATGCCCCACCTCGCCGGCGACGGGCGGGCAAGAAGCATCAGCGCCGCCCTTACGGGACCCAGGTCCCTGAAGGGAGACTGCTCAAGGACAGAACGCACCGCCAGATCCTCCGGACGAAGCACCCGAAGCACATCCGCCCTCCTTGCCCGGTTCGCCTGCCTGTCGCGGCGTCCCGGCCCCCGGAGGCCGACCGGAATCCATTCGCCCTCCCCTCTATCCCGGCGCACGACCACGGGCATGGATTCCGGATCCCAGAAGCTCTCAAGAACGGGCTCGAGCTTGTCGCGCAGAGACTTTTTCCCTGTCAGGTAAAGAAGGTCGTGGGGACGCATCAGCATGGTGTTCAGGCCCAAAAAACGCCGGGAGACTTCGGAAAGCACTGACTTTCCTCTAAGGAAGCATAAAAGAAGGGCCCCGCTCCAACCATTCCGGTTTCCGTAATGAACCTACGCAAAAAGCGATTGATTGAGCCTTCCCCCCGCGAACATACTTTGCCCGAACGAACGCTTCGGCCGCTACCGGCTGCGGCAGAACGAAACATAGGAGGAATTCCTTATGGAAGAAGGCTCAGGCACCCGCCGCTGGGATCTCCGGCGAAGCGCAAAGCGTGCCCGGATTGAGGCGGCAGGGAAAGCGACCGCATCCGGCGGAAAGATCATCCCGACGGACAAAATCGGAATGGTCCTTGAGGCGGTTGTCGCCCCGGGCGACCGCGTCGTCCTTGAAGGAAACAACCAGAAGCAGGCGGATTTTCTTGCGCGCGCCCTCGCCGATGCGGATCCGGAGCGAATTCACGATCTCCACATGATCATGCCGAGCGTGAGCCTGCCGGAGCACATGGACCTTTTCGAAAAGGGGATCGCGAGAAAGCTCGACTTCTCCTATGCCGGCGCGCAGAGCCTGCGCATTGCGCAGCTCCTCGAGGACGGGCTCCTTGAAATCGGCGCCGTTCACACCTACATCGAGCTCTATTCGCGGCTCTACGTCGATCTGATTCCGAATGTCGTGCTCGTCGCCGCCTATGCGGCCGACCGGGACGGGAACCTCTACACGGGGCCGAGCACGGAGGACACGCCGGCGCTTCTCGAGGCCGCGGCCTTCCACGACGGCATCGTGATCGCGCAGGTGAACGAAATCGTCGACGACCCGAAGGATCTCGAGCGCGTCGACATTCCGGGCTCCTGGGTGGACTTCGTCGTGAAGGCGGACCGGCCGTTCTTCATTGAGCCCCTCTTCACGCGCGACCCGCGCCAGATCAAGGATGCGCACATCCTGATGGCGATGATGGCTTTGAAAGGGATTTACGCGCCCCATGAGGTCGAGTCCCTCAACCACGGCATCGGCTTCAATACGGCCGCGGTGGAGCTTCTTCTCCCCACATTCGGCGAGGAGCTCGGCATCAGGGGCAAAGTCTGCCGCCACTGGTGCCTCAATCCCCATCCGACGCTCATTCCGGCCATTGAATCGGGCTGGGTCGAGAGCGTGCACTGCTTCGGGGGCGAACTCGGCATGGAAGCCTACATCGCGGCGCGCCCGGACGTTTTCTTTACCGGCCCCGACGGTTCCATGCGCTCGAACCGCGCCTTCTGCCAGATGGCCGGTCAGTACGCCGTCGACATGTTCGTGGGCTCAACGCTCCAGATGGATCCGATCGGCAATTCCTCGACCGTCACGCGCGGGCGCCTCGCCGGCTTCGGCGGCGCCCCCAACATGGGCCATGACCCGCACGGCCGCCGCCATCCCACGAAAGCCTGGCTCGAGATGATTCCGAAGCCCGATCCGGTGGCCCGCGGCAGAAAGCTTGTCGTGCAGATGGTGGAAACCTTCCAGGCCGGACCCAAGCCCACCTTCGTCGAAACGCTTGACGCCGTGCCGGTCGCCGAGAAGGCCGGCCTTCCGCTCGCGCCCGTGATGATCTACGGCGACGACGTGACGCATGTCGTTACCGAAGAAGGCGTCGCCTGCCTCTACCGCGCCGAATCGCTCGAGGAACGAAAGGCCCTCGTCGCTTCCGTGGCGGGCATTACGGATATCGGCATGGCGGCGGACGCTGCGGTTGTGAAGAAGCTTCGCGCGGAGCAAAAGCTCCTTCGTCCCGGGGATCTCGGGATCAGTCCGGCGGCAGCCACGCGCTCGCTTCTGGCCGCGAAGAGCATCGCCGACCTCGTCGAATGGTCGGGGGGCCTCTACAACCCGCCCGCGAAGTTCAGGAGCTGGTAGTCATGCGCTGCGCTCTCCGCCCTGAAGCAGCTGAGGAGTCCCTTCCCTCACCGGAGGAACTCGCGCTCCTCGCCGCCGCGAGCCTGAAGGATGAGGCGAACCTCTTCCCGAAGCCCGGCCTCGTCGACTGGGTGAGCCCGGGTTCGCACGAGGACATGACGATCGGGATGATGCATGCGTCCATCGACGCCATCAGCCCGGGCTTCAGGGCAATGGCCGATGCGGCGAGAAGCGCTGATCAGAACGATCCCGCATCGCTCGCCATGCTCCGCCAAACGATCGGCGCGATCGGGCGGGCCGCCGAGGCCGAAATGCTCAGAGCCACCGGCGGCGTCAATACGCATCGCGGCGCCATCTACGCGCAGGGGCTTCTCACGACCGCAGCGGGCCTCGCCGGAAACCGGGAAGCCCTTGAGGCCGATGCGGTTGCCCTTCTGGCAGGCCGGATCGCCTCGCTCCCCGATCCGGGGTTCAGGGCGCCGGGAGCCAGTCACGGACTCGTCGTGCGAAAGCGCTACGGACTTCCCGGAGCCAGAGAGGAAGCGCAGAGCGGTTTTGAGCATGTCCGCCTTCATGCGATCCCTCGGCTCCGGAAATCCCGTCGGGACGGATGCTCTGAAGCCGAATCTCAGATGAATGCGCTTCTCGCGCTCATGGCCGCGCTTCCGGACACCTGCATCGCGCATCGGGGCGGTCTGGCAGGAGTTTTGCTGGTACAGGAAGGTGCTCAGCGAGTGCTCGACCTTGGGGGCGTCGGCGTCCCGGAGGGCCGGAAAGCCTACGAAGCCTTCTGCCGGCAGCTCGAGAACGGAAAGCTTTCGCCCGGCGGCTCCGCGGATCTTCTTGCCGCAGCGCTCTTTCTCGACCGCCTGTCCGCATTCTGGATTGAAAAACGAAATCACTCACTGGGGAAATTTATGGAATCGCTTGAACTAAAGGTGGCCGCAGGCCGCCCCATCCGAGGCGCGCAGGTCCAGACGGGCGTGGTCGCCTCGGGCGACCTTGAAGTGCTCTACGACGGCACGGGCGCCGCGACGGACCTCACCGTCCGGATCACCTCGTCCGTCGACAACAGCGCCCGCCGCTGGGAAGCGCTCCTCGGGCGCCTCTCCGCGATGCAGGGGCTTCCCGCCGGCGTCATGGTCATTCACGACTTCGGCGCAACGCCCGGCGTCGCGCGCATCCGCATTGAACAGGCCGTTGAGGCGGCAAAGGACGCGGAGGTTCAGTCATGCTGATTAAAAGAAGCTTTATTGAGCTGCGGGCCCGCAAACGCGCCATGGCGCTCCTCGACAAGGGAAGCTTTCGCGAACTTCTCGGGCCCTTCGACTTCATCGAATCTCCCTGGCTCGAGAACCAGAACATCGTCCCTCAGGCCGACGACGGCATGGTGATTGCGAAAGGGACGTTCGGCGGCAAGCCCTGCTGCGTTGCGGCAATTGAGGGCGCGTTTCAGGGCGGCAGCATGGGCGAAGTCTCCGGCGCCAAGATGGCGGCCATGCTCGAGTTTGCGCTTGCGGATGCCGAAACCGGGAATCCCCCGCTCGTCATCCTCGCGCTCGAAACGGGCGGCGTGCGTCTCCAGGAAGCAAACCTCGGCCTCGCCGCAATCGCCGACATTCATTCGGCCATCGTGAGGCTGCGCCGCCACACGCCGGTGCTCGGCCTCATCACGGGAACCGTGGGGTGCTTCGGCGGCATGTCGATTGCCGCAGGGCTCTGCTCCTACCTCGTCGTCACCCGCGAAGCGCGTCTCGGCCTCAATGGTCCCCAGGTGATCGAGCAGGAAGCCGGCATCGGGGAATACGACTCCCGGAACAAGCCCTTCATCTGGTCGATGACGGGCGGCGCCATCCGCCATGAAACCGGATTTGCCGACGAATTCGCCGAGGACGACATCGATGCGGTCCGCACGGCGATTGCGAAGTGCTTCGCAAGAGGCGTCCCCGCAACCTTCCGCACCGACCGCGTCGACTGCTACCTGCCGAAGCTCATGGCCTTTGATGCTGCCGAGCAGGCGGCGCCGGAAATCACCAAAGCCCTTTTTTCTCAGGGAGCCCGGAAATGAACTCCTCAGCAAAAGTGAAGACGCTCTCGGCCGAAAGCAGAGGCGCAGTCTGGCTCAAAGCCCTTGATCCCGAGGCAAAGCTCCTCGCCGGCCTCATTCCGAGCGTCGCCGCAGCCGACGGCCGGATCGGGGGGAAGCCCGTCCGCTTCATGTCGGTGCTCCCCGATCCCGAAAACCCCTACCCCAGGGCGAGAAAGGGTGAAGTGGGTCTGCTTGAAGGCTGGACCATTGCGAAGTCCGTTCGCGATTTCGTGCAGTCCGAATCCGGTCAGGAAGAAAAGACGCCGCTCGTTCTCGTGATCGACGTGGCGAGCCAGGCCTACGGGCGCCGCGAAGAAGCCTTCGGCATTCATCAGGCGCTCGCCGCCTCCGCCGCCGCCTTCATCGAAGCGCGCGAAGCCGGCCACCCGGTGGTGGGCTTCATCGTCGGGAAGGCCATGTCGGGCGCATTCCTCGCCTTCGGCTATCAGTCCGACTACCTCATCGCGCTCAACGACCCGGAGGTCATGGTCCATGCGATGAGCCGTGAATCCGCCGCGCGCATCACCCTGAGAACCGTTGAGGAGCTCGACAGGCTCGCGTCGAAAATCCCTCCCATGGCCTACGACGTCAGGCATTTCTCAGAGCTCGGCATTCTGAGCGAACTTCTTGATGTTGCTGCGCCTGATCTACCCTCAACCACCGATATCGAGACGGCCCGCAGGTCTATCTTGAAAGGCGTAAATCTCGCAAAAAGCGAAAAGCTTCCCGCACGGCGGCTTCACGCTCCGCTTCGTCAGGCATCCGCCGATGTCCGCAGACGGATGAGCGCCGTCTGGCATTGATCCACTCTCACCTTCTCTTCCTAAGACCACCTACCTGAGATTAAAAAGGAGACAACCATGACTATGTTCCTCTCGGCAGTCGTCATCCTTGCGATGTGCTGGGCGCTCGTCAAAAAGTACGAGACCCGAATGGTGCTTATTGCGGGCGGCCTGATACTCGCCTGCATGGCGGGCGACCCGCTCGCCCCGCTCGTATCCTTCTCGAAGTCGATGAAGCAGGCGAACGTCTTTGAAGTCATCATCGCCTCGATGGGCTTTGCAGCCGTCGTCAAGATGACGGGGCTCCACACCCACCTGATCGCCGTCTTCCTGAAGCTCCTCAAGAAGGCGGGCCCCTGCGTCATCATCGGCGTCTCGCTCGCGACGACCATCGTCAACAGCGCCATTCCGTCCGCGGCCGGCACTTCGGCCGCTGTCGGCACGATCTTCATTCCGCTCCTCCTCTCGGCGGGCGTTCCGGCGCCGCTCGCAGCGGCAGCCGTGATGGCGGGCCTCTACGGCGGCAACCTGAATCCGGGCCACGTTCATCCGACCATCGTTGCCGACCTCGCGCAGCGTCCCTCCATCGAATTCGTGCAGATGGTTGCGGGTCCGATTCTCGGCTCCGTCGTGGTTTCCTCCGCGCTCATGGTTCTCATCGCCTACTACATGAAGAAGAAGGGCTGGCGTCCCGATGAAGCGCAGCTCGAGGCCGAGGGCGAAGGCATCCCGGCCGACTTCAAAATCAACTACCTCTACGCGATCATCCCGCTCCTTCCGCTCATCGTTCTGCTCCTCGGCAACTTCGGCCTCGTGCCGGCCCTCAAGATGCCGGTCTCGCACGCCATGATCCTCGGCGCCGTGGTCGCGCTGATTGCCGCCCGTCCGAATCCGGGCACGTTCGTGAAGACCTTCTTCAAGGGCATGGGCGACAGCTTCGGGAACATCTTCGGCATCATCGTGGCGGCCAACATCTTCGTGGCCGGCATGAAGAGCGTCGGCCTGATCCAGGCCCTGATCGACTACATGAGCTCGTCCCCCGTCATCGCGAAGGGCGCCTCGATCGTCGGTCCCTTCGTGATCGCCGTGCTTTGCGGTTCGGGCGAAGCCGCCTCGATCGCCTTCAACAATGCCGTGAGCGCTCATGCGCCGCAGTTCGGCCTCGACATCATGAACATGGGCGCCATGACGGTGCTCTCCGGCGGCATCGGCCGCTCGATCTCCCCGGTTGCCGGCGCCATGATCATCTGCGCGGGCATCGCGAAGGTTTCGCCCATGACCGTGGCGAAATTCCAGATCATCCCGATGGCCGGCGCGCTCATCTTCGTGACGCTGATGCTCTACGTCTTCTGAGCGTGAAAGGATAAGGAGAACGCTATGTCTGAAGCATCCATGCTGAAGGAATTCCTCGAGCTCGTTCAGATCCCGGTTCAGAGCCGGGACGAACGGAAGATTGCCGATGTTCTGAAGAAGAAGCTCCTCGACCTCGGGCTTTCCGTCGAGGAGGACAACGCCGCCGAAAAGCTCGGCGGCAATACCGGAAACCTCATCGCCCGCCTCCCGGGCGACCCGGATGTACCTTCGATCCTCCTCTCCGCGCACATGGACCGGGTGAAGAACCCCGGCGCCATTCACCCGGTTGTGAATGAAGCCGAAGGCCTCATCAAAAGCGACGGCACGTCCATTCTCGCGGCCGACGACGTTTCCGGACTCTGCGCCGTTCTCGAGGGGCTTCGCCGCGTTCGTGAAAGCGGCCGCCCTCACGGTCCGGTCGAGGTTGTCTTCTCCGTCTGCGAGGAAATCGGCGTCCAGGGCTCCGGCCTTCTCGACTTCTCGAAACTAAAGAGCAAACAGGCCTTCGTCTTTGATGCGCCGGGCCGCATCGGCCGCATCATCAACCAGGCGCCCACGAAGTGCAAGATCGAGATCAAGGTTCACGGCATCAAGGCCCATGCCGGCAATGAACCCGAAAAGGGACTCTCCGCCATCCGCGTTGCAGCGGACGCGATCATGCATCTTCAGGAAGGCCGCATTACGCCGACAGTGGTCTCCAACATCGGCGTCATTAAGGGCGGCACCGGCACCAATGTCGTTCCGGATCTCTGCGAGATGACGGCCGAGGCACGGAGCACCGACGACGCAGCGCTCGAAAAGTATCTTGTCGACTTCCGGGCGGCCTTCGAGGATGCCGCCCGCCGCTGGAACACGCCGATCGACTTAAGCATCAAAACGCTCTACCACACCTTCCTCGTCGACCCGCAGTCCGACATTGTTTCGACCGCGCTCGCAGCGCTCAGAACCGTGGACGTTGAGGGTTGGTGCGAACGCGGCGGCGGCGGAATGGACGGCAATCACTTCAACTGGAACGGGATCCCTGCGATCGGCCTCGCGCTCGGCTACAGCAAGAATCACACGAATGCTGAACAGATCTACATGTCGGATCTCTTCCGAGCCGGTCAGGTAGCCTCCGAGCTCATTCACATCACCTGCGAGAAAGCCAAGGGATCCGGAAGCTGATTCTCTGGCGTTCCATGCGCTTCCTTCTTCTCCAGGCGGAGGAAGCGCATGGCGCTTTTCCATTCAGCTTGGGGGTCAGATAAAGAGGACTTACCATGAAGACGACTTTTATTGCGAGCGGCGACAGCTTCATCACCCGCAGGATCCCGGAAGACGGCTACGAAGGCTTCGAGGAGCTCAAGCGCCTGATCGAGGCGCACGACGTGCGCTTTGCCAATCTGGAATCCACCTTCCACAACGATGAAGGCGCGCCGGCGGCGACATCCGGCGGCACATGGGCGATGAGCGATCCGGCGCTTCTCGACGACATGAAGCGCTACGGCTTCAATCTCTTCAATACTGCGAACAATCACTCCGGCGACTTCGGTCAGGGCGGGATCACGGCCACGATCAGGCACCTCAGGGAGCGCGGCATGATTTTTGCGGGCACCGGCATGACGCTTCAGGAAGCCTCTGGCGCCGCATACCTCGAAACGAGGCACGCCCGCGTCGCCATGATCGGCATTACGTCGACGCTCGATCCGGCCGCTGCTGCGGGCGGCCAAGGCTTCACGCTGAAAGGAAGGCCCGGCCTCAATCCGCTCCGCTTCCGCACCGTGCACCACGTGAATCAGCGGCACTTCGACATGGCAAAGGAGCTCTCCGACATCTCGGAAATCAACGCCCGCACGTTCAATCTCATCTCGCGCGGCTACCGCCTCCCCTTCCCCGAAGGCACGCTCCCTTTAGGCAGCATGAACTTCGTCCTCACCGACGGCCCGGAACACAACGAAACGTCCCCCAACAAGAAGGACCTGCAGCGCACGCTCGACGAAATTGCCGAAGCCCGCCGGCAGGCCGACATCGTGATCGTTTCCGTGCATCACCATGAAATGCGAGGCGGCGACACGATGAAGTCGCCCGAATTCATCGAAACCTTCAGCAAGGCCTGCATTGAGGCGGGCGCGAGCGTCGTGATCGGTCACGGACCGCATCAGCTCCGCGGCATCGAATGCTGGAAGGGCGGCATCATTTTCTATTCGCTCGGGAACTTCATCTTCCAGGCTGAAACCGTCGCCCGCCAGCCCTACGACGCCTTCGACGGCAAGAACCTGCCCCAGGACATGAGCGTCGGCGCCTATATGAATTTCCGGAGCAAGAACGGCACCAAGGGCGACGTGGTCAATCCCGAAATCTGGCGCGCCGTCGTGCCCTCCTGGACCATCGAGGACGGAAAACTCACGGAAGTGAAGCTCTACCCGATCGACCTCGGTCAGAAGAATCCGCGCCCGCATCGCGGCTCTCCCAGGCTCTCAGGGAGCGCTGACACGCTTGAGCACCTCAAAAAGCTTTCCGCAGACCTCGGCACGACGATTGAAATCGAAAACGGCGTCGGCAGAGTCGTCCTGCCTGAGTGACCGCAGCAGAGGAGATTATCATGATCAGAAAAACCGCTCTTTCCCTTGCCGCGGGCATGCTCCTCGGCGCCAGCGCCTGCTTCACCACCCTCCCTGCCGCAGCGGCGGATGCCCCCGCAAAGGCGGAAGAGGCCAGAACGCTCCCCAGCATTGCCATTCTCGCTACCGGCGGCACGATAGCGAGCCGCGGCTCCGGCTCACTTTCCCTCACGGACTATGGCGTCGGCTCCGGCCACAAGCCCGTTGGGATTGAAGTCCTGACGGACGCCGTGCCGGAAATCAAAAAGTTCGCCAACATCAGGGGCGAGCAGATCTTCAATGTCGGCAGTTCCAAGCTCTCAATCGCAAACGAACTGACGCTCGCGAAGCGCATCAACGAGCTCCTTGCTCAAAAAGACGTGGACGGCATCGTCGTCACCCACGGCACCGACACGCTCGAGGAAACGGCCTACTTCCTCAACCTCGTCGTCAAAAGCGAGAAGCCTGTCGTGCTCGTCGGTTCCATGCGCCCTGCGACGGGCTTGAGCGCGGATGGTCCGCTCAATCTCGTCAATGCTGTTGCGCTTGCGGCTTCTCCTGAAGCAAAGGGCAAGGGCGTCATGGTCAGCATGAACGACAGGATCGGCCCGGCCTTCGGCGTGACGAAGACGAATACGACCAATGTGGCCACGTTCCAGTGCCCGGATACCGGCTGTCTCGGCATCATGCAGAACAACAAGCCCTTCTTCTTCAACACCAGCACGAAGCGTCATACGGCTGAGAGCGAGTTCGACATCTCGAAGCTCGACGCCCTGCCGCGCGTGGAAATCAACTACGCCTCGCTCGGTCAGGACGGAAGCCTCATTCGCGCCATGATCAAAATGAACGTCAGGGGCATCGTCAGTGCCGGGCTCGGTCACGGGAATGTTCCCAACGACGTGATGGCCGCCCTGCAGGAGGCAAAAAAGGCCGGGATCAAGGTGGTCATCGCTTCGCGCGTCCCGACAGGCATGATCACTCCGGTCGGCAAATTCACGCGCGAGGGCTTCCAGAGCGCCATGATGCACAATCCCCAAAAGGCGAGAATTCTTCTGATGATGGCGCTCACGAAGACGGACAAGGACGATGAAATCCAGCGCATGTTCGACGAATACTAATCGCTGATCCTTTCTGAATCCCTGCACCGTATGAAGCGGCTGCATGACCGGGGGCGCTCGTCAGGGCGCCCCCCTTACGTCTCAGGCAGATTCGCCGGTGTTAGTTCGCAGGAACGATCCGACAAGACGCACGAGGCTGCCGCCCTCCCCTCAGTTTTCGGCCCGTCCGTCGGAAAGGCCAACGGCAGTTCGCAAGACCGCTTCTTGCGTGTTTGGATCTTCTGCATCGCCAACCGCCTCCTTTTATTTTTTCAATGGATGTGCTCCCTATTCACTAATCCGATCCATTGAATCGCGAATGAAAGTCTTTTGCCGCATAAGCCGCCATTCCTACTATCGGTACAGAAAAGTCTGAAATAAGCAGTCAATAGAGCTGAAAAGAATATTAATATTTTTATATCTTGACGAATCCAATGAAATGGGTTAACCTCCTTATTGAGACAGAGATGGTTCTATCTCCTTTTTAAGGATAAAATAAAATGTTTAGAAATTTAAAAAAGTTATATAAAACAACTGCTGAATTTCCAAGCAGCCGCAACATGACGGCAGGGAATAACCCCAAAAAAATAGTGTATGTACCATATTTCTCAGCGAAATCTAACGAATACCCGATATATGAATACGAGTTGACCGACTTCTGTCCAGAGGAGATCGCTAAAGCCTTTGAATATGGGAAGCCCGGAACTCCATTAGGAAACTTTATTCAATCTTACGTACATCAACATGCTAACGGCAATGAAAACAGAGAGTTATTGATAAATGATATTGCTATAAAACTGCATCCTCATCTGAAACTAGAAACAATGGCTGCACCCGATGTCGACGGTCTATGCGCTTACAACGTCTTTCTGGATTTGAAAGACATCAAGGATTTCCTCAGACTCTGCATTGACGACTCAGTACTGAAAACCCATTAATCCTCAACCAGAAGCTGCTTGCGCTTCCCGGGTCTCTCCGTATAGGCAATGACCCAGTTTCTCACGGTCGGGATCGGGATGCCCGTCATCCGATGGATTTCCGCCCAGGAGTAGCCCTGCAGCCGCAGTCGTATAGCCTTGGTGCGCACCTCTTCGCTGTAGCGGTACTGGTTGTCTGAGGGCTCGGTCTTAAAAGTGCCATGCTTGTACGCCCGGCTCCAGTCGCGGACTGTGTTGATTGAAATATCGAGGATCCGCGAAACTCTCGTGTAGCCGAGTCCCGCTTTGAAGAGCTCCAGTGCCTGCTCACGCTTCTCCGTGTGACGGGCGACATCAGCGCTCAGCACCCTTCCGTCCGGTATATCGCCGAGTGCCTTCGAGATCTTCGGCGCCGGAAGCGTCTTTTTGCGGATGCGCTTCGGCGGCTCCATCCTCGGATTCTCCGGCTGGATCTTGCTCGCTTTCGTTTTCCCGCTCTTCACGGACTGCATGGAAGCAGACATTGTGGTTCTCCATTCGACTTGACAGAGGGGAATGCTTTTTCCCTGCCATAAGTCCTTCACCTTCGGGGAACAAAAAGAAAGCCCGTTTCCCAGTTGCTGGCAGACGGGCCTTCTACAGAAGCTTTGAGAAAGCTCCTTCGCTATCCAAATGACGTGAATTCAAACCGATCAGGAATCCCCGCAGCGGCCTCGCCGGAAGCGAAGCGCACTGCGGGAGTTTCTTAAATCAGCTTGAAAGCGTCATTAGAAGGCGTAGCGGACCTGAGCGTTGAAGGAGTTGTCCTGACGCTCGTCGGAACCAACGCCGAGCTTGTAGCTGAGACCGAAGCCCCAGGCACCGTTCGTCGCGTTGATGCCGAGCGTGGCCTGCACCGGGTTCGAATCGAGAACGCGCACGGCGTAGTCGCTCGAAGCAGCGGAACCGTTGATGCCGAGCTTGAGATCAGCATCCTTGTCGCCGAAGGTCGGAACGACCGAGAGGTCGAACTTCGGAGCAAGGGTCCAGCCGTTGGTTTCGAAGTCAGCCGAGAGGGCAACGCCGACAGGCATCTGGAAGATGTTCTGGTCGTCGATGTCGGTCACATAGCCGGCTTCAAAGCCGTCGGTGGAGAGCTGGGTGTAACGGAGACCAACGTGCGGAACGATGTTCACGGCGCCGGCCTTCGTGAGGACTTCACCGCGGACGCCCACCGTGAAGGCATCGGTATCCTGCGAGAACTTCCAGGCGTGGTCGTAGCCGTTGGCCTTGACGTCGTTCGAAGCGCTCATGTAGCCGATGTCGGCCGCAACGTTCCAGATGTCGGCGAAGGTCTTCGAGGCGTAGACCGAGAAGCCGACGAGGTCGGTATCGGTCGAAGCAGCGACGCCGGAGTTCTTGCTGTCCGTGTCAGCGGTGCCGATCGTGAGAGCGGCGCCGAGGACGGCATTGCAGGAGAACTGGTAGTCGAGACCAAGGACGCCCGAGTAGATGTCGGACGAGTAGCCCGCACCGTCAAAGAGCTTCTTGGCTTCGAACTTGCCGCCGTTCACGTCGGCCCAGACGTTGACGCCCTGAGCACGCTGCGTGAGGATGCTGTTGCGGGTGGCAACGGTGTCAGCCATCTGTTCGACGGCATCCATCGTCATCGCCTGAACGCCGGTCGTGGCGCCGAGAGCAGCAGCGGAGTTGAGAGCCGTCATCATGGCGACGACGTTCACATCATCCTTGGCAGCGTCATAGAAGGGCGAGGTCTGCTTCGAGAACATGAAGTTCTGGAACTGAGCAGAGGAGGACGTATTGCCGACGTTCGAGCCGGTACGATAGAAATCGTAAGCGGCGTCAAACGCAGCGCCCGTCATGCCGTACTTGGCGAGATCCGCCTTGTCTTCCATCTGGATCTGGAGCGTGCTGCCGTCATCGCTGGCAACAGCGTCCATCATGAGGTCGCCCGTGAACACGGAGTTCACGCCGTCAAGACCGGAGACAGAGCCCGCAGAGATGCGATACTTGTCGCCGTTCTTCGCGTTGAGGATGGCAACGACAGTGCCGGCGCCTTCATCAAGCTCATATGACAGGACATCCGTAGGCTGCTGACCATTAAACGACACATTGTTCTTCAACAGAGCGATATCGCCGGTCGAGTCAACCTTCTGCGCATCAAAGACGAGAGCGTCCTGAGCCCCAAAGCGAGTATCGGCATAAGCGGATTCAAACATGGTCTTGACGTTACCGCTAACAGCTGCGTCCTTGTTGCCTTCAACATAGACCACACGATTGACCGTACCGGTAACGGCGGAGTTAGCCGTCACAGCGGTGCGGCTCAGCTTCAGGCCGGTAGCAGCGAAAGCCTTTTCAGCAACGGCAACATCCGTCGTGCCGAGCGCAACGATGGAGTTTTCAACCACATTGATGCTGGCCGTATCAGCGACCTTGCCGAAGGCGACCTTGGAAGTACCACGGGCCCATTCGTAGTCGCGTGCTTCTTCGCGGGTCTTTGTACCGGCATAGGGATCCATGTCGCCAACCTCAACAGAACCTGTGCCTGCGAGTTCACCAGCAACAACCGTACCGGACACGACAAGCGCTTCATCGCCGCGGATTGTCAACTTGCCGGCATTAAGAGTGCCGGCAACTTCGGCATAGTTGTCGTCAGAGACATGAGAAATATCGAGAACAACTTCCCCAGCCGTGGTGAGCGTACCAGCGACATCAAAGGCAGTATGAGCAGTCAGCGTTACCGGATCCGTAGCGCCGGAAGCCTGTTCCATCTTGAGAGCAGCGTCTTTTGCAACCTCAACCGAACCAACGTTGGTATTGCCAACAATGGTCAAGTCGCCGCTATCAACGAAAACGTTGCCGGACTCACCAGTAACGGCGCCAACTTTGGCACCAGCACCAGTCGTGATGAGATAGCCAGCATCCTGGAACGTCACGCCTCCCAGAGCCCCCGTCGAAGTAGAGACGAGGTTGCCGCTATTGTGGAGATACAAAACGGTGTCTTTCTGCAGAGAGAGAACAGTTCTGTCACCAGCGAGTTCAGCGGCCCCATAGCTAGCGGTACCACCCTGTTCATTCAGGTCCGTAACAACGAGGGCATCAATCTCGTCATTGGTAACACCAGCAGTGATGCCGCCAGCGGTAATCCCTGCGATGTTGTTGTAAGCCAAGGCCGTAATCTTGCCGTTCGTCGTAGTGAGACCGGAGATCTTGGCAGAACCAAGATCAATGAGGCCCATGCCGCTGGTGGTTTTCTCCGCGTCACTGAGAAGTTGGGCGAGCTTCTGCGTACCGGCAGCGCCAGCAGCAATCGTATCAATACCAGTAACTTCCAGAATTGCAGTGCGGTTCAGCTGGATCGTGCCGTTCTTAACGGACTGCGTCTTGTTGTTCGCGGAATCCAGATCTCCCACTGTACCGGTGGCGTCCGTCTTCAAATTCATCGCAGCGAGACTCGTGGTGAGCGTCGCAAAGTCGCCAACATTAACAGAAACAGCTCCATCAGCGGTCTTGAACGAGTCAGTAACCGTCAGATGACCATCTTCTCCGACATTGGCAGAACCAGCCGTAACGTTGAGCGTCTTGACCGAGACAACGCTTTCCTCGCCCGCCGTGAAAGCAGCGGTTGCTTCCTTGACCTGGACTTCGTTGAGATCGTACGTGCCGTTGAGCGTGAGCTTATCGCCGGTGTTGAGGACGAAGTTCTGAATGTCGCCATCCTTAGTCGCGAGCTTGCCGCCATCCAGAATGAACTCATTCCCGTTCAGGGTGAGAGCATTATCCGGATCGCTAGCCGCCGTACCAGTCTTCGCGTTGAGCGTCGTCAGGAACGTGCCGCCTTCTTCGACAGTAGTCGTTGTAACGGCATACGTGGTGAACCCAGCACCTGCCGTCTCTTTATAGAGCGCAGCAGAAACCGTACCACCCTTCTTGACGGTCAGCTTCTCAGCATTGATCTGAGCGAAAACGTTGGAGCTCGGAGCCTGAGTGTCGTTGACATATTCGTTGGTCAGCGTGCCGGCAACCGTGATGTTCTGAGCCGTAATGGCCGCATTCTTAGCTGTACCAGAATTCTTGACTGTACCGAGAACAGTAAGCGTACCCTGCTTAGCAGCCGCATCACCAATCTTTGCCGAATTGGTCAGATCCGCTCCTTCGGCAACCACGAGTTCAGCATCTACAGCGGAACCAAGCGTAATTTGGCCCGCATTCGTCGAACCCGTGCCCGTCAGCGTAAAACTGCCGGAATCAACAACAAACAAGCCCGCTTCCAGAGCCGTCGGCGTGGTGCTGTTTGCAGCAACAACGAGCTTTTCAGCAGTAAAGACATTCTTCACGCCATCTTTGGCGAGAGTGTCGTGCGTGCCGTTCGCAACGGTCAGCTTCTTGCCGGAATTGACCGTGACCGTACCGAGCTCCACAGAACCCGACTCATTGGAGATGGTCGCATTTTTAGCGGCATCACCTGCAACGAGATTCGTGACCTTCAGAGCGCCGGCCTCATATTCATCGTTGGTTGCCCTGTCGGCATCCGTACCGCTAACAGTGACCGTACCTTCAACTGTCAGCTTTTCGAATTCCTGTACGGAGCCGGCATCAACAAAAACGCCCTGCCCATCAGCACCATTTGCAAAGAATGTGGCAGTTTCGGTCGTCGATTTAGGATCGTAAGCAACTCCAAACTTCGCTTCCTTAACCTTAATGTTGCCGCCAAGAGTAACAGCTGCTTTGGTCGATGTCAGCGAAAGGATGCCGGCATCAGCGTAATCAGCGTTAAAAGTAAGGCCCTGGTCTGCAGTAAGCGTCAGAACCTTGCTGTTCGCAACAGTGGAATCCTGGCCAACATCAAGGGTCGACGAGCTGCTGATAGCAAGCTTGCCTTCGTTGGCAATTGCAACATTGTCAAGCTTGACCGTGGTACCGGTAATAGCAGCATTGCTGTTCGCATCAGCAGTAATCTTCGCCTGAACGCCGGTCAGTCGATGGGAATTGGCCGTGCCGAAGATAATGTCCGTACCCTCGAGGGTAGAAGCATTGGCAGACTTGTTTTCCGCATTATCAGTCACAAAGGACAGCGTACCGCCCTGAGCAAAATCGACTTTCCCGTTAACCTTCAGATTGGCAACAGCATCAGTCTTATCAGCAGCGCCGGCAACACCGCGCGACGTAAGGGTAACGTTCGTATCAGCGGTCTTGCTGGTGAGCGAACCGATAGTAGTGCTGACCCCGGCATATTTAAGATCGGGACTGGTGCCAGTGGTATCGTATTTGACAACAAAAGCGCCGCCGCTCGTAAGCGTCACAGCCCTATCAGCTCCAAGCGTATCCTCACCGTTTTTCCAGACAGCACGCTCGTCTACTTTAGGAGTAATTGACGCAGTGCCTTCCTGACCAACGGACTGCTTGGCAGCAGCATCACCCGTAACGGTCAGCGTAGCGCCGGTGAGGGTCAACGTCGGCGGTTCAGCAGCCATCGCAGCGCCGGCAACCATCGAAGCGACCGCTGCAGCGATCACCGTCTTGATGGCGCGGCCCTGGTAGGAGCTGGCCTTTTCGGAGCAAACAACTGTTCCGCGAAGGGCGTTGCTCGCAACCTTGAATGTCTTATTCATTTCTTAGAAACTCCAATTGAATGTTTCGGACGGCGAGGCGGATAGGGATTCCGCAGGCAATACGCCGCCATGCCCTTTTGCGGGCACACGCGAAACTTTAAAAAAACAAGTTTTCGGGGGGGCACATTACGCGCCCCTTGTCAAGGGCACTGAGTAAATAAAGTCAGATC